>DATNLT010000015.1:0-20634 GCA_035602725.1 Candidatus Acidiferrales bacterium
TCATGCCGCCGACAAAACGGCCGCCGCGGATAAGGCCCTGGGCTTCGAGCCGGCGAAAGGCGCGCAGCAGCTGGTGCCAGGGCGGCAGCCATCCAGCCTCGCGGGCCAGCAGCCGGCGGAACACCACGCCATAGCGGCGCAGCAGCATCCAGCAAACCGATTCGAGCGTGCGTGCGCGATCCACGTCCTCGCTCGCATGCAGCAACGACCAGCGCCCAGCACTGTGCCGGGGCCTCGCTGTCTTGCCAGACCCCTGGCCCGCGCGGCGCCGTGGATTGATCAGCGCGCGCATGTTGTCAAAATCGTCGGCCGTAATCATTCCTGCGGCCACCAGCTCCCAAAGCGCGGTTTCGACTTCGGCTTTCAGCTTGCCGGTACCGCGCACGATCTCCGCGAAAAAGGAAGCCCCACGCTGTCGCAGGAATTTCAGAACCTCGCGCCCATTCACGCTCAAGCCGCGGGGATCGTTCTCGCCCTCGCCTACATGTTTCGAAATCATCCAATCGGCATCTTCACGAATAAAAAAGGCGATGGGCGCCACGCTTGTGGGAATCACGCGATGGCGCATCTCTCCATTTTCTTCGAGCGTCGCGGGATGCGGTGAAAGCCGGCCCCAGCCGACGGAGCCCGTCAAGCAAAGCTGATCCAATGTTTTTGGATCGTAGTTCGCGATGCGCCGAGCGAGAATATAACGCTCCCAGGCGGAAGCCGGCGCCTCGAAGCCTTGCAGTTGCCGCATCACCTCGAGCGTGCCGCGTTCGCCGAGTGTTTGCGTGCCTGGCGCCAAGTGTTGCCAACGCAGAAGCCAGCGCATGAACTGCGCCGCATTCACCGGCTGTATTTCGTTGCGTAACCGGCCGAGCGTGAGCCGATGAATCCGCGCCAGCAAACGACGGTCGCACCACTCGAGAGCATCCGCAGGGCCGTTGGTGAAATGGCCCCTGAGCACGGTCCCCGCCGCCTCCAATCGCAGCAGCGCGTGGTCAATATCTGCTTCGCTCGCGCCCAGCAAATCGGCAAGAGAGGCCGCGGTCGCCGGCCCAATATGCGCCATCCACCCGCTCACCAGCATTCGAAACGCATCCTCGCGCGCCGGCGCTAGCGGTTCCACGTTAGGAAGCGCCGATTCGAATTGCGCGTCCGGAAAAAGAACCTGGAAAGATTTGGCGCGTTCCGCAGCCACCCAATAGTTTCGCCCTGCCAGCGTGGCCCGCCCGGCGCGATGCGCTGCGGCCAATGCTCGCAAATGTTGCAGCCAGATATGATCTGATTCCTTCGAAGGGGTGGCGCTCTCCGATAGCAATGCTTGCGACGGCATCACGAGTACGCCGGGCGCAGGAGCGGCCGGCTCCGCGATTTTCAACGACATCGCCCCCTCTGGCAGCGCGATCCACGTTTCCAGCACATCGTGCATCTCATCGGCGTCGCGCACGTCAGGCCAAGCTTCGGCGCGAACCTCGGCGATGGCCGCCGGATCGAGCCTCCCCACTTCCGTCAGCACAGCTTCCGGCAGCGTGCGCCGCATTTCCACCGCGCGGGCACGGCGCTCTTCGAGCGGCGCATCATCCAGGTAGGCGTAGGGATTGGCGTTTATGATTTCATGCGAGAATTGTGAGGGAACCGGCGTATCCACGGCCACGCAGCGAATCGATCCGTTCGAAATTCCATCCAACACACCGCGCAGCCCGTCGATATCCATGGCCTCAGTCAACGAGTCTTTCATCGCCTCGCGAACGAGCGGATGATCCGGGATGGTGATATCGCCTTCGATATTTTCCTGGCACGCCAGCGCCTCAGGAAAAACCGAAGCCAGCAGGTCGTCCGAGCGCATGCGCTGGATCTGCGGTGGCACTTTCTTGCCACCCATGAAGCGCAACAATGCTAAGGCGCGATTTGCCGTCCACCGCCAGCGTGTGCCAAAAATCGGTGACGCCAGCACCGCTTGCTCGAGGACTTCCTGTACCGTCGCCGTATGGAGAAAATTGAATACGTCCGCGAGCGGAAAACTATGCTGATCGCTTAAGGAAATGTTCAATCCATTGTCGGTTGCGGCCGCCTGCAATTCGAAATTGAACGAGCGGCAAAAGCGCTTGCGCAGTGATAATCCCCAAGCCTTATTGATCCGCGCTCCAAACGGCGCGTGGATCACCAGTTGCATGCCGCCGCCCTCATCGAAGAAACGCTCGGCTACGATCGTGCGCTGGGTGGGCACCGCGCCCAATACCGCGCGGCCTGCGATCACATATTCCACCGCTTGCTCGGCGCCCGCCTCGTCCAAACCGCAAGTTTGCTTCAGCCATTCGACCGCAGCGACAACATCGGTGGGCTTTTCCGGCCGAATGCCCGGAGAGACGTTCGCCGTTAGCGAACTGACTTTCTCGCGCACGGCCGCAATTTCCTCGGATAGCTCGATCGTGCGGCCGGGCGCCTCGCCACGCCAAAACGGAATATTCGGAGCCGCCCCATGCGCATCCTCTACGAGGACCGACCCGCCACGTACGCCGCGAATTCTCCAGGAAGTGTTTCCCAGCAGCATGATGTCGCCGCGTAAACTTTCCACGGCGAAATCCTCATCCACCGTGCCGATGGTGATGCCTTCCGGCTGCTGGATCACGCTATAGAGCGCATTGTCGGGAATCGCGCCGCCGCTCGTGATCGCTGCCAGCCGCGCTCCGCGCCTTCCGCGCAGCACGCCATTCACTCGGTCTCGATGCAAATAGGCGCTGTAGCGTCCGCGCCGCGCTGCAATGCCCTCGGACAACATCTCGATAATGGCTTCGAAATCCGCGCGCGAAAGCTGGCGATAGGAATAGGCGCGCCGCACCAGCGCAAACAAATCCTCTTCTTTCCATTCCTCCGCCGAGCACATGGCCACAATTTGCTGTGAAAGTACGTCCAGCGGAGCCGCCGGGATTTCAATGCGATCGAGATCGCCGCGCCGGATCGCGCTCACCAACGCCGCGCATTCGATCAGTTCGTCGCGCGTGGTGGCAAAGATGCGGCCTTTGGGCCGCGCGCCGCGCCAGTGGCCCGCCCGGCCGATTCGTTGCAACGCCACGGCGATGGCGCGCGGCGATCCGATCTGGCAGACCAGATCGACTGTGCCAATATCAATTCCCAGTTCGAGTGACGCTGTGGCAACCAGCGTTCGCAATTCACCGTTCTTCAGCTTCCCTTCCACCGCCAGCCGCCGCTGCCGCGAAAGGCTGCCGTGATGCGAAGCGACCGCCTCTTCTCCAAGAATGTGCGCCAGATTGTGCGCCACGCGCTCCGCCAGACGGCGGGTATTCACAAAAATCAGCGTCGAGCGATGCTGTCCGATCAACTCCGCGAGGCGTTCGTAGATTTCCTCCCACATCTCATTCGAAGCCACGGGGCCCAGTTCGCTTGCCGGCACCTCGACGGCGAGATCGAGTTCACGTCGGGGGGCAATCTGCACGATCACAGGTTCCGGGCGCTCGCTTCCGGCGAGGAACCGCGCCACCAATTCGATCGGCTTCTGCGTCGCGCTCAGGCCGATACGGACGGGTGGTTTCCCGGTAAGCGCTTCCAGCCGTTCGAGCGAGAGCGCCAGGTGCGCGCCACGCTTGTCGTCCGCCACGGCGTGGATTTCGTCCACGATCACAGTGCGCACGCTCCGCAGAATCTCGCGGCTCTTCGCCGCGGTCAGCAGAATGTAAAGCGATTCCGGCGTGGTCACCAGAATGTGCGGAGGCCGCCTGAGCATCGCCGCGCGCTGATGCATCAGCGTATCGCCGGTGCGCACCGCCGTGCGAATCTTCGGCATCAGCAAGCCGCGCTCGCCGGCCAATTGCAGGATTTCCGCCAGCGGCGCATCAAGGTTTTTCTGAATGTCGTTGCTCAGCGCCTTGAGCGGCGAAACGTAGAGGACCTCGGTCTGATCCTGCAATTCACCCGAAAGCGCCTTGCGGATCAGCCGGTCAATGCATACAAGAAATGCCGCGAGCGTCTTCCCGGACCCGGTGGGAGCGGAGATCAGCGTGTTTTGCTTCCGCAAAATCACCGGCCAACCTTCGATTTGAGGCTCTGTGGGCGTGCCGAATTTTGCGGCAAACCATTCCTGAACGATTGGGTGCGCCCAGGCCATATCGCCGCCGGCGGCAAGCGTCGCTTCAGGTATTGGCAAAGCGGATTGGCTGGAACGATTCATGGGAGATGGAACGCCACCCGTCTGTACGGCGATAGGAATCGCTGCGGGTAGGCTCTATTATTGTCGTCGCTTCGCACGACAAAATCAAAGCGCGCCAAAATCCGACGTTCAGCGAGACTCTACAGGTGGTGGGTGCCCCACCCTTCGTTTTCTGAAGGGTGGGTCTTCGTTAATGCAGATGACAACCGGTGAGCCAAACAATCTACGGACGCATCACCACTTTGACGCACGAATCTTCTTTATCCCGGAACATTTCGTATCCTTCCGGCGCCTGTTCGAGCCGCAGGCGGTGGCTGATAATCTCCGACGGATCGATCTCGCCCTTTTCGATTCTTTCAAGCAGCGGCTGCATGTATTTGTGAACGTGCGTTTGGCCCATTCGAAACGTCAGGCCCTTTCCAAACGCCGCGCCCATCGGCATTTTGTCAATCAGTCCGCCATACACGCCGGGTATGGAAACCGTGCCGCCCTTGCGGCAAGCCTGGATGGCCTGGCGAAGAGCTGTGGGGCGGTCGGCTTCCAGGCGCACGGCTTGTTTGGTCCGGTCGTAAAGCGCTCCGATGCTGGTGCCATGCGCTTCCATGCCGACCGCATCAATGCAGGCGTCCGGTCCCATCCCGCCCGTCATCTCTTTCAACACGTCTACCACGTCGTCATTTTTGCTGTAGTCAAGAATTTCCGCGTTCGCACTGCGCGCCAGGTGCAGCCGTTCCGTGAAACGGTCAATGGCAATCACGCGCCGGGCGCCAAGTAGGAATGCGCTGCGAATCGCAAACTGCCCCACCGGTCCGCAGCCCCAAACGGCTACCGTGTCGCCGCCCTGGATGTTGCAATTCTCCGCGGCCATATAACCGGTGGGCAAAATGTCGGAAAGAAATAGCACCTGCTCATCTGTTAGCGTCTCCGGCACTCTCAACGGTCCAAAATCGCCAAAGGGCACGCGCACGTAGTCGGCTTGGCCGCCCGCGTATCCGCCATACATGTGGCTGTAACCAAAGAGACCGGCGGAACTGTAGCCGTGGGTCTTCTCGAGCAGAGCCGCCGAAGGATTGGAATTGTCGCAGGCCGAGTACAGCTGATGATTGCAGAAAAAGCAGTTGCCGCAGGCGATCGCAAACGGAACCACGACGCGATCCCCGCGCTTGAGGCCGTTTTCGTGGCCTACCTCCACGACCTCGCCCATGAATTCGTGCCCGAGAATATCGCCCTTTTCCATCGACGGAATGTAGCCGCCGTAAAGATGCAAATCCGAACCGCAAATGGCCGTCAACGTCACGCGCACGATCACATCGCGCGGATTCAAAATCTCCGGGTCGGGCACGCTCTCCACCCGCACATCAGACTTGCCATACCAGCAAACCGCTCTCATCGAAATTCTCCGTGTTCTATTCGAACCTGAACAACTAAACGCTTGAAGAGGCGCTGCGCACCGTGTAAGGCAGCGATTCGTGTGGTTGCGCAGCCGCCGCTGGCCTCCGATAAGGGCCTCCGCCGGACATAAATTGCCGCCGGCCTCGCGGTCCTCCCACGGGTTGGCCGTCGGTGGTGGGCACTTCGCCCGCCTCGAGCATCTGTTTCAGGCGTCGCAGGTCTTCCTTCACATGCGACCCGGGATCGTTACCAAATACCTTGGCGATCGCTACGCCCAGCGCGCCCGCTGGCGGCAGATACTGCAGCGAGATTCGCACGATCGTTCCGCGGTCGCCTATCGCATCTTCCAACCGCACCGAACCGGCACTTTCGACCTCCGGCGAATTCACCGAACGCCAGGCGATCACCTCATTCGAAACATCGTTGATGATTTCGGAATCCCACTCGATTTCCCGGCCAAACGGACCGTGCGCCACCCAGTGAGAATGCGTGGCGTCAGTTACGTAGACCGACTTCAAATGCGACAAAAACCGCGGCAGAGTATCGAGCCCACGCAGAAATTCATAAATTTTCTCGCGTGACGCATTGATCAGGATCGAAGTCCGTACCTGCACGCCCAGTTGATGAGGGATACTGGCGCCTGCGCCCTTCGCGGTGAGTGACGTCATACCCAGGGCTTCGTGCAGATGGTGACCGGTGAGCCCGCACAGCGTGAGGTCGGCGCCGGCGAGGCTTAATATTCCACCGAGGAACGACCGCCGCCGAACGCCATAGAGTAGCAAGGCGCTCCCCGCCAAGCTTAGAAACCAACGGTCCCCTTTGCGCATTCGCTGGTCAACTCGTGGCAGTACATGATCCATGGGGTTCTCCTGGCGGGCGCGAACGCCTTACGCGATGTTTCCTTCGCTTAGATGTCTCGACGACGGGCCAAGATTTAAGCTTATGCTTATTCAGCAGCGTGCGACATCAGCAGGAGTCTGTATGGCAGGCAAATGAGGGTTTTGTAACAGCTCATTCATAGGCCACGTGCAAAACAATGGGCGGTCCGCCGGCGCGTGCCAGCGTTCCGCCCACAAAACCATCCACTTCGCTCGAATACCGCGTCCAGTTTAGGGGTTCAGCGTCCAAGTAAAAGTACCGTTCGCTGGACACGTAAACGACCAAGGCCCCCAAGTAACCTTCGAGCCGTCCGTGAAGGTAGCAATCGCGTAAAAACCGGTCGTGCCGCTGCCGGTGTTCATGTAAGCGTTGCCCCAAGGACTCGAAAGGCCGTCATACTGGCCATCCACATACACCTGAATCTTCCATCCGGTGCGGTTGTCGACGTTTACGCGGCACGGCCAAGGATTCGGGCCGCGCGTCGCGGCGCCCTTGCCGGGAGGCGGTGGCACCTTCGCGTTGGGATCGTTGTCGGGAGACTTGCCCTTGATATTCGGGTCGTTGTCGGCCGTACCCGTGCCCTTCGTACCCTTCATTACTGTAGCCTTGCTCGCGTCACTCGAAACCGTCTGCGCAAATACCGGCGCCATAATCACCACGGCCACCAGCGCGGTAACAAGAACGACCAAAATCGCCAAGCGTTGATTTTTCATCATGGAGATGCCTCCGGTTGCGGGCGACACTATCGAGAGTTGGGGTACCGAGTCAAGGAAATGTTTGAAGTCATTCCGTTGGCAGCCTTTTTGACCCAAAACCGTCTAATACTCAGGGCGCCCGGCCCTGCGTCTCGCCGGGCCGCTTCGTTGCTCGCGATGCTTGGAGGTTGGTAAGCGCGGTTCAGGATTTAGTACAATTTCGCTGGGCTACCGCAAGGAGCAGTCATCATGAAGTCGTTGGCCTTCGTTGTTGTCTTCACCCTCCTCCTATTTTTTGCTGCTGCGCCATGCGCATTGGCGGATGCTCCGCAAGCCATTGGCACCGTGGTCAGCGCACAAGGAACGTGGTGCGACGAAGCTCACCTGCAATGCCAGGACAGCAGTTTTCACGGCTTATGGAAGATGTATCCCGTGCAAATGGACAGCAAGCTGGTGCGCCTGGGCCAAATCAGCGGCCACGAAGTGTTGGTGATTCGCTCGCGTTGGGGAGTGCTCGAGACGTTTGATTGTTCCACCCCGCGCGAACTTGGGTGCAAGAGCTCTTTGAATCTTGCCCGCATGGTACCCGCCCAGCCGCAAAAAAATGTCTACACCGCGCTCTTTGACGCCGTCACCGAGCTAGCCTCCGCTCAGCCCAAGGTTTACGACAACCTTCGTCAGGGCATTTTGCGCACGCGCGGTCCCGGCTCGCGTCTGGCTGACGGCGTGGTCGAATGGCGCGAAGACGGCTTGAATTTGGAAAGTGTCTTCGCCGATTATGGCGCGCGCGACTTTCTGTTGGAACTGTGCCCTTTGAGCGACGCCGCGGAACCCCAATGCCCCGCGCAACCGGCCGTTTCGAAATACTCGTGGGATCCGGCTCATCCTGCCGCTTTTCCCGCCACAGGAATCCAGCCGGGGCTCTATCGCCTCTATCTCTGCCAGGATCTTCAGGGAGCTGCCCAGCGCACGACCTTTTACGCGGACCTGCTGATCGCCCCGCCTGCCCGCTACCGCGAATTGGTGGGCGAATATCAGCAAGTGTTTGCGGCCACGCGTGATTGGGACGCCGATGATCCCACCGCACCCGCGATGCGCCGCGCCTACCTTTACGAGCTAGCCCGGCGATGAGCACGCCATGAGCAAAAAGGGCGGCGCGGACCCGGCAGCGCACGGTGCGCGCAAAAAATGGCAGATCTGGCTTCCGCACCCGGAACCGTTCTTGCGCGTGGTGCTCCGCTGGCGATTTCTCGTGGTAGTGGTCGTGCTGCTTTTCTTTACCAATTGGCTCGGCCATCGCTGGCTCTTCGAAAGCGCCTCGCTCATCGGCACCGATGTGCTTCTGAGCGTCACCCCGCCGCAGCCCGCGCAGCACACCCGCCTGCTGACCATCGATGAAAAGGAATACGATCAGTATCTCGGCGAGTGCCTCGATCCGGCCAAGCTTTCGAACGTGCTCGCGCAAGTGATTGCCTACCAGCCAAAAGTCTTGGTTGTGGATATCGACACGTCCGCGCCGCGATTCGCGAGCCTCCAGGTTCCCAGTGGAAACACAAAAATCGTCTGGGCCCGCGTATCGCAGGAGAATTTGATCTCCCCACCCGGCGGCCAGACACGCTCCTACTCCTGGAAGGCCGGCACCGTGTTGGGCAATCGCCCCGATCAGCCGCAATATGTCGGCTCGCCCTTGTTCCCGCAAGACCCCGATTCGACGGTACGCAGCTTTGAGCGTGTCGTGTCCATTGATGCGAATGCGCCCTCGCTCCACTGGGTGATCCTGCACGCGTATTGCGATGCCGGGTCGCAAACCGCCTGCACCATCACGCAGCCGGCCGAAAAAGCAGCGGCCGCCAATTCTGCCGCCGAGCGCGCCATCGCCGAGCAGGCCCGGCAGTTTCGCGTGAATTGGGATTTTCCCGCTACGCCGCTTTCCGACGTGGTGGGCCAGGGCGGCAGCGCGCAGCCGCGGGCGGGCGCGCTGGGAGATGTCGTGCTGCTAGGCGGGAAATTCGGCGACGTCCACGCCACGCCTTTCGGACCGAAGCTCGGCATCGAGTTGATCGGTTCCGCTCTCGAAACCGAACTGGCTCGGGAAAAAGAACCGTGGCGCGTCTACGGCGCCAGCGTCTGGATTTTCAAGATTTTCATCGCGCTGCTGATCGTGTGGATCAATTGCAGGTTGATGCCGGTGTGGGCCGCGTCGGCGACGTTTCTGCTGCTGGCGATAACTTTTCTGGCGAGCTTCCTCGGAATTTACTACGGTCTGTTTCGCATGGACTTTCTGCCCTTCATCATCGGCATCTGGATCGAGCAATTGGTGGAAAGCTCCGAGCACGCGCAACACGCGTTGCAGCACAACGCCTGAAACTTGCCAGCTGCGCGTTCGCACTGTCGCAGCTATGATCGAAGACCTTCCTGGTGCACGTACTTGATGACCTCCACCTCGGACATCGCGATCAATCCATCCTTCACCATCCGGTCCAGGTAAGGCAGCAGTTCGCGGATTTTCTCCTCGTTATCGATCACCGTCACCATCACCGGCAAATCCGATGAAAACGAAAAATGGTGTCCGCGATGAATTAGCGTGCTCGCGCCATAACCTTCAATTCCGCGGAAAACCGTCGCGCCGGCGATATCCAGCTCGCGACATTTCTCGATGATCGCGCGATAGAGCGGCCGGTCTTGCCATTTGTCGTTTTCTCCGAAGTGGATGCGCAACATCTTTGCGTTACCCTCGAGTTTCATCGGCGTGGCTCCCTCGCGCTGCCGGTCTGGCGATCGGGCGTGTACTGGATCACCTCCACATCCGAGAGCACCACCAGACCTTGCTGGATCATTTCCTCGAGCATCGGCAAGATCGCTCGCAATTTTTCTTCGGCGTCTACCACGGATAACAAAATCGGGCGATCGTGCGAAAGGCTCAGCAGTTTGTCCTTGTGGATTCTGCGGTTCGCGCCGTAGCCCAAAATTCCCTGGAGCACTGTTACCCCGGCGATGTCGTTAGCGCGCATGCTTTCCACCAACGCCTGATAGAGCGGCCGATCGCGCCATTTGTCGTTTTCGCCGACGTATATCCGCATCAGCCGCGCATTGCCTGCCTGTTTCAAGGCCGGCACGGTCTCTTTGGGAGCAGGGGCTTGGGAAGTTTCGGAAGCCTTCGCGATCGTCGTGTCCTGGATTTCGATCAAGCCGGTTCCGGCCATCTCTTGTAGCTTGGCCAGCAACTCCTCAACCTTCTCGGCCGATTCGATAAACTCGATCCGGATCGGCAGATTTTCGCTGACGTTCAGAATGCGGGTAGTGTGCAGATGATGGTCGGCGCCAAAGCCGGCGATCCCGCGCACCACATTCGCGCCCGAAACGCCGCGAAAAAATAGATAATCGAGAATTGCTCCGTAAACCGAGCGCCCGTGATACTGGCGGTCTTCGCCCACATAAATCGTCACCTTCTTCGCCGGTCCAGCCCTGAGCACGAGACCTCCTCGAAAATGCTACCTTGCCCGTGTAAACAGAAATCGTGCGCAACAAAAGCCAATAAGAGAGCCAATAGAACCTGTGCCGGTGCCTAGTCTAAACCCGCACCGCTTGCCTTACCCCACGACCCGGCCGGTGATCACGCCTAGCCACACGGAGACAAATCCGCAAACCACACTGCCCACCAAATTGGCCGCCGCCAGAATCATTTCTCCATCCTGTAGCAGCCGGAAGCTTTCGAATTCGAACGTGGAGAAGGTGCTGTAGCCGCCGATAAATCCGATCGGTATCAGATAGCGCCAATTCGCGTCCCAGTGCGCCTTTTCCGCCATGAGCGTCACGATAAACCCGATCAGGAACGACGCCGTCACGTTGACCGCAAACGTGCCATACGGGAATCGCGTCCCCATCCGGTTGGTGATGTATCCGCCGGCCCAAAAGCGCAGCACGGAGCCCAACGCCCCGCCGATTGCCACCAGAAGATATTTCGTCATGAAGTGGGCCGCCTTTTCCTTTTCGAAAACGCCGCGGTTTTCGAACGCTCAAAACCAGGTTGTGAGGGAACGCGGTGCCGGGAACTACGGAAAGAAGGAAAACTCCTAGCAGGGCGAACCCTTGTAGGAGTCATCTGCCCCGAAAAGAGGGCGGTTAGAGGCGAACTCCAACGCCTTTCGAATTGTAATACGCTTAGTTTCCGTGCGCGCGCGAGGAAAGTCAACGCCGGGATGCGCCGCGTCCTGATTCCGGCAATAGCGGCGAATAGAGCGCGTCTGGCGGGCGCGATTCGCCGGTTGGCTATTCTGGCTTCTGGCGCGTCAGGATCGCTTCCAGCGGCTTCGCGGTGCCGTCAATCTTCCCCACCGGCAGTCCCAGGATCTGCGCGATGAAGGGATAAACGTCCACGTTTTCGAATGGCTGCACGTCCGCGCCCGTTCGAATGTCCGGACCTTCCGCAACAAACAGAGCTTTCATCTCCGGCATGGCACGCGGATCGTAGCCATGTTCGCCCACCAGTGGCGGACGCTCCGTCTGCCCCGGCTGCAGCACCGGTGCGTGCGCGCGAATCAGGTAAGGACCGGTGGGCACGATCACCGGATCGCCTTCGCGCGGGTTCGCATTGTAGTGCAGGGCGGCGGGCACATCGGCGCGGCGATAGGCGTGAAATTTGGGGCTCGCGCTTTTCAGCGACTCGTAGGCTTTCTCCGCGTCGGCCTCGCTCTTGCCGTACAGCAAGGAACCGTCCGTGACGAAATCCGAAAGGTCGGCCCACTGGTCCAGATTGATCCAGCCGCCATCCACCTTGGCCATGCCGTGATCGGCCAGCACGATCACATCCACGCGCATGTGCAGCGCGTCAATTCCCGCCACCAGCTTGCCGATTTCGCCGTCCACCACTTTCACCGCTTCGGCCACTTCCGGGCTATCGGGACCGTGATCGTGTCCCGCGTGATCCACGTCGCTCATGTAGAGCGTGAGGAAATGCGGCCGCTCGGCCGGGGGCAATTGCAGCCATTGCAACACCTGCGCCACGCGCTCGTCGTTGGGCACGGTCGCGCTGTATTCCAGGTAGTAGCTCGGCCGCTTGCCCGCAATTTCCGCGCCCGAGGTCGGCCAGAAAAAACACGCCGCGCGCATCTGATTCTGCTCGGCCAGCGACCACAAGGGCACGCCGCTATACCACGAGCCGTCGTCCGAATCCTTACTGGTGAACACGTAATGCTGGCCCCGCGCAGGATCGTAAAACCGGTTATTCACGAGCCCGCTATCTTCCGGATAGAGTCCGCTAACGATCGCGTAGTGATTGGGAAACGTGAGCGAAGGATACGAAGGAATCATGCCGGCGGGCGCGGTGGCGCCGCGATGCGCCAGCGCCGTGATGTTGGGCGCACTGTATTTCGTCACGTAGTCATAGCGAAAGCCATCGAGCGAAACCAGCACCACGTAGGGCTTTTCCTGCTGCGCCGCCGCGTTCGGCGGATTCGGCGCCTGCAAAATTTGCGGCGCGGTCTGCGCGATGGCCGCCGCGGCTACGATGAGCGCCAGCGCCGCCACATATTTGGCGCGTGGCCAGATTCCCGATGGGGTTGGTTTCACAGTGTTCTCCGCTTCACAAGGGTCATGGAAAAACGTCACGGCAATGGCAGTTTATCCTGCGCAAGGACGAGAGGAAAGAAGCCGCTTCGCGCGAAATGGCCGCCCTTTGTGTCATCCCGGACGCGACGAGGCACGTTTGCGTCATCCCGAGCGCGGCGAGGGATCTGCTTTTGCTGTTCTCCGCGCTACAGCCGAACAGCAGATCCCTCGCTACGCTTCGGGATGACACCTATAAACACGTGGACATGAAAAGGGAGTACGCGAGAGCACTGTGGAAAAGCTCTGCCACCGCAAGAGATTTGGCTGGGAGGCCTGGACTCGAACCAGGATAGTCAGCTCCAGAGGCTGATGTACTGCCGATTGTACGACCTCCCAGCAGCCTGCAGGCTCAATAGTTTACGATATTTCGGGGTATGCGCCAAATAGCTCTATTACGGCCAATTCGCGCCATTCAGCGGAGGCCCCGACGTGCGCCAATCCACACCCACACTTTTGTACAGAACGAATTATTGCCAGCGGCCATGCTATACATTCCCGTACATCTCCGAGGTGCCCTGTGCGAAAAAGCTTGCTGATGTTTCTATGGTTGGCTGCGGCGGCGGTTTTGGTCCCGGCGGGGCCGCTGGCGCAAAATGCCGCGCCGACCTCCAGTTCCTGGAAAACGCCGTGGAGCTACGAAGGGCCGCGCGGCGCCGAGCATTGGGGCGACCTCGATCCGGTGTATGCGGCCTGCAACGGCAAGGAACAGTCCCCCATCAATATTCGCAGCGCGAAGAAGGCCGATCTGCCGGCGCTGCAATTCCAATACAAGCCCGGGCCGATCTTCCTCATCAACAACGGCTACACCGCCGTCCGCGTGGACTACGCCCGCGGAAATGGAAATTTCCTGCTGGTGGGCAGCGAACGCTACGAGCTGACGCAATTCCACTTTCACCATCCGAGCGAAGAGGCGCTGCACGGCAAGCATTTCGCCATGGTGCTGCACCTGATGCACGTCTCGAGCGACGGCAAGGTGCTGGGCGTGGCCGTGCCGCTGAAGGCGGGCCTCGCGAACTCCACCGTGGCGCAGCTTTGGGAACATATGCCGCAAAGCGCGGGTCCGCTCGAGGAAATTCCCGGCACGGAGGTCGATCCCGCGAACCTGATCCCGCATGACACGGGCTATTACACATACGCCGGTTCGCAAACCGCGCCGCCATGCACCGAAGGCGTCACATGGATCGTGCTCAAGACGCCGATGGAAATCTCGGAGGCGCAGATCAGCGCGTTTGCGAAATTGTATCCGCACGATGTGCGTCCCGTGCAGCCGCTAAATGGGCGCGTGGTGAAGGAAAGCCGGTAAGGTTGAACGTGCAGTTCAGGGCGCCGTGATCGCCGCTGGTTTTTGTAGCCCAGGGCGTCTCCATAGCCCTGGGGATTTTCTCGAAGCAAAGCGGTCGGAATTTCGCCCGTGGAATGAGGCAGGCACCCACGGCGTTCGGCCTTGGGTTTGCGGCAGTCGCAAATCGCAAAGTCCTCAGGGTTCCCGGCCAACGGCGCCGCGAAACCGTAAGCAACAGAAACCAGAGGCTACTCGCTCTGCTGCTTTTGGCTTAACTGTAGCTCAGGGCGCGGCGCGCGATGTTTGCGCGACGGCCCTGAGGATTTTGACGTTGGTGTTGCCGCAAACCCAGGGCCCCATGCCACGGGATGATACGCGGCGCGTTTCGCCTTCGAGAAAAGCCCCAGGGCTATGGATTCGCCCTGGGCTACAAAACCTAAACTACAAAAACGTGGGCTACACCTGCCTACAATGCGCGCGTTACGCGCGGGGGGTGGGCGCGGCTAGGGGGACCAGCCTGCCCTCTTGCAGCTTGAATTTCGCACCGCCCCACTCGATGCGATTCGAGGTGAAGCTGGCGAGCCACACGAAAAACGCAAAAAAGTCGCGCACCGGCAGCAACCACAGCTTGCGGCGCAGCACCGGGTCGTGTAATCCCCACACGCCCACCGTCCAACCCATCGCCAGACGAGCAATCAAATAAGCCGCGATCCACGCTGCGGCCATGGCCGGTGATGGCGCGAGGCACGCCGCCGCCACCGCCCACGGCAGCCCGTGCGTGAAGATCATGCCCAAATGTCCCGCTGGCCGGATGTGGCGGATGCCGATGAACCAGCGCAGCTCGTGCCGCAGGTATTCCGCGAGCGTCATCGCCGGGAAGGCCATCCACACCGGCTCGGGCAGCAGCGCCACGCGATACCCGCGCGCGGCGATGCGGCGGCCGAGTTCGTAATCATCGGAGTGCAAATCGAGCAGCGGCGCGAAGCCGCCGATTTCGTCGAGGCGCTCGCGGGTGAGCGCCATCGTCGAGCCCATCATGAATTTCAGCCCCTCGAGCTCCGCCGCGACGAGCGCCGCGCCGCAGAACGCCACGGACGATCCCACGCAATCCATCGCCGCCACCATGCCGCGCGCTTCGCGTCCGCGATAGAGCGCTGTGACGCCGCCGACACGCGGATCGCGGAATTTCGCGGCTACCTGGTGGAGGTAATCTGGCTCGACGCGCATATCGCTATCGCTGATGGCAAAGAGATCGAAGCGCGCCTCCTGCGCGAGCCGCGCGAGCTTCGCCACTTTATTATTCGCGCCGGTGAAATCCGTGGTGGCGATCAGCCGCGCCGCGCATTGCGGAAAATCGGCGATCACCTGCCGGATCACGGGCACCGCCGGGTCGGCCGCATCGCGCACGGCAAAGAGAACTTCGTACTCTGGATAGTCCTGCCGGCAGAAGCTGGCAAAATTCTCGTAAGCGCCATCGGGCAGCCCGTGGACGGGCTTCAGGATGCTGACGGGCGGCGCAAAATCACGCGGCGGCGCCGGCGCATGGTGCGCCACACGGAAAAAACGCCACGCCGCGAAAATCGCGATGGCGTAGAACGCGAGCGGCGCGATTGCGAGCGCGTAGACCGCCCAGCGCAACGCTCCCGCCGCGCCCAGCCGCACCAGCGGCGCGGGCACGGTATCGAACCAGGCCATGGCCACTCCCGCGCAAATCAGCGCGATGCCCGCCCAGCGCGTGGCGTTGAGCTTTTCGCCGAGGAACCATTTCGCGCCGAACGCGCCCGCCACGTACGCAAGCGAGGTGACCGGCACCACAAAGCTAACTTCGTACCAGGAAAGCATGGTGAGAAACGCGAAAAACGAGGTGGCCATCAGCGCGATGCTGATCCATAGCCAGCCGGAGCGGATAGCGCGCCAGACGAAGTTCGCAATCGCGCGCGGCCGAAAATCGTGGACCTCGCCCAATTGCTTCATGGCGTGCGTAAGCACCACTTCGCCGCCAGTGCCGGTGGCCACCACGAAGACGAGGATCAGAATCGTGCGCATCTTAGCGAGATCCTACGGAAGGTCGCGCCGGCACATCGAGCGTGGGCCCGAGCGCGTTATCGAACGGCGGCGTGAGCGGCAGCTCCGGCGCGTGCGTGGTGCGGTCCGGCGTGCGGTTGATCAGGATCACGCCCGCGACGATCACCACGATCCCCGCCCAGCGCGTGGCGGCGACGCGGTCGCCCAGGAACAAAAAACCGAAGAGCGGCACGAGCGCGTAGGCCAACGCCTGGAACGGCATCACGAAGCTGTAGTCCGCCCAGGAAAGCACCAGCATGTGGCAAATGAAAAACGCGAGCATGCAGGAGATGCCGAGCCAGATCGTGCCGCTCGAAATGATGTGCAGCAGGCTGGCGGTGAGCGCGGAGAAATGGGAGATCTCGACGTCGCCCACATTTTTCATGCCCTTGCTGAGGATGGTATTGCCGACGGAGCCGAGCAAGACGAGCAAAAAAACGAAGATGTAGGTTTTGACGCGGTGCTTGCGGACGGGGCTCATGCTAGGCGCGTGCCTCGCGCGCGCAGTGCTTCTGGCGAGATGGCGGCATGGCCCGGCCGCTTTACTGCGCGGCGCCGGACGCGGCTGCCGCCGGGGTTTGGCGAGCGGTGGCGCGCGCCGTGGCCTTGCGTTCGTGCAGGAATTGGAAGAACTCCACGCCCTCGCGCAGCCGGCGCTTCATCACTTCCGGGTCGCGCAGCATGCCGCCAAAGAGCGTGAACATCTTGCGCGGCCGGAAATAGAATTTGCGGTAGAACTCTTCGACCGAATTGAAGATCAGCGTCGAGCTCAAGCCGGGATAATTCATCGCGGCATTCTGGATGCCGTGGCTATCCACGAGTTCGCCCGCGTTGGATTGGATCTCAAGCCAGCCTTGCTCCTGCGCCTGGCGGTAAAGCTCGGTGCCGGGATAGGGGGCGGCGAGCGAGACCTGAATCGTTTCTGGCTCGGTATCGCAGGCGAATTGGATCGTCTGGCGAAT
Source organism: Candidatus Acidiferrales bacterium (assembly GCA_035602725.1). Lineage (GTDB taxonomy): Bacteria > Acidobacteriota > Terriglobia > Acidiferrales > UBA7541 > DASTCZ01. Next base: position 17,032 of record DATNLT010000015.1, read on the forward strand.
CGTGTCCGGAGTTTCTCCCGGCAGGCCCAGGATGAAAGTGCCGTGGATCACGATGCCGAGGTCCTTGCAGTTCTTGGAGAATTCGCGCGCGATGTCGAGCCGAATGCCCTTCTTGATGTTGTTGAGGATTTGCTGGTTGCCGGATTCGTAGCCCACGAGCAGCAGGCGCAAGCCGTTGTCCTTCAGGATTTCGAGGGTTCTGCGCGGCACGTTGGCCTTGGCGTTGCAGGACCAGCGGATGCCCAGCTTGCCCAACCGGCGGGCAATTTCCTCGGCGCGCGGCAAGTCGTCGGTGAAAGTGTCGTCGTCAAAGAAAAATTCGCGCACTTGGGGGAAGTATTTTTTCGCGAGCGCCATCTCGGCTTCCACGCTGTCGGCGCTGCGCACGCGGTAGCGGTGCCCGCCGAGCGTTTGCGGCCACAAGCAGAAGGTACACTTCGAGCGGCAGCCGCGGCCGGTGTAAAGCGACACATAGGGATGTTGCAGATAGCCGATGTAATAGTTCTTGATGGTGAGGTCGCGCTTGTAGACGTCCACCACAAACGGCAGCGCGTCCATATCCTCAATCGTGGGCTGCGGCGGCGTGAACGCCACGCGGCCGTTTTCGCGATAGGCAATTCCCTGCACGTCGCGCAGCGGCTTGCCCGATGCCACTTCCTTGCAGGCGTAATCGAATTCGCCGACGGCCACCCAATCCACGGCGGGCGCGGCGTTCATGGATTGCAGGGGCAGCACGCCGACGTGCGCTCCGACCATGCCGACCATGATCTTGGGATTTTCTTCCTTCAGGCGCGCGGCAAATTTTGCGTCATTGGCAAAAGAGGGCGTGCTGGTGTGCAGCACAGCCAATTCGTAATCCTTCGCGAGGGGAGCCACCTGCTCGACGGTCAGTTCATCGGGAGGAGCGTCGATCAGTTTGCTGCCGGGGACCATGGCCGCTGGTTGCGCGAGCCATGTGGGGTACCAGAAGGACTTAATCTCACGCCGCGCCTGATAGCGCGAACCGGCGCCGCCATCAAAGCCTTCAAAGCTCGGCGGATTCAAAAACAATGTTTTCAAGAAGCTAGCCATTCATTCCCCCAAGAAGCTGCGCGCTGCTGGACGCGCTATCCAACCTGTGATTTGTAGTGGTTATTCTACCCGATTACGCGGTTGAGCCAAAGCGCGGTTGCGAGAAATGCACGCGAAAGGCGTTTCCGCAACTGCTCGACCTACTTCCGGCTTAGATGCCGTCCACCTCGGACGTGGTGCTTTGCGCAAACCGATTGTTCACTGCAAGATACGGTTCACTTGGCCCGTCGCCTGCAGCAGCGCCAGCTCGGCTTGCTGCCGCGCAAAGCCTGCGTCGAGGAATGCAAGCCATTTGTCGTTTTCATCCAGTTGCGCTTGCTCCAGCTCGCTCAGCGTGGCGCGGCCCTGGTCGAACTGCGCCTGAATGACGCCTTGGCTCTGCTGCGCCAACTTCAGCTCAAGACGCGCCACATCCTGATTGAGCTCGACTTCGCGTACTTTTCGCGCCTGCGCGCGCACGCTCAGCGCAAGTTGGCTGCGGCGGCTGCGTACTTCGAGCGCGGCGGCATTGGCTTCGGCCTGGGCCTCGGAAATTGCCGCGTGCGTTTTTGCGGCGAAGATGGGAATTTGGATCTGCACGCCGGCGTTCACGTTATTGCGTTGGAACTTGTTGAAGAACTCGCTGAAATTATTGGTGTCGCTGAGCACACTGTAATTGCCCACGAGACCGATGCTCGGCCACAGGCTACCGCGGGTGCCCTTCAGGATGTATTCCGCGGCGCGCTGCTCGGCTTCGGCTTGCTTCAGGCCGGGGTCATTCGAAATGGCTTCGCTGACGAGGGCGTCGGCGGGCTGCTCGGCCGAGGCTGGCAAATCCTGATCCACCAGCTCGATCGGCTGATCGGGCGCCAAGCCCAATGAGTCACGAAACTGGCTTTCGAGCTCATCCGAGCGATTTTCCTGCTGCGCGATACGCTGCTCGATTTTCGCGGCGCTCAATTCGGAGCGCGTCTGTTCGATCGGTAGTTCGTACCCGGCCGTGACGCGATCGCGTGTAGCGTCCACAATTTTCTGAGCACTTTCGCGGCCCTTGCGCAGCAACTCCAGCGAGTGACGGACTTTGGAAAGCTCGAAATAGGATGCTGCGGTGTGCGCGATCACGGAATCGCGGACGGCGTCAACGTTTATGTTCCTTTCCGTTTCGCGCTCCCGGTCCGCGCGCACGTGCCCTTTGGCGAGCGGATCGTAGAGAGATTGGTTGTAGGCGAGTTCGAAGAGGGTCGGCAGGCTGCCGCCGGGCGCGAGCGGAAAGCCGCTCGTATATTCGTAGCCGGAGCCGGTGTAAAGGTTGGGCAAGAATACGGACCGGTCCACGCCGACGGTCTTCTGCGCGACCACCGTCTGCAAGCGTGCGGCCTGGATTTCGCGGCTATTCTGGATGGCAAGCTGCACGGCCTGCTTGAGCGTTAGTCTCGCCGCAGGCTCGGGCTGCTGAGCGGCACAAGCCGTCGCAAGTGCCCAGCCGCAAAAAATGAGAAAAACCCGCCGAATCGTAAGCATATCTCTCACCGCTCCTGACTCGAAGTCACGCAGATTCTAACGGAATTGCAGGGCGTGCGCTTAGTGCGATGCGGAGAAATTCTATTCGTAGCGCAAGGATTCGGTGGGCTGCAGCTCGGCGGCCTTGCTCGCGGGCAAATATCCAAACAAGATACCGGTCAGGCACGAGACGCTGAGCGCTACCACCACCGCGAGCCACGGCACCGGTACGCGTAGGTTGCCGGGTAGCAGCGGTTGCACCAGAACGGGGATGCTGACCCCCGCAAGAACACCCAGAACCGCGCCGACGCCGCTGATCAGCGAAGACTCCAGCAGAAATTGGTAGAGAATCTCGCGGCGTTGCGCGCCAATCGCACGCCGTATGCCGATTTCGCGCGTCCGCTCCGTCACGGTGACGAGCATGATGTTCATGATCCCGATGCCACTGACGATCAGCGCGATCAGCGCAATCACCAGTAGTACGATCGAGAGAGCCGAAGAAATTTCCTTGGCCACATTCAAAATTCCGTTGAGGTTTTGCACCTCGAATGCCGACCCAGGAGGATGTCGCGCGAGCAAAAGGGCTTCCACGCGCTTGGTGGCCGGCGCCACGTCATCGGGACTGGCCATCTGTACGTAAAGCCCGCGGATGTCGTCATCGCCGGTGTAATATTTCATCAGCGAAAACGGAATCAGCACCGAGTCCGTTTGAATTTCAGACAGCCCGTAAGTCGCCACGCGTTCGCGGAATACGCCGATCACGGTAAACGTCAATTCGCCAAGACGGATTGGCAACCCCTCGGGATTCTGCGTGCCGAAAACGCGCTTGGCGAGATTATCGGTGATCAGCGCAACCTTGTTTCGCGCGGCCATGTCGTCGTTATCGAAGTAGCGCCCGCGCATGATCACCAGATGCCGAATCTCCTCGTAATCCTGCGTCACGCCAATCAGCGACACGGGATATTCCACGCCGTTGACCACCACGGTCATGTCCATCACGCGCATCCCGGCTACGAGGGTCACGTTGGGTATGCCCTGCCGGATTGCGTCCAT
>DATNLT010000035.1:0-13515 GCA_035602725.1 Candidatus Acidiferrales bacterium
GGCCCACCTGGTTGCGGCCCAGCTCGTAGCCCAGCACGAACACCACGCCGAAGATCACCACCATCATCACGAACAAGCCGATGAGGTGGCGTCCTTCGAGGACTACGTCGCCGCTATTCGTATTTCGTGAACCCGTGGCCATCGCTCACTTACCTTGCTGCGCTCCGGGAAGCTTGCCCCATGCGCTGAAAATATCAATCGGAACCGGGAAAACGATAGTGGTGTTTTTCTCCACACCAATCTCGGTCAGAGTCTGCAAATAGCGCAACTGGATCGCGGTCGGTTCCTTTTCCAAAATGCCCGCCGCTTCCGCCAGTTTCGCCGAAGCTTCAAATTCGCCCTCGGCATGAATGATCTTGGCCCGGCGCTCGCGCTCGGCTTCCGCTTGCCGGGCGATCGCACGCTGCATGTTTTCCGGAATATCGACTTGTTTTACTTCTACTTTCGCTACCTTGATACCCCAAGGCTCCGTATCCTGGTCAAGGATCACTTGCAACTTGCTGTTTACCTTTTCGCGCTCGGAAAGAATCGCGTCCAATTCAAACTGGCCGACGATGCTGCGCAAAGTGGTTTGTGCAAGTTGGGAAGTAGCATAGAGATAGTTCTGCACTTGCGATAGGGCCAGATTCGCGTCCACGACGCGAAAGTAACATACGGCGTTCACCTTCACGGACACGTTGTCGCGCGTGATGATGTCTTGCGCGGGCACATCGAGGGTTTCGGTGCGGAGCGAAATCCGGTAGAGAGTCTCGATCGGCCAGAAAACCAGGCGCAGGCCGGCTCCTTTGGCGGTGGGCATCAAACGCCCGAGCCGCAGCACCACGCCGCGCTCCCATTCCTTGATCACGTAAAGAGAATTCCAAAACCAGATCAGGCCGATCAAGATCAGGACGATCCAGCCAATCGCAAAACCTTCCATGACGCCCCCTTTTGCCGCTCGCCGGCCGTGCGGAAAACTTGTCTTTTGAATACTGTGAAGGAAAAATCCTATGTGTTCCGCGCGGCAGGCTCGACGACGAGCGTCAAACCCTCCACGCGTATCACGCGTACCGCCATCCCCACCGCGATCGGCGCGGCCGCGCGCGCCCGCCACAATTCTCCGTGAATGCGCACTTGGCCCGGTGCCGGCCCATCCGCTCCCGGCAAGGATTGCATCACTTCGCCTTCCTCGCCGATCAATTGCTCGATGCCGGTGGTTTGTTTCCAGCGGCGGGATTTGAGTACCAGCCGCATCAGGAAAATCGTGATCAGCGCGAAAGGCAGCGTGACGCCGAACGCAACCCAGAGACTGACGCCACCGGCCGTGAGCGGCGAGCGAATCAGCATCAACGCACCGAGCAGCATGGCGACCACTCCGCCCGCCCCCAGCACTCCGTGACTAGTGAATTTCGCCTCCGCGATAAACATTCCGAGCGCGAGCAGGATCAAAACGATCCCCGCGATATTCACCGGCAAAAGGTGCATGGCATACATCGCAAGCACGATGCAGATGCCGCCGATCACTCCCGGAACGACCATGCCCGGATGCGTGAACTCGGTGTAAAGCCCGAGCACGCCGGCAATCAACAGAATGAAAAAGAAATCGGGCTGCACGATGCGCGCCAGAAATTTCTCGCGTGAACTGAGGTCCAGACGCACGCGTTGCGCGTTGGCCAAATGCAGCGTGACGCTCGAACCATCGAAGCGGCGAATCGTGCGGCCATCGAGTTGCCGCAGCAAATCGTCCTCGGAGCTCGCCAACAGATCGATCAGCTTGCCGTTCAGCGCTTCGGTCTCGGTGAAAGCTTTGCCGTCGGTGACTGCGGTTTCCGCGAGGGATACGTTGCGATTGCGCTGCGCGGCATAGCTGCGCAGAAATGCGGTCGCATCATTCAGGATCTTGCGCTTGAGCGTGTCGTCCGCGCTGATCGGGTAGCCGCCTATTTCCAGCAGCGGCGAAGCGGCGCCCGTATGCGTGCCAGGCGCCATGGCCGCCACGTCCGCGGAAAGCAAGATAAAAAACCCCGCCGAGGCCGCGCGCGAACCCGAAGGCTCCACGTAGATCGCCACTGGAACGGACGAACGCAGGATGTGCTGGATGATGTCCTGCATGGAATCGCTCAACCCGCCGGGCGTATCCATGGAGATCAGGACGAGGCTTGCATGTTGAGTGGCGGCTTGGTCGAGACCGCTATCCAAATATTCAGCGAGAAGCGGCTCGACCTCATCGTGAATCGAAAGCTGAAACACAACTGGCTGGGTGCCTTGCGTGGCGGATGCTTGCCGCTGAGCTTGTATTGCGGCCAAGCCAAAACCCAACGCCATCCCCAACACGATGAGGCGCGTGGCCATTCTGAGAAGACGGCGCGAGAAACAGGTTCGCACATCCAGCCGAGCGATCATTGCGCCGCTCCCGCGCCAAAAACCATCCGCACTCGCGCCAAGCGCGCCAAGGAAGTGGGATCGAGCTTGGCCATATCGCGGCGCGGCGGCGTAGCATCCTGTGTTCCAGCCGCTGGGGCGGCGCCTTGCGCGCGAAGAGCGCTGGCTTCGTCTGCCTTACCGGAGTGGTCGAGCGACGCGATCAGCAGCGCCTTGATCTGCGCGTCATTCGGCTCGAGGCGCCAAGCTTCCCGGAGCGCCTCGATTGCGGCCGGCCAATCGCCGGTGAGATATTTCCCGAGCCCCTCATTGAATTCATAGTCTGGCTCGCCGGGATCGAGGCGCAAAGCGCGTTCGAAATCAGCGATGGCTTCTTTGTAGCGGGCCTGCCGAAGTAATGCCGCGCCCAAATTGCTGGCTACAGCAGGGTTGTCCGCGGAGCCGTTCGCGCTCGCCTGCGCTCCTACGTGCACGGCGGAGAATGCAGACTCCGCGCGTACGGGATCGTTCCTCAATAGATAGCAAACGCCCGCATCAAAATTCGCCTCGGAAGCGTGCGGTCCGGTGGGGGCCACCTTCGCTAACCATTGCAAGGCCGGCTCGCAATCCCGCTTGGCATAATAATCGCGGCCGAGCATAAGGAGGGGCTCGTCCCAATCCGGCTGAAGTTGCGCCGCCTGCCGTAAATCGCGCAAGCGAGTCTCGTCGTCGGCGCTTATAAGTCCACGCACGTAAAACTGAAATGCATCAAGACGAATGCCCGCTGCGCCCGCCAGAAACTCCCTCCCGGCCGCTGAATCCGCGCTGCACGAGCCCGAGTCCTCGAGCGAATCTTGAATTCCGCAAAGTGCCTGCCAGGCTACCTGAGTGCCCATTTGCGGCAACCCCTCGAGCGCCCCGGACTCGGCAATAGCGTTCGAAAGCTTGGGTGGACTCACACGCAGGACACGCGCGGTCAACTCGAGATGGCTGCCGTCCGCGGAGTACTCGCCGAAAATCACGTAATCGGCGTCAATTTCCGCGGCAATTTTCAGCATGGTGGCGCGGCTGAAATGCGCGTAAGCAGGAAGGCCGAGTTTCTCGAGCGCATCCAAGCGCTCTTCTCTCGTGAAGATCGTGAGGCCATGGCCATCCAATCGCTCGATGGCGAGTTCGCTGAGGCCTTCACCCAACCAATCCATTTCCCCGGCATGCCCGGTATTTTCAAACGGGAAGATGACCACGGATGTGGCATGGGCCGGCGGTGGAACAGCCGCCGCCATTGGGGAAAGCAAACACGCAGACACAACCGCGACAATGACCGGCATGGCGGCCAAAATCCAAGCGCACCGCACGAAACAAGGCCTCATGTGCAGAGCATTCTAGCAGATGCAGGATAGGACGATGAGTTTCCCGGAGGCCGCATTTCTACGGAAGAGCACGCGTTCACGCAAGCCAGCTCCCTGCACGCGCGCAGCTTACCGCAGCACGTGCGGCTATTCTCCCTGCGATTTGGGAGGCACTGGCGGCAATTCGGGCATGCCGAGAATATCGCGCACCTTCGGATCGAGCAGCATGCGGCTGAATACCGGATCAGTCTTGGCCTTCGCGATGTCCGCGTAATTTTCGTCGCGGGACTTACGCAGATAATAAACGCACCGCTCGACGTTGCCTTCCAACGCAAAGGACTTTGCTAACAGGAAATAAAAAAGTCCGTGATCGCTGACGGAACGATCCTGCAACACGGTGCCGCTGCGTCCGGAATGGTCGAACACGTCCGGATCGATCCGCAGCGCTTGCTGAAACGCGGTCATGGCCTCGGGGTACTGCTTGTGATCGAGATACGCCATTCCGATATTGCTGTAAAAGATGGCGCTACTCGCATCGAGATCGAGCGCGCGGCGGTACGCGCGGATCGCTTTCGGATATTTCTTCTGCTGGTAATAAACGGTGCCGATGTTATTCCAGGAATCGCCTGTGGTCTTATCGTATTTGCTGGCTTTCTCGTAACACTTGAGCGCCGCGTTCAACATGGATTGCTGGTGATAGGCGATGCCCAGCCGATTCCAAAGCCCTGGGTCATGCGGAGAAGTCTTGAGCATCTGCTGGTAAATCGCCGCAGCCTCTTCGTATTGCTTATGAACCATGTAAAGCGAAGCCTGCGCCATCTGCGCATCCGGCGACGCCGAGGCCGAGCTAAAATTGCCCGATTGCTGAGCGGTCATTTGAGAAATATTGTGGGGCTGCTGCGCGGAAACGCTGGCTGCGAAAGCCAGTGAAATACTCGCCATCAGAAGAGCTTTCATGGCGGTGCCTCCCTGGAGGAGTGGCCTATTCGGTAATTGGATTGCGGCCTTCCTTGCCCCAAGGATAGCAAAACTGGGGTAAAGCGGCGGACTTTTCTTTGGCGCGAGCGCAGTGGTTACGGATGATCGTCGCCGCCCGGGCCCTTTTTGTCTTTCTTATCTTTGTCGCTGTTGTCCTGGCCGCCAAAGATGCCGAAGATTTTGTGCAACAGGCCTTTCTTTTTCTCCGGCTGGGCCTGCTCGCCAGGCGCGTCACTGGGCTTCGCGGCGCCAGAAGCCTCTGGGGCACTCCGCGTTGGCCCGTTTCGCGGGGCCGCACTTCGTTCAGACGGCCGGCCCGGAGAATCCACCGCGGATGGGATCGCCGAAGGCGCCTGTTTCCCGCCAAAAATCCGCGAAAGCCACGAAGGGCCTTCCGACCCGTTGCCGTTGTGCTTTTCGCAATAGACCGTCGGCTGCGTGCCCTCGATGAAAACTTCCTGCCGCGTCACGGGACAGTTCGGCGTGGCCAATTGCAGCGTTTCCGGATCGATGTTGACGGTAACCACGCCGTTGGGCGCGTAGAAATTCTTCGTATCTTTGTATTCGGGTAGCGCCACGGCGCGCTTCATAAACTCCGCCCAGACCGGCGCCGCCGATGCGCCGCCGGCCAGACCGAGATCGCGATTGTCGTCAAAGCCGACCCATACCACGCACAGCAAATTGGAGGTGTAGCCCGCAAACCAGCCGTCCCGCGAGCTGCCGGTCTTGCCGGCGGCCGGCGCCGTGAAGCCGCGAGCGCGCACCGGATACGCCGTGCCGTGATTGATCACGTCTTCCATCACGTTGGTGACGAGATACGCCACGCGCGGATCAAGCACTTGATGCGTCCGCGGCTGATCCTCCTCAAGCACCTTGCCCTCATTGTTGACGACGCTGTGCAGAAACATCGGTTCCGCGCGCACGCCGCTGTCCGCGAATGCCGTGTATCCCGCTGCCACTTCGAGCGGCGTCATTTCATACGCGCCGAGCGCTACCGCCGGTGTGGCCTGAATCGTCGCCGCCAACCCCATCTTCCGGGCCACCGCCACCACGTGTCCATAGCCCACCAGCTCCGCCACTTTGATCGTAGCGACGTTGAGCGAATGCGTCAGCGCTTCGCGGAGCGTCACCGTCCCTCGAAAATCCTGACCAAAGTTGTCGGGCGTATATTCCTTCCCGTCGAATTCAAACGTGGTCGGCTCGTCGTCTACGGTAGTCACCGTGGTAACGACCGGCCCTTCGCCTTCCACGGCATCATCGAAAGCCGCCGCATACACAAACGGCTTGAACGCCGAACCCGGCTGCCTCCGCGCCAGCACGCGATTGAGCTGGCTCTGCCCGTAATCGCGCCCACCGACGAGCGCTTTGATCGCGCCGGTCTTCGGATCGAGCACCACCATGGCAACCTGCGCCTCGGGGATCGGTTCTTTCGAGTGCTCCTTCGCGAGCTTTTTGCGCAGGCGAGCCATCTTCGGCGCCAGCAGCGTGTCCACGTTCTTCATACCGATATCAACGGCAGCCATGGCGGCACTTTGCAGGGCGGGGTCCAGCGTGGTGTAAATGCGGAGCCGCTGCGAAAGAACTTCCGATTCGCTGAAATGGTCGAGAACGTTTTCCTTCACCATGTCCACGAAGTAGGGCGCGCTGCTGCCCGCCTCGGAATCGCGCACGAAGCGAAGCGGCACGCGCTTGGCGTCCCGCGCCTGATCCGCATTGATGTAATGGTCCTCGACCATCTGCGTGAGCACTCGATCGCGGGCTTCCGCGGCGCGTTCCGGGTGCGTTTCGGGAGTGGAGTAGTGATTCGGCCGGCGAATGATGCCCGCAAGAAAGGCCGCTTCCGGCAGATTGACTTCGCGGATGTCTTTTCCAAAGTATGCCTGCGCGGCCTCGCCGAAGCCGCGAATGGCAAAGCTGCCGCGATTTCCGATGTAGATCTCGTTGGAATAAAGCTCAAAAATCTGCTGCTTGGTGAAGCGATGGTCTAATTCGAACGCGACCATCGTCTCGGCCACCTTTCTCCGGAAGGTGCGCTCGCTGCTGAAGAAAAAGCTGCGCGCTACTTGCATATCCAGCGTGCTGGCGCCCTGCGCCACCGCGCCTTTGCGGAGATCGGCCCACGCCGCGCCCACAATCCGGAACACGTCAAAACCGCCGTGTTCGAAAAAGCGCTTGTCCTCCGCGGCCAAAAGAGCATCCACCATCGGCTTCGGCAGGTCCTGAAAACGAATCATGCGCCGCTTTTCACGGGAATCATCAAAAAGGTTGGTGAGCAGTTCAGGCTCGATCTCGGCGTTGCTTACGTCGGCGCCATTCTGCACTTCGCGAATATCTTCGATAGCGTGCCCGCCAAATTCCACACGGAGCCCATTCGTTCCATGAAAATAAGACTCGGCTCCCGGGGTAATTTCCAACGACGATTTTCGGAGGGCGTAGCGGCCCACCTTGCTCGATCCGTCGGTGGTGTAACCGCTGCGTTGCAGGTATTCCACAAGTTCCGCAGCCGTGATCGGCTGGCCAATGAAGATATGGCCGGCTTCGGTGTAGATCCCGGATGTGTTTTCAAAGACATCGCCCGAGAGACGGCGATCGATCATCCGCGCGTAAACAACGTAGTAGTAGGTGAAAATCGTGGTAGCTGTGAGCAGCATACAAACTGCCACCCCCAGCAAAGCGAGCCCCCAGCGCGAAGACCAGAAGCCTTCGCCCAAACGAATGCGCAACACTGCCTCCCGATGCCCTTGCCCACATTAGATTGTAGCGGAAACGGATAGGTTGGTCTGTACGGGCCAAACAAACGAAGTAACCGATTCGAAAAGTGAAGGTTTACTGCACGAGCGACTGCGTTTCGATGGTCGGGGAGAAATGCAGCGTGGTCTGATAGAAGCCGAAATCGACGGGCACATCATACGCCACCACGATATGCACTTGCGTGGCGCTATTGGCGATGATCTTTACGTTGTCCTTGGTGACCTCAATATCTTCCATTTGCATCTGCTTTACGATGGCGGCGGTCACGGCTTCATTGTTCATGTGATTGACGACAAAGAAGGGCGCTTGCGTGCGCATCCAGTCTTCGATCTCGTAATTCGAAATGTAGGGCGGAAAAAGCTTTAGGCCGACATAAATGGCCACCGCAGCCACGAGGATGAATACCAGCAAGCGGGCACGCGCACTTCCCTGCTGGCTACGTTTGGAGCGTGGTGAAAAGCCCGCCGTTGATGCCGGAATCATGGTGTTTTCAGGCTAGCATCGCGCTTTGCCTACGTCCATAAAACGCCGGTACCAGTTTCCAGGAAGTTAACTGGCCGCCGGACCGGTCGCTATGGCAGGATGTGCCACATTACAGGGGACTTACAAGGACGGCGCTTCATTTCGGAAGGCTTACGTGACGGCCTCCGCAACTGCCGGGCAGTCATGGCGCTGCCGCCGTCGGCGGTGCGGCCAAATTCAAAGAAGCCCTGCCGGGTCAGTAAGCGCGGCCGAAGATTCCTTTTTCTTTAGCGGGCTTGCCGCAATGGACGCAGACGCCATCGCCGGCCTGCTGATCGAGCGGGATGCAGCGCATGGTGGCTTTCGTCTCTTCCTTGATTTTGGCCTCGCACTCCGCGCTGCCGCACCAATAGGAAAACGCGAACCCGGTTTCCACCGCACCCTTCAGGTCATCGTAAGTTTTCGCATCGGCGGTGTGCGCGTCGCGGAAGGCCAGCGCCTTCATGTAGAGCGAAGCCTGAATATCACCCAGAAGCTTGCCCACGGTCTCCGCCAGCCCTGCCAACGCCGCCGGCGCCTTCCCTTCGCGTCCCGGCTTGTCGCGCCGCGCCAACATCACGCTCTGTTTGGCGAGGTCCTTCGGTCCGAGCTCGATGCGCAACGGCACACCGCGCATTTCCCAATCATTGAACTTGAAGCCGGGGCTTTGGCCCTCGCGCTCATCAACGATCGCGCGGAAGCCGCCGGCGATCATATCGGTCTTCAGTTTGCGCGCGGCTTCGATGGTCTGGGACTTTTCTTCGTCGTTCTTGAAGATCGGCACGATCACGATTTGGTAAGGCGCGAGCTTTGGTGGCAGCACCAGCCCTTGGTCGTCACCATGTACCATGATGATCGCGCCGATGAAGCGCGTGGAAAGTCCCCACGACGTTGTCCAGCAGTGCTGTAGCACGCCGCCCTTATCGAGATAGCGAATCTCAAAAGCCTTGGCAAAATTCTGGCCGAGGTTGTGCGAAGTTCCCGCCTGCAAAGCTTTGCCATCGCCCATCATGGCTTCGATGGAATAGGTTTGGTCGGCACCGGCAAAGCGCTCCGATGCGGACTTGCGGCCGGGAATCACGGGCACGGCGGCTTCATTCATCGCGAAATCCGTGTAGATATCGAGCATCTGGCGGGTTTCGAACTCGGCTTCCTCGAGCGTGGCGTGCGCCGTGTGCCCTTCCTGCCAGAAAAATTCAAGCGTGCGCAAAAAAAGCTTCGTGCGCAATTCCCAACGCACCACGCTGTTCCACTGGTTGATCAGCACCGGCAAATCGCGATAAGACTGGATCCATTTCGCGTAGGCGTGTCCGATGATCGTCTCGGAAGTAGGGCGGATCACCAACGGCTCTTCCAACTTTTCGCCGCCGCCGATCGTGACCACCGCGAGTTCGGGCGAAAAACCCGCCACGTGCGAAGATTCCTTCTCGATAAAACTCTTCGGGATCAGCAGCGGAAATGCCGCGTTCAGGTGGCCCGTGGCTTTGAAGCGCCGGTCAAGCGTCGCCGTAATGTTTTCCCACAACGCCCAGCCATACGGACGCACGATCATGCAGCCGCGCACCGGCGCGTAGTCCGCCATTTCGGCGCGCAGCACGAGCTGGTTGTACCACTCGTTGTAATCTTCAGAACGCGAAGGCAGCTTCATATCCGCCATAAACGAAAGTCCATCCTCCCAAGCGCTATGCGCCGAAAATGTTCGTGTGAATGCGCCGATCTGTGGAATGGGTCAGCGAAGGGTCAGCGTAACGAAGGGTCACAGGACTGTCAACCAAGTTGGCGTGGCTTGCTTTCTGGACTGAATCGGCTATGCCACTTCTCATTCCGGCAGATCAAGGTTGATGTTGTGCTCATACTTTTGATCGTTCGGCCCTTCAATTTGCTGAGTGCAAGCGATTTTCTTGCCCTGCTCGACAGGCTCCAGGCGCGACTTGAGGACGAACTCGTGTTGGTTGAAGTAAATCTTCTCCACACAGACATACGTGTCGCCCTCGTAAGCGCTGAAATGCTGACTTCCCCGTTTGCGTTTTGCGATCGGGTCAAAAGAGATCGACCTCCCTCCGAAAAAGGATTGGTCCCGCATGTCTATCTGCCCGCGTAGCGGCTGCGGAGGCCATACCTGGAACCGTTCTAACATGACATGGACAGACGTTAAGGCCGCTTCTGGCAAAGTATTCACTAAGCTGTGCAACTCGTCTCGCGTTGGCATGGCGTGTAGTCCTTTCCAGAAGTGAAGAATGTGTCCCGAAAATACTCCTCCCGTCGGGTGCCCCACCCTTTGCGACTTTTGCAAAGGGTGGGAGTCTTCGTTCTGCCGCAAGGTTCCTCTCGCGCCCACCCGTCAGGTCAAAACCCGCACCCTTCAAAAAACGAAAAGTACGGCACCGACAAAACACTTCTCCTTTGCTTTCCGCTCGCCGATAAACGATAGGAACCGCCCGAACTACCCACGCTTCGCCACCGAAACGCCTTTCCGGGTGCCGCACTCTTTGCGAATTGCGCAAAAGGTGCGGGTTTTGTTCCCCGCTAAAAGCCCCGCTTCGCACAAGTCACACATTCACTAGCCGTCTTCAACCGGAAAGCGCATCACGCCCTGCTGCTCGGGCGTTAAGGATTCCCAAACGAAACGCGGAATCGCAAGCACCTCCCTACTGTCGTCGGCATACCACCGCCGGACATAACGGATTGTGAGCAGCGCGCGCGGCGCATCGGTCCGATTGGGCGAGCCGCGATGCAGCGTCCACGGATGGCGAATCAATACGTCGCCAATCTCGAGCGGAACCGGCTGCATCGCAATTTCAGAGGCTTCGACCGCGCGCTGCGCTTCAGTAGGAGACAAACGGTGCGTGCCGGGCGCGATTTCAATGGGCCCGTTTTCCAAAGTAACGCGAACCAAGCCGAAGCTCACCACCAGCATATAAATCGGCAATCTGAGATCGGGCGTCTCAGGAAACAACGGACGCTGATAATCAATATGAGGACCCTGATACTCGGAACCGCGCACGGGCGCGTCGCATCCCCATTGATCGGCGACCACGCGATCGTCCATCGCCCCGCGCACAATGCGCAACACCGCCTCGTCAAAGAAACATTCCGGAGCGAAAATGGGAGGCGTAAACGGCATAGGCAAAAAGTGACGATGCGGTCCGCGATTTGGCGCATCGTGATGTTCCTCGATATACGTCAGGAGAATCGGCCAGAATGCCGTGCGGCAAGCGCGGACTAGGTCTGGCGAAAAACGTTGGCGCAAAACGCAGTAGCCCTCTTCATGAATTTGCACGAGAGGATCTTGGGCCATCGTCAAGTTCGGCGATCTAGCGAATCCCATTTTAGAGAGTCATCCTCTCTTATTTAATAGATGGGGCGCTGTAGCGCACACTTCACAACCCAGCGTTCAGCGGGTGCCGCACTCTTTGCGAATTTTGCAAAGGGTGCGGGTTTTGACTTCTCTCTCTGAAAGCTCGTTTCGCTCGTTTTGAATAAGGCATCACTGAACGCACCAGGCATTTTCCGAATGCCGCAGATAAATCCTCGAGATCATCAAGAGCGGCGGAGCATTATCGCTTCGGCGATGACGCTATTTCAACTCGTACTCCAGCGAATATTCCGCCAAGATTCCGGGCGCTTCGAAGCGGCCCTTGCCGGCGAGGCCCTTCAAATCGCCCGTGCCGGAATCCGGCACAACAATCCAATCGCATTTTGCAGTATGCGTCGCCGGATCGAAGGTGCCGCTGCTTTGCAAAACGAAGCTTCCTTCGCGCTCCTCCAATCGGCCGACAAAGCGTGTCAGGCCCACAAAAGTAGCGGACTTATCTTCGCGGTACATCATCACGTGTTCCGTTGCGCCTTCCCCCTCGAGGCCGCCGCGAAAGGCGGCCTTCGCGCTCGCGCGCGTCATCTTCAGCGCGCCGCCGGAATCCTCGCAGCAGGGCGTCTCGCCCCATTCTTTCATTTGGAACGTTCCCTCAGCCGTCGCCCCCATCGCAGGAATCCTCCTTGGCTGTGAACTCTAACATGGACGGCCGATGTCGTCTGTGTTACCTTATAGTCAATAAGTAGACGAGACCCTGTGCTGCGCTACTGTACGTCAGCGGCTTGGATCATGCATGGGAAGCCTCGCATCAGGGTCGCATTCGCGTACACTCACGTCGTACAAGTCTTGTATTTTCAACGTCCATGCTTCAAGAGTGCGGAAGCGGCAAAAATTAAGTTGCTTGGATTCAGTCGATTACGCACATACGATGCTGCAAGTCCAATCCCTGCCGTATTTACATGAAAAACGTGGGGTGGGGGTCCCAGCACTTTTGTCGAAGCCTCGCACGCATTGCCAGCGCGCAAGCCAATCCGATAGAATCGCGCCTCCGAAGATGACCGACGAAGCTGCACGAGTTTCCCCCAAACCCATCATCGTTCTGGGAGCCGACCACGCAGGATTCCGCACCAAGGATGCCATTGCGGATGCGCTGCGCGGCGAGGGCTATCGCGTCGAGGATTTCGGCACGTCCTCGGAAGAGTCGGTGGATTATCCGGACTATGCGCGGCGTGTGGGCGAGCGGGTAGCCTCGCATGCGGATGAATTGGGAATCCTCGTTTGCGGCACGGGCATCGGTATGAGCATCGCCGCGAACAAAGTGGAGGGCGTGCGGGCGGCGGTGGCGCACGATCTTGCCACAGCGCGGCTCGCCCGCGAGCATAACGACGCAAACGTGCTTACGCTCGGCGCGCGGGTGGTGGATAATACTGCTGCAATCCAGATCGTGCGCGAGTTTCTGGCCGCGCAATTCGCCGGCGGGCGGCATCAACGCCGCGTGGATAAAATCACCGAGCTGGACGAAACGCGCGTTCCGCATCGGAGCTGAAAAATCGTGCGAGCGCGCGGGCATCTGAAATTAAAGGACGGCAAAAGAATCGTGAGCAGACCATCGTGAGCACACCTGCCAAGCCCACCGACCGCATGACGGCTTCCGTATCCGCCGTCGATCCCGAGATCGCCGAGATCCTGCGGCTCGAAGCGCGGCGGCAATCTACCGGAATCGAGCTGATTCCCTCGGAAAATTTCGTTTCCGAGGCGGTGCTCGAAGCCGCGGGCTCGGTGCTCACCAATAAATACGCGGAGGGTTATCCGGGCAAGCGCTACTACGGCGGGTGCGAGTTCGTGGATCGCGCCGAACAGCTTGCCATCGACCGCGCGAAACAGCTTTTCGGCGCCGACCATGCCAACGTGCAGCCGCATTCCGGTTCGCAAGCGAACACTGCTGTCTATATGTCCGCGTTGCAGCCCGGCGATACAGTTTTGGGCATGAATCTGGCGCACGGCGGCCATTTGACGCACGGGCATCCGCTGAATTTTTCGGGACGCATGTATAAGTTCATTCCCTACGGCGTTACGCGCGAAACGGAAACGATCGATTACGACGAAGTGGAAAAACTCACGCGCGAGCATAAGCCCAAAATGATCGTTGCGGGCGCGAGCGCCTATTCGCGCATCATTGATTTCCCGCTGCTGGCGCGCATCGCGCACGAAAATAGCGCGCTGCTATTTGTGGACATGGCGCACATCGCGGGACTCGTAGCGGCGGGCGTGCATCCTAGCCCG
>DATNLT010000037.1:0-10266 GCA_035602725.1 Candidatus Acidiferrales bacterium
TCACGCCCGAGCGCGTGCTAGCAGCGATACGTGCGAAGAACGCCGGCGCGAAGAGAGTCGATCTGACGAATGGCATCGATCCCACGAGACCGGCCACATTTCGCGAACATGGCGGAGCGCTATCGTTTCATGGAAAGGGCGCGAAACGTCACGCGCAGGATGATGCCTCTTCCCACGGAAAGAATGGCGATCATCCGCGCAACGGGCACGGTAATGACAGCGACGCCGGATTGCCTCCGGGAGAGCGCGCTTGAGCCTGCCTGAATTTCAGCTATTGCGTCCCCGAACCGTCGAAGACGCGGTGAGCCATCTTGCTCGGTATGCGGGCAAGATTCAAGTCGTTGCCGGCGGTACGGACCTGATTCCATCGATGCGGCAGCGGCTTTTTACTCCGGAATATCTGCTGGATATACGAGGGATCGCTGCGCTTCGCGGCGTTCGTCCGGCCCCCGATGGTGGTCTGGAAATTGGCGCCCTCACGACGCTTTCCACCATCGAGCGGAACGATGCGATCTGCCGCGATTACCCGGTTCTAGCGGAGGCGGCCGCAGTGGTGGCGTCGCCTGTGCTGCGCAATATGGGCACGATCGGCGGGAACATTTGCTTGGACACGCGATGCCTTTGGTACAACCAATCGTTGGCGTGGCGAAAATCCTGCGGCTTCTGCATCAAGAAAGATGGAGACCTGTGCCATGTGGCCCCGGGTGGTGCAAAATGCTGGGCGGCGTTCTCGGCAGATACACCTCCAGCGCTATTGTGCCTCGGAGCGGAAATGGAAATCGCCGGGCCGATGGGAATGCGGCGGGTTTCGCTGGAAGACTTTTATACGGGAGATGGCGCGGCTGGAAACAAATTGGAGAACAACGAGTTGGTGACGCGAGTATTTCTGCCGGCTGCGTCACGCGGATACTTTGGTGCGTACCGTAAATTGCGTGTGCGCGGCTCGATTGATTACCCCCTGGCCGGCGTCGCTGTGGTCTTCCGCCCGGCAAATGGCCATCCGGCCGACGCGCGTGTCGCGATCACGGCGGTGAATCCGGCGCCGCTGCTAGTGCGCGACGCCCACAAATTTCTGGTATCGCACGAACTGAATGCGCAGCATGCAGCGGCAACCGGAGAACTCGCCGCCAAAATCGCTAAGCCGTTGACGACTTCGGTGCTTACGCCGGAATACCGCCGCGAAATGATTCGCGTGCTCACCAAACGGGCCCTGCTGGAATTCCTGCCTAAAGACTAACGCTGCCGCAGCGAACTGGGTAGCGGCTTAGCTTGTAGCCGCGATTTTCTTGGTCCCTAGGGTAGGCTCGATTTCCGTAAACTCTTCATCCGACAAGCGAAACTCACCGGCACAGATGACTCCGCGGGCCGCGCGGGCCATTTCAGCGAAACGCTTGCCGGGATATGATGCGTGTCGCGCGCAGAGCTTGAAGTTCGATTGCGCGGCGATGCGGTAACGAATGGAAAGGACTCGGGCATGCGAATTTCGAATATGGTGACGGCCGTGGACTTGCACGCGTGCGGAGAGCCCGGACGGGTGATTACCGGAGGAGTGCTGGACGTGCCGGGCAAAAGCATGTTCGAAAAGATGATTTACTTCGCCACGAAGGCGGATGGACTACGGAAGCGCATGTTGCGGGAGCCGCGCGGATACCCAGCGGCGAACTGCAACCTGATCCTGCCACCGACGCGGCCGGAAGCGCACGCGGGAATGATCATCATGGAACAGGTGGAATATCCGCCGATGTCCGGCACAAATACGATTTGCGTGGTGACCACGCTGGTTGAGACCGGGATGGTACCGGCGCAGGAGCCGATTACGAGACTCGTGCTGGATACGCCGGCGGGACTGGTAAGCGTGGAAGCCGAGGTGCGTAATGGACAAGTCGTGAAGGTGACGTTCGAAAACGTACCTGCGTTTGCGGTGCACCTCGATGCGCCCGTGGAAGTGCCTCATCTCGGCACGGTGGTTGTGGACGTCGCATACGGCGGGATGTTCTACGTGATTGCCGATGCCGCGAAGCTTGGCCTCCGGCTCACGCCGGACGAAGGGCGCGACATCGTTCGCGTTGGAGAAATGGTGAAGGCTGCCACGTGCGAACAGTTGCCGGTCACCCACCCGGAAAACCCTGGCATTTCCGGTGTCACCATTGCTGTACTGTCAGTAACTCCGACGCGTCCGGAAGCGCACGCGAAGAATGCCGTGGTGGTGAGCACCGGGCAACTGGACTGGTCCAAGCCATCGTCATGGACTGGTGCGATTGACCGTTCGCCATGCGGCACGGGCACTTGCGCGAAAATGGCGACCTTGCATGCAAAAGGGAAGCTCGCGATCGGGCAGGACTTCATTCACGAGGGCATTCTGGGAACGACCTTTACCGGGCGCCTGCTTCGAGAAACCCATGTGGGCCAATATCGGGCGGTGGTGCCGGCGATCAGCGGGCGCGCATGGATCACGGGATTCGCGCAATACGTGCTGGATGTGGATGACCCGTTTCCGGAAGGCTTCACCGTTGGCGACATCTGGGGGTCGGCCTGAGCTCCCATCGGAAGGTGCCGTGTGGTTTCCGGGTATTTTCGCGTGGCAAGTGTGTAGACTTTGGGATTCTGTGAGCCTGATCTTATTTTTGTGCATAAGCGCACGGCGGAGGCAATCATGATGGCTCGATCTTTTCGGCTGAAACGTGTCTTGGTGGCTGTTAGTTGTTTGTTGGGTCTCATTGCTGTCGCGGCGATGGCGCAGCAACAAAGTGGGCCGACGCATAACAGCGATCCATTCGGCTACTTGCGATTTCGCAATCTGGGGCCGGCGGTGGCTGGCGGCCGAGTGAGCGCGGTGGCTGGGGTGCCGGGCGATCCGAATGTCTTTTATGTGGGCGCGGCTGGTGGCGGGGTTTTCAAAACGATCGACGGCGGAATTAGCTGGCAATATCTGTGGGACGACATGCCGACGGCGTCAATCGGCGCGATTGCGCTCGCGCCGCAAAACCCGAATTGGGTGTGGGTGGCCACGGGAGAAGGCAACCCGCGAAATGACGTATTGCCGGGACACGGAATTTACTTCTCCGCGGATGGCGGCGCGAATTGGAAGAACATGGGACTGAACACCGCGGGACAGATGCCGGTGGTAGTCGTCTCGCCCGCCGATTCGAATGTGGTGTATGTGGCCTCGTTGGGGCACACGTGGGCGCCCAACGCCGATCGCGGCGTATTCCGCACGACGGACGGCGGAAAATCCTGGCAAAAAGTGCTGTACGTAAATGACACGACGGCGGCCAGCGACTTGGTGATGGACCCGCAAAATCCGAGAGTCCTTTACGCAGGCATGTGGCAGGAGACTCGCCGGCCCTGGATTCTGGAGAGCGGCGGCGATGCGAGCGGAATTTACCGCACCACCGATGGTGGCGACACGTGGCACAAATTGACTGCTAGTTTACCCGCTCCGCCTGTGGGACGCATCGGGCTGGCCATCGCGCCGAACAATCCTGCGCATCTTTATGCGCTGGTGGAATCGAGAAGCGGCGTGCTTTGGGAATCGCGCGACCGTGGCGATCACTGGACAAAAGTCTCGGACGATCGTTCCATTCAGGCGCGCCCATTTTATTTTTCGCATCTCTACGTGCCACAAGATAACGAAGAACGCATTTATTTTCTCTCTTAT
The DNA here is from genome assembly GCA_035602725.1 of Candidatus Acidiferrales bacterium. Classification (GTDB taxonomy): domain Bacteria; phylum Acidobacteriota; class Terriglobia; order Acidiferrales; family UBA7541; genus DASTCZ01. Next base: position 3,659 of record DATNLT010000037.1, read on the forward strand.
GACATTTTGCTTTCGACCGATGGCGGGCGTAGCGCGCACATCATCGCGCGCGGTGTACATCCCGATCATCACGTGATGTGGATCGATCCGCGCGACCCGGCCCATCTGCTCGAAGGAAACGACGGCGGCATATACGTCTCTGCGGATGCGGGCAATCATTGGCGATACTTGGATAATCTTCCGATCGAGCAGTATTACAGCGTCGCGCTCGACGATCACGAGCCTTACAACGCTTGCGGAGGGCTGCAGGACAATAACGGCTGGTGCGGACCTTCGAACACGTTGCGGCCAGGAGGCATCGGTCCTTCCGATTGGAAGGTGTTTGTCGGGGGAGACGGCCAATATGTTGTGCCCGGACGCGGTGGCTCTCCTTATGTGTATGCCGATTCGCAGGGCGGTGCCATCGTCCGCACAAATCGGGAAACCGAGGAAAGTACCTTCATCCGCCCCTACGACCTCGGCGTGGGCGATCTGGAGCTTTCCCAATTGAAATATCGCTTCAACTGGACTGCCCCGATCGCGATTTCGCCGAAGAATTCGAACGAGGTATATCTCGGCGGCAACGTGTTGTTTCGCTCGCAGGACGCCGGCGAACACTGGACCGCGATTTCACCCGACTTAACGCGCAATGACAAATCGAAGCAGGTTCTGACCGGTGGCCCGATCCTGCGCGATCTGAGCAACGCGGAAAATTACGACACGATTCTGGCGATCTGCGTCTCGCCGCTGAACACCAACGTGGTTTGGGTAGGCACCGACGATGGGTTGGTTCAGGTAACACAGGACGCTGGCGCGCATTGGTCGAACGTGGCGGGCGCGATCTCGGGTGTGCCCGAGTGGGGCCGCATCTCGCAAATCGAAGCTTCGCCCTTCGCCGCGGGCACGGCATACGCCGCCGTGGACCTGCACGAGATGGACGACAATAAGCCATACGTGTTCAAGACGGAGGATTTCGGCAAGACCTGGGTGGCCATCACGCGCAATCTCCCTGCTGAAGCTTCCGCGCATGTGGTGCGGGAAGATCCGAATCAAAGAGGATTGCTGGTGGTTGGTACGGACACCGGGCTTTTTTATGCGGAGGGCGATCAGGATTGGAAGCCGCTCAAAGCGGGATTTCCCACCGCTCCTGTGTTTGATCTGAAATTTGCGGCGAAAGCGCATGATCTGGTGGTGGTCACGCATGGGCGAGGCATGTTCATCCTGGATGACATCACACCGCTCGAGCAGATGGCGTCCGCGAAGGGTTCTCCGGAGGTTTTTCCGGTTCTACCCGCATACCGCTGGAGCCGAAGAGGAGAAGGCGGCGGCTTCTCGATGGGTGCGTTCATCACTCCGAATCCGCCCTCGGGAGCAGTGATCGATTACTTTCTACCAGCCGAGGCAGATGGCACAGCGCTTACAGCGGCCCGCGAACAGGGTGGCCGCGGAGCGCAGGGTGGCCGGGGTGAAGAGCGAGGTGGCGCGAGCATAACGATCACAGACGCGGCCGGACACACGGTGCGCAAGATGAATGGTCCGGCGCGCGCTGGCCTCAACCGCGCAATCTGGCAGTTGAATTATGACGGGCCGACTCCTCTGAATTTTATACCGCAAGGCGCTGAAAGTGGAGGAGAGGAAGGCGGCCGCGGCGGCGGAGCTCCCGAGGTTGCCCCTGGAAGATACCAGGTCGCCGTCACCGTGAACGGCCAAACACAAAAGACGGAAGTACAAGTGGAACCCGATCCGCGGGTAAAGGCCGATGCTGCGGGGTTTGCCGAACAGGTGAAGGACGCGCTCGCGGCACGCGATGCTCTTTCACAACTCGATGAGATGGTGAACCGCATCGAGGCGATGAAGAGCCAGGTGCACATGCTGGAACGTCCGCAATTGGCGGGGCAGGCAGTGGCCGATCGCGCGCGCGAACTGGATGCGAAGCTCGTAGCGCTTGAGGAACCCATCTATAACCCAGCGGCGCTCAACGACAGCAAAGCATACTTACACTACCTGTCACGCTTGCACGATCGGCTGAGCCGCATCGCGGGGCAAATGTCCGCCAACTATGGGGCCGCGCCAAGCCGGATGACCTTGGACGCTTTTGCGGAGTTCCAAGGCGAACTCAAGCAACGCGTCGAGGAGTTCAACCACTTTCTTGCCGCAGACGCAGCGGCGTTCAATAAATTTGCGGCCGAGCAAGGCGCCCAAGCGCTCGCAACCGGTAAAGTGGGAGGGACCCGGTAGCTGCCGTAAAATCTGGCGATATCCTATGAACCGGGGGGCTGTGCTGCTTAAGGAGCCCTTAAGGTGATGATGCTAATCTCTACACAGTTATTTCTTGCGTTCGAGCGCAAATTTGGCGTCTTTGCCGATATTTACCGCGCTCGCAGGAGCCCAACGTGCGCGTCCCCACGCCGCATTATCGTTACATGCTGGGTCTCGCCCTTATAGCGATTGGGTTCGTGGGCTGGCAGGTTGCAAGCGCTCAAGAAACCCAAACAATCGTGAGCAAGGAAGCAGCGAACCCTCCTGCCGCCGCACTAGACGGGAGTGCATCCAACCGAGCGGCAGTGGATCCGGCGGGCGACCCGCAACAAACTCCAAACCCCACAGCTTATAAGCCTAAGCGCTGCGATATCTCACAACCGCAGACTTGTCTGCATGATTTCCTGCACGATCAGGCTGGAATCTGGACAAGCCCTTTACGCCTTCAGCCGCGAGATACACTCTGGCTCCTGCCTTTGGCTGCGGCCACCGCCGTATCGCTGCACTACGATTCCGCAACGCTGGTGCAAGTGGGCACTTCTCCCAATCGGATTCGCATCAGCAACGACGTCTCAAACGCTGGCATGTATGGTGCCATCAGCGTCGCGGGCGCGACTTACATTGTGGGGAAATTTACGCACAACGAAACTGCCCGCGAAACAGGTGTGCTCTCGCTGGAAGCGGTTGCCGACGCGAGCTTGGCAACGGAAGTCCTGAAGCTAGCCACCAATCGGCAGCGGCCCAATTATGGTGTCGGGAATGGTCCCTTTTGGGCTGACGACACGGATATCTACACCACAAACGGATCGTTCCCCTCGGGTCACGCCACCATAAGCTGGGCCGTTGCCCACGTGATGGCTGACGAAACAAAAGGCCATCCATGGTGGCATCTTGGATTTTATGCCGCCGCAGCGGCCGTCAGCGTAACCCGTGTTACCAGCCGGAATCATTTTCCTTCGGATGCATTGGTCGGGTCGGCGATCGGTTATCTTGTGGGAGGCTACGTCTACCGGCAGCACTCGGGTTCCTATGCCGGATTACCTTCAGGCTTTTTGATCACGCCAACCTACGACGCCCCTACGCGTTCCTATGGAATGGCCGTTACCTTTGACCCGGCAACCTTGCAAAACGGGTGGGCACACCAGATTTGGTCGAAAACGCATGCTCCCGCCGGGCGTACGTTCGAATTGTCTGACGACAACTAGCGGGCCAAATGCCTTCTATGCAGAAGCGGTAAACTTTCCGCTACAGACTTCCTCTTTCAGCAGTGCGATGGGAATGCCTGCGCTATGCTGAGGATTATGCGTTCCCCTTTCCTGAGTATGGCTTATGGCTTCGTGTGGAGTTACGTGTTTGGTCCGGTAGCATCGCTGCTGCCCGGCCGCTTGCGCGCGAAATGGTTTGGCGATCGCGAAATCTCCTGGCGGGGTGCAACGATCGTCTCGGGCGGCCTGCAGTTTCTGATTGGCCCGGTCGCGCTGCTGGCCTGGTATTCATTTCTCGTTGGGGGCTGGGCAAGCAGAATCGTGGACTATCTGCTCAGGCGCAGCGGCCCAATCGAGATCCCCGAGCAGGCCGTCGGCTTTCTGGGATTAAGTCTAGTGGCGCTGCATCCCATTACCTGGCTGATCTTTTACCTTACCTTCGAAGGAGCTGGCCGGGCATTCGCCGCCGCGCTGGCTGACGAAATCAACGGTACGCTTCCGTTGGTGCTACTCGATCACGCCTATTTGTTCGCCAAGCGTAAACTTTGGGAGAGGGAAGGTCCGCTGGTTACAGACTTAATAACGGTCGATGAGGCGCGCTCCGATTGGCAGCTCAAGATCGAAGCGTGCAGAGCAAAACGCGGATGGGAACCGGGAAGGTTGCTGCGATACCGGGAAGCCTACTTCCAGTTGCAATCCTGCCAGATGTCGAGCGGTGCACGCCCGTTTGTATACGCGCTGCAGCGACTCTCCGCCGGGGTTCCAAGCCGCAATGTGATTTTGTATTCCGATTTGCCTCTTGTTGTGGAACGCCCGTCGAACCGCTGATCTTCGTTCACTTACCTTTATAATGATGTCCGGAGGCAGATCATGTCCGCGAGCCAGCCGCAACCCGGAAAGCGAATCGAAACCGACAGCATGGGAAGCATCGAAGTGCCTTCAAATGTTTACTGGGGAGCACAGACGGAGCGTTCTCTGCTGCATTTCGACATCGGGCGGGACGTGATGTCACCTGAGTTCATTCGCGCGTTTGGCATCCTGAAGAAAGCCGCGGCGTTGGTGAATCAGGACCTCGGCAAGTTGCCGGCGGAGAAAGCCAAACTGATCACGCAGGCGGCGGACGAAGTGATCTCGGGCAAATTGAACAGCCAATTTCCCTTGCGCATCTGGCAAACCGGCAGCGGCACGCAAACGAACATGAACGTCAACGAGGTGATTTCGAATCGGGCCATCGAAATTGCAGGCGGCGTGATGGGTTCGAAAAAACCGATCCATCCCAACGACGATGTGAACATGTCGCAATCTTCCAACGATACATTTCCGACGGCCATGCACATTGCGGCCGCCGAGAGGATGCAGAAGGCGCTGATTCCCGCGGTGGTGGAGGTTCAAAAAGCGATTGAAGCAAAGGCCAAACAATTCGCTGATGTGGTAAAAATCGGCCGCACTCATCTGCAGGATGCCGTGCCGCTTACTTTGGGACAGGAAATGGGCGGTTGGGCCAATCTTCTGGATAGGGACGTCGCGCGGCTCCGCCAATCGCTCGATGGCTTGTACGACCTCGCGATCGGCGGCACGGCTGTGGGAACCGGGCTGAACACGCATCCTGAATTTGCCGAGCGCGCCGCAAAAAAAATCGCAGAACTAACCGGCTTGCCGTTCCGTTCGCATCCGAATAAGTTCGCCGCGCTTTCCGCGCACGATGAGTTGGTTTACGCGCACGGCGCTATTTTGACGTTATCGTGCTCGCTGATGAAGATCGCGAACGACATCCGTTGGCTGGCCTCGGGACCCCGCTGCGGATTGGGCGAGCTGCGCATCCCGGAGAATGAACCTGGCTCCAGCATCATGCCGGGCAAAGTGAACCCTACGCAGTGCGAAGCGATGACGATGGTGGCCGTGCAGGTGCACGGCAATAACGCGGCGATCGCGTTTGGAGATTCGCAGGGAAACTTCGAATTGAACGTGTTCAAGCCGGTGATCATCCACAACTTTTTGCATTCTGTGACGCTGCTGAGCGACGCCTGCCACGGCTTCGTCGAGCACATGATCCATGGCATTGAAGTGGATCGCGACAAGATCGACTTCTACGTGAAGAATTGCCTGATGCTCGTGACGGCGCTCAACCCGAAGATCGGCTATGACAAAGCCGCAAAACTCGCGCACACTGCCTTCGAAGACCGGTCCAGCCTACGGGAAGCTTGTCTCAAGCTCGGCTACTTGTCGGGCGAGGAATTTGACGCGATTGTGAATCCGGCCAAAATGACGCATCCCTAGGCCTGCATCCAACAGAACTTCTTCCTTTTATTCTTTGCGCCCGCGGATCGCTTAGGATGTATTAGACTTCTTCCCCGCGCATTTCGCTGGGAGGTCCTTTGCTCAATCGCCGTCATTTCCTCACCGTATGCTCCAGCCTCGGGCTATCGGGAACGTTGTTTCCGGGCGCGCTGCTCGCGCTGGCGGATGAGAAACCCTCCATTACAAAAGAAGAAATTGACGCCGCGGCAAGGATTGCGGACGTAACCATCGGGGACGAATACAAACAAATGATGTTGGACAGCTTGAATCGTAACGCGCAGGGTTACGAGCAAATCTTCAAGCTGCATATGCCCAATGGGGATGCGCCCGCTCTCGTATTCGATCCTTTGCCCGCGGGATGGAAAGTCTCCACTGCCAAACAGCCGATGCGGCTTTCGGCTTCGGCCGCGTCAGGAGCGACGCCCAAAAACCTGGAAGATGCCGCTTTCTGGCCGGTGCGAAAACTTGCCGATTTCGTTCGGACTCGCAAGATTTCCTCCAGCGCTCTTACGGAAATGTACATCGAGCGGCTGAAGCGTTACGATCCCACGCTGCATTTTGTGATTACGGTCACGGAAGATCGTGCCAAGGCGCAGGCGCGAGAAGCAGACCGCGCGATTGCGGCCGGAAAATACAAAGGCTCGCTACATGGTATCCCGTGGGGCGCGAAGGATCTGCTCGCAGTGAAGGGATATCCGACTACCTGGGGAGCGGGCGGCTTCGAGCAGCAGGTGATTGATGAAGACGCTGCTGTGGTGAAGCGGCTCGATGAGGCCGGCGCCGTACTTGTCGCCAAACTCACGCTGGGCGCATTGGCGATGGGCGATCACTGGTATGGCGGTATTACGCGGAATCCGTGGAACGCGA
>DATNLT010000027.1:0-4248 GCA_035602725.1 Candidatus Acidiferrales bacterium
CGGAACAGCTGGTCGAGATTCCGGGTATCGGCGAGAAGATGGTTGAAAAGATTCACCAGTCCGTAGCAGCATATTTCGAAATGCTGGAAACGCAGGCGGCGGCCGGACCGGGCGAGCAGGTTGAAGCAGTCGAAGCGGCGCCGGAGGGAGCGGCCGAAGTGCAAGATGCTCCTGAGGCGGACGCAGCGTCGGAAAAACCCGAAGTAAGCGAGGAGCTCGAATCCTCTGAAGCGCCCGAAGCGGGTGACGCTCCGGAGGCGGCCGAGGAGACAGACGCGCGCGGGGCGGATCCTTTGGATTCACCCGGCACAGCGGACACCAGAGAACTCCCGAGCGAAGAAACGCCACGCCACTCAATTGAGGGCGGAGAAGAAGCCGGGGACTCGGAAGAAAACGTACAGAAGTAGATTCGAGTGAAACTTGTAGCGAAAGAGGCTGATGGCAGATCCTAATCAAGTCCGCATAAATGAGCTGGCCAGGGAACTCGAGATCAAAGCAAAGGTTCTGATCGAGTACCTGCCGGAAGTTGGCGTCACCGAGAAGAAAACGCATTCGAGCTCGATCGATAATTCTCATGCCGAGCTTGTGCGGAGGCATTTCTTGGGGTTAGCGGCGCAGGAAGCCGCTGCTGAAGCGGAGAAGGTGAAGGCTGCGACGGCGAAATCGAAGCCGTCACGCCCGGCCGCTGCAACGCAACCGGTTGCCGCGCGTCCGGCGCCCGCGGCCTCGGTGCCGGCGGCACCGACACCCGCCACGCGTCCGGCGAGCGGCGCTACTGCACCTGCTGCAACACCCGCGAAAGCTCCGCTACCCGCAGCGAAACCGGGGATTGCGCCAGCTGGATCGGCGCCGCCTTCTCGCGTTGCGAAGCCCGGCGTTGCGCCCACACCAGGATCTGCCATTCCCGCACGCCCTGTAGCTGCCGGTGGCACTCCCGGGCCGGGCAGCACGACAGCGCAACGTCCGTCCGCCGCGCCCGGTGGATATAGACAAGCTGGCGCGCCATCATCCGTTCAAAGATATCCGGCAAGTTCTGGAGGTCCGTCCGGTGCTACTCAGGGCCGACCCTCGCAGGGATTTCGTCCTGCTGCACCAGGTCAGAGTCGTCCCGGTGGTGCTCCCGGACAAAGCCGTCCCGGCGCTCCCAGGCCGGGCGGACCGCCTTCGCGGTTTCCACAACGCCCTGGCAGCAGTCGCCCGGGACAAGACCCAGTAGGAGGGCAACGACCAGGCGCCGGCATTCCCAAGGCCGAACCAGGTAAACCTTTGTACGCGCGCAAGCCTCCCGCCTCGCGCGGGCGGCCGCTGATTGAAAAACGATACGCGGAAGGAGAGCGCAAACTTCATCCTGTGCGGCCTCGCGCAGGCGCAGGCCCCGGACGCGCTACGCAGATTGAACAGGCCCCGCCGGTTAAACGCGAGCCGCGCGCGGTCACCGTCACGGAAGGAATTACCGTTCGCGAACTGGCCGAGAAGCTGGACATTCGCGCCAAGGAATTATTGAAGACACTGCTTGATCGAGGCGTTTTCGCCAGCATCAATCAAGCGCTCGACGTGCCGACAGCGACGAACCTGGCCGAAGCATTCAACGGTATCGTTCAAGTTGTCACATTTGAGGAGCAGGTTGTTCAAGAAGAGAAGATCAAAGAAGAGCGCACGGGCAATGAAGTGGCGCGCGCACCTGTAGTCACCGTGATGGGCCACGTGGACCATGGCAAGACGAGCTTGCTGGACGTAATCAGGGAAGCCGACGTCGCGGGTGGCGAAGCGGGAGGAATCACACAACACATCGGGGCCTATGAAGCGCACGTACAGGGCAAGCGCATCGTGTTCATCGACACCCCGGGTCATGAAGCGTTCACTCGCATGCGCGCGCGCGGCGCGAAAGTTACCGATATCGTCGTGCTGGTGGTAGGAGCGGACGATGGAATTATGCCGCAGACCGAAGAAGCGATTTCGCACGCTCGTGCAGCCGCAGTTCCGATGGTGGTCGCTATCAACAAGATTGACAAGCCGGACGCACAGCCGGAACGCGTGAAGCGCCAGCTTTCAGACAAAGGATTGATGCCCGAAGAATGGGGCGGCGACACGGTGATGGTGGAAGTGTCGGCCAAAATGAAGACGAACATTCCGAAGCTGCTCGAAATGATTCTCCTGGTGGGAGACCTTCGTGAGTTGAAGGCTGATCCTGATGTGCCGGCGAGCGGAACCGTGCTGGAATCGCGCGTGGACAAGGGCCGCGGCCCGGTGGCAACGATGCTGGTGCAGAACGGCACTTTGCACGTGGGAGATGTGTTCATCGTCGGCGCGGTGTACGGAAAAGTTCGCGCCATGTTTGATGATCGTGGAGCAGCCATCAAGCAAGCCGGGCCTTCGACGCCGGTGGAAGTTCTTGGATTGCAGAGTGTGCCGGAAGCCGGCGATCAATTTCAGGTGGCGGACGAAGCCAAGGCCCGACACATCGTTGAGTACCGGCAGGGTAAGCAGCGCGAAGCTTCGCTTGCGAAATCCGCCAGCGGTCGCTTGACGCTGGACCAGTTGCACGAACAGTTGAAAGTGGGCGAAGTGAAGGAACTGCCCGTGGTGGTGAAGGCGGACGTACAGGGATCTGTCGAAGTGCTCAACGAGATGCTGCCAAAACTTTCAAACGAGCAGGTGAAACTGAAAGTAATTCACGCGAGCGTGGGAGCGGTGAACGAAAGCGACGTCTTGCTTGCGTCGACGTCAGGCGCCGTGATCGTCGCCTTCAACGTGAGGCCGGAGCGAAAAGCTTCGGATCTGGCGCAACGCGAGGGCGTGGACATTCGCCCCTATTCGATCATCTACGAGTTGCAGGACGAATTGAAGAAAGCCATGTCCGGATTACTTGCACCGGTAATCAAGGAAACGTATCTGGGCCGGGCGGAAGTGCGCAACACATTCAAAGTCAAGGGCGTGGGAACCATCGCCGGTTGTTCGGTACAAGACGGCATTATGAAGCGCGACGCGGAGGTCCGCGTGCAGCGCGACAACGTCGTAATTTACACCGGGCGGATCACTTCCTTGAAGCGTTTCAAGGAAGATGCCAACGAAGTGCGCCAGGGTTTTGAATGCGGTGTGGGCGTGTCGAATTTTGCGGATGTGAAAGTGGGGGACATTCTCGAATGCTTCAAGATGGAAAAGACCGTGGCGCTGGAGATGCCTCCTCCCAGCGAACGCCCGCGCCGGCAGGAACGTGCGGGGCGGCAGGAAAGCGCGTAACCACGGCGAATTCGTTTCAAGTAAATTTTCTACTCGCCCGTTTTAGCTGAAATTACGGGGGCGAAAATGCCGATCGGTCTCCTCACTCTTGAAATTCACATCTCCGAGGCACAGTCTCTCAAAGACAAGCGGCAAGTCCTGCGCAGCCTGAAAGACCGCCTGCGCGCGCATTTCAACGTGGCGGTGGCGGAACTGGAGCATCAGGAGTTATGGCAACGCTCGAAGGTCGGCGTAGTGAGCATCTCGGGGGACGGCAAACATCTGGAAGAATCGCTCGCAGCAGTCGCCGCGGAATCGGAGCGGTTGCTCGGCCGTGATTTGGTTTCGCAGGAAATAGATTATTTCGAGGACAGTGAATAATGCTCGGCGGACACCGTTCGGAACGGATCGCAGAAGAAATTCGGAACGAAGTGAGTCTCATGCTCGCGGGCGAGCTGAAAGATCCGCGGCTGGCGGGACCGGTGATGGTGACGGAGGTCCGCTTGGGCGCAGGCATGCGCACCGTGCGTGTATTCGTGCAACTCGCGGAAGACGACAACGAACGCGCGGAAACATTAGAAGGGCTGAAAGCGGCGTCGGGCTACGTGCGCCACGAGCTGGTGGAACGTTTGCGGCTTCGGCGAGCGCCGGAAGTGATTTTTCTGCTCGACGAATCGGAAGAATACGGCCAGCATATCGACCAGCTCCTAAGAAAAGCGAAACCGCCGGAGACTTTGTAGCCGGGTTTTCGTTCTGATTTTTCTTGTGAGCAAAAAAGCGGTATAGGCCGCTTTCAAAACGCGGCAGAGCCAAGCAGCAAACTAAAAAGATGCCCCGATCTCCTCAGCCTTTGCCCTACGACGGAATTCTTATCGTCGACAAGCCGCGCGGGAAAACTTCGCACGACGTGGTGGAAGCTGTGCGCCGCCTGGTTGGTTTCCGCGGCATTGGACATTTCGGAACTCTTGATCCGCTGGCAACCGGAGTCCTGGTTCTTGCGCTGGGCCGCGCCACACGGCTGGCGCGGTT
>DATNLT010000095.1:0-21686 GCA_035602725.1 Candidatus Acidiferrales bacterium
CTTCCAGGTGTTCCCGCCGTCATGCGACGCATAAACACCGCTTCCGGTGCCTCCGCTGTTCAAGTTCCAGGTCTTGATGTCTACCTGCCACATCCCGGCATAAAGCGTTTGCGAATCGTGCGCATCCATCGCAAGCTCAGAACAGCCGGTGTTTTCGTTTACGAAAAACACCTGCTGCCATGTCTTACCGCCGTCGCTCGTCCGGAAGATGCCGCGTTCGTGCTGCGACCGGTAGGCTTGGCCCACAGCGCACACAAATGTAATATCCGGATTCGCCGGATCAACCACGATGCGTGCAATATGTCCCGTCTGTTCGAGGCCCATGTGATGCCAAGTGCGACCTGCGTCAGTGGACTTATAAACGCCATCACCCATCGGATAATCCGGCCGAATTAACCACGGCTCGCCCGTTCCAGCCCAGACCGTCGCGTGTTGCGAGGGAGCGATGGCGAGCGCGCCGACGGCCGCCACATCCTGCTCGTCGAAAATCGGCCGCCAATTATTTCCGCCGTCGTCCGTCTTGAAAATTCCGCCTGAGGCTGCGCCCACATACATCACCAACGGGTTCCCTGGCTCGCCCACAATTGACGCCGCCCGGTTTCCAACCGGCCCTAGCGCGCGAAAATGCAGCGCGTGAAACGGATCCTTCTCCGCGTTATAAGTAGCGTTTTGCAAGTCTTGCGAAGCCGCGGCGAAACACATCAGCAAAGCGGACAAAATCGGCACGATCGGGCGCAGGTATTTCAGATTCATAGCGAGCTGGCTCCTTCGTCTTCCTGACAAGGCTTTGCGGAGAAATACGAACTCCGGTTGTCTTACGAGGCTGATAGTAGATGTCCAGAGTGGCCGATTGAATCACACCTGCAACGGAGCGTCAACGCAGTGCAGATGCAGCTACTCAGTCTTTAGAGGTTAAGGGCTAGACTTACTTCGTGGCGGCCGCCCGGAACCATCGGCTCTGTCCCGCTTTGATACGCGCGAAGTATGTGGTTGAAGAACCGCCCAGGTCGCGGCGCAGTCTTTACCAAGGGGTTTCTCCACAAAAGGGCAGGACAAGCTTATGGGCCTTATCGGCAGGCGAAATTACCTTTTCTTGGGCCCTGACGTCTATATGATGCATGCCTGCCCGCGCGAAGCGTGCGCCCGAAGGAGATTCGCCCCATGGAAACGCTGGCGCAAGATCTGCGATTCGCCGTGCGGGCTCTCGGTAAAGCTCCGGCCTTCTCGGCCATAGCCATATTGACGCTCGCCTTGGGAATCGGCGCCAATACGGCGATCTTCAGCGTGATTGACGCCGTTCTTCTTCGCACTCTGCCAATCCCCGACCCTCAGCAGCTCGTCGTGATCAGCAATCCGGAAATCGCGGGCATGCAGAATGGCAGCTCAAACGGTGAGCGCGATCTCATCGGCTATCACGAATTCGAAGGCCTCCGCGATCAGAACAACGTCTTCTCCGGCACGTTCGCCGTGGATAGCCGTGGCGAAACGTCTCCCGTTTCGCTCGACGGCTCCTCGGAACTTGGCAGCCCGGCAAGCATCAGCATGGTCAGCGGCGGTTATTTCCGCGTCCTCGAAGCGGAGCCGCTCGAAGGCCGAACGTTTGGCACGGAAGTGGATCAAGGGATCGGCGCTCATCCGCAGGCTGTCATCAGCTATGCTTTCTGGGAGCGGCGGCTTCAGCGCAACCCGACTGTCATTGGAAGCCATCTGCGAATCCGGCAGACCGTCTTCGACGTGATCGGCGTGATGCCACCGGACTTTACCGGCGTATCCGTCGGCGACGCGCCGGACATCTGGATCCCGCTGACCATGCAGCAGGCCGTTTTCCCCGGGCGTGATCTGCTCACATGGCAAGCAGGGTCGATCACCAAGATCATGTTTCTTCAGGTCGTCGGACGCACGAAACCCGGCATCACTCTCGATCAGGTGAAGGCTTCGATCAACGTCACCTTCCAGCAGGTTCTACGCGCGGAGGCCGGAACGCTGACCGACCCGGCACTCGTGAAAGATTTCCTCGACCAGAGCATCGTGCCGCGCGACGCGCGAAACGGCCTTTCCGCCATCCGCGGCCAATACGAGAAGCCGCTGGCGATTTTGATGGTCCTCGTGGGCCTCGTCCTTCTGCTGGCCTGCGCGAATGTCGCCAACCTGTTGCTCGCTCGCGCTACGGGCCGGCGGCGCGAACTGGCCGTGCGTCTCGCAATCGGCGCGAGCCGCGGCCGCCTGATCCGCCAATTGCTTACGGAAAGCCTTCTACTGGCGGTCGTGGGCGGCGCGTGCGGCCTTTTGTTTTCGCTGTGGGCCGATCGCCTGCTGATTCGCATGGTTTCGACGGGCCCGACGCCTTTGCCGCTGGACGTCCACCCCGACGTTCGCGTGCTGGCCTTTACCATTGGCGCGACGGTTCTCACCGGCATCTTGTTTGGCTTGGCGCCAGCGATTCGCGCCACTCGCATAGAATTGAACAACATTTTGCGCGGCAGTTCCCGCTCCATCGCCGGTGCCGAAGGGAACGGCCGCCTGCCGATGGGCAAATTGCTGGTCGGCATCCAAGTCGCCATTTCGCTCCTGCTGCTCGTCTCCGCAGGCCTCTTCATTCGCAGCCTGCAGAAGCTCACCTCGGTCAATCTCGGCTACGATGCCGGGCACCTCGTGCTGTTTCGAATGAGTCCGCAGATGAACGGCTACAAGCAGCCTGCCATTGACGCGCTCTTTCGCGAGCTGATTCCCAAATTCGACGCCATCCCCGGGGTCACGGGCGCGACACTTTCCGAAAACGGTCTCTTCTTCGGCACCGACTCAGGCGACAACATTTCCATCTTGGGCTATACGCCAAAGTCGGGCCAGAATATGAACGCGGCCTTCGATCAAATTGGTCCGAGCTATTTCAAAACGATCGGCATCCCGATGCTCATGGGCCGCGACGTGGATTTTACCGACCTGAGCGGACCCCGCCACTGTTGGATCAATCAGACCATGCGCCGGTATTACTTTGGCGACGACAATCCGCTCGGACGCCATCTGGTGGACGAATACCCGGATAACCGCATTGACTGCGAAATCGCGGGGGTCGTGGGAGACGCGAAGTACAACGCGCTGCGCGGCCAGACCGACCGGCGCTTCTACTTCACCGTTATCAACGGCGTCGCGCCGGTTGCGCAGGCCGTCTTCGAAATCCACTTTACGGGAGCATCTTCCGCTGGCGTCTCGGCCGCGATCCGGGAAGCCGTCCGCCAGACCGATTCCACGCTCGACCCGTTGGAGCTCCGCACTATCGGCGGTCAGATCGATCGGCGCCTGATTCAAGACCGTCTGACCGCGCGGCTCTCGGGCTTTTTTGGCGCGGTCGCGTTGTTGCTCGCCTGCATTGGCCTCTATGGTGTGCTTTCCTACAACGTGACGCGCCGTACCAGCGAAATTGGAGTCCGGCTGGCGATGGGCGCGCAGAAGGGTGACATTCTTGGCTTGATCCTGCGTGAGGCCTTACTCGTCACCGTGATCGGTACTGCGGTAGGACTTGGCGCGGCCGTTGCCGCCACGCGCATAATGGAGAGCATGCTCTACGGGCTTACTGCGCGCGATCCCACGACGCTGATCGGCGCCGCGATCATCCTTTTGGCTGTGGCGTCCCTGGCGGCCGCCGTGCCTGCTTGGCGCGCCTCACGCGTTGATCCGATGACCGCTTTACGATACGAGTGAAGCGCTCGGGGAAAAGCGGCCCATGGCAATTTCTGACGCGGAGAAGCTCGCACGCGTAAAACAGCGGCCTATCTTCCCTGGCTCGCGCTAAGCCCTTCTTTTGGTTTCTGAGTGGGGTCGGTTTCCGTAAAGGAACTCACCGGGAGCACGGCGATCACTTTCGTGCCTTTCTTGTCGCAGGCAATCGTTAGCGTACCGCCCAACTGGCTCACGCGTTCGCGCATGCCGCGGATGCCTACACCGATCGCGCCGCTCGGGCCATTCAAAATAGCCAACGTGTCCGGATCGATGCCGCTGCCTTCGTCGGTCACCTCCAGCCGGATCACATCGCTTGTGCGCCGCAGCATCACGGTGATGGTCGAGCTACCCGAATGTCGCAGGGCGTTCGTCAGGCTTTCCTGCACGATGCGAAACAGCGCAATTTCCACGATTTGCGGCAGGCGGCCAAGGTCGGGAGCAATGTCCAGGTTCACGTGGACACTACTGCGGTTGGCCAGCCCTTCCGCCAGCCATTGGAGCGCCGAGGAAAGGCCCGCCAGATCGAGCGTAGGTGGGTGCAACAAATAGGAAAGCGTCCGAATTTCATCCGAAGCCTGGCGGGCCGAACCCATCGTCTTCCGAATGATATCGGCGGTCTTCGGGTCGAACTGGTCCGCGCGCGCGGAAAGCGCCGAAAGGTTCATCACTAGGATCGCGAGCAATTGTCCGGTGCTGTCATGTAATTCGCGCGCGATCCTGCGCCGCTCTTCGTCCTGCAGTTGCAGCAAACGCGCCGAAAGTTGCCGCAAGGATTTCTCGGCGCGTTTTCGCAAAGTGATATCGCGATTGATCTCGAAGATCCCCACGGGCTTGCCGGCAAGATCTCGCTGCACCACTTGGCGACTTTCCACGATGATTTGCTTGCCGTACTTTGTGGTGTGCGTCAACTCTCCTTCCCAAACGCCTTCTTTGAGCAAGATGTGCCGCATATCTTCCTCGGTGGTGGAAAAGACGGTGGAGAGCAACTGATGCGTAATCTTGCCGCGCGCCTCGTCTTTTTTCCAACCGTAGGTTTCTTCGCAACCCCGATTCCAGAAAACAATTCCGCCTTCCACATCCCGAATCATGATGCAGTCATGCGCCTGTTCGAGCAGTTCCGACTGCCGCTGGATCGACTCACCCGCTGCCTTGCGCTCGGTGACGTCTTCGATCGCCAACAAGATGAATCCTGCGGCGGCTTGTTCCAGGTGGATGTAGTGGGCGTTTAACACCAGGATACGATGCCCGCTATCTGGAAAATTGCAGTCAATCTCAATGTTTTTCAGGTGTGCATTCTGAGCCGACACGGACTTGAGCAGCGCGATCAGTTCGGGGATATTGCATCGCCCTTCGTCCACTTCCTCCAAAGGCAAACCTTTTACGCGTCCCTTGATCTCAAACGTTTGCAGAAATGGGGAGTTCACTGCCTTGATGCGCAAGTTCGCGTCCAACAGCACGATAGGCTCGCGGACGGTCTCAAACAGCGCTTCCGCGTATGCTCGTGAATCCACATCGAGCAGATTGAACTCGGTTTGGCTATCCAAGGTATCCGCCCGATCCACGTGGTCGGTGCGTATTCTGCCTTCCAAATCATTGGCCTGAGGTTGAGAATTCGTGGAACGATCTTCTGGTTCGGACGGGTTTTGCCGTCTCATAGGTTTATCCTGGCGCCGCGCGTCGATAACCCGTGGAGAGGACCCGAAACAACTTCTGGGGAGATGTTTCAGACCACCTGTTTGACCGGGCACCGTGACATCTGGGAATGTTGCGGCAGCGAGGTCATCTCCGTCCCAACGTCATATTAACAGACAACTGCCGCGCCTAAATCTCGGGAGTCTTGCCCTACTTCCCGAGCGCGGCAACCTGCTACCTATTAGATGTTGTTCGGAATTGATCGGTGCGATAGGAATCAATTGGCCCGCCGGGTCGATTTATCGTGGCGAGCCCGGCTTGGGCCTTGCACTCGAGTCGGAAGGCAATTCTGCGAGCTGGCCGTTTTGGGCGATTTCATTCAAAATTAGTGCCGCCGCGAGCTCGTCGCAAAGAATCGTGCGCAAGCCGTCGGGGACCTTGATCAGTTGCGCAGGCAGGGGCGGGTCGGTTTTCTTCGTCAACATTTGATGCAGAGCTTCGGCCTTTTCTTTCCCGGTCACCAGAACCAGGGCCTTGTGAGCCGCGTTCAACACCGGCAGTGTCAGGGTCATCCTGCGGCTGCCGATTTTGGGTACGTTCGGCGTGCTCACCCAGCGTGAGGTTTCTCGCAAGGCCTTTTGGCCTGGAAACAATGACGCCGTGTGCCCATCTTCACCAAGACCAAGGATCACCAAATGAAATCGCGGGAACCCACGGCCATCGCGGGCGATGTTTTGCCGTAATACATCCTCGTAATCCTGGGCCGCACGGCCAACGTCCCCGCGTTCGGCTTCCATCCGATGCACGTTAGCGCCGGGGATCGGCACGCGAATCAGCAACTCCCGGCGCGCCAAACCGTAATTGCTCTCCTCGCTTTCGGGAGGTACGGGACGTTCGTCACACCAAAATACGTGCACACGGGGCCAGTCCACCTGCGCGCGGTATTCCGGCGTCGCCAGCAAGCGCAGGAAAGCGATGGGCGTCTTTCCGCCCGAGAGCGCGACGCAAAAGCGCTCGTCGACGGCAATCGCTTGCCATGCCCATTCGACGAAAAGCCGCGCCGCCTGCCGGGACACGGTCTCCGCATCCGCGCAAACCAGCAAACCGGGCGCCACCTCGCGCGGCGGCACTACTACGTGGCTTGCTGTCAAGCGTGGCTCGTCTGCCGGGTTCACAAAAGCCCTCGCGATATCGTCATGCGGTCGGAATCTCCACGCCAAGTTTTTGCAATTCTACTTTCAACTGTGCTACGTTCTCGAAGCGTGCCGTGCGCAGCCCTGCCTTACGGGCGCCTTCCAGATTCTCTTCCCGGTCATCCACGAAGATACAATCCTCAGGCTCATGCTGGGTGACGCCTAGCGTCATGCGGAAAATCGCTGGATCGGGCTTGCGCACGTGCATATAGCATGAGCTAAAGAAAAGACGGAAAAGCCCGCGCAAATCAAACTGCGCGATGCGGTACGCGTTTATTTCGGCGCCCTCATTGTTGATCGCCGCCATCGGATAACGCCCAGCGGCTGCCATTTGCTTCACAAACTCATACGATTCGGGCAATTTGCGCGATTCGCTGAACATGAAGTTCTTGAAATCCTCCGCGGAAAATGCACGCGGCTGGTAAAAGATGGTGCGCGCCAGATATTCATCGAGACTCGCTTTGCCGGTCTCGAACGCTTCGTTTGCCGGAGCATGCCGTTTTTCAAAATCATTCCAATCCAGACGAAATTTTTCCACCGCTGCCTTGCGCGACGGTGTGTCCCAGCCATTTGTCAGGATCACACCACCCACATCCCAGAAAAGCGCCGCAATGCCGCTCAAGAATTTTCCCCCAGCATCGATTCATGGAACGAACGGCGGTGTCAACAAAAAGGTCGCACCAAACTTGTACACTTCAGGACTCACCCCCTGAAGGGCAACTCAGTTTTCGCAGAAAGTGGGTCCCGGCGCAAGCCAACCGTGGTACCGTGTTTCGGGGAGGTCAAGGGCGCGGTAACCATCGCGTATTGAATAACTTAGGGCCCGATCTCGGGTTTTGCGTCCGGCTAGCGGGAACCTGGAGCAGACGTGCTTTTGCCAGCGGGCGCGACTCGGGCCGCGATCGCTTCCAGTTGCTGCAGGTGATTCAGATCGTGACCCGCCATGGTCTCGACGATGGTCTGAAACGTCAATTCCCCGCGCTCCGGGTGGGTCACCTTCTTAGCGAGTTGCTCTGGTGACGCGGCACGCGCCAATTTCACATTCCATTGCCGCGCCGCCGAGAACAGTGCCAGCGCTTCCTGAGCTTCGTAAGCCGCGTACGGGTTTGCCCACTGATCTTGATCGAACGGCTGGATCGTGTGGTGGCCTTCTGCAAGCGTCTGACGTAGGCGGTATGCAAAGACGACTTCGCAATCCGCCAGGTGGCACAGAATCTGTCGCGCGGTCCATTTTCCGGGTGCGAGCGATTCTTTCATTCCTGCGGCACCCAATGTTTCATGGAATTTGTTAAGTTGAGCAGGCGTCGCAGCAATCACATCGATGGCGTTGCGGCCGCCAAGTTGTTCTCCATACGGATTTAGTTTCATGGACAAAACGATAAGCCATCCATGTCTAGGCCGTCAAATCTGTCGCCCGCACAGCCATGCACCCAATTTCGGGGCCATACCGCTTCGTACTTTTGGGCGTCGACCGTACCTACCAACTTTGCATTTGTTCCTCAATGCAGTATCGTAAGCGTGACGAAACGCACGGCGGAGGATAGCAATGGCGAATGAGACTGGCGGTCCCGGCGGACCTGCCAACCAGGCTGCGGCGCCGAAACCCGGCTCGCACATGGTGAAGTGCGTAAAGTTTGGCCGCGAGATGGAAGGGCTCGACCGGGTGCCTTGGCGCGGCGAGCTCGGCAAACGCGTTTACGACAACGTTTCCAAGGAAGCTTGGAAGCTGTGGGTGGAATATTCCAAGATGTTGATGAACGAATACCGCCTGAACCCGCTCGATCCCCAATCACAAAAAGTAATGGAAGAACAGATGGAGCAATTTTTCTTCGGCGAAGGCGCCAAACTTCCCGAAGGTTACGTGCCGCCCAAGGCCAAAGGTTGATCCTTCGTCTCGGAATTGAATCAAAATAAATCACGCTGTTTCAGACAACTGCGAAATTGCATTGATATCCGCGGTCTCCAGGATTTTCTTTGGCGCACCTTGCGTCGCCACGTGAATCATCGCCCGCCCAATCTGTTCGGTGGTCGTCACGTGCTTCGGGAAAAGCGAATTGAGTAATGGCAGGAGCGGCGTGAGCGCCGCGTACAACCAGCGATAAACCCTCGTCTTTGACCTGGCACCGTGCATCGGCACGATCATACCGGGGCGAAACGCGTACGCCTGAATCGGCAACCGCAGCAAATCGTTCTCGGTTTGGCCCTTCACGCGGGCCCACATACTGCGTCCGCGCTCTGTGCTATCTGTACCCATGCCGGACACGTAGATGAAGGTCATGTCCGGATTCAGCTTTGCCAACGTTCGCGCAGCCGCGAGCGTAATGTCATAGGTAATGTGCCGATAGCGTTCCTCCGTCATTCCTGCCGAGGAAATGCCCAGGCAGAAGAAGCAAGCATTCACACCGCTGAGCTCATTCTCGATCCCGGAAAAATTGTAGAAATTCTGAATTGCCACTTCCCGGACCTTCGCGTCATGCTCCCCGGTCGAGCTTCGCACGATGGAAACCACTTCCGAAATCTGTGGGTCGAGCCAACATTCCCGCAGAACGCCCTGCCCAACCATGCCGCTCGCGCCAAACAGAACGACCTTTCTCAGTTCCCGCATACTTCGATGGTAACAAAACCCGCTTGTCGACGGTGCCTGCTCTGGTGTCTTGTATATCCACACGTCCGAGAGGCCTTGCGTGTAAAATCGCCGTAGGGCAATCACCCTAAGCATCGTAAAAGATCGCCGTAGCCCCTTAACCCCTTTCAACCCGATGGTTTGCGTGGCCAGCGTTTCGGCACAATTTGGAAACTCGCGTGCACTGTTGTCAGCGGAACCGGCGAAGCACTCTGTGTCTTTCGCGCGAGCGAATCCTGAAAGGAGGATTCATGTTTGCCAAACATACCTCCCGATCCCTCATGCTGGCTTTCGCATTTGCCGCCATCGCTGCCGCCATGGTCCCGAGCGTCGCCCATGCTCGGCAAAACACAAACAAGGTTATGGGCGAACTTCAGTTTTCCGGCGCCACCAAAGTGGATAAAAATGCCGGCGTGTGGATCGATGGCCAGTACGTTGGCTACGTGGACGAGCTAAAGGGTGACAAGAAAATCATGCTCCTGCCAGGCCAGCATGACGTCAGCATACGGCGTGCCGCTTACAAAGACTTTACGCAGCAGGTGAACATCGAGCCCGGCCAAACGCAGCTTGTGGCCGTGCGGTTGGAGAAGGATCCCGGCTGGCACTATCCTTCCAAGGGAGATGAAGCCACTTTGAAAGTTACGGTGGTGCCGGAAAGGGCTGCGGTGTTTCTCGACGGCGGCTACATTGGCCACGCTAGCGACTTCGGCGGCGCCTTTCACGCCATGTTGGTCACGCCCGGCACGCATCAAATCAAGGTGGAGTTGGCTGGATACAAGACCTTTGACACCCAAGTGAATGCCCGGGCCCATCAGAAGACCGAAATCAAAACCGAATTGGTGAAGGATAGCGGTGAGCAAACCGGCGCAGTAGCCAAGCAGTAACACCAACAAAGCGGCGCCGCAGGCCGTTTACGAAACGCACTCGCGGCAACCGCGCTGCAGATAGTGGTCTTGACGGGAGCCCCACACCTCGCTCTTGCGTGTGGGGCTTTTGATTTCCTGTCGACGGTGTTCTAATCCCCGCGCCGCCCGCCGCTCGCTGCTGCCGTCGAAGGCGGCACTAAATTCGCCGCGCGGAAATATCCCACCAGGTTGCCGTATTCCTCGTTGTTGTGTCCTACGTTGCGCATCAGGATGCCCACTAGCAAAGCGGGGCGTCCCGGGCCATTGGGCGTCTGTGGCGTCACCATCTTCATCGCCGCGGCATCCGTCAACGAATCATAAATGGTGCCGCAGTACTCAATCGCAGCATGCATCGCCTTGACGAGCTGATCCTTCGTCTGCGCCGTTTTCTCATAATCGGCAGTCTGCGGATCGGCCTCGCCTTTGGCCATAGCGCAATAAAAGTAATTCGCGTTCACCACGTGCCCAATCAACTGGCCATACGTTCGCACTTCTGGCATCGTCCCGAGCTTCATGCTGTAGTTAGCTTCCGGCATTTGCTCCGCGGACCCGATCAAATTCGTGCTGATGGATTTGAACGCTCCCTTTACGAAAGCCGCCAGCGGATCGGTGGGCGCCGCCATCTGCGCTCCGCCTCCCGCCTGCGCCGCTGCGGGGATCGCCGCCAAACCGCACAGCAACACGCTCCAAAGAAATTTCTTCATCGAATCGCTCCTTTGTGGATCACACAAAACGGTGGGCCCAACACCCCAGTTACACCATCTGGCGCAGCAATGTATCACAGCTACGCTATTCGGTTCACGCGCGCCCACTCTGGAAGTCGAGAACGAGCAGCGTAATGTCGTCCTCCGGCGGACGTGTTGGATTCTGTCCGGAGAAAGCGGCGATGTTCGCGAGCAGCGTATCCGCAAACGCTGGGGCCGCCAGCTTGGCGTGCGATTGCAGAAATTCCTTGCAGCGCCGCTTGCCGAACTCCTCGTCGGCTGCATCCCTAGCCTCGAGTACGCCATCGGTATACAGCAGGCCGCGGTCTTCCTCGCCGATCGGAATTTCCACGGAGGAATAGACTGCCTCCGGAAACATCCCCAACATCAGACCATTCTCTTCAATTTCACGCGCCGGACCGCCAGCTCGCGAGACCAGCATCAGCGGCGGATGTCCGGCGGCCGAATAACGCAACACTCCCCGTTCCAAATCCACAAAGAGATAGGCGGCAGTGATGAAATGCTCTTCAAACTTGCCGCAAAGTGAGCGATTTAGCCCGGCAATCACTGCCGCAGGGTCATGGGCGTGGCTTACTTGGCCTGCGAAAGCAACTTTCAGCATCGAGGCGATCAGCGCCGCCGGCACGCCGTGCCCAGTTACGTCCGCTATCAGAATGCCCACACGGCGCGCATCTACGACGAGAAAGTCGTAGAAATCTCCTGCGACCGCACTCATCGGCACGTAACGCGCCGCAATCTCGAGCCCCGCAAGCGTGGGGTTGCTTTGCGGGAGCGTGGAGAACTGAATGCGCCGTGCAATCTCGAGTTCGCTCTTAATGGCGGCTAGACGCTCCTCGTTTCCAAACGTCCGCCGCGCGGCTACGTACCTGAGCGATGCAACGAAAAACAGGAAGCCCAGGAACTCCACATCTCGCCAGTGCACGATCCCCAGGCCCGAGAGATTCGCTTCCACGATGAATAGCAGCCAAACCAAAAAGCCGCCTAGCAACACGCGAACCTCGTAGCTTAACGGCGTTCGGGGGCCTGAGCGCCGTGTGCGGGCCGCCAGAAATACTCCCGTCGCCACGAATGTTCCGAGCACCACCACGCTGTTTGCCTCATTGAGCTTGATCAAACTGGCGCCAAGTGCGGCTGCCGCGATCCCGAAAACCGCAAAAGCAGTTTGTGCAGCGAGAAGCCAACGAATCAGTTTGCGGATGTGCTCTCCCACGACCTGGTAAACGAAAAGGCTGCAAGGGAGAATGATCGTGCAGGTGATCAGCCAGGTCAGGTAATCCCAAAACTTTCCCGGCTCGTTGAATAGGGCGCGAACGAAAGAAACGTGGGCCAACAGCCGAGTGGCGTACAGAATGCAGAAAACGCCAAAGTAGACGAGCGTCAGGTCGCGGGTCCTACGGCGAAAAAAGAAGTTAACGATGGCGACCAGCGCGACGGCGAAGAGCGCAACGCCGGCAGCCATCGTCGCGAATTCCCAGCGCAGATCGGACCGCGTCGGGGCGGACGTAGCCTTCGCCAGAAATAGCACACCTATGTTCCACTCGTGCAGCATTCAGGGTCGAATTGTAGCCGAGCACCGGCTGGAGCCACCGGCCCTGGCCACAGTCCCTTCGGGATCCATCTTAGTTCCCACTAGGCGAATTGCCAGCACGCGAAGCGTCCAGCTGCCACTTTGTCCGCGTATATGCGATACGAAAGCCATTGCGCTCCGCATTGCGCTGGGAATCGCTGCCCGGCAAGGCCACCATCATCGCCATGTCGCATCCATGCTCGAAGGCGTAGCGCATGCGTTCGTGAAGTAGAGCATTTTGCAACCCACGGCGGCGCAGCTCTGGAATGGTTGACGATCCGCCAAAAAGCGCCACACCCTCGTGCATGCATAGAACTCCGGCGGCGCCAGGTCTTCCGCCTACTTCGGCCAGAAAACAAATGCTCTGCTCGCGCGCTGAAAGGATGGTACCGAGATCCAAAAGAAACTTCATGAGTTCCGGATGCTCGTGCGCCCAGCCTCGCGCACTGATCTCCGTCCAGAGCTTCATATCGTCTGGACCGACAACCTGCACCCTGATCTGGTCGGGGTGTCCGGCCTGCGGCTCCTCTACAGATCTATACAGCACATTGCTGATTTCGATTGGTCGATAGTTGCGGGTGCAAAGCAGATCGCTCGCCACGATCCCGGCCAGCGGGCTCACTTCATGCATGGCCGGTGCACCACGGTCGAAGAAAAAACGCTCCATCGCATCGAGCGAGCGCGAATTAAGCTGCTCGAATATTCCGAGTCCGAAACTCTGCGTGATCGGTGACTCGGCGCCATCAAAGACGGCATAGGCGCCCGCACATTCCATCCATGCGGCGCCGCTTGCGGGACTTAAGCGGCGCCGCGCCTCCGCGCACTGAACACATGCGTATCCTTCGGCGCGCTCGAGACGCTGCGACAGTGCAAGGTTGGAGAACTGCATCGCAGTCCGCGATGGTACACACCTTGAGCAGCGACTTGCAACGTAACCGCAGAATCTTGGGCGGATAAAAGCTGCGCATTAGGTGCAATTCAGACTAACTCTTTTGGCCTACATCGAGTCTCCAGGAAACAAACCGGGGAGCGGCGAGGCTCGCGGTATCCGTCTGTTCTCGGGCGATTCAGACAGCGCCAGCATGCCGACGCAAATCAAGCTTGCCATCCGCGTATTACCGTGTATATTCCACGCCCAAAGTGGAGGAGTAACCCATGCTCAAATCCATCGCTGTGGTAGCCGGCACCTACCTGCTCTCAGTGGCTCTTGTCCTGTGCACGGATCCATTGCTCTCGCGCCTGTTCCCGGGCGATTTCGAGAAAGGCCGCGTTCCCTCGAACAACGCGCTGATGGCCAGCACGGCGCTCTTCGTGATCATCTCGATCCTTTGCGCCTGGCTTTGCGCCCGCTTCGCGCCTGGACGCGCCGGTCGGCATGTCTTGTGGTTCTTTATCATCGGCGAGGCCATGGGAATCGGCGCGACCATCCCCAATTGGAGCAAAGGCTGGCCGCACTGGTACTGGCTGTCTTGGCTGCTCACCTGGCCGATAAGCTGCTGGATTGGGCTGTTGCTGTCCGGGCGGAAGGCTGATTCTGCCTCTGCCTGACTCTCCCGGTCGATAGATGGAGACGTGGATGACGCGGCGGATTTTACTTTTTCAGCTTCTGAGCTAGAGCTTCAAAGAGCTAACGCTCTCCGAGCTATTACGAAGACGTGGCATGCCTTGCCATCCCCTGAAAGCGCCGTGTCACAGGGTTCTCCACGGGTAAGGTAGCGTTAATGTGGAAGCCCATCCGTACGTGGGCTCGCCGGAGCGACCTCTCCACCTTCGCGGGATCCTCGCCGCGAGCGAAAATGAATCCTAGATAGCTCGAGCCCTCTGGCCATGCCGTGATCGCATCGTGGACGCGGGCGGTGATTTCCACCGCGTCGATGCCCGGAGTGGATTGCGCGCGGTCGACTCCCGTGACCTTTTCGAGAATGCCGCTCACGGGCACGGGAATCATCATTACGCCGGCCGCGGCAGACTCCCGGACCAGATCTGCGCCCGGCATACTCAGTGCGTGCCGAGTCAGCAATTCCTCGAGCGAAATGCGCTGCGGCCCGAATCGCAGCACGCGAGCGCACAAGCCGCCGATCGGGCGCGGCGAAGCCTCAAGCACCCAAGGTTCCTGTTTCTTGTGCTCGATGCGAAATTCCGCATGAACGGGACCTTCCGTCAGGCCCAGCGCCGCCACAGTTCGCGCGGCGCACTCGTGCACCGCTTTTAGCAGGCGCTCGTGCAGCCGTGAGGGCGTCACGTAAATGGTTTCCTCGAAGTAGGGGCCTTCAAGAGGATCGGGCTTGTCGAACACCGCGAGAATCCGCAGCTTTCCATCGGACAGAAGCCCCTCGACCGCAACTTCCCCGCCCGGGATGTAACGTTCCACCAACAAGCGGTCAAGGCCCTCCTCGCGTGTGACCTGAATCTCCGGCGAATGCAAAAGCCGGCGGTTTCGCTCGACGGCCTCGATAAACTCCTTGGCATTGTTGGCGCGAATCACGCCCTGGCTGGCTGAAAGCACCAGCGGCTTTACGACGCACGGGTACTCGACCCTCCTCAAAACCTGTTCAATTGGTTCGGAAAACGAAAACGAGAAAAACTTCGGCACAGGCAGTCCTGCGGAGCTCAAGACCTCGCGTTGCGTCAGCTTGCTGCGGCAATTGCGGACTGCTTCCGGCGCGTTGTACACCACGCCCAGCGCTTTGGCGACCAGCGCTGCGGTTTCTGTGGGGCGCTCCCCCAGAGCTAAGATCCCGTCGACCGGCGCGCCTTGTGTCTGATCAAGAATGGTCTTCGCCGCTCGCTCCGCATCGTCGAAATGCAGCGATACCGCGCCGTCCGCCCACGGGTCGTCGAGTTGGTGGCAGCGGTCAGTGCCGAGCACCACTTGTGCGCCAAGACGTTTGGCGGCCTCTGCAAACGCTCGTGTCTGGTAGCCGAGCTTTCCGGCCAGTAGAAGGAGGCGTTTCCCCGCCGCAGCCGGGCCTGTGTTTGGCCTCTCTTCGAGATTTTTTCCGGGGATGGGCATCTGTCTTCGCAAAGTGTCGGTCATAGCGATCTCCGCTTGTCCCTGGACGGCACGCCTCGTGTGCGGTCCTTGCCGCGGCCGGTTCTGGCATTGCGCCGCCGAGCACGTTCGATCAGTCGAGGTATCCCGATTCGGATTCGCCGCTCGCGTGTGGCCGGATGTTTCGCGGCGACAACCCACTTGATGAACTCGCGCCGCAAACCAGGCGTCACGTTTTGCAGAGCTGCCAGCGCCCCGCGGTGTTCCGCAAGCGAAGCGGCTAGCTCCGCCGACAGAGCTACATCCCGCGATTCGTGATCCCGTTCCAGCGTAATTTCGATTACGTCGCCGGCGTCAAGACCGAGATTCTTCCAAATCCGGCTGTGCAAAAACAACCTGTACATTGGATTCAATCCAGGCAGTAAAGTGGACCGAAAAGATATACCGTCTGCCGAGCCCGACACTGGGGTATAACCTCTTTTTTCTGTGGCACTTACGAAGTCTTTTGGCACGTCCACACATCGATTGATGCCGACCTTGTAAATGCGCGCCACGAAGCACCGGGATGCTTTTTCCGGCCGCATAAGCTAGACAAACGCACCGGGTTGGCGCGCGGTTTCTTTTGCGCAACCGATAGAAACCAGTTGATCTTGTGTCGGCTCGGCGCAGCAATACCACGGCTCGTCAAGACGGGGAACGGGCTGGCCCGGTCTTGCCTGTGGCGGATGCCGCGAAATTCGGCAGTTGCTGCTGGCAGTTACGTTCGCATCAGCTTCCTGCCATGCGCGGGCCGCCAGGCGCTCGAAGATCTGTGTCCGTGACCGTCCTAGCTTTTCACTACGCTCGACAATCTGCTGCAGGTCACAAGCCAAGGCATCTACGGCAGCATCCCCGTGCTGCCACGGATAATAGAGCGCTGCGGAATCAAAAGCGCCAATGCGACGCTGGATCTCGTCGAGCTCGAGAATGCGCGAGCCTACCGGAATCAGCAGTCGAATCGCGAGCTGAATCGGCGCTACGTTCTCCACAAGACCTTGTTCGGCCAAAACCTGCATTAGATCGCGATAGCCTTCGAGCGTTGTCCAGGGCGTAAAGGGCACAAAGGTCGGCTGCAACGTCAGACCGGTATCGGCAAACATCTCGATAACCTGGAGAAAATCCGCGCGCGTATGGCCCTTGTCCAACTGCTCCAGGATGTGATCATCCACTGCTTCTACAGCGCTCGTCACAAAAAGACATCCCGTGTCTCGCAGTAGCGGCAAATATCGCGCGTGTTGCAGCAGGTGCTCGATCTTGATCGTCACGTCGTAACTCAAACTCGGAAACTCGCGATGCACGGCGTCTACAATGGACATCCCATGTGTAGGGCCGTTGAAGAAATCCGGATCGCCAAAGGTGATGTGCTGCGCGCCGGCCGACACCTGTTGCCGGACGTCTTCCAGAACGACGTCTCGCTCCACGATGCGGAACGCGCCGTTATAGACCGGCACGATCGGGCAATGTCTGCACAGGTGCTTGCAGCCACGGCTCGCTTCCGTGTATCCGGCTACGCGCTCGGACCCGTCCGGCATAACGAGGTGCGCGTAACGCGCCAGCGCCGGCAGTCCAGCGCGATCGGGGACAACGAATTTCTGCCGCGCTAGCGAGATCACCGGATCAGCCTGCAAGTCTTCCGTGTGCTCTGAGCTCGATTCGCCCGAGACTTGGTCGACCAAGCGGGCCAGGCCCTCCTCAAATTCGCCACCAAGGACGGTGTCGGCTCCAGCGGCCCGCAGATAAACCTCATTCACCGGGGCGTACAGCCCATAAAAGCACATATGTGCCTTAGGGTTGAGCGCCCGTACCGTTTCCAAAACGGAAATCGCGAGTCGCGTCGCCGTATGCATCGGCACGTAGAACGCAATCAGGCCTGCCGCACGCACGGCCTCTTCGCGGAGGCTCTCCCGCGAAAGATCGAGGCAGGTGACCTCGGCGCCCTTCGCCGCCAGCCACGCGGCGGGCGAGGCGACACCAAAGGGTTGGTGTCCGAGTTCATATGTCGAAATCAGGAGAACGCGCATCGCCATCCAGTGGGGTATTTTACCAGGTCCCAAGAACTATCTGTAAAGTCACATTAGTCTATTGTTATCCTATACTTAGAAGCTCTCCAAATCGCGGCCTACTACGATTTTGCCTTTGAAGTATTCCGCAGCACGACGTTCGAACTCCGCATCCTTATCGCCTGGGATCAGATGTGTCAAGACCAGCATTTTTACGTCGGCGGTTGCCGCAACCTGTCCGGCCTGCTCGGCAGTGGTGTGATACGCGCGCAGCCGCGCCGCAATCTCGGGGTTGTCCGTCTTTGCGAAGTACTCTGAAAGATACGCCTCGTGGACCAACACGTCCGCGCCCTTGGCGTACCGGATCAAATTGTCACTCGGCCGCGTATCGCCGCTGATTACAATCACCTTCCCGCTGGACTCAAAACGATAGCCATACGCCGGAACGACAGGCCGATGATCCACGGCGAACGCTGTAACCTTCACGTCGCCATCCTGATAGACCACACCCTCGTTCACAATATGCACGTTAATCTTCGCGCCCTCGAGAGGATGCATTTCGGTGAGTTCTCCGCGGATGTGAATATCAGCCGCGAAGAATTTCAGCAGACCATCGGCCATCTCCTGCGTGCCCGTAGGGCCATATAACTCGAAAGGCTTCGCGCGTCCGAGCACCCAAGGCGTGTTGTAGAGATCAGGTAGGCCATCAATATGGTCGGAGTGCAGGTGCGTCAGGAACACGCATTGGATCGAGTCGAGCGGCAAGCTCGCGGCGACGAGCCTCATCACCACGCCTCGTCCGGCGTCCACGATAAACGTCTTCTTGCCGACGACGATGGCGTCCGCAGGACCGGCGCGGTCCGCGCTCGGGCGAGGAAAACCTGTGCCCAGTAGCACCACCCGCATGGGTTGCGGCGCTTCTTGCGCGCCAGCAAGCGTGGCTTGAGCATTGCAGAGAATCGCGCCACAGAATACGGTCACGATCAGGCGCAACAGATGTCTCATTACTCTCAAGGGCGCTTCTTGCGGGATTTAGCAGGCACAGGCGCCTTTGCGTTAGACCACGCCGCTTCGAGCGCCCGCCGGGTGACGTCTTTCTTCGCTGCCTTCAGACGAACATTCGTGGCCCCCTGTTTCCCCCACGCGCCTTTGACAACAATAAACGTTTCCGGCTCGTCGTGAACGAACTCGCTCTGCTGCTCGGGAGTGAGTCTCACCATGGCCCATTCCTTATCCGGATAACCGAGCGTCGCAAAAATCTTGTTATTCACTCGAAAATCGGGATGATTCATGTGCGCGCTTTCAGATGCTTCCGTAAAACTCAAAGCCAGACGCCGAAACTCCGTAGCTGTCACTTCACGTGCTCCTCACTCGCCTCAAATACGGCACCCCGCGCGAGCCTATACTCCAACATCTTTATCGCCTGAACAAGAGATGGAGCGCGTGAGCTCGATCAGGCGTTTGGCTTCGATTCCGCCGGAGCCACGGCACCCCAGCGCCCTTGAAACCATTGTCGAAATTTTTCCCGCTCTTCGGGCGTCATCTCCGCACACCGTTCCTTCATGCCCCGGCGGCCATACCGGCCTCGACCGCCGGAACGGCCGATTCCACCGAACAGAAGCCTGCTGAGCACGATCACTCCCACAGCCTGCCAATAGCCGATCAACTTCAAGCCAAAGAGCCCCGGCATCAGCCAGTTCCATAGCCCTTTCACCACGAAACCAAGCCCGGCCAGCACGGCAATGCACAGGACCACGATCAGCACAAACTTCACCGCGCGAAGAACATTCCTTCTCATTTTGGTTATCCTCTCACCTTCACAAACTCTTCATGGGTAGCAGCAAGGCGTTGGCGGAGAAAAATCACCGCGTAATGCTTGCGCGAAAGCAGCGTGTTCACGCTCACGCCCGTCCGTGCGGCAATTTCCTTGAAGCTGCATCCCTCGACCTCGTGCGCGATAAAAACTTCCCGTTGCTCCTTTGGCAGTTCATCAAGGGCTTCCTCCAACTCGTCCAACAGCAAAGTTCACGCATAGGCTGTAGCAGGTCCTGCATCGGGCGATGGCAATAGATCTTCGAGCCGCAAGCTGTCCCGCTCGCCCGTGACGCCTTCCGAATCATTTGCATACGCCCACAGCCGCCTTTTGCGAAACAGATCGATGATGCGATTGCGCGCGACCCGAAACATCCACGCGCTCCACTGCTGCACCGGCTCCATCAGGCGAAACGCCTCGATGGCTTCAAAGAAGACCTCCTGAAGAAGGTTTTCGGCGTCAGCTTCGTTTGAGACGCGCTTGCGGATGAAATTGCGCAGCCGGGACCGTTCTCCCGCGATGATTTCGGAGAGCTGATTGTCTCGATCGGTCATCGCGGAAATGCTCGACGGTTCATCCGCCACTCCTGTAGACGAATGAAAGCCGCAAATATTGTGAAGAATTTGAATCAGCGAAACGCGGCCGAACTATGACGTTCGCGCTGTGCACGCTTATTCCGGTTCGGCTATCATAGAGCTTCATCTATTCCGTCGAAAGGACTTACGCCTTCATGCCCGCCGCTAGCGCGAATTCCTTCAGCAGCCTCGCCAATCTCAGAGCAGGCAACACCGAGTACGAAATTTACCGCTTGGATGCGCTCGAGCGCCGCAGCATCGGCCATGTCGAAAGCCTGCCTTTCTCCCTAAAAGTCCTGCTGGAAGATTTGCTACGCACCGAAGATGGCCGCTTTGTGAAGCCTGACGACGTGGAAGCCGTTGCCGAATGGAAACCGAATGACGCCGCGCGCAAAGAGATTAATTTCATGCCGGCCCGCGTGCTGCTCCAGGATTTTACCGGCGTTCCGGCGGTGGTGGACCTCGCCGCGATGCGCGAGGCCATCGGCCGTCTTGGTGGCGACGCCAAAAAAATCAATCCGCTGCTGCCTGCGGAACTCGTGATCGACCATTCCGTGCAGGTGGACCAGTTCGGCGGAGCGGATTCCTTTTCAGTGAACGCGCTAATGGAACACCAGCGTAACGTGGAGCGCTACGCTTTTCTTCGCTGGGGCCAGCGTTCGTTTCGTAATTTTCAGGTGGTGCCGCCGGACACCGGGATCTGTCACCAGGTGAATCTCGAGTACCTCGCCCGCGTGGTGTATGACGCGCCTCGCAACGGTCGCAAAGTCGCTTATCCTGACTCGCTCGTCGGTACCGATTCGCACACCACCATGGTCAATGGCCTCGGCGTCTTTGGCTGGGGCGTCGGCGGAATCGAAGCGGAGGCGGCCATGCTCGGCCAGCCGCTTTCGCTGGTGATTCCCGACGTGGTCGGCTTCAAGTTGCACGGCAGCTTGCCTCCCGGAGCCACGGCCACTGACTTAGTGCTCGTGGTAACGCAAATGCTGCGCTCGAAAGGGGTCGTCGGCAAATTTGTCGAGTTCTACGGCACCGGTCTGTCGAGCCTTTCGCTGCCGGACCGCGCAACGATCGCCAACATGGCCCCTGAATACGGCGCAACCATGGGCTTTTTTCCCGTTGATTCCGAAACGCTCAGCTACTTGCGATTCACCGGACGCGATGCCGAGCGCGTCGCGCTGGTGGAGGCATATACCAAGGAACAAGGCCTCTTTCGTACGGATGAAACTCCCGATCCGATTTATTCGGACACGCTCGAACTCGATTTGGCCTCTGTCGAACCGACGCTCGCCGGACCGAAGCGCCCGCAGGATCGTGTCCCCCTACGCGGAGCAAAGCAGGCGTTTGCCAAAAGCATGCAGGGTCAGGACGCGAAACAGGTTCACGTCAAGAATAATGGCGACCAGTTCGATCTGCACAACGGCTCGGTAGTGATCGCCGCGATCACCAGTTGCACAAACACTTCGAATCCCTCGTTGATGATTGGCGCCGGCCTGTTGGCAAAAAAAGCCGTCGAGCGCGGCTTGCAATCGAAACCGTGGGTAAAAACCAGCCTCGCGCCCGGTTCGAAAGTGGTCACTGACTATCTCGCCGCGGCCGGCCTCATGACTTACTTGGAAAAGCTGAAGTTCAACCTCGTAGGCTTCGGCTGCACCACTTGTATCGGCAACAGCGGCCCGCTGGCGGAAACCATCGGTGCGGCGATCAAGGAAAATAATCTTGTCGCCGTAGCAGTGTTGAGCGGCAACCGCAATTTCGAAGGCCGCATTCACCCGCTCGTACGCGCGAATTACCTGGCGTCGCCGCCGTTGGTAGTGGCGTATGCGTTAGCCGGAAACATGGATATGGACCTCGTAAACGAACCGATTGGCAAAGACACAGCGGGCAAGCCGGTGTTTCTGCGAG
>DATNLT010000005.1:0-32689 GCA_035602725.1 Candidatus Acidiferrales bacterium
CAGGTAATAATCTTTGTCCGTGTAATAGCCCATGGCCCAAACGAAGCGTGTGGCAGCTGTCTCCGGCTTGGCTTCTTCGCCCACCTTCACCAGCCAGCGAACCCCAGCGGCATCGTCCACGTAAAATTTCGGCGAAGTGCCGTTCATATCTTCTCTTACGAATTTGTAGTCGGCATCGGGGCTCGGCGCAGCATCCTTGCCACCTTCGCCATTCACCAGATCGAGCGAACTAATATCGCCTGGGTCGTGCCATAGCACCGCCGGAAGATCGGCTGCCTTCGCCGCCTTATCGGCCTTCGAATGCTTGCTCTTATCGGAAGCGTCCTGGGGTTGTGCTGATAGGGACGTGGCCAGCAAAACTGAGGCGACCACGCCAAGAACCCGGCACGACCGGCGGGCTGAATGCATCGTGTTCTCCTATTTCGCGTTCGAAGCGGCAGAACGGTTTAGACCGCAGCCTGTGCGAAGGCCCGCGGATCTTGGTGCATCAGGGGACGTCTTCCATTGGATGCAGTGGACTTCTGGGCCAGTCACGCATGGCGTTTCTGCCGCATCTGATATAGGAGTCCTAGGCTTCGGTTAGGATCTGGCGCGCTCGCGCAAAGGTGTGCTTTGAAACTGATCGTCCAGCCAAACGATGGTATCGCGCCCGTACTATCGGCCATCAAGGCCGCCAAGAAGTCTGTCGAAATCGTCATCTTTCGCTTTGATCGTAGAGAAATCGAGGCCGTTCTCAAGCTGGCGGTTGAGAGGCGTGTCCATGTGCACGCGCTGATTGCCTACGCCAATCGTGGCGGGGAACAGAATCTCAGACGTCTCGAGATGCGTTTTCTGGACGCCGGGATGACGGTGGCACGCACGGCCGGCGACCTGATCCGGTATCACGACAAATTTCTGCTGATCGATCGCACCGTTCTGTACGTTCTTTCCTTCAATTACACGGCGCTTGATATCGACCACAGCCGAGGATTTGGCATCATCACCAAGAATCGGAAGTTCGTGCAGGAAGCCATAAAACTCTTCGAAGCCGATACAAGGCGGCGCCCATACACCCCCGGTTTCAATCAATTCATCGTGAGTCCGCTGAACGCGCGGAAGGAGTTGGGCGCATTTCTGCGAAAAGCTCGCAAGCAATTGTTGATCTATGATCCCAAAATTTCCGATCCCGAAATGCTGAAGATTCTTCACGAGCGCGCGAAAGCCGGCGTAGAGATCAAAATTATCGGACGGTTAGGGAAGAACCCGAATGGCCTGCACTCCGAAAAGCTCACAAAGATGCGGCTGCACACGCGAACGATTATCCGAGACGGCGCGCAAGCCTTCATTGGCAGCCAGAGTCTGCGCAAGGCGGAGCTGGATTCCCGCCGTGAAGTGGGGGTCATAGTTCGTGAAGAAAAGGTGATTCGCGGCCTGATCGAAACGTTCAAGTCCGATTGGGCTACCACGGAAGGCAGCGTGTCAAAAGACGCAGCCGCCACGCCGATGGCCGCGGCCAATGAGGCCGCACTGAAAAAGACCGTCAAGGTAATTGCGAAGGAATTGCCTCCCATCGCCACCACTGTAAAAAGAGCGCTCAAGAAAATCGTTGCGAAGGCTGGACCTGAAGTTCTGGCGGACGGCAAAGTCAAAGATGTCATGAAGAAAGTAGTGAAAAAGGCCGTAAAGCAAGCCGTGAATGAAATCGTCGAGCAAGCCGACAGCACCTCTTAGCGAATCCTCACAAGCGATCGGGAACTTGTAGCCCAGGTATGCCCAGCGTAAACTTGGCGGGTCTTTGAGCGGAGGTCCTCATGCCCCGAAACGTATGTTGTGGCGCCATTCAGGTGCATTGCGAATGGTCTCCAGAAAAATATTCACTCGATCAGATCCGCAAGAAAATGATCGATAAGCACGAGGATCTGATCGCCTCTGCGGCAAAACAAAAAGTGCAAATCCTCGGCTTGCAGGAATTGTTCTACGGCCCTTACTTTTGCGCCGAGCAAAACGTTCGCTGGTACGGCCTCACCGAACGAGTTCCCGATGGGCCCACGGTCGGTTTGATGCAAAAGATTGCCAAGCGCCACCACATGGCGATTGTGGTTCCTGTATACGAAGTGGACTTGCCGGGTCTCTATTACAACACTGCCGCGGTGATTGACGCCGATGGCCGCTACCTTGGTAAGTATCGCAAGCACCACATTCCCCATTGCCATCCCGGCTTCTGGGAAAAATTTTATTTCACTCCCGGCAATGCCGGTTATGCCGTGTTCGAAACAAAATTCGCCCGCGTCGGCGTTTATATCTGCTACGACCGCCATTTCCCGGAAGGCGCGCGCATTCTGGGCTTGAACGGCGCGGAAATCGTATTCAATCCCTCGGCCACCGTCGCCGGACTCAGCGAATATCTATGGGAGCTCGAGCAGCCCGCGCACGCCGTCGCCAACGGCTATTTTGTCGCCGCCATCAATCGCGTGGGCACCGAGCATCCCTGGCAGATGGGCGAATTCTACGGGAAGAGTTATTTCTGCAATCCGCGCGGAAAAATCATCGCGCAGGCGAGCCGCGACAAAGACGAACTGGTGGTTGCCGATCTGAATCTCGACGAGATTGAGCAGGTTCGTACCGTCTGGCAGTTTTACCGCGACCGTCGCCCCGAAAGTTACGGCGAGATCACTCGCACCCTAACGCCCGGGGCAGTACAAGCCGCCGACTGACATCCTCACGTGCCGGAGCCCATCCAAGGCGGCCACGCGTCTGCGGAAAATCCTGCCGCGGTGGCCGCGCAATCGCCCGACAGAAGCTGGCTGTACAACGAAGACCTCGCCCCGATACCGCTCGACCGCCGCAGTTGGGGCACCTACAACTATGCCGCGCTGTGGGTCGCCATGAGCGTCAACATTCCCACCTACATGCTCGCGAGCAGCATGATTGCTGGCGGAATGAACTGGAAGCAGGCAGTCTTCACCGTTTTCCTGGGAAACGTGCTCGTGTTGGTACCGATGCTCTTGAATGCGCATGCCGGCGCCCGTTACGGCATCCCGTTTCCGGTCTTCGCGCGCTCGTCGTTCGGTGTTCTCGGCGCAAACATTCCCGCTATTTTGCGTGCCTTGGTGGCGTGCGGCTGGTTCGGAATTCAAACGTGGATTGGTGGCCAGGCCATCAGCGCGATGATTGGCGCCGCATTTCCCGCCTGGAAGGATTTCTCTCTCGCGCTGCCGGTATGTTTCATCGGGTTCTGGCTGATCCACGTAATCGTAATCCTGCGTGGAATTCGCATGGTTCGCTTCTTGCAGAGCGTGTCGGCGCCGTTTTTGCTGGTCTTAGGCCTGGTGCTTCTGTTTTGGGCGCGCAATAAGGCCGGCGGTTTTGGCCCCATGCTCAACATGCCCTCGAAATTCCAGTCCTTCAGCGAGTTCTTTCGATTCTTCATCCCGTCGCTCACCGGTGTGGTCGGTTTTTGGGCTACCGTCGCGCTAAATATCCCTGATTTTACGCGCTACGCGAAAAGCCAGCGCGCTCAAGTCTTGGGGCAAGCACTTGGTCTTCCGGCAACCATGACGCTCTACGCCTTCATCGGCGTGGCCGTAACCAGCGCCACTATCATCATCTTCGGCCAGGCGCTCTGGAATCCCGTGGACGTCTTAAGCCGCCTCGGCAACCCTGCGGCCGTGATCGTCGCGATGATCGCGCTGTTGATCGCCACGCTGAACGTCAATATCGCTGCGAACGTTGTCTCGCCCGCCAACGACTTTTCGAATCTTTCTCCGCGCTGGATCAGCTTTCGCACCGGCGGCCTGATCACTTGCGTGCTCAGCATCGTCGTCTTCCAGCCCTGGAAGCTGCTCGCCAATTACAGCAACTATGTTTTCGGCTGGTTGGTGGGCTACTCGGGTTTTCTGGGACCGATCGCTGGGGTCCTGATCTGCGACTACTTCGTGATCCGCAAGAAAATCATAGTCACCAGCGATCTATATCGCCGCGGCGGCTTTTACGAATTCTCAGGAGGATTTCATTGGCGCGCGATTGGTTCCTTGGCGGCTGGCGCGGCGGTTGCCTTTGTCGGCCTGCTGTATCCACCGCTACGCATTCTCTATAACTACGCCTGGTTTGTCGGATTCGCCGTCAGTTTCGTGATTTATTACTTCGCGATGCTGTCCGAGCGCCCCAGGGTCGTCACGGACAGGTCCTCTGCATTGTAGCTTTCAGTGCGCGTCGGCCGGCGGAGCGCATTCTCCGCTTTCCCCCAGTTGCTGCACGCGCTGTTTCCAGCTCATCGGCCGCAAACCGCGATCCACCTCCCGCATCGTGATGCAGTGCTCCACGGGACAAACGAGCGCGCACAAATTGCACCCTACGCATTCGTCATCCATGATGCGCGGCACGTGCACGCCTTTGCCGTTTGCATTGTTCTTCCCGAGCGCCGCCAGTGTATACGGCTCGATGCATTGGTGCGCGCCGTCCTCGCAGGCCACGTAGCAGAGCTGGCAGCCGATACATAGGTCGCGGTTGATGTCCGCAATGATCTTGTAATTCAGGTCGAGGTCGCCCCAATCCATCACGTTTGGCAACGCGCGCCCGCGGAAATCATCGATGGTTCGGTAGCCGTGGTCATCCATGTACTGCGCGAGGCCGTCGGCCATGTCCTCCACGATCCGAAATCCATAGTGCATTGCCGCGGTACATACCTGCACGGTGGAAGCGCCACATGCAATGTGCTCGGCCGCGTCGCTCCAATTTCCGATTCCGCCGATCCCACACACGGGAATGCGCACCCTCTTCGCCACGGTCGAAACCAGGTGTAGCGCGATCGGCTTCACCGCCGGGCCGCAATAGCCGCCGTGCGAAGACTTTCCCGCGACGTTGGGCCGCGGCGCGAATGTCTCCAAATCCACGCCCATCAGCGAATTAATCGTGTTGATCAGGCTCACCGCGTCGGCTCCGCCTCGTTCGGCAGCTTCGGCGATTCGCGTAATGTCCGTCACGTTGGGCGTAAGCTTCACGATCACCGGCGTGCGCGCCGCTTCTTTCACCCAGCTCGTGATCATCTCGGTGTAGTCCGGCACTTGCCCCACGGCGGCGCCCATGCCCCGCTCGCTCATGCCGTGCGGACAGCCGAAATTCAGTTCGAGCGCATCCGAGCCAGCATCCTCTGCGCGCCGTACAAATTCGTGCCACACCTCGCGTTTGCTTTCCACCATCAACGAGGCAATCACCAGGTTCTTCGGATAGCGCTTCTTCACCTCGGTAATTTCGCGAAAGTTATCCTCGACGGGCCGGTCGCTGATCAGTTCGATGTTGTTAAAGCCGATCACCTTTGCGCCGTTGTAATCAATCGCCCCATATCGCGAGCTTACGTTCACGATCGGATCGCCGATCGTCTTCCACACCGCCCCTCCCCATCCGGCGTCAAACGCGCGCATCACCTGGCCTGCGGTGTTCGTAGGAGGTCCGCTCGCCAGCCAAAAGGGGTTCGGCGATTCAATGCCGCAAAATTTCACGCGTAGATCAGCCATGCGGTTCCTCCTACTTGCCCAAATCACCCCACTAAGCTGTCGGGCTCACGCCGCGCGGCTGCCCGAGCCACGAGTCGATGCCCCGCGCTGCGGCGATTCCGTCGGCCACCGCATCCACCACTTCCTTGCCGCCATTGGCGCAATCGCCCGCCGCAAAATATTGCGGATTCCCCGTTTGGTGCCGGTCATTCGTAATCACCGTTCCATTCGCTCGCAATTCGATCCGACCCGCAACTCGAAGGAACTCCGTTACGGGTTTCTGTCCTACGGCCCGCACCACCATGTCCACTTCGATGGTGAATTCACTCCCCGGAATTGCTTCCGGCCGGCGTTTTCCTTTTGCATCGGCGGTTCCGAGCCGCGTCCTCTGACATTCGAGGCCAACCACTGCGCCTTCTTGGCTCAAGATTCGAACCGGCTGCGTTTGCCACAGAAAAACAACACCGTCTTTCTTGGCCAGATCGTATTCGTAGGGAAAAGCAGACATTTCGCGCTCGCTGCGCCGGTAGACCAGATACACGGTCTCCGCTCCCAACCGCCGCGCGGCCGTCACCACGTCAATCGCCGTGTTGCCGGCGCCGATGCAGGCCACGCGCCGGCCCACTTCCACTTCGTGCAACGGCTTTGTTTTTGTCTGCGCGATGAATTCGAGCGCGCCGTAAACTCCGCGTAGCTCCTCGCCCGGCAAACCCAGCTCCGAAGTCTCCCCAAGCCCCACGCCAATGAAGATCGCGTCAAACTGTGTTTGCAGTTCGTCGAACGAAATATCGCGCCCGACAGCCGCGTTGGGGCGGAATTTCACGCCCAACCCTCGCACGGATTCGACTTCGCGCAGCGAATCCTGCGCCCGCGTCTTGTACGCGGCAATTCCGTACGTGCTCAATCCACCGCCCAGCTCGTTCTTATCGAAGATCGTCACCTCGTAGCCGCGCAGCGCCAGCTCGGAGGCGCAGGCGAGCGATGCGGGCCCCGCGCCAATGCATGCCACGCGCTTTCCATTCGGCGCGCCCGCGTGAAAAAGTTCGATCTTGCGATCGAGCACATAATCCACCGAGTATCGTTGCAAACGGCCGATCTCGATAGGTTCCTCGCCACGCTCGTGCATCACGCAAGCGCCCTCGCAGAGTTCTTCCGTAGGGCACACCCGCCCGCAAGTCTCTCCCAGAACGTTTGCGGAAAGAATCACGCGCGCTGAGCCGCGCAGATTGCGCGTGTAGATCTTCTTGATGAAAGCGGGCACGTCGATGCGCGTGGGGCACGCCTGAATGCAAGGCGCGTCAAAGCAATAGAGACATCGCGCGGCCTCGGTAAGGGCTTGTTGCTGCGTCATGGGAGGAGCAATATCCGCGAAATTTCTCTCATATTGTCCGGGAGCAAGCTTGGGGGCCGCTTGGCGAAAAGGCATGATGTCTCCGAGCCGGTCTGCGCGCGCGGCGATTCTACCATCGCGGGCGTGCGCCAAATCAAACAGGGTGCGGCTTATTCAACCTGTTCGATGACAAACCCGAACACCCTCACCGGCACGCTGGGCGGCACATCGTTGATATAGTTGACAAAGACAACTAAATAGTGGACGCTGTCAACAATATATGAGATCCGCAAGCGAGAGACCGGCCGCCGTTACCGATCTAGATGAGCGCGCCGGCGCCGTTCGCGCTTTTAACCGTTTCTATACCCGTCAAATCGGCATCCTGAACGATGGCGTCTACAAGAGCCCGTTCTCCCTTACCGAAGTGCGCGTGCTGTACGAACTCGCCCACCGCACCCAGCCCACCGCCTCCGCCTTGGCCGGCGATCTGGGCTTGGACGCGGGCTATCTCAGCCGGATTCTTAGCCGCTTTTCCGAACAGGGCCTGCTCGATCGCGAAGCCTCGGAAGCGGACGGCCGCCAGAGTTTCCTGCACCTCAGCAAGAAAGGCCGGGCCGCATTCGCTCCGCTCGAGGAGCGCTCCCACGCGGAAGTGAAAGAGATGCTGAACAAGTTGCCGGCAGCCGGGCAAGCTGCGCTCGTCGAGTCCATGCGCACGATTGAACATCTGCTCTCACCTAACGCGAGCGAAGTTTCGAAAGCACCCTATATCTTGCGACCGCATCAATCCGGCGACATGGGCTGGGTCGTGTGCCGGCATGGTCTCCTCTACGCGCAGGAATACGGCTATGACGATCGTTTTGAGGCGCTCGTCGCCGAAATTGTCGCGCACTTCATCCAGCACTTCGATTCCAGACGCGAGCGCTGCTGGATCGCGGAAAAAGATGGTGAAATCGTCGGTTCGGTCTTTCTCGTGAAGTATTCGAAAACCACCGCGAAGTTGCGGCTGTTACTCGTTGAGCCTACGGCCCGGGGGCTGGGAATCGGCGCGCGTTTGGTCAACGAATGCGTGCGCTTCGCCAGGCAATGCGGCTACCGGAAAATCGTGCTGTGGACGCAGAGCGATCTCTACTCCGCCCGCAAGATTTACAAAGCAGAAGGATTCCGCATCATCGGTAAAAAGCGGCACCGCGATTTTGGCCCTCCTTGCGTTGCGGAGACTTGGGAATTGGCCTTGTAACGCCGCGTCCTTCCCACCTAAGCAATTTTCTTTCGAACGCACCCGCTCGATGTATTAGGCTAGGGAGCGGTAGCGAGAAATAAAACGATTCGTGGCGTCGCGAGTCCTCCGGGGAGGAATCCATGCGCTTTGATACGGTCATTCGAAACGGCACGGTCGTCACCGCCACCGACACCTCTGCAGCGGACGTCGGCATAGCGGGCGACAAAATTACCGCCATCGCGCAGTCCTTGCCCGTCGAAAATGCAGGCAAAGTGATTGATGCCGCCGGCTATCTCGTTCTCCCCGGCGGCGTTGATGTTCATACGCATCTGGATATGCCTTTTGGCGGTACCACCAGCGCTGACGATTTCGAAACCGGCACGATAGCCGCGGCGCACGGCGGCACCACCACGCTGGTGGATTTCGCCATTCAATACAAAGGCCAGACGCTGCGTCAGGCGTTCGAAACGTGGATGAAAAAAGCGGACGGCAAAGCCGTCGTCGACTATGCTTTTCACTGCATCATTACCGATCTGGGCGACGCGCAGCTCGAAGAAATGGGCCAGCTTGTCCACGAAGGCGTCAGCAGCTTTAAACTCTTTATGGCTTACCCGGGCGTCTTCATGCTGGACGACGCGACGATTTTTCGCGCCATGTCACAGGCCGCGAAGTATGGCGGACTCGTCTGCATGCACGCGGAAAATGGCGGCGCGATCGATGTGATCGTCAAGCGCGCCCTAGCCGAAGGCAAGCGCGCCCCGAAATATCACGCGCTCACGCGCCCCACCACGGCCGAGGCGGAGGCCGTTTCGCGAGCGATTGCGCTGGCGGAAATGGCCGGCGCGCCCGTTTACATCGTGCATTTATCGTGCAACGAGGCCTTGGAAAAAGTTCGCGAGGCGCGGGACCGCGGCTTGCCGGCCTATGCCGAGACCTGCCCGCAATATCTCTACCTCTCGCTTGAAAATTACGATGTGCCCGGTTTCGAGGGCGCGAAGTATGTTTTCACGCCGCCGCTGCGTGAGAAATGGCATCAGGAAAAGCTTTGGCAGGGTCTTGCGAAGGATACTTTGCAGGTGGTCTCCACGGACCATTGTCCCTTTTGTTTTAAAGAGCAGAAAGAACTCGGCCGCGACGATTTCACGAAGATTCCCAACGGTGGTCCCGGCGTCGAGCATCGCTTGAGCTTGATTTACAGCGGCGGCGTTCACGATAAGCGATTCTCCGTGA
The DNA here is from genome assembly GCA_035602725.1 of Candidatus Acidiferrales bacterium. Taxonomy (GTDB): domain Bacteria; phylum Acidobacteriota; class Terriglobia; order Acidiferrales; family UBA7541; genus DASTCZ01. The sequence goes on from DATNLT010000005.1 coordinate 9,254, forward strand.
ATCGCTTTGTACAACTCGTTTCCACCGCGCCTGCGAAATTATTCGGACTTTATCCGCGCAAGGGCACCATCGCCGTGGGTTCGGACGCTGATCTCGTGATTTTTGATACCAAGCAAAAGCAGGTGATCAGCGCAAAAACCCATCACATGCGCGTGGATTATTCGATGTTCGAAGGGATTGAGGTCGCCGGCGTGGCGAAAACGGTGCTCTCCCGGGGACGCGTTGTGATCGAGGGCGGTAAATTCCTGGGCCGTGCGGGGGCAGGCGAATTTATCCGCCGCCAGACTTTCTCGGGGGCATGATGAGAACGCGCCTCACCGGCCAACTATTGGGACTTGCGCTGTTCATTGCGACACCTGTGGCCGCCCAAACTTCACAGCCGGCCATGATTCCTATTGTCGAAAATGAGTTCGTTCAAGTTTCCCAGGTCACTTTTTACCCGGGTAAAACTCCTCTTGAGATGCCACCGAGCGGCTTGCCAGCGCTGATCGTGGTTCTCCATTCGAAGGCATTCGTTCCCGCCCAGGGCGCCTCCTCGGAGCCTAACTCGTGGAGCTTTCAGAGTGCCAAATATCTGGCCGGTTCCGGCGTGCTGAGGTCAGGCCCTTTCGATGAAAAAGAAACAATTCGTCAGATGTTTATCACGTTGAAATCCTGGCCGCCGTCAGCGCCATTCGAAAAAGATGCCGTCAAGCTCGATCCCGCACACAATAAGGTCGTCTTCGAAAATGACCGGGTGCGCGTGGTTCATCTGAATTTTCCTCCCGGCGCCTCGGGCCCGGTCGTGGATAAGCGCATGCGTGTGATCGTAATGCTGACGGATTCCCACGCTATTGTGACTCGCCCGGACGGCACCACCGCCGTGCGGGACGGCAAGGTAGGCGCGATCAGCTACAGCAAAGGCGGCAGCCAGGCGACGCTAAACGCGGGCACCACGCCGCTCGAAAACATCGTGGTCGAGCTCAAAGGAAAGTAGCGCGGCCGCGGGCGCCGATCGCTTTGGATACGTTATAATCTTTTCTCGGAGGCTTTAATCTTGGCTACTACCACCACTTCGTCCCAGCACTCTTCCGCTGCGCGCAAACCTTTCGCCAACGAGCTCGTGCTTGATTTCACCAAGGACGAGAACGCCCGGCACATGCGCGACGCCCTCGAAACAGTCCGCAAGGAATTGGGGCGGGAATACCCACTCATCATTGGCGGCGAGCGCGTCACCACGCCGGAAAAGATCAAGTCCTTCAACCCGGCGAAGCCTTCGCAAGTGGTGGGAATTCACCAAAAGGCCGGAGCTTCCCACGTGGAACCCGCCATGAAAGCGGCCGTCGCTGCATTCGAAACCTGGAGCCGCAAGCCCATGGCGGAGCGGGCCGAGCTTCTTTTTCGCGCGGCCGATGCGATCCGCAAACGGCGTTTCGAATTTGACGCATGGCTCGTTTTTGAAGTGGCCAAGAATTGGGCAGAGGCTGATGCGGACATCTGCGAAACGATTGATTTCCTCGATTTTTACGCGCGCGAAGCATTGCGGTTGGCGCAAGCCGAGCCGCCGGTGCAATTACCCGGCGAACGCGACACGCTGCACTACATCCCTCTCGGCGTCGGCGCGGTAATCCCGCCTTGGAATTTTCCGGCGGCGATCATGGCGGGCATGACGGCCGCCGCGATCGTCTGCGGCAATACGGTGATTTTGAAACCATCGAGCGATTCGCCGACGATTGCAGCGAAATTCGTCGAAGTACTCGAACAGTGCGGCATGTCGGCGGGCGTAGTGAATTTCTGCCCCGGCGCAGGAGCCACGTTTGGTAACGCGGTGGTGACGCACCCGAAGACGCGTTTCATCGCATTCACCGGCTCGCGCGACGTGGGTCTTGATATTCACGAGCGCGCCGCTAAGCCCCAAAAGGGACAGGTGTGGATCAAGCGCACCATTCTCGAGATGGGCGGTAAAGACGCGATCATCGTGGACGCCGAGGCGGACGTGGACGCGGCAGTCGAAGGTGTTGCCGTTTCGGCATTCGGTTTTCAAGGGCAGAAGTGCTCGGCGTGCTCGCGCGCGATCGTCGATCAGACGGTCTACGACGAATTTGTGCGGAAGCTCAAGACGCGTGTGGACAAGATCCAGGTGGGTGACCCTGTCGAAAATCATTACGTCGCGGCGGTGATCAACGAAACGGCCATGAAGACGATCCTCGACTACATCGAGGCCGGCAAGAAAGAAGGGCGCTTGCTCAACGGCGGCGCACGTGATACGAAGGCCGGCGACGGCTATTTCGTGCAGCCCACGGTAATCGCTGACGTTGCGCCCAATGCGCGTATCGCACAGGAAGAAATTTTCGGTCCCGTGCTCGCGGTGATCAAGGCCAGGAATTTTGACGATGCGCTGGCCATTGCGAACGGCACCGAATACGGCCTGACCGGCGCGGTCTATACGAAGTCACCCGAAAACATCGAGCGCGCCAAGCAAGAATTCCACGTGGGCAACCTCTACATCAATCGCAAGTGTACGGGCGCCATGGTGGGAGCGCACCCGTTTGGTGGATTCAACATGTCCGGCACGGATTCGAAAGCCGGTGGTCCGGATTATCTGTACTTGTTCACGCAGGCAAAATCGGTCGGGCAGAAGGTTAGCTAAAGCGCTGTGTCCGGCGTTTGAAAGGTAGCGCTGCGGCTAGCGCTGAGAAGCTTTCCAGGATGCGTGGTAGAGCCCTGCGTCCGAGGCGAAACCGCGATGCCGTGGCGACCAACCTACCAGGCGCCGCGCTTTGCCGGAGTCCACGTGCTGATCGAGCGCGAGACACTCGGCAAAGTCACCCATTTTTTGCGCTGCTTGCGCCACCGGGATAAAGCGGACGCCCGCGGTATTCCCGGCAGCTTTCGCGGCAGCAGCCGCCATCTCTCCTACCGTTTCGCGTGAAGAATCCGCCAGGTCGAAGACCTCTCCGGATAATCCGCTCTCCGCGATCAGCCGATATCCAACCGCCAAATCGCTCACATGTACGATGGCCCAATGGTTGCGGCCTCCTACCACGTCGAGCGCTTGCCCGCTATTCGCGGCCACAAACCACATTCCGGTGAGGCCGCCCTCTTTTCCATAGACGCATCCGGGGCGAATCACAATCGCGCGCATCCCCGCCGCGTTGAGCGTCAATTTCTCGACCGCTGGTCTCCATGTCACAAGTTTCGCGGGGTTTAGTGGGCAAGTCTCGTCCACGAATTCGCATTTCGTATCGCCGTGTACCCACACACCGCTCGTGTAGATCAGTGTCTTGGGCTGCGCGCCATTGCTTGCCGTGGAAGCGAGAGCCTCGATGGTCTTGCGATCGAAGTCTGCTTGTGCGGAAGCATCGGAGGCGGCATGGATCAGCACGGAGCAGGAAGCCGCGGCCTTCAAGTAACTGCCGGGCTCTTCCATCGAGCCAATCACTGGCCGGATCTCATTGTGAAGCAATGGCTGCGCCTTTACGGCGGAGCGTGCCAAACCGAACACTTCATGGCCCGCCCGCCGAAACTCCGTCGCCACGTTGAAGCCGATATACCCAGTCGCGCCCGTAATAAAAACTCTCATGATGCTCCCCAAAACGGCTCCAGCCCAGGATCCAAAAGCGATCGCGGGCTGGAGGCCGTATTCTCGTCTTTAATTCTACTCTTCTACTGATCCTTCCAGTTCGGCACGCGTCCTGGGGTGTGCGGAACTCCGGCGGCATCGAGTTGTTTTTCGAACTTCGCCAGGTCCACTTCCACCAACTCACGCAGCTTCGCCTGGACGGGGACAAAGAGCTCGCCGGCAACCTTGTAGTCGTTGATTTGGGTGCCGGTGGGTTTCGTGGTGGCGTCAAACAAGCCTCCGGAAACTTTGCCGATACGTTGCTGGATCGAGGGCGAAGTCTCTTCCTGATATTGCCGTGCGATCCGATCGCCGCTCAACGCCAAAATGATCTCGGCATCGCGGTGTTCGAGGTCGTCCGCGGTTTTCAGTAGCGCAGGATCGGCGCTCGGCATCGCCGCCAGAGCGCGCTTGATGTCGGCAAGCTCCGTTTGCGCGTTATTGGCCACATCCACGGCAGCGGAAAGCGCCGCTTGCAGCTTCGCCGTTTTCTGCGCGAAGGCCATTAGTGCCGCATGATCTTCCGGCGAAATCGGTCGGACACCATCAGCAACCACATTGAATTCGACCGCGCCAGCCAATTCCGAAGTCTTGCCGTCGGCCTCAAGCTCCATGCTGACTTTGTATTTGCCGGGGATTACGAGCGGACCTTCGGCAGCACCGCCGCCGAAAAAGCCCCCACCACCGCCGCGTCCGCCCTGCGCGTTACCCAGCGGGATGCTGGCGGCAGCGGAATGCATGTCCCAAGTGATGCGACGCATTCCGGGGCCTGCTGGAGCCGTCAGCCGGCGCACCGGATGTCCTGCGGAATCGCTGATCGTGAAAATAAGCTGGGGCGCAGCCTCTTCTTCCTCTGCTCGCAGCTCTTCCAGCGTCGGATAGCTGATCTTTGCTCCGTTTCGCTGGGCGTCGCGTTCTTCGGCCAGGCGTTTCGCGCGCTTGGTCTGCGGCGCCTGCTTCACTTCGTAGGTAATCAATGCTCCCATCGGCGGGTTTTCGCCGGTGAAGAACGAGTCGCCCTGATCGGCTTTGCCTGTGCCTCCGAAAGGAGTAGAGGCGATATAGAGCCAAGAGTCGCGCACTGGAAAAATCGCGGCGGATTTGGTGCTAGCCTGCTCAGCGGTACGCAACGGCGTGTAATCGTCCAGCACGTAAATGCTGCGGCCAAATGTGGCGATTACCAGGTCGCCCATCTGCTTCTGGATCGCGAGATCGCGCACGGCGATGGTCGGCAGGCCGTTACGGAGGCGCGTCCAGTGAGCCCCGCCATTCGTCGTGAAATAGAGCCCGAATTCCGTCCCGATAAAAACCAGGTTGGAGTCGACAGGGTCTTCGGCGATGGCCATCACCGGCCCGTTTTCCGGCAGATCGCCCGAGATCGAGGTCCAGCTCTTTCCCGCATCGGTGCTTTTCAGGATGTGCGGCTTGAAATCTTCGTTCTGGTGGCCATCGAACGAGGCATAAACCGTATTCACGTCATGCTGTGATGCGAAGATGCGGGACACGTAGGTCATTTCCGGCACATCCGGAAACGTATCCAGCTTTCGCCAGTGTGCGCCGCCATCTTCGGTGACGTTGATCAAGCCATCGTCCGTGCCCACGTAAATCATTCCTTCTTTCTTGGGCGACTCGCTGATCGCGGTCGCATTCCCGAATTGCGCGGTGGAAGTATTCTTTGCCACCGCTTCTGGCGGCCACACTTTGCCCATGATCGGCAGGGAATTGCGGTCCACATGGCGCGTCAGGTCGCCGCTGATCGGCTTCCAGGAGTCGCCGCGATCGTCACTGCGATAGAGCCTGTCGGACGCAAAATAAAGCCGCGTGTGCGAGTGTGGACTTACCAGGATCGGCGCATCCCAATCCCAGCGGACCGGAGGCTCGCCGGGAGCGGCAGTAGGAATAATGTTCACACGCTCTCCGGTACGCCGATCGAAGCGCACCAGGTTGCCTTCCTGCAACTCGGCATACACGGTGTTGGGATCTTCGGGATCGACAGCGGAATGAAAACCGTCGCCTCCCTGCGTGTTGAACCAATCGGAGTTTATGATGCCCGAGCCGCTGCGCGTGCGTGCCGGCCCGCCCACGCTCGAGTTATCCTGCGTGCCGCCGTAGACGTGATAAAACGGCGCGTCGCTATCGGCGACCACGTCGTAAAACTGCCCAAGCGGCAGGTTCGCTTTGTAGTCCCACGTTTCGCCGCGGCTGTAGCTCTCGTATAGTCCGCCGTCGCAGCCCACCATCACGTGCTCGGTATCATCCGGATCGATCCAAACGACGTGATTATCCACGTGCTTGCTGCGCGTGTTCCAGGGCGTCAGCGTGTGTCCACCGTCGACCGAGGTCATGATGAGCGTGTCCATCACGTAAATCCGCTCGGCGTTCTTGGGATCGGCAAAAATCGTGCCGTAATACATCGGAGCGGAGCTGAAGAAATCGTTCCGCTTTTCCCAGGTCTCGCCGCGGTCGCTTGAGACAAAGATACCGCCCTGCCGATTTTCCGCTTCCACCACCGCATATACGAGCTTTGGGTCGGCCGGTGTCACCGCAATACCGATCCGTCCCAGGTCACCCGTAGGCAGACCCGCGGTCAGCTTGTGCCAGGTCGCACCCGCATCGGTGGATTTATAGAAGGCTGACTCGGGGCCGCCGTCGATCAGCGTCCACTGCCGCCGTTCGCGCTGGTATGCCGTCGCGTAAATTGTGTCCGGGTTGTCGGGAGCGAAGGCCGCATCGGAAACTCCGGTCCATTCGCCGATCGAAAGAACATTTTTCCAGGTCTTACCGCCATCGGTGGTCTTGAAAAGCCCACGATCTCCGCCGCTGCCCCACAGCGGCCCTTGCGCCGCCACGTAGACCACGTCTGAATTGCGGGGATCGATCAGCACGCGCGCGATGTGTTCGGAATGCTGCAGGCCCATGTTCTTCCAGGTGTGGCCATCATCATCGGAGCGATAGACGCCATCGCCATAGCTCACGCTGCGCTGGCTATTGTTTTCACCGGTGCCCACCCAGACCACGGATGAATTTTTCGGGTCGATCGCCACATAGCCGATGGAATAGGAGCCTTGGTCGTCAAACACCGGCGTGAACGTGACGCCGCCATCGGTGGTGCGCCAAACCCCTCCCGACGCAACGCCGATAAAGTAGTGGCGCTTATTGGTCAGATCGACGGCAATGGATTGAATGCGTCCGGAAATCATCGAGGGACCGATCAGGCGCATGTGCAGCGCGCCATATTGCCCGCCGCCGCGGCCTTCGCCTCCGGGCCCACCCGCTCCGCCACCGCGCCGTCCTCCGCCTTGGCCTCCCGCCTGTTGCGCCACATCTGGTGCTGGTGCTGCTTGCGGGCCGTTACTCTGGCCCGGTAGCCGCTGGGCCACGCCGAAAATCGCTAACATAAGCAGTGCGGTCCACGCGGAGAAACGGACAGCGAAAGGCAGCTTCGAAGAATGCTGAGAAGACGGGCGATCTGAACGCAAGGCATTCACCTCATTTTTGGGAGTCACGTCGGGCATATTCGAACTACTACTGCCCTCGGAGTTACCGATGGTATCGCAGACGCGCCGCGGAGTCGCGCGGTTTCCGCGATTCATTTCGGCGCGACTCGATTCGCGCCGGGCCGACCAGCACTCCCCCCAATCATTGTGCGGTGCGCGCGATTGACAAGGCACTCCCTCGTCGCACATTCTTAATCGCCAACCGGTCGCTCTGGAGCGTTGCCCATGCCCAAGGATTCCGAGCAGGAAAATCTATCCGCGCTGCTGCAGGAAAACCGTAAATTTCCGCCATCCGCAGAATTTCGCAAGCAAGCGAACTGGTCCGATCCCGAAATTTACGAGCGCGCGGCGCGTGATCCGGAGGCTTTCTGGGCCGCCGAAGCGAAAAGACTCGATTGGGCGGAGCCATACAAAACGGTGCTCGAATGGAACGCTCCTTGGGCCAAATGGTTTGTGGGTGGGAAGCTCAACGTCGCGTACAACTGCGTGGACCGTCATGCCGCGTCCGACCGCCGCAATAAAGCCGCCGTCATTTGGGAAGGCGAGCCGGGCGATTCGCGAGTGCTTACGTTTGGCATGCTCGAGCGCGAAGTAAATCGCTTTGCCAATGTGCTGAAGTCGCTGGGCGTGAAGAAGGGCGATCGCATCGCCATCTATATGGGCATGATTCCCGAGCTGCCGATCGCGATGCTGGCCTGTGCGAAGATCGGCGCGCCGCACAATATGGTGTTTGGCGGATTTTCTTCGGAGGCGCTGCGCGAGCGCATCAACGACGCGCAAGCCAAAATTGTAGTCACGGCCGATGGCGCCTGGCGGCGCGGCGCGGTGGTGCCGCTCAAAGCCAGTGTGGACGAGGCGTTGAAAAACACGCCGACGGTGGAAAAAGTGATCGTGGTCGAGCGCGTGGCGCGTATCGCGCCCGCGTCTCAAGCCAAAATGGAGCCCGGCCGCGACATCTGGTGGCACGACGCTGTTGCCAACGCTTCCGACAAATGTCCTGCCGAGCCGATGGATTCCGAGGACATGCTCTTCATTCTGTACACCAGCGGCACCACGGGTAAGCCGAAAGGAATCGTCCACACCACCGCCGGCTATCTGCTTGGCGCGAGCGTCACGCACCGCAATGTGTTCGATATCAAAGAACGCGATGTCTACTGGTGCACGGCCGACATCGGTTGGGTCACCGGCCATTCCTACATCGTCTACGGCCCGCTCGCCAACGGTTGCAGCACGTTGCTTTACGAAGGCTCACCGGATTATCCGGATCGTGGACGCTTCTGGTCCATCGTGGATAAATATGGCGTCAATATTTTGTACACGGCGCCGACCGCGATTCGCACCTTCATGCGCTGGGGCGTGGAGTGGCCAAAAAAGTACGATCTGTCATCGCTGCGCTTGATCGGAACCGTCGGCGAGCCGATTAATCCGGAAGCGTGGATGTGGTATCACGTCAATATCGGTCACGAGCGCTGCCCGATCGTGGACACCTGGTGGCAAACAGAAACCGGCTCGATCCTGATCGCGCCGCTGCCGGGAATCGTTGCCACCAAGCCCGGCTCCGCCACGCGCCCAATGCCCGGAATAGCGGCGCAGGTGGCGGATGCGTCGGGCAAGGAAGTCGGCCCGGGCGCCGGCGGCTACCTGGTGCTGACGAAGCCCTGGCCTTCCATGCTGCGCACGATTTACGGCGACCCGGAGCGCTACGTCCAACAATACTGGTCGCGCTATCCGGGCCGCTACTTCACCGGGGATGGCTGCAAGATTGACGACGAAGGTTACTACTGGCTACTCGGTCGCGTCGACGACGTGATGAACGTCGCCGGCCATCGTATTTCCACCTACGAGGTGGAAAGCGCGCTGGTGGATCACGCGTCGGTGGCCGAAGCGGCCGTCATTGGCCGGAGCCATGAGGTGAAAGGGCAGGGAATTTCGGCGTTCGTCACGCTGAAAGAATCCTCCCAGCCGAGTGACGCTCTCAAAGAAGAGCTGCGGCAGCACGTGGCCAAAAAGATCGGCGCCATCGCGCGTCCTGACGATATTTTCTTTGCCTCGGAGCTGCCCAAAACGCGCAGCGCGAAAATCATGCGCCGCTTGTTGCGCGATATCGCCGAGGGCCGCGTGTTGGGTGACGTCACCACCCTGGCCGATCCAGCCGTGGTCGCCAAGCTCAAAACGCAATACCAGGACGAAGGCTAAGCGCAACCTATGCGCGATTGACCCCTTGTTTCGCCAAGCCTAAGATCAACTTACGTGACGCCGGGGCTTCCAACTCGTTCCAAAGCGGATGCGTCCGTGTCGCCAGACACGTCGCACAGGCTGGCGGATGTCTTCGGCCGCCCGTTGAATAACTTGCGGCTCTCCGTAACCGATCGCTGCAACCTGCGTTGCCAATACTGCATGCCGCACGAGGATTACGTCTGGCTGCCTCGCGAAGAGCTACTTACCTTTGAAGAAATCGGGGTGCTGGCAGGAATCTTCACGGACCTCGGCGTAACGCGTGTTCGTTTGACCGGCGGCGAACCTTTGCTGCGGCGCGATCTGCCTGTCTTGGTCCGCATGCTCGCGCAAAATCCGCGAATTCGCGATCTCGCGCTCACGACCAATGGCGTGCTGCTGGCGCAACAAGCCGAGGCGCTGCGCGCCGCGGGCCTCGGCCGCCTCACGATCAGCCTCGATACATTGCAGCCCAAGCGATTCGAAGCCCTTGCCCGGCGCGATGCTCATGCACATGTGCTGCGGGGAATTGAAGCGGCACGGCGCGCCGGATTTTCGGGCACCAAGATTGACGCGGTGATCCTGCGTGGCTTCAACGATGACGAACTCAGCGACCTTCTCGAGTTCGGGCGCGAACGCGATGCCGAAGTACGCTTTATCGAATATATGGACGTGGGCGGCGCCACCGACTGGTCGCTCGCACAAGTCGTTTCACGTAAGCAAATGCTGGCCGCGCTCGAAAAGCGCTACGGGCGCATCGAGCCAATCGCGAGCGATTCGTCTCAAGGTTCGAGCGCGCCTGCCGAACGGTTTCGTCTGGCGGATGGCACGGTTTTTGGCATCATCGCGTCCACTACCTCGCCGTTTTGTCGGAATTGCGATCGCAGCCGGCTCACCGCCGACGGGATGTGGTATCTGTGCCTCTATGCCAGCGGGGGCACGGATCTCCGGCGGCTCCTGCGGCGTGGCGCATCGCCCGAGGAAATCGCGGCTGCCATTTCGCGCATCTGGGCGCAGCGCACGGATCGCGGCGCGGAAGAGCGCGCATCGGAGCCAAACCGCAGCGCGTTGATTGCGGTCGAGCAATTGCGGCAGGATCCGCACCTTGAGATGCACACGCGTGGAGGCTAGCGTCGCGCGAGGTCAAATCGCCCACAGACCGGGCACCGCTCAAAAATCGTTCTCATGCGCAATCGTAGCGAAGACCTGACGCAAGTGATCGAGTGGCAGGAAGGCAAGGTTCGCCGTCTCGAAGACTCGGTCGCGGGCGAGGAGCCCCTGGAGATTCGCATAGGACGCCGCTCCGTTGCCGTCACGATGCGCACCCCGGGCGATGATGCCGAACTCGCCGCCGGTCTCCTCTTTACGGAAGGCATCGTCGAAAGCGCGGGCCAGATTGCCTCGCTTGAGGTCCCTCGCCGTTCAAACAACTTGATTCGCGTGCGGCTGGCACCCGGTGCGAAGCTTGACCTTGGACGCGTGCGGCGCAACATCGCGGCCAATTCGAGTTGTGGCGTTTGCGGCAAGGTTTCTATCGACGCGGTCCATTCGCGAGCGTTGCGCGCCCCCAATCCAGCCTTTCGAATTTCTGCGGAACTGCTCTGCACGTTGCCGGAGAAAGCACGCGCGGTGCAAACCGTGTTCGGCCGCACTGGCGGCTTGCACGCGGCAGCGCTCTTCGATACTGCCGGTGAATTATTAGTGCTGCGGGAGGATATCGGACGCCATAACGCCGTGGACAAGGTCGTCGGCTGGGCATTGCTTGCAAAGCGATTACCGCTTGCGGAGCAGGTCTTGTTGGTCAGCGGCCGCGGCGGATTCGAAATCGTGCAGAAAGCTGCCATCGCGGGCATTCCCGTGCTTGCGTGTATTTCCGCGCCATCGAGCCTCGCGGTACAGCTCGCGCGGCGCATGCAACTTACGCTGGCCGGTTTTTTGCGCGGCAGACGTTTTGTAATCTATTCCGGCGAAGAGCGGCTGCGAATCGCATCGTAATCTTCCGGCGTATTTATGTTTCGAAAGAGCGAGCCGTCCGGCGAAAACGCGCGCCACTCTGTTTCGGCGATTCTTTCCAATTTTAATTCGGCAAGTGCGTCGGTCACTTTACGTATGCCGCGTTCGAAGGCTGCGCGCAAAGGTTTCGCGCAAGCCTTCCTGTAAACGGCGCACAGCGGTTCTAGCCCACGCGTCGATTCCGGAACGATGGCATCGACGTCACTCTCCTCTCCCAGGCCGGTCGCACGTTCGCACAGAAATCGCAACCAATCGGCGGTCAGAAACGGCAAATCGCACGCGACGATCACGCACCAGGGCGCGCGAGCGGCATCTAGGGCGGTTACCATGCCGCCCAAGGGTCCTTCTCCGGGCCAACTGTCCGCCGCTACCGGCAAACCGAATTGCGCATAATGCTGCGGATTGCCCACGAGCGTCACGCGGGAGACGATCGGCGCAAGCAGGTCCGCCATCCGGGCCACAAGTGGCCTGCCCGCAACCTCGAGCAGTGCCTTGTCGCGGCCCATGCGCGAGCTTTTCCCGCCCACCAGCACAAAGCCTTCGAGGTTTGGAAATGGAGGCATGAATGTTTTCGAATTTCCGCCGCGCCGACGGGAAGTCCCCATCACGGACTATAATCCACCAATGCTCAGTCTGGACCAGGCGCGCCAAATGATCCTCACGGCGATCGAACCGCTTCCTGAAGAAACAATTTCGCTGCAGGATTCGCTGGGTCGTGTCGCGGCCGCAAATATCATCGCCACGGAGGACCTGGTGCCCTTCGCGCGCTCGGCGATGGATGGGTTTGCCGTGCGCGCAGCCGACACGGCGGGCGCGACAATCGAACAGCCCATTGGTCTGCCGATCCGCGGCAACGCGTTTGCCGAAGCGGGGGCCGCCGAGCTTGTTCCTGGCGCAGCCATTGCTATTTCCACGGGCGCGCCGATGCCCGCAGGGGCCGACGCCGTGATTCCCATCGAGCGCGTCGAACCCTCTTGCCGCGGCATCCGCGTCCGCGCCCCGGTGTTCGCGGGCGAATCCGTTTTTCCACCCGCCGAAGACGTATGCAAAGGCGAGCTACTGCTCAAGCGCGGCGCAATCGTACGCGGCGCAACGATTGCCCTCCTGGCATTTGCTGGGCACGCGCAGGTGAGCGTTCGAAAGCAGCCCCGCGTCAGCATCTTGGCAAGCGGCAATGAACTGGTCGAAGTTGCTGTCGAGCCCGTCTACGGGCAGATTCGAAATAGCAACGCTCCCGCCCTGATCGCGCTGGCAACCGAGTGTGGCGCGCAGGCGCGATTCGCCGGCGTGGCGCCGGATGATCCCGCAGCTCTGCGCGCGATGCTTGAATCCGCGCGAGCGGGAGCCGACCTGGTCATCACCACCGGTGGCGCGGGACGTGGCGAACGCGATTATATGAAAGCAACCTTGGCCGATTTGGGCGCCGAGTTTCTCTTTCGCGAAGTGGCCATGCGGCCTGGCCGCCCCGCCGGTTTCGCCACTTGGCGGGGGGTTCCGGTTTTCACGCTCGCGGGAAATCCTGCCGCGGTCTTTGTTTCATTCCACTTGCTGGTGCGCTCGGCCCTAAATCGCTTGCTGGGCTGTCCAAATGGAGCCGCTCCACGCCTGGTCGCCACGCTCCGTGAGCGCGTGCACGGGCGGCCGGGCATGGCCTATGCCGTTTTTTCGAAAGCGTCATTTGGCGCTGATGGTCTTGAAGTCACGCCATTGCCGAACCAATGCTCCGCGCTGGTGCGAACTTCGGCCGAGGCAAGCGCTTTGCTCTTTGTACCGGAAGATCGCGATCAGTTGCTGGCTGGCGAAAAAGTTGAAATAGAAGTTTTGAATTGGCAAGACGTTGCCGGACGGTCAACCTCGGAAAATTCCAACGTCGTAACTGCCGCTACGGAAAAAGCTCAGGTCAAAAATTACTCCTCACAATAACGCGCGCCAGAAGCCACGTTCAAATCGGCAGCGAGCGCACTTCCGCGCGCGTTTGAATCACACGCAGAATCGTTTCCCGCGTAATCATCCCCACCACGTGCGGCGAAGGCTCGGTTTGCAGCACGGGCATTTGGTTCACGTCTTCGCTCTGCATACGGTCCAGGATGCGGAGCACCGGCTCATCCGGCGAGGCCCAGCGCATGCGTGCCAGCGGCATCATCACGGCTTGCACCGACATTACATTCCAATCCTCGCGCGGCACATGGCTTAGCGCATGAACGCTGACCAATCCGCTCAGTTGGCCGTTAGTGACCACAAGATGGCAGCGCCGCCCCGTGCGCAGCACTTCCTGGCCATAATCTTCCAGCGAGATGTCGCGAGCCACGGAAGGAAGATCGAGCGTCATCACGTCGGTCGCACGCAATCCTGCCAGCGATTCGCGCATGGCCACTTGCGAATAACTTTCCTGCGCCGCGGTCAGTAGGAACCAGCCAATAAACGCGATCCACAGTCCGCCCGTCCAATCGCCCCGCAACGCATCCCAGGCGCCAAACCCTATCATTCCGTAGGCAACCACGCGACCCGCGCCCGACGCGATGCGCGTGGACTTCGTGTAATTCCCGGTGATGCCCCAGGCCGCCGACCGCAACAGCCGCCCGCCATCCAGCGGGAATCCCGGCACCAGATTGAAAGTTGCCAGGATCACATTGATCCAGGCGAGCCAGCCCGTCAGCGCCACAAACATCTCGTTCCCTGGAAGCGCTCGTCCAAGTCCCCAGAAAACGCCCGCGAGGAAGTAGCTCGATAGTGGCCCGGCGATCGCGATGTTGAATTCCTGCAAGGCGCTTTCCGGCTCGCGTCCGATGCTGGCCAACCCGCCAAAAACAAAAAGGGTGATTCGCGCGACGGGAATCTTGTAATGCATTGCAACCACGCTGTGGGAGAGTTCGTGAAAAATCACCGAGCCGAAGAAGAGCAAGCTGGTGAGGATCCCCAGCACCCAGTGCTGCTCCGGCGACCACAACGGATGCTGCTCGGTAAACTGCGTCCCCAAAGACATGGTGAGCAGCAGGAAAATGATGAACCAGCTCATGTGCAAATAGATCGGGATGCGCCAAACACTCCCAATCTTTAGCCCTGAGTTGCGGGGCAGTTGCACGATAGCCTCCAGGAATATCTCCATTATACGCGTTCGCGCGTGCCGGATAAGCTTCCACAAAGCCTGGGTGCCTTCGAGGGTCTGCGTTCGAACGGCCACACCGTGTGTGGCCCCCCACGTCCCACAGCCCAGCCAGGACGCGTAAGTCCTTTTCTGTCAGCACGCAAACGCTGGCGCTGCTCTTGCATTGTCTCCTGGCGGGCGCGCCGCGAAGCCGCCCGAGGAAAAAGACAATGGAAGCACTCATGGCTGGAACCGCAATTTTGGAAGTTTTCATGGCTTCGGTGGGCATCGCCACCCTGATCGCCATCGGGGTGCTGCGCGGCTCGTTTGCGCTGATGCGCGGGGCGGGGATCGGCCGCCAGCCTGTCTTGCGGTTAAGAGCACGGTCTGCGGCGGCGGTGGCGCACGGCGCAACCGCCGGGCTTGCGCACGCTCCCGCAGTGATCACCCGGATTCGTTAAGCCATTCGCTGGCCGCCGAATCACGCTTACGACCGAAGTGAATTTCGCGCGCCAGGAAGTGACCGAAGAAGGAGAACGACCATGCTGCTACTGAAGTACGTGATGTTGGCCGCGGGCTTTGCGCTTTTTGGGACCGCCGCCGGGGTGATCGGCTATGACGTGTGGGTGGCCACACAGCTTCAGCGGCTCTTGCGGCGGCGTGAAGACTCGGCAGCCACTGCCGGAGAGGCCAACATCCCAACGGAATTACCGGGCGCGAGCGGCCAGCCTCGCCCGCTTCGGGTGCAACTCGCCGCGCGAATTTTTGGGCTGGGATTGGCGCTCGTGCTCTCCAGCGCAGGAATCGTGGTCATTCCGGATGGATTCGCCGGCGTGCGCATCAGCCAGATTTCCGGCGTTTTGCCGCGAACGCTCTATCCCGGCGTGCACCTGGTGATTCCGCTGGTGCAGCGCATTGAGACGTATGACGTCCGCGAAGACCTGTATCAGACGTCGGCCGTTGCATCCATCCTGCACAAGAATGGCGAACTGCTAACCGTGCAAGCCCGCGAAGGCCTGACGCTCGGCGTGGGCGTATCCGTTCGCTATCGCCTCGATCCGGAAAAGCTGGCCTACGTTCATGACAACGTTCCCGTACCGATCCAGCACGAAGTGGTCGAGCCTGTCGTCTCCAGCATCTTGCGCGACGTTGCCGCGAATTATGTGGTCCGCGATATCTTCAGCACACGCCGCGATGAATTCCACCAGCGCGCCGCTGCCACGATCACACAGCGCCTCGCTGCCGATGGCATCGTCGTCAAGGAAGTGATGCTCCGCGATATCCAGTTGCCTCCCGAATATGCCAAGGGACTCGAAGGCTTGCTGCTAAAAGAACAGGAAAGCGAGCAGATGGGTTTCGAAACGGATATGAAGCAAAAGCAGGTGAAGATCGCCGAACTCGAGGGGGAGGCACAGAAGACACGCGACATCAAGCAAGCCGAAGCCGCTGCGCAAGTGCGCGTCCTGCAAGCCAAAGCCGAATCGGACGCCATGCAATACACGCTGCCGCTGAAGCAGAAACAGATCGAGCAAACGCGCCTGGAATCTGCCGCACGAAAAGAAGCCACGATCCAGAATGCCGAAGCTGCCGCGCAATCCAAGGTCATCGACAGCAAAGCCGAACTCGAGCGCCGCAACCTGCTCACGCAGGCAGATGCGAATCATATCCGCGTCACCGCTGCCGCCGATTCCGAACGCATGAACCTGGAAGCCGCCGCGCTCAAGTCAAACCCGATGCTGATCCAGAAAATTATCGCGGAGCGGCTCTCGGACAAATTGCAAATCATCATGGTGCCCACCGACGGAAAGAATTTCTTCGCCGGCGATGTGTTGCGCTCGGCGTTTTCCGGAACGCAAATGTCCGATCCGCAAGCGGATCCGCCAAGAAACGATGCGGCGGCGAGCCGCCACCAGAATCAGCAACAGCCTTAGACGAGTTCCGCCGGCAAATTCCCTTGCCAGCGGCTCGTAGCCGACTTGCTGCTCCGGACCCAGGAGTCACGGACACAGCGAGGCGAGCCGTTCCGCCGGCGGTTCGGCAAACACAACACAAAGCGCCCCGCGGCCGACTGCATGCGGCTGCGGGGCAAAGTTTCGCATGCGCGCATCGATTTTCGGCTGTCGCGGATAGCCTAATTTCACGGGCTCCTCCACGAACATAATCTCGTCCATTTGCGGGCCGGGCCTGATAGATTAATTTCGATGCCACCTGCTTCCGGCCAACCCTCGCCTCTAGGGGCGACATTCCTCACCGCGGAATGGCGCGATCTGGTGATGCTCAACTATGAGGTGCACCCCGGCCTGCTACACCAGCACGTCCCGCCAGGTACCACACTGGATTCTTTCGACGGAAAGACCCTCGTAAGCTTGGTCGGCTTCCGCTTCTGCCGAACCCGATTATTTGGATCTTTCGCCGTGCCGTTTCATTTGAATTTTGACGAAGTGAATCTCCGCTTTTACGTTCGCCGTAAGGTAGGCGATGAAAATCGCAGGGGCGTGGTGTTCATCGCTGAAATTGTTCCGCGCCCAGCGGTAGCGATGCTCGCCCGTCTGCTCTATGGAGAAAATTATGTCTGCCTTCCAATGAGGCATAGCGTCGCGGCGGACAGCTCAGCCCGCACGGTGCAATATAGCTGGAAGCTTCAAGGGCAATGGTGCCGTTTGATTGCCCAAACCTCCGGCCTTGCCGCGCTGCCGAAAAGCGGCAGCCTCGAGCAATTCATCACCGAGCACTATTGGGGCTATTCGAAGCAAGGCGCGTCCGGCTCGCTCGAATATCACGTGACGCACGAGCCGTGGCGCGTGTGGGCAAGTACAACAGCCGCCTTCGAAGGCGATATGGCTGCTTTATATGGCCCCGAGCTGGCGAAGGTCCTGCAAGGCACCCCTGACTCCGCGTTTATCGCCGATGGTTCGCCCGTCACCGTATTCAAAGGCGCGCTGCTTTCGTGATTTGACGCGCGACTTGTGGGTTAGAGAACGCTTCGGCTTAGATACGCTGGATTGGGAGGCGGCCAGGGCCTATGCTAAAAGTGAGCTTACAATCCTGTGAATCGCCGATGTTTTGCGTCGTTGCGCCCTCTCGTTTTCGCCGGTCTCCTACTGTTTTCGTCGCTCGCCGTGATCCCCGCTGCTTGTGGCGAAGCCGCCATGACGGGCGCGGCGCGGCAACTCGCGCAAAAGCTTGCAGCGGACCTCAACGCCAAACAGCCTTGGCATTTCGAATTTCGAGATTTGACCGATTCTTCCGTCGCCGATTTCAGCGAAGCGCGGCAAGCGTTCGAGGCGGAACTGACCTCACATGGATTTCATCTGGTACCGAGCGCGCCGGCAGAAAATTCCGTGCGCGTGACCCTTTCAAAGGATCCACAGGAGGGCCTCTGGATCGCGGAGTTTCTCCGCGATGGCAAAGCAGACGTGGAGATCGTTCCGTTTACGTTGATCGCCATGGGCGCCGCAACGCTACCTCCTCCTATTTCTATTCAGAGGCAATTTGTGTTCGAACAGCCGTCGCCGCTTTTCGATTTCGTTTGGGCGGGGCCTCCCGATTCGAACTCCCCGCTATTGGTTCTAGGGCCGGCCGGGGTAAGCCTGCTTCGGTACAACAAACCGCAGTGGCAATTGCAGGCCTCCGTATCTCTTTCTCAACAGCGCGCGCTGTCGCGCGATGCGCAGGGCCAGGTGAGGTTTTCAGGAGGCGCATTTGAAGCTCGGATTGCGGATGTTTTTTGCACCGGAACAATAGCAAACATCGCCGCCATGCAATGTAACGCAGGTCCGCAAAACGTATGGCGCTTCTCGGGAGCCGATGGCGCAAGCGTAACTGCAATCCTTACGCGCGCGCGCAATTGGTTTGAATGGAGCGCCACGGCAGGCGCCGCAAGCGATGCGTCCAGACGCGTCCCATTTTTCTCATTGGCCGCTCTCGGAGCCGGCGGCCAATCGCTATGGGTCGCGTCGGGAGTGGACGGAAAGACTCGAGTGTACAGCGGCGCACTTACCGATCCGCTTGCCACCGTAGCCGGTTGGGGCTCGACGCTGGCGAGCATCCATTCAAGTTGCGGCGACGGTTGGCAGATTCTGGCTACACGTTCCGGCGATTATGCCACTCCCGATGCCGTGCAGGCCTTCGAGTGGAGCGGCAAGGAATTTCGCGCGGCGGGCGCGGCAATTGAATTCGATGGACCGGTCGTTGTCTTGCAGTCCGATGCAGATTCGGGCGAAACGCGCGCTGTCATACACAATTTGAAGAACGGAAATTATGAAGGTTACACGCTTAAGGTTTCTTGCGGCCGCTAGCTGCCTGCTAGCGGTTGTTGCGGGCGCAGCATATTCGCACGCAGCCACGCGTCCGCGCTATGGCGGCACGCTGCGGGTCGAAATGCGTGCATACGTCAATTCGATGGACCCGCGCGACTGGTACCTCGGTACGCCGGATTCCGCTTCCTCCGAGCGTCTGTTGATGCTGGTTTTCGATCGCCTGGTGGAACTCGATAGCGATGGCCGGATCGCGCCCGCCCTGGCGATCGGCTGGCAGCACGATGCCAATTTCACTCACTGGCAATTTCTGTTGCGTGATGACGTGAAATTTCATGATGGTACGCCGTTGACGGCAAGTTCTGCCGTTTCAGCATTGCAAGCCGAAATTCCAGAGCGCTGGCACATAGCAGTTGCCGATCACGCTGTAGCGTTCAATTTCGCGGAACCTCATCCGCAACTGCTGAACGAACTGGTTGCCGGACGCAGCTTCATCTTTCGCGCCACCGGCGATACCGTCATCGGCACCGGTCCTTTTCGCATCGCGGAATGGCGAGCGCAGCAGCGCCTCGTGTTGACTGCCAGCGACGACTATTGGGCGGGCCGGCCTTATGTGGACCGCGTCGAAATTGGCTTGGGTATTGCCTTGCAGCAGCAATATCTCGACCTGGGCAAAACCGATGTTGCCGAGTTGGCGCCCAATCTTCTCCGTCGAGTAGAAGAGTCCGGCGCCCACGTCTCGGTTTCGCCTCCGGTTGAAGTATGGGCCTTGATCAGCCAGCCGGATGGCCGGGCTGTCGCAGATTCCCGCGTGGTCCAAGCGCTCTCGCTCAGCATCGATCGCACGTCCATCGTGAACGTTCTGTTGCAACGGCAAGGCGAGCCCGCCAGCAGCCTGCTGCCACAGTGGCTCTCCGGTTATGCCTTTGCCTTTTCCACCGGCCCTGACCTGACGCGCGCCAAGCAACTCCGCTCACAAGTTTCGAGCAGCCCGGTGTTGACTCTGGTCTATGATGCTGCCGATGCGCTGGCGATGCAGATTGCGCAGCGCGTGGCGGTAAACGCCCGGGATGCCGGCATCACCATCACGGCCACAGGGGAAAGCCGTATCGTGGATCGGGGCGCGCCCAAAGCCGATCTGAGGCTGATGCGCTTGCGTCTGGTGCGGCCGGATGCGGAGCAAGCGCTGGGGGCGTTGCTCGAGCAAGTCGAGCCGAATAATGGCGCCACACCGCCGGCAGCGCTCCATTCGCCCCAGGAACGTTATGCTGCGGAGCAGGCCGCCATCGAAAGCGCGCGCGTGATCCCGCTGGCGTTCGTGCCGGAGCTTTATGCGGTGAATCCAGTGGTAAAAGATTGGCGGATTCCGCGGTGGGGCGGGTGGGATCTTGCGTCCGTGTGGTTGGACCAGCCCGAGGTGCCTGTCGCTCCGAAAGGGAATGGCCGTTGAGCTTTCGCTTCAAACTCGTTCTGCTTTTTACCGTGACCCTCGTCGCCGCGGTCACGTTGGTCACCTGGGGTGTTTCTACCTACACCGCCAAAGCTTTCCAGGGCCTCGACCAGAAGCACTCCGAGGCGCTTACCGATCAATTTCAGGGCGAATATAAGCAGCGCGCCGATGAAGTCGTCAACCGCGTGCAGGGCATCGCGGATGCCCAAGCCACCGTCAGCATGGCGATTGACGTTGCGCGCAATCTTTCCGACGCATCTGTGTATGTGGAAGACGCCACCGGTTTGGCACGCTCCCACCGGCTCACGTTTCTTGACATCATCTCCGATGACGGCACACTGATTTCGTCGAAGGAATGGCCCGCGCGCTTTGGTTACAAGATGCCCTGGGTGACCGCGGAAGGCGCGCAATGGAACGACGAACCGGCGTTCCTGAACCGCGCTGAGTTGCCGGAAGGCTTCGCCCTTTCTCTCACCGCCGTTCGCGCCGTGCTGATCGGCGATAAGAAACTTTACATCGTGGGCGGCCAGCCCCTGGATAAGGAGTTCCTGAGCACCCTGGTGCTCCTCCCGGGTATGCGTGTGCTCTTCTATAGCAACCTCCAAAAGGATTTTGACGCCAACGCTCTGATCGATGCGAATGGGCCCGTCTCGCAGTCCGATCGCCTCTCCGCATTCATCGAACAGGTCTGCAGCCGCGGCATACCCACGGATCACACGATCCAATGGTCGAATGATCCGGCCAGCGCGGAAAGTTTTCATGCCATCCCGCTGAAAGGCCGCCAGAATCAGGTATTAGGGGTCTTGCTGGTCGGCACCTCGCGCGCCGATCTCGTCAAGCTCACCAGCTTCATTCGCACGCTCGGTATCCTCGTAGGCGGCGCGGGCATCGCTCTCGGAGTGTTGCTCAGCTTATGGCTTTCCGCGCGCATCTCGCGGCCGATCGCCAAGCTCTCCGAAGGCGCGCGAGAGGTGGCGGCGGGCCGCTGGAACACGCGTGTGGATGTGCGTTCGCATGACGAGATCGGCCAACTCGCCGCGAATTTTAACGACATGGTGCGGCAACTCGAATCGCAGCGCGACCGCCTGATGCAATCCGAACGCGTGGCCGCCTGGCGCGAACTTGCGCGGCGCCTGGCGCACGAGCTGAAGAATCCTCTGTTCCCGCTTCAACTCACCATTGAGAATTTGCAGCGCGCGCGCAAGCAAACGCCCGAGCAGTTCGACGAGATATTTGCGGAATCCACGGCCACGTTGCGTACGGAACTCGAGAACCTGAAGAGCGTAATCGCGCGCTTCAGCGATTTTTCGAAAATGCCCACGCCACAATTGCAGTCCGTGAACTTAAACGAAGCGGTACGAAGCGCCGTGCGGCTTTACGACGCGCAATTCAACGCCATCGGCCGCCCTCCGGTGATGCCGGAGCTGTACCTCGACGAAAACATTCCGCCGATCCAGGCCGATCCCGATCTACTGCATCGCGCGTTCAGCAACCTGGTGCTGAATTCCCTCGATGCCATGCCCGGCGGCGGCACCTTGACGATTCGCACCGGCCAGAAAGATGGCTCGGTCCGCGTGGAAATCTCCGATACCGGTGCCGGCCTCACGCCGGAGGAATGCGAGCGCCTGTTCACGCCGTATTACACCACCAAGCGGCACGGCACCGGTCTCGGTTTGGCCGTCGTGCAATCCATCGTGAGCGATCACCACGGTAAAATCTCCGTGGAGAGCGCTCCGGGCGCGGGCGCCACCTTCCGAATTGACTTGCCCATCCGCCCGCGCGACACCAACGGGACAGGCGCAGGCAGAGACGCTGCTTCATCCGAATAGCGCCGCGGCAAAAAAATACCTTGGCAACCAAAGCAAATCTCCTGCTCGTTGACGACGATCCCAACACCCTGGCTTCGCTCGCTCGCGCCTTTCGCCTGGCCGGCTACGAAGCCACCGTTTGCGACAACGCCGCGCGTGCCCTCGAATTGGCAAGGACCGAGCGCTTTGACCTGATTTTCTCCGATGTGGTGATGCCAGGCCGCGATGGTCTTGCGTTGCTCGAAGACCTGAAGAGTGCCGGCGTAGCTGCGCCGGTGGTGATGATGTCCGGACAGGCCAATATCGAAATGGCTGTGCGCGCCACGCGTTTGGGCGCGGTGGATTTTCTAGAGAAGCCGCTCTCGAGCGAAAAGCTGATGGTCACGGTCGAAAACGTCCTGAAGCTTTCGCGGCTCGAGCGCGAAAATCGCGAGCTCAAGCATCGTCTCGGCAAGCACGAGATCATCTGGCAAGGGCCGGTTATGGAGCAGTTGATGGCGCAAGTACGCCGCGTGGCCGCCAGCGAAACGCGGGTTTGTATCCTTGGGGAGACCGGCACCGGTAAGGAACTTGTTGCGCGAACGCTGCACGAACACAGCCCGCGCCGCGGCGGACCGTTTGTTACCTTGAATTGCGCGGCCGTGCCGGCGGAGCTGATCGAGTCGGAACTATTCGGCCACGAAAAGGGCGCGTTTACCGGCGCTGGCTCCCGCCACTTGGGGAAATTCGAACAGGCTCATGGTGGCACGCTCTTCCTGGACGAAATCGGAGACATGCCCTTGCAGATGCAGGCGAAGCTGCTTCGCGTGCTCGAAGAGGGTGAAGTCGAACGCGTCGGCGGCGACCAACCGGTAAAGGTGGACGCACGGGTGATCGTAGCCACTCACCGAAATCTGGAGGATTTGGTCCGGCAGAATTCCTTTCGCCAGGACCTCTTCCATCGCGTCTACGTGTTTCCGATTTTGCTTCCGCCGCTGCGCGAACGACTGGACGACATCCCCACACTGACGCAACACTTCGCGCGTCAGGTCGCGGCGCAAAACGGTTGGAAGGAAAAGCCGTTCGCCCCGGAAGCTTTACAATTGCTGAAGCACTACGCCTGGCCGGGTAACGTGCGCGAGCTTCGAAATGTAGTCGAACGATTGCTGCTGCTCGCTACAGGCGAATCGGTCACGGCCGATGATGTGCGAACGGCGCTGCCGCAATCGGCAAACACGTCTCGCGAGGGACCCAGTGCGCAGGGCGCTACCGGTTCTCTCGCCGAGCGCGTCGAAGCTTTCGAAAGGGAAGTGCTGCTCCGCGAACTCAAGCGGCACAACTACCACATGACCAACGTCGCCAAGGCGCTGGGCCTCGAACGCAGCCACCTGTACAAAAAGTGCCAGCAGCTCGGTGTGGACCTACGGGACCTTCGCAAAACCGAATAGCCCAGGTCCTGAAGCGGCCAAGGCCGCCGTTACCTTCCCGACCCGGACGGTCCGCCGCTGGGAGCCGAAGCCGCGGCCACTGGCT
>DATNLT010000024.1:0-34856 GCA_035602725.1 Candidatus Acidiferrales bacterium
ATTGCCGTCACGCCGATTCAATTGATTTCAGGTACCAGGAATCTGCAAGGCTGGGCTTCTGGCACGGCCACCGATTCGGAAGACACTATGAAATTCGCAGCATTAAGCGGCGTGCGCGCGATGATCGAAAAATTTCCTCTAGCAAAGGCCAACGAAGCGTTCGAACGCATGATGAGCGGCAAAGCGCAGTTTCGCGTGGTGCTCACGATGCAATCCTGACATCGCGCGGCGCGTGCTGATAGAATGCGCGCCCAGTGAAACGTCTCGCAACATGGGCGGCACTCGCGGCGATGGCCGCGCTGTGCGTCTTTACCGCCGTGCGCCGGGCGGTTGCTGATGCACAAGCGGCTCTTGCTACCCAGCCACAAACTTCTTCCCTCCAAACCAGTCCAGCAAATGAGCAGGGCGATTACGTTCTGCATTTTCTGCAGCACGCCATCGGAAACGAACACTACGAGCTGAAGCCCTCAGCAGACCATTCGAAATTAGCGCTCGACGCGTCATTCGAATACACGGATCGTGGCGTCAAAGTGCCGCTCCACGCCACACTCGAAATGCAGCCCGATTTCACGCCGGAACATTTCGAAATTAAGGGTAAGGGCTACAGGTATTTCAACGCGGACGCAGCGGTGGACATCGCCGGAGCCAACGCTGCCGCGCGCGAGGGCCAGGACTCGCGGCAAGTTGTCCTGTCCGGGCCGTTTTTCACCGTGGATGGCTATTCGCCGATCTCGGTGCAGGCCATGATGATGCGCTACTGGCTGCACCACGGCCGACCAGCTCATCTGCTGGCGCTGCCTGCCGGAGACCGTGCCGACGATTTGACCATTGCGCTTGCGGGGCACGATACGGTGAAGCTCGGAGCCCACGCGGTCGCGCTCGACCGCTATACCGTGAATGACGTGGTGTGGGGCCGCGAATCGGTTTGGCTCGATCCGCAGGAACAGCTTGCTGCCGTCACCACATATACGGGTGGGCTGGGATTCGAGGCCGTTCGAAAAGAGTATGAACCGGCGTTTCCGCAGTTTATTCGCAGCGAAGTGGCGGATCGCATGAGGGATTTGGCAGAGATTTCGAAAAGCGTGCCTCCGCTAGCAGAAGGAAGCTTTGCAATCGTTGGCGCGACGCTGATTGATGGTACGGGGCGCGCTCCTGTGCCGGATTCGATAATAATCGTACGAGACGGCAAGATTGCCGGTGCCGGCCCGCACGGTTCAGTGCAAGTACCGGCGGGCATTCGAAAGATTGACGCGAATCGGCTTGACGCTGCTGCCCGGCCTGTGGGAGATGCACGCGCACTATGCACAGATCGAGTGGGGTCCGGCGTATCTGGCGTCGGGTGTAACGACGGCGCGGGATTGCGGCAATGAATTCGAATTTATCACCGCGGTTCGCGACGAAATCGCGCAGCGCGCGGGGCTCGGCCCGCGGCTTCTGCTTGCGGGATTGATCGATGGCGCCGGTCCCGATTCTTTTGGTGTGAATTCCGCGACGGCGCCGGAAGAAGGCCGCGCGCTGGTGAATCGCTACAAGAATGCGGGCTTTTCGCAGATCAAGATTTACAACCTGATCCAACCCGACGTGCTGCGAGCGATCACGGCGGAAGCACACCGGTTGGGCATGACGGTGACCGGGCACATTCCGAATGGCATGACGGCGTACGACGGTGTGAATGACGGCATGGATCAGATCAATCACATCGGCTACGCGGCTGCTGTGATGCGGGCGCCGGCCCCAGACGCGCGATTCGATCCCGCTTCCCCCGAGGCGCAGAAGGCCATTGAGTTTTATAAGGAACACCATACCGTGATCGATCCCACCGTTTCTTGGGGCGAATTGCTGGGCCATCCCACCGATCAGCCGATTACGTCCTTCGAGCCTGGATTTGCACGACTTCCCTACCAGCTCTCGTCGTTGATCGGGCAGAGCGGCCTGGCGCCGGCGGAAGGAGCGCGATCGCGTGAAAGGTTGGACGAATCGCTCCACGAGGTGAAGGCGCTTTATGACGCCGGAATTCCCATCGTACCAGGCACGGACAAGGGCGTTCCTGGTTTCAGCCTGCACCGCGAACTCGAGCTTTACGTGCAGGCTGGGCTTACGCCTATGGAGGCAATCCAGACGGCGACGATTGTGTCTGCCCGCGTGATAGGCCTCGATAAAGAATCGGGCACTGTGGAAGCGGGAAAGCGCGCCGATTTGATTCTTGTGGAGGGCAATCCGCTCGCGGACTTCAGCGCGCTTCGCAAAGTGACGCGTGTGGTGACGGACGGGCGCGTTTACGATACTGCGCCGCTTTGGAAGGTGGCAGGGTTCAAGCCCTAGATTTTTTCGGTCTTTTCCGCCTCGGCACGGGCGGGCACTGGACCTTTATCGCGCAATACGATAGCTTCCCGCTGCAAACGCAATTCAATCTTCCGGAAAAAGAATACCTATGAACCGACGAATACGATCGCCGCTCGCTTTCCTCGCGGCAGTGTTGAGCGCCGGAATGCCGCCGACCGCCAATGCGCAAGCAAACGCGCCAGCTCAGAAGCCGCTTACGGCGGAGCAGGCCATCCAGACGCGCAATATTTCCGATTTGCGCTTCGCGCCGGACGGTAAAGTGGTGGCCCTGGTGGTCACCGAGCCGCCCGCCGGCAGCACAAGGCTGCGGCACATCTGGATGCTCGACGCTACGTCGCACGACTTGCGGCAATTTACGAACTCAGCGAAATCGGAAGACACGCCGCGATGGTCGCCGGACGGCAAGCGGCTGGCGTTTCTTTCCGACCGCGGGGAATTCCGGCAAATTTATGCGATCTCAATGGGCGGCGGCGAAGCGGTGCCGCTCACTACCGGAAAACGCGCGATTCAATCATTTGCCTGGTCGCCTGACGGAAGGCAGATCGCCTTTCTCGCCCCCGAACCAAAAACCGACGCCGAAGAGAAAAAGGAAAAAGATAAAGACGATGCGCGCGTGACCGATCGGGACGACCATCCCGCGCGCGTTTGGCTGCTCGATGTCGAGTCGGGTAAGCAACGCCAACTTACCTCAGGGCACTGGCGCATCAATGAAATCGAATGGATGCCGGACAGCGCGCGGCTGATCGCTTCGGCCACGGATCATCCCGAATCGGACGAGGAGACGAACCGCATCTTCGCGATTGATGTTGCCGATGGAAAGATAACGCAACTGGCTGCGCCGCATGGGCCCTTTCACACTCTCCATGTCTCCCCGGATGGTTCGACGCTAGCTTACGTGGGTTCCCGAGTAGATGGACCCAGCCCGCACGATCTCTACACGCTACCGATCCAGGGCGGGAAGGCGGGCAATCTTACCGGCCAAGCTATCGACCGGCCGGTGGTTGCTTATGCCTGGCAGCCGGATGCAACGCTGATCGCCGCAGTACAAGAAGGCTTCAAGACAAAACTCATTGCGATTACCGCAGGCGGCGGCGTGAAAACTTTGCCGGCGCCTCCCGTGAATGTGCGTGCGTTCGACATGTCGCCGTCGGGGGCCATTGCCTTTGCAGGAAGTACCGCTACCGCGCCGGAGGAATTGTGGATCGGCGCGGCTCCGAACGAAGCACAACGCGTTTCGAATCTCAACGCGAACTGGGCCGAATTCGCGCTCGTCAAGCCGGAGTTTATGCATTACAAGAGTTTTGACGGCCTGGACATCGAGGGCGCGCTGCTAAGGCCTGCCAACGCGCAGGCGGGGGCAAAACTCGCGACCATCGTGCTGGTGCATGGAGGTCCCACGGGCGCATGGAGCGATTCCATTGACGGCTGGGGACAGCTTCTTGCGGCGCACGGCTTTGCGATTTTCTATCCGAACATTCGAGGCTCCACGGGTTACGGCCACAAATTTATTGAGATGAATCGCGGCGATTGGGGCGGCGGCGACTATCGGGACATGATGGCCGGCGTCGATTATCTGGTGGCCCAAGGGATTGCCGACCCGGAGAAACTGGGGATCGGCGGATGGTCGTATGGCGGCTATATGTCGGAGTGGGCCATTACGCAAACAACGCGATTTAAAGCGGCAGTCTGCGGGGCCGGCCTCGCAAACCTGGCTTCGGAATTCGGCACCGAAAATGGTTCCGCATACGATGAATGGTTTTACGGAACGCCTTACGAGAATCTCGACGCATTCATGAAAAGTTCGCCGGTGAAGTACTTGAAGAACGCGCGAACGCCCACGCTGATCCTGCAGGGTGATGCGGATACCACCGATCCCATTGGACAAAGCGAGGAGCTCTATCGCGGTCTAAAGCATTACGGCGTTGAGACGGAAATGGTGATCTATCCGCGCGAGCCGCACGGTTTACGCGAGGAAAAACACTTGGTCGACCGGCTCAACCGCATCGTGGCGTGGTACGACGCTCATTTGCAATAGCCGAGTCAACGCGAAAATTAATTGTTCGTGCCGATCGTTTCTCCGTGTAGCAGCACGCGCTGGAAGAAATCGGCTTCCGCCTTATAGGCGTGCACCCAGGATCGCCACAGCAGAAAATCGTGAATTTCATCGGGAAACACAATTTGCTCGAAGGGCACGTGCTGCGCGCGAAGCCGCTGCACTAAATCCACCATCTGGCTGAAGGCTACGTTGCGATCGTCATCGCCTTGGATCAGCAGCACCGGCGATTTCCAGGTGCTGATCGTGGAATCGGGTGAAGATTCCCAGGCGAGCTTGGCCGCCGCGGCCATATCGGGCGCGCCCGCGGCGCCACCACCGCCGACGAACCCGCGTGCCGACCAATCGTGCACGCCGTGCATATCCACGCCAGCGGCAAAAATATCGGAATTTCGCGAGAGTCCCATGGCCGTGAGGAACCCGCCGTAGGAACCACCCCACAGGCCAATTTTGTGCGCATCCACGATCGGAAGCGTCTGCAAATATTTCCCAGCGGCAACCACGTCTTTATATTCGGAAGCGCCGCGCCATCCACCGTTGGCGGGCTCGCGAAACGCGCGGCCATACATGATGCCCGTTCGATAGTTAATCGAGAGCACGACAAAGCCCTGGCTTGCGAGATACTGATTCTCGGAATAGGAGTTGTGGTAGTACTGCATGTAATGAAATCCGAGCATCATCTGGCGGCGCGAACCTCCGTGCATGAAGACCAGAGCCGGTCCGGCGGCGGCGCGGCCCTTGGGCACAAAGAGCTGGCCGTGAATGGTAAAACCGTCCTCGCTTGGAAAGGTCACTTGCTTGGGCGTAACGAGCTGCGCCGAGGGAAAATCCGCGGGTAAGGCTTCACGGGCGAGCATGTCCCGGCCGCCGGAACGCAGCACGTAAGGCATCGCCGGCGAGGTCGCGGTGGAACCCAAACACGCCACGAATCTGCCGTCACCGGTTTCCGTCGGCGCCCACTCCATCGTTTCGCCCTTACTCAACGCTTCCGGTTTGCCGCCCGCGGCGCTTACGCGCCAAATGTGCCGGCGATCAATGTCATCCTGGTTCGATGAAAACACGACGGACCGGCCGTCAATGCTCATGGCCGCGTTTTCCACCTCAAATTCGCCGGGCGTCAGCAGAGTGGGCTGGCCACCGGCAACGGGCATGGAATAAAGATGATTCCAGCCGTCTTGCTCGGAAGAAAAAATGATGTGGCCATCCGCCGAGAAATTGAATGAAGCTTGCTCGGTAAGCTGCGGATAGGAATCGTTATCGGCTGGGCCGCTGTGCCAAAGCGCGTGGCCTGCACCATTTTCGGCATCCGCGATCCAGATGGACCAGGGATTCGGACGCTCGGGAATGATCGGCATCTTCGCTTCGGCGCCAGGCTCGCGCGTGAAGACAACCTGGCGGCTATCCGGCGACCAGCGCGGTGCCTGATCGCGATCCACGCTCGGCGCGAGATAGAGCAACGTCTGCCGGCCGCGATCGTAGACGACGATAAAGCTGTGGTCGCCGCGATGGCTCACGAAAGCAAGCTTCTTTCCATCCGGCGACCACCGCGGCTGGTCATTTTCGCCGCGCACGTAGCACAGTTGTTGCGCAGGCACCGCGCCGGAAACCGGAGCGATCCACAATTGTCCGCGCGCGGCCCACACGGCAGTCTGCCCGTCCGGAGAAATCTCGATATCTTCGCAGCCTTCTTCCTGGCAATTGAGGGTGCCGAGAAGATGCGGCATGCCATTTTCCACTTCCGCGGTCCACACCTGCTGCTCGGGCCGTTGCACGTTGCTGGTGGGATTGGCCACCTGGTCATCGTGATTCAACTCGCTGCCGCGCGCGTAGACGATCGAGCGTCCGTCGGGCGTCAGGCGCAGACTCGCGATGGCTTGGCCATCGTCTTCGGAGTAATGCGTAACTTGCCGCGCGTGGAAATCTGGCCCGTCGGCCACCCAAACGTTGCGCACGCCTTTGGCATCGAAGACCCAGGCGATGCGTTCGCCGTGCGCCGCAGCGGTGAGATCATCCGGGAAGGGGGAGCTCATCACCTGTTCCACGGTGAAGTTTTGCGCCAGGGCGGTGCCCGGAATAAGAGCCGTAAGGAAAAAGGCCGAAGCAAGGCCAACAGCGCTCAGCGTAGCTTTCATGAAATTCTCCAGTGTAAGACGATCTGCCGGGCGGAATCCTAGTCCATCAAGGCTGTGGTTTTCCAGTAGCGGCCTTAACACCGGAGCCGCTCGAGCGAAACACGATGCGAGAAAACGAAAAGGGCGCATTCCGCGATTGCGAAACGCGCCCTCTTTTAGAAACCCGATGGTTCGCTTACTTCTTCTTTTTTTTCGGGCTCTTCTTCGCTGCTTTCGCCATCGCGCATACTCCTTGGGTGATTCTCCCTCACAGGGTCGCGCGTGCGAAAAATTCGCCGCGCGGGCCCGAGTTCTTCTATACGAGCACGCACCGCCGAAGTCAAGGAAAAACGCGAGTAAAGAAAAGAGAGTTGAGCTTCACGCACGCGGCGCGGAGTAATATCCGTCACGCGCGATCAGTTTCAAACCCGGGCGGCGAATGCGGACCTCGATGGAATGGTAGGTGACAATGCGATCGTCGTGCGGCGGCGCGTAACCGATGGTGTATTGGTTGCGAGCCTGCTCCGCGATGCGCGAGTAAAGCGCTTCGAGGGTGCCGCGGCCGCCGGGATAGAAGACGTCGCCCCCCGTGGCGTGCGAAAATCTCGCCACGACATTGATGCCGCGCTTGAAGAATGCTTCGCCGATACCGATGCCGTAGACCGCAGTTTCGGACGAGATCAGCAGCTTGACGGTATCCTTGAAGTCGTACGTGCTATGTTTGGAATCCACGCCATCGGAGATCAGGTAGACGATTTTGCGGTGGTCGCGCGCGCGGGTGCGTAACAATTCGGCCGCGGAATACAGCGCGTCGTTAATGGATTTCTCGGGGACGCCGGTCGTTCGGCGAATATTCACCGCCGGCGCGCCGGGCGCCGGGCCCGGAGGATCGGGGCCGCCCGTCATGGGATCGCCCGCCGGCGCCACGTAGGCACCGGAAAGCTGAATGCGGGAAAGTTGCGACATCAATTCGTCCGGATCGGAAATGAAATCGCAAACTTGCTGCGAATATTGGTCGAACCGGTAGAGCGCGATTTCATCGCCCGGACCCATGCCTGCAGTGATGGCGCGGAGGCTTTTCTGTACTTCCTCGGCGTTCTTGCTGTTGAGCGCATTATCGATCAGCACCACGGAGGAGATCGGCACTGGATCAGCCGAAAACAGCGAGATGCGCTGCTCGACACCATCATCGAGAATGCGGAAGTCACTTTCCTGTAAATCGCTGACGAGTTCGCCCGATCCATCTTTCACGGTGACGGGCACAACGACCAAGCCGCTGCGCATGACGATGGTGCCCGGCTGCTGCCCGGTAGCCTGCGAAGTTTGCTGGGTAGCCTGCGGAGGATTGGTGGTTTGTTGCGCCGGGAGGGGCACAGAGGCCATTGAGAAGGCGACGCCTAGGGCGAAGAGCTTCCTGATCCAATTCATCCGCAAACGTTCACCTGAATTTTCTCTCCAGCTTCACGAGAGTTCCTCACGACTGGCCAGTCACAAGATGGAACACCGGGTTGAGACTGGTGCCGGCGCGAAGAACGGCCAAAACCGCCCGCGCATCTTCTTCCAAGCAGCGTGCATCCAAAACCTGCGAAGACTTTCAAAGGATTATACATGCGACCTCGCCCAGCCGTAGCAGCGTTTCTAGTTTTGCCGGCAGCCGCGCTTCTTGCCGCAATACCCGCCCCGCGTGCTTTCGGCCGCTCGGCCGCCGCGCAAGATCAGGGCACGATTCGCGTAGGCGTCAGCCTGGTGAACCTCTACGCAACCGTGCGCGATAAACACAAGGCCATCGTGCCGGACCTGAAGCAGGAAGACTTCCATATCTACGAGGACGACAAGGAGCAGAAAGTTGCCTTCTTTTCGCGCGAAAAGACGCTGCCCATCACGCTGGCCCTATTGATCGATACCAGCGGCAGCGAGCGGTTCATGATCGAATCGGAAAAAGCTGCCGCCAGCCGGTTTTTGGGCGAAGTGATCAAACAAAAAGACGAAGCTCTGGTGATCAGCTTCGACACGGATGTGGACCTACTCGCAGATTGGACGGGAGACCTCGGCGAACTCAATCGCGCCGTTCGGCGCGCGCAGATCAATGCACCGAGCTCCGGAGGGCCAGTGACGGTAGGGCCGTTTCCCACCTCCGGCAGCGGGGGCACAAATTTCTATGATGCTGTGTATCTCGCGTGCCACGACAAAATGGCGACCGAAACCGGGCGGAAAGCGCTGATCGTTTTGACGGATGCGGAAGACAACGGTAGCAAACTAACTCTGAAAGAAGCCGTTGAAGCCGCGCAGCGCGCCGACACGGTGGTACACATGCTGCTCGTATACGATCCGCGCTATGGCGCGGATAGCCGCGGGGCGGGCCAACTGGCGGGCGACACGGGTGGACGCGTGATCGACGTGCATAGCGAGAAGAAAATGCAGGAAGCGTTCGACGAGATTTCCGACGAATTACGAAGCGAATACGTGCTTGGCTACTATCCGACGAATGACAAACGCGACGGCTCATTTCGCAAGATACGCGTGGAAGTAACGGATAAAGACAACAAGGTGCTGACGCGCAAGGGATATTACGCGCCGGAAAATTGACCAAGCGCGAGCTGCAAACGCCACACCTTCCTACCAAATTTACCGTGTAGTTTGAAGCCGAACTCGGGTCAGAACGGTTCCTGATTCGACTGCCCTTCTCCAGGAACGAGGGTGGTGACGATCGGCGGCACCGCGTAGTAGCCCTTTCTCGTGCGCACATCGAGGCCCTTGCGTCCCACAACTTCGATCTGAATCTTCCGGTATTTTCCGTCCACGATGCCGTTGACTGGCGAATAGGCCAACGAATATTGGCTGCGAAGTTCGGTGGCGATATCCAGGAACGATTCCGACACGTCTTCGACGTGGTAAGGGAAAAAGGCGCGACCGCCCGTCTCATTTGCAAATGCGGTCAGCACTTCGTCGCCCTCGGACTTCAGGTATTTGCGATTCATGCGCTTGGAAGGGTCGTCCGTATCCTCCGCGGATATCCACTCCGTGCTGGTGCTGATCGGATAGATCACCACGCCCGAGCGCTCCGCAGCTTCGATGGCGTCAGCGCGCGTGTGGCGGCTCAGGTTATCTTCGCCGTCGCTGATCACCACGAGGACGCGGCGCATACTCGGATTCGGTCCGGCAGGAAGCGGGGCATTCGCCAGTTTCTGCGAAGCGGCGATGATCGCTTCGTAAAGCGCCGTGCCGCCGCCGGCACGCTGCTCGTTGATCGTGTTGCGCAGCTTGTCCAGGTCGCTGGTGTAATCCAGATCAACTTCGGGCTCGCTATCGAAGGTCATCAAAAACGCCTGATCGCGATTGGAACGGAGAACGTTGTACAGGAAATCGGTGGCGGCATCCTGCTCGAACTTCAGGCGCTGCCGGATGCTGTTGGAAGTGTCCAGAAGCAGCGCCACGCGCAGGGGAAGATCGGACTGTCGGCTGAAAAACCGGATTTGCTGGGGCTGGTTATCTTCGAGAACCTTAAAATCCGCCTGATCGAGATCGGTGATGAACTTTTCGCGCTTGTTGACGACGGTGAAAAGCAGGTCTACAAGTCGCACGTTCGAGACGAGGGGTTGTTGGCCTGGTGGCGCTTGTGCGGGCGGCGGTGGAGTTGTCTGCTGTTGCGCGAACACACCGGCCGAAATTCCCAAGATCACTAAAATACAAAATACTGAAGCGCGACGCATGGCAGTCCCCAGCCTTTCGTGATTATCTCCGATTATAGGTAGCCTTTTAGAGCAGCGTCAATGCGGGTTTCTTCCATAGCTGAGATGCGTGCGAGGGCTCCAAGGTATGCCCGCAGCTCCGCGGCAAGCGGCGCGCGAACTTCCACGCGCTTGCCGGTGCGAGGGTGCGCGAAGACGATGCGCGCGGCGTGCAGGAAAGTACGGCCGAGCTTCGGCAGCGCGTCATTGCCGATGCGCGGCACGTGCGGAGCACCATAGACGCTATCGCCCGCAACGGGATGGCCGATCGAGGAAAAATGGACGCGAATCTGGTGCGTGCGGCCCGTGTGCAATCTTGCTTCCACCAGCGTGAACGCTTTCAAACGCAGAAGCACGCGCCAGTCCGTGCGCGCCTCGCGCCCTTCGCGGCGACGGGTGGTCATGCGCGTGCGCCTGACTAGGTCGCGCGAGATCGGCAACGTGATGGAACCGGAATTTTCCGGCAGGCTGCCATGCAGCAAGGCCAAATAATATTTCTCAACGTGCCGTTCCTGGAATTGGTCGGCCAGCGCACGATGGGCAGCGTCGTTTCGCGCCACCACCAATACGCCCGAGGTACCCCGATCCAGGCGGTGCACGATCCCTGGCCGCACCGATCCGCCCGTACCCGAGAGCTGGCCCAGCCGATGAAGCAATGCGTTTACGAGCGTGCCGTGCGTTTCGCCCGCGCCGGCGTGCACCATCATGCCCGCGGACTTATTGACCACCACGACGTCGTCATCTTCATACAGCAATTCGATGGGAATCGCTTCCGCGGTGGCGTCCAGGCTCGGCTTTTCGAGCACCTCCACCTCGATCCGTTCCCCTGGCGCGACGCGGTGTGACGATCGCGCCGTATCGCCGGAGACGCGTACGCGGCCCTGCTCGATCAGTTCCTGCACGCGCGAGCGGCTCAAATCCGGCAGGTGCATCGCCAGATAGCGGTCAAGGCGCGCGCCTTCGTCATCCTGCTCAACTCGAAAATTCTCAATCCTGTCCGGCATACCGATTTATGCGCTCCTGAGTGTATCAGTCGAATTGCTGGAGGTGCTTGCGCAGGATCGAGAGGCGCGGCAATCCCGACAAGATTCAGCGCCCAGCGCCCATCTATTCCGCCTTCGGGCGCTCGGAAGAAAGCTCCGGAGAGTGATGCAGACCCTTGTCCAGGAAAATCAACTCGATTCCCACGAGCACCGTGCCTATCGTGATCGCGGAATCTGCCACGTTGAAGGCCGGCCAATAATGGCTGCCCAGATGGAAGTAAAGGAAGTCTGTAACGCCTGCGTGCAGTAGCCGATCGTACAGATTGCCAAGCGCCCCGCCGAGAATCAGGGTGATCCCAAACGTCGCGAGCGACGCCCCCGCGCGCTGAGTAGCCAAGAGCCAGATTAGCATCGCGCAAACCAAAATCGTGGCGACGGCCAGCGCCGCGGTGATGCCGCGCGAAGGCGTGTCCGCAAATAACCCAAATGCCACGCCGGGATTCGCCGCGTGCACGAACTCAAAAAAACCGGGAATCACAGTGTGGCGATAGCCGAGCGGCGTATAAGCCTCGACCGCGGCCTTGCTGGCGCGGTCCAGGATGAACACCTCGATCGCGGTGATGATCCACCGAAAGCGTGCCGCGCCGCGCCTCAAGATGCGGTGACCCCACCCAGTAGGCTCTCGACGACGGGCAAGCAGCGTTCGCAGACCGTTGGAAATAGCGCGCTCTCACCAACGTGCGTGGAATAATTCCAGCAGCGCTCGCACTTCTTTCCGTCCGCGCGGCGGATGGCGATAGCCAGATTCGGCAACGCCTCCGAGCGCACCGCATCGGGCGCGGCCTGCGGCACCAGCTTCACTTGCGAGGCGATGAAAAGCGCCGGCAACCAGGGTTCGTACGCTTGAAGAGTCTTCCGCAGATCTCCCTCGGAAGCCAGCTCTACGGAAGCTTCGAGCGCGCTGTTGATCTGCTTGGCGTTGCGCGCCGTCTCCAACACTTTGAGCACCTCGTTGCGCACGTTGAGCAATTCCTGCCACGTTGCCGCTTTGCGGTCATCTATGCCGGCGCGCAGCTCTTCCGCGGTTGGAAAGTGCGTCACGTGCACGCTCCCTTGCGACTCGCCGGCGGCTTTCGGAAAATAGCGCCAGACTTCCTCGCACGTAAAAACGAGGATCGGTGCGAGCAAACGCACCAATGCGTCGCCGATGCGCCAAATCGCGGTTTGTGCTGACCGCCGCGCTTTGCTCTGCGCACCGAAGGTGTAGAGCCGGTCCTTCAAGATGTCGAAATAAAAAGCACTCAGCTCGACGGCCGCAAAATCGTGGAGCGCGTGGTAAACGCGATGAAATTCGAAAGCCTCATACCAAGCGCGGCAATTGGCAGCGAGTTCCGCGGTGCGATCGAGCATCCAGCGATCGAGCTCGAGCATTTCCTCGGAGGGAACGGCGTCACGGGAAGGATCGAAATCGAAGAGGTTGCTCAGCGCAAATCGGAAGGTGTTGCGAAATTTTCGATATGCCTCACCGAGCTGCTTGAGCACATTTTCGGACATGCGCACGTCGGCGGTGTAGTCCTGAGCCGCAACCCAGAGCCGCAGCATGTCCGCGCCCCATTTGTCGCAGATGTCGCGTGGAAGCATCACGTTGCCCAAAGACTTGGACATCGGCCGGCCATGTTCATCGAGGGCCCATCCGTGCGTGAGCACCTGGCGATACGGCGCGGCGTCGCGAACTCCGGTGGAAACCAACAGCGAACTGTGGAACCAGCCACGATATTGGTCCGGTCCTTCCAAATACATATCCGCGGGCCACGGGGTTTCCTCGGAACCAAGCACGGCGAGATGAGATGATCCCGAATCGAACCACACGTCCAGAATGTCGCTTTCCTCGCGCCATTTCGGGGCCGCGCCGCAGCCGCATTTCGTTCCGGGCGGCAACAATTCCTCGGCGGAGTGCTTATACCAAGCGTCTGCGCCCTCGCGCTTAAACCATTCGATTACGTTACGCAACGCGGGCACGTCGTCAAATAGTTTGCCGCACGCATCGCAATAAAAAACGGGGATCGGCACGCCCCAGTAGCGCTGGCGCGAGACGCACCAATCGGGGCGGTCGGCAATCATCGAGCGCATGCGTTCCTGTCCCCACGCGGGCGTCCAGGTAATTTGCGGAATTTCCGCCAGCGCCCGCTGGCGCAGTGTGAGCAATCCTTGCGCGTCGCCGATTTTCGGGATGGCGTCCATGCCAATGAACCACTGCTCGGTCGCGCGAAAAATTACGGGCCGGTGACATCGCCAGCAATGGGGATAGCTGTGCGCGAATTTACTTTCGCCCAGCAGCGCGCCGCTTTTGCGTAGCAGACTTACGATGGCTGGATTTGCTTCGAATACGTTTTTGCCCTTGTAAGCAGGTAATCCTTCAATGTAGCGGCCTTGCGCATCCAAGGGCGCATACGTCTCAATCCCGTAGCGCTGCCCGGTCTGGAAGTCTTCCACCCCGTGGCCCGGCGCCGTGTGCACGATCCCGGTCCCCTGGTCGAGCGTGACGTAATCGGCCAGAACGGCGGGCTCCTTCCGGTCGAGAAACGGATGCTGGAATAAGAGCTTCGCCGACTCGAGCTCTTTCCCTTTATATTCGGCAAGCACGCCCGTGGCTTCGAAACCGCACGCACCCGCCACGCTGAGGGCCAAATCCTTGGCCACGAGATAGACCGCGCCATCGCGAGTTTCGACTGCGGCGTATTCGAACTCCGGATGAAACGCGAGCGCCATGCTGTGCGGAATCGTCCACGGCGTGGTCGTCCAGATGATGGCATAGACGTCGCGGCCACGAAGCTTTTCCGGCAACTTTCCGGCATCTTGAATCAGCTTGAAGCGCACCCAGATCGAAGGGCTGGTGTGATCTTCGTATTCGACTTCCGCCTCGGCGAGCGCGGTTGAATCATAAATGCACCAGTAAACCGGCTTTAACCCGCGATAGACGTACCCCTTCTCGATAAACGTCAGGAAGGCGTCCGCGATGCAGGCTTCGTAGCCGGGATCCATCGTTAAATAAGGCTTCTCCCAACGCCCGAAAACACCGAGCCTCTTGAAATCGCGCCGGTGCTGATCCACATAGCGCAAGGCAAACTCCCGGCACATGGTGCGAAATTCCGCGGGGCCGACGGCACCTTTGCGGCCCAGCTCTTTTTCCACCTGCGTCTCGATGGGCAAGCCGTGGCAATCCCAGCCGGGAATGTAAGGAGCGCGAAAACCAGCCATGGTCTTCGACTTAACCACCATATCTTTCAGAATCTTGTTCTCGCCGGTCCCGATATGGATCGTACCCGTGGGATATGGCGGACCGTCATGCAGCACATACGTAGGCGCGCCCGAGCGGGACTCCTGAATCTGCCGGTAAATGCCTTCCTGTTCCCAGCGCTCGAGTTGCGCGGGTTCGGCCTGCGGCAGATTTGCCTTCATGGGGAAATCCGTGCGCGGCAAATTGAGCGTGCTCTTTACGTCAGTGGATTTAGACATGGGGCGATTGCTTCGCGAGCCTCAGACGAATTGTTGGACTCTCCGCACTTTTTGCCGTTAGCCAAATTCGGCATAAGGGGCTACGGTTCGCGGATAACCTTTCTCGGGCGAAAGAGCGTCTATGCTACCAACGAACGTACCCAGATGTCACATTTGGCCGGGTTATGAGCGCTTTCGCGGTGGCGGACGGCGCTTCAAAGGCGCTTCTCGGGCGCCGCACCTGGCGGTTCTAAGGAGAGCGGACATGACCCTAGGCCCCGACGTTACAAGCCCCGGCACAAGTGGATTCTCGGCGCTTCGGTCGTTTGCCCGGTTGGAAACCAGCGCGGTATGGGCGAGAGACACCTATCTTAGCCGCTCGCAGGTTACTTCCCTTTGCATTCATGGCGGTCTTGCGCTGCTGCTGGTGATGCCGCTTTATTTTGGCGTGGTTCCTTTGCCTCACCGTCAGGGGCCGAGGATAACAATCTTTGACCCTCAGCCAATTTCGGAGTATGCCCCCAAACTGCGTCCTGTTGCCGACCCATCTCACGGGGGCGGCGGTGGCGGCGACCACGAGCAGACTCCAGCCACCAAGGGGATGCTTCCTACATTCAGCATGAAGCAGCCCATTGTGCCTCCGGGCCTTGTGCGCAATCCAAACGCGGAGTTGGAAGTGACGCCAACCTTGCTTGGATCGCCACAACTGAACGTGCCCACGCCTGCAATGGAGAACTGGGGCTTGCCGAATGCGGCGGCGTTCACGAATTCGCAAGGCCCCGGCAGTGATGGCGGGTTTGGAAAAGGCCTGCATGGAGGCATGGGAGACGACGGCGGTCCGGGGTACCTTGCGGGTTCCAATGGCGGCACCGGAGGAAACGTTTTCACTCCGGGACCGCGCACCGGCGTCGGCTTTCCCGTGTGCATTGCCTGCCCGCGTCCGGACTATTCCGAGGAGGCGCGCAAGGCCAAGGTGCAAGGGTCTGTATTGCTGAGCGTGATCGTGCTGCCGGACGGCAAAGTGGGCGGAATCGAGCTACTGAAAATTCTGGGAATGGGACTGGATCAACAAGCGATCGATAGCGTGAGGATGTGGAAATTCCGGCCGGGCACGGACGCGAGAGGAAAGGCCGTGGCTACGCGGATTCCAATCGAAGTTCTATTCCAGCTTTTCTGAATTCGCGTAACACCAGGCAATTACGCATCTTGACTCGGCCTTCGCTTCATGGGAGCCTGCCAGCTAGGAAACGCCGTTAAGCGCGGCTACGTCTATCTATATGGTAGAATTGATGGTAACCAGCCGATCCGCCGAAGAGGCCGGACAACGGTTTTCGAGTTATCAGAATCGAAGCAGTAACGGGTGGGGATTGCCCGCGATATGCCAATGAAATTTACTCCAGGTCCTGACCCGAACGCTGTTCGCGGCGCGGATCGAAACTTGCCTGCGGGCGATTCGGTGCCGAAGCTGGGCAAACGCGATCCTTCTCTCTCTCAAGGATTCATCGGCAACGTTAAGGATTTCCTCACCGAACGGCCCGTGCGCGTTTCGGGCGGCGCGGAAGGCGGAGCCTTCACGGTTCCTACGTTTGATGATGGCTTCGTGGCAAACCTGAAGGAGTGGTTCAAACCATCTCCCAAGACTATTCCTGGCGGCGGAAATTCCCTACGGGGCGCGGATGCCCCGGGCATCAAAGTCGAATGGCAGCCGCTCTATAAGACATTTTTTCAGAACATTCGCGATGTGGTTGCGCCGCGGAAGCTTCCTCCTCTGAAGGTCACCAGCCAGCCCGTGAAGGTGAAAGATATCTGGACGAAGGACGAAGTTTTCAGCCGGGCGCAGATCGTATCCTTCGCAGTGCATGGCGCGCTGCTGGCGCTGCTGATCTTTGGGACTTACAAGATGGCGTCCACAGCCGTGAAAGCGGTAAACAAGAGCGACATCGTGATCATTCCGGTGGACGTTTCTCCGTACACCGCAAAACTCCCTCCCGCGGCTAAAAAGGCCGGCGGTGGTGGCGGCGGTGGCGAACATAATCCGATCCCGGCAAGCAAAGGAATGGCGCCGAAATTCAGCATGCAAGCACAGCTTGCGCCTCCGGCCATTCCGAGGAATCCGCATCCAGCGTTGATGGTGACACCGACTTTGATTGGGCCGGATGCGCTCAAAGTGCCTAGCCCGAACGCAGATCGCTGGGGCGACCCCCTGGCCAAGATGGTCACCGATTCGAATGGATCGGGTTCCGGCGGCGGCATGGGTTCCGGTTCTGGTGGAGGAATCGGCAGCGGCAACGGCGGCGGTTTGGGGCCTGGCCAAGGCGGCGGCACCGGTGGCGGCATTTTCAATGCGGGCACGGGCGGCGTCGGCACACCGGCGTGCATTTATTGCCCGCGGCCGGATTATTCGGATGAAGCGCGGAAAGCCAAGTACCAGGGTGAAGTGCTGCTGAGTTTGGTGGTGATGCCGACCGGAAAAGCCTCAAATATCGAGGTAGTCAAGAGTCCTGGACTCGGACTCGACCAGAAGGCCATCGAAGCCGTGCGTAACTGGCAGTTCAAGCCGGCGAACGGGCCTGACGGCAAACCGGTTCCCACGCGGATCACGGTAGAAGTCGTCTTCCAACTCTTCTGACGCTTCGGCTCATTTAATTTTCCCTGCCCGGCATTCTTGCCGGGCTTTTTATTGGACCGCTCCCCTTCTCAGGTAGTGTCATCTCGAACATCGCTCTTTGCACCCGATCTCGCGCCCGCACTTCGGTCTGTTAGCATGATTTACCGGGAGATACGAGGCATTTTTATGCAAAAGCAGAGCAAGTTTGCGGGTATTGCGGCAGCCGCCATTGTCGCGGCGATTTTCCTTCTGTCGGTACCGCGCGCGTCCGCGCAGCAAAGCGGCAGCGTTGAATTCGCGGCGCGCGTCACGCCCGCCAGCGGGCAGGCCGAACCGGCGCGCGGAATCACCGTCTACCTGCTGCGCAGGAGTTTTGCGGATATAAAGAAAGAGGCTGATGCCGCCGAACCCGCGCCCGATAAGAGCGCTTTCATTGACAAGTTGGAAGTCTCTCCCGAGCTAAAGGCGTGGATGAAGAAGCACGATCGCGTGGAACTCTCGGGCCCGGATTTTCCGAAGCAGATTACCGCCGACGATGTCCTAAAGGTGCCCGAATTTTCGAAAGCATTTAGCGACCGCAATTCCGGGGACCGTACGATCCGGCTGCCGGAGGCGAAGTACCTGAAGACCGATCCGAAAAAATACCCGGACAAGTACGCGCAGGAACTGAATGAATACCACGTGGAATTGCACGATTTCATTGAAAAACACCCGGAAACGCTCGAAACGCTGGATATCGCCCTTGACGAAGTTCGCGTAAACCCCGGCCCGAAGTGGCAGCATTTGCAAATGGAGCGTACGGCACGCGTGCACCGCCGCGCGATGGAGCTCGCCGGAAACACGTATCTGGCGGCAACCACGGACACCGATCTCAATGGCCACGGGCGATTTTCCGGGTTGCCCGCAGGGAGCTATTGGCTGAGCACGCTCGAGACAGAAGCAATCTCAGGCGATGCGCACGTGCGTTGGGACTTCCCCGTCAGCGTGAGCGCCGGCAGCACCGCGAACGTGCAGCTTTCGAATGTGAACGCCGTGGAAATCGCCGGGCAGTAGCCACAAGGACCGCAGTAAACTTCCCGCATGGGCAATCCCGCCCTCTGGATTGGCTTCAACCTCGCCGTCTTGCTATTGCTGGCGCTCGATCTGGGCGTAATCAACCGGCGCGCGCACGAGATATCGATCCGCGCCGCGCTGGTCTGGAGCGCGGTGTGGGTCACGCTCTCCCTGTGTTTCTGCCTGTGGATTTACAGCGCCCACGGCCGCGAACCGGCGCTGCAATTCCTCACCGGCTACTTGATCGAAAAATCGCTCAGCGTGGATAATATTTTTTTGTTTGTGCTGCTCTTTGGCTATTTCGGCATTGCGCCGCGTTACCAACATCGCGTTCTCTATTGGGGAATTCTCGGGGCGTTGGTGATGCGCGGAGCGATGATCGGGCTGGGCACCGCGTTGATATCCCGGTTCGAGTGGTTGCTCTATTTGTTCGGCGCGTTTTTGTTATTTGCCGGGGCGCGCATGTTTTTTCAGAAGGACATGAAGCCCCAACCCGAGCGAAATCCATTGGTGCGCGCCGCGCGCAAGTTATTTCCCGTGACAAACGAGGCGCGAGGCCAGCATTTACTCGTGCGCGAGGAAGGACGCTGGGCGGCGACGCCGCTGCTGCTGGCGCTGCTCGTGATTGAAAGTACCGACATCGCTTTCGCGCTCGACTCCATCCCCGCCGTTTTCTCGGTCACGCGCGATCCCTTCATCGTCTACACTTCGAATGTTTGTGCGATTCTCGGCCTTCGCGCATTCTATTTTCTGCTGGCCGGCGTGTTGCCGTACTTCCGCTACTTGGGGCGTGGGCTTGCCGCCGTACTGGTATTGGTTGGGCTGAAGATGATTTGCGCGAAGTGGGTTGACGTTCCCACGTTCGCAACCTTGGCAGGCGTCGCGGCGATGCTGACGATAGCGACCGTGGCTTCGGTTCTGGCGGCTCGCCGGGAAAGTTCACAAAAATTGGCGGATACCGGGCGCGGAACCTCTGCTTAGATAAGGGGCTTTTGTGGACAAGGAAGAATGGATCGCTCAACTGGGCAGTAGCGATGCGGCGATGCGTCTCCAGGGCGCCGCGGCAATTTTCGCAGAGGCCTGGAGGCTAAGCGCACCCGTCCTAGACCGCTGGACGCAGGATCGGGAGTTCGCTTCCTTGCTTCTTCACCACGAGGTTGACGGACGGCCGTTGCGCGCGACCGCCGGCGTCGCGGTTACGCGTCAAAATTTCGCGAACATTCGTGACGCCAATGGCTCACCGCGCCTGGCCGATGTGCCGCCGGATCAGGATGCGGAGGAATTCGAACTTCATTTCGCGCCGGTGCGAAGCATCGCGGACGTGTCGACCCTTGGTCCGATCCATCTCGACATCCTGACGACAAAAAACGCCGGCGGCCAGGGAGCGATCGCCAATTTTCTACGCAAGTTTGGCGAAGGCATCCAGCAAGTGGAATTTGAAGTGGAAGATATTGACCGCGCAACGCGCATTCTGGACGAGCGCTTCAGCCAAAGAGCCATCTATCCGCAGACGCGCGCCGGCGCCGACGGCACTCGCGTAAATTTCTTTCTCGCAAATTGTTGTGTTGGAAGAAAGCTGCTGGTCGAATTGGTCGAGCCGAAAGGAAACAGCGGCTAGCAGCGTCCCCTGTATAGGAAGTAAGCAAACTTAAGTGCGGCCGTAAACAGGGATGGCCGCGCCGTGAATCACGCGCGCATCGGGCGAACACAAGAACAGAATCACCTTCGCGATGTCTTCCCGCCAAAGGCCACTGCCGAAAATCCGCTTCCAGCATGGCGAGGCGATTCGCCGGGTATCCGGCTACTCGCCATTCTGCTCGAGCAACTTCGCCGCGAGCGCGGTCCAGCCCGTCTGGTGGTTCGCGCCCAAGCCTTCGCCGGTATCTCCGTGGAAATACTCGTGAAACTGTAACAGGTCCTTCCAATGCGGATCGCTCTGGAACGCGCTCACAGACGCCAGCGCGGGCCGGGTTCCGTCCGGCTGCCGCAATAACAGGCGGGTCAGACGGTGGGATAATTCGGCCGCCACTTCCCACAGCGTCATCATATGCCCTGAACCTGTCGGACACTCGACCTTCAGATCGTCGCCATAATAGTAATGGAATCGCTGAAGCGACTCGATCAGCAGGTAGTTCAGCGGAAACCAGATCGGGCCGCGCCAAT
The DNA here is from genome assembly GCA_035602725.1 of Candidatus Acidiferrales bacterium. Lineage (GTDB taxonomy): Bacteria > Acidobacteriota > Terriglobia > Acidiferrales > UBA7541 > DASTCZ01. The sequence continues at coordinate 20,538 of DATNLT010000024.1, forward strand.
TCGAATTACCGCCGAAAAGGCCCGTGCGCGATTCGCCCGGCTCGTAGTCCACGCGGTGCTCGGTGCCGTTCACACGCAGAACGTAGGGGTGATCGCGGTGAAATTTCGAAAGCGCGCGTATGCCATAGGGAGAAAGAAATTCGCGCTCGTCAAGCATGTAGCTGAGCAGGCGCGGCAGACGCTCCCGGCTCACCAGCGAAAGCAGGCGGCGCGTGCCCTTGGCCGATTTCTGCGAAGTGTCCATGTGCAGTGCCAGCATCGGCTTGTTTTCCACAAACCAATCCATGCGGCGCTGGAAACTGTCGAGGCCCTCGAGCCATTCGGGTTCGAGGTTTGCGACGGCAAAAAGCGGTATCAACCCCACCATCGAGCGGACTTGCATATAGTGGTGCGAACCATCCGGCAAATGGAGCACGTCGTAATAGAAGCCATCCTGTTCGTCCCACAGCTCAATGCCTTCGCCCCCGCGATTGTTCATGGCTTCCGCTATGTAGACGAAGTGTTCGAAAAATTTGCTGGCCACGTCTTCGTAGGCATCGTCTTTCTTCGCCAATTCGAGCGCCATCACCAACATCACCAGGCAATACATACCCATCCAGCTTGTTCCGTCGGATTGCTCGAGGTGGCCACCGGTGGGAAGCGGCGCGGAGCGGTCGAACACTCCGATGTTGTCCAAGCCTAAAAAGCCGCCCTCGAAAATATTCATTCCGTCCGGATCTTTACGGTTTACCCACCACGTGAAGTTGATCAGTAGCTTGTGGAATACTCGTTCGAGAAAATCGCGGTCGTACTTCCCGCGCATCCGGCCTTCGATCCGGTAGATACGCCACGCCGCCCAGGCATGTACCGGCGGGTTCACGTCGTCGAAAGCCCATTCGTACGCAGGCAATTGTCCGCTGGGGTGCATATACCATTCACGCAGCAATAGGATCAGTTGGTCCTTGGCGTAGTCAGGATCGATCATGGACATCGGCAGCGTGTGGAACGCCAAATCCCACGCGGCAAACCAAGGGAACTCCCAATTGTCCGGCATGGAAAGAACATCTTCATTGTAAAGGTGCGTCCAACGATGATTGCGTCCGTATTGCCGCTCCGGCGGAGGTGGCGGACCGGAAGGATCGCCTTCGAGCCATTTGGTTACGTCATAGTGGTAGTACTGCTTGGACCAAAGCAGACCGGCAAAGGCCTGCCGGATAACGTTCTGAGCGTCACCACCGAGCTTTTGTCTTTGGCCCATTTTCGAATAGAAATCGTCGGCTTCCTTTTTTCGAACATCAAAGGTCGCGTCGAAAGGCTGACCAAAGATAGCTTCGCTTCCAGCGATCCGTGAGCGCCCTTTGCCGGAAAGCGCATTCGTGAAGCGCAGCCGAACAGTGGTGCTCGCGCCGGGAGCCAGGTCGTAGCGGAAGAGGGCCGCCGCTTTCGTCCCCGTTTGTGCCGGATTCACCGCATCGGCGCGGCCATGCACCACAAATTCGTCCATGGCATCCTTCACGTACGGAGTGCGATTTTCAATATGGAAAAGGCGTTTGAAATTCGTCTCATTCTCCGTGAAGAGGATCTGCGGCGCGCCTTCCACGGCCAGCCAGCGCCGGCCATACATTTTCTCTTCCATATCCAGAATCACGGCACCCGGCGCGCTTTCCTGGGCCTGGGCTACGCGCGGGCGGTCCGGATCGCGTCCCCAGGACCAGCGATTTCGAAACCACAAAGTCGGCAGCAGCCACAGCGGCGCGGTTTCCGGGCCGCGGTTCCAGGCCGTGATACGCATCAGAACGTCTTCCGACGACGCTTTCGCATATTCGACGAACACGTCGAAATAGCGATTCTCATTGAAAATGCCGGTGTCCCATAGTTCGAACTCGGGCAGCGCTCTGCCCCGTCTGCGGTTTTCTTCCAGAAGCTGCGTGTAAGGAAATTCCGCTTGCGGGTACTTGTAAAGAAACTGCATGTAAGAATGCGTGGGAGTGGAATCGAGGTAGAAGTAATACTCCTTCACATCCTCGCCGTGATTGCCTTCTTCTCCATTCAATCCAAAGAGGCGTTCTTTCAGGATCGGATCGCGGCCATTCCAAAGTGAGAGGGCGAGGCAAATACGCTGGTGTCGGTCGCAGATTCCGCCGATGCCGTCTTCTCCCCAGCGATAGGCGCGCGAGCGCGCGTGGTCGTGCGGCAGATAATCCCAGGCGGTGCCGTTGGCGCTGTAATCCTCCCGCACCGTGCCCCACTGGCGCTCGCTCAGGTAGGGGCCCCACCGCTTCCAATGAATTTTTCGCTGCCGCGATTCTTCGAGTCGCCGATCCTCAGCATTCGAACGAAATGTGACTGCCATTGAGCTCCCTCGAAATACGCGCTGGAGCCTCCCATTATGCGGCGCGTTTTCGACATTCGAAAGGGCAGCAGGCCCACGGCTACCAAATCATCCCTATGCCAGTGGGACGACCCGTGCCTCATCGGCGCGGGAATTTATGGCGGGTCTTAACGTGTGAGCCGCGGCTTAGAGGCAGGCTTCTTGGGGCGCTCGGCCGTCCAGGAGGGTGCGTCGCTTGCCGGAAACGACTCTTCCGACGCCTCGTCAACCACATCCTCGGGATCTATCTCCCGGGGTTTGCGGTTGTCCTGCACTGGGGTTTCCTCAGTGGGAGGCGTCTTCTTTTTGCTTTTGTTGTCGTTCGGGGACACAGTTACCTCTTTCTTGTTTCCTGTTTCTTATGGCCGTCGCTGGAACATACGCGTCGAATGCTCCACCATGCTGCCAAAACAGTTGCGGCCGCAATACCCGGAAATACGGTGTCACGCCTGAACTGCTGGCCTAGTCAAATGCCCGAAATGGGAAAAGGCTCGGCTTGGCCGGGTCCGGACCCCCGGCCGTTGCTGCCCGAGCGGCTATTTTATTGAAAGTGAGGACTTTCTGCTATGGCAAACCAAGGTAGCTCGTCGAAGTTCGTAAAATCGCTCTTGAGCGGCATGCTAGCCGGTGCTTTCGTGCTCGCTTCGGCAGGAGCGCCGCGCGTCTACGCCGATGATCGCGCCGATTGTCAGAGGCATGTGGAGCAGGCGCAGGTGCGGTTAGACGATGCTGTGCATAAGTATGGCGAACACAGCAAGGAAGCGCAGGATCGGCTCAATGACCTCGACAAGGAACACGAGAAATGCTGGAACAAATTCCATCAATGGTGGGATGCCAAGGGCCATGAATGGCACAACGATCGCGATTGGGACAAGAACGATCACAACCAGCAATAGAGGCTAAGTACTTTCAAGATGGCGGGCCGGAGCTGATCCCGGCCCGCATCTTTTCTCGCGGGTCTAACCTGGTCCCGGATTTACCGGCTGCGGGGGAGCGAGTCCGGCTTGGATTTGCTCCTGCAAAGCGCGGCGAAACTCGACCGGCCGCGCCATCTTGTGAACCGGCTCCGGCGTGCCGCCGGTGCCACGAACGATGATGGTGCCGTAGCCGAGCGCCCTGCCCCAGAACGATTGCAGTACCTCCGTGCTCTCCACTTTCTGAACCGGAATCTCCAGCGTTTTGCGGCTCGCCACGCCCCACTTCATCAACACGCGACGATTGGTCACCCCGATCTCCGTGGAATTTCTGCGCACCAGCCCGCGGATAATAGAAATCAGCGCCAAAAGAAACAGAAGGGCCGCCGCACCGCAGAGAATCTTGAATGTTTGGTCCGAGCGGTCCGGCTCCTGAAAAGCGCGCCAGAGACAATACGCCGCTGGAGCGGAGAGAATAGCCGCGATAAAGATCGGTCCCACAAGAATGATCGAGTGCAACCGCGTTTTGAAGATTACCCGTTCACCAGGAATCAGATTGCTATCGAGAAATCCCATGATCCCTCCAGGAAGGCGCTTGCCCCCTCACGGCCTGACCCGAAGCTTACAATGGACGCGGCGCATTGAGAACCTCGGCGCCGGAAATAACATGCTCTTTGCATTCGTGCCCAGGGTGATTCAAGGGCGCCGATGTTACTATCGCAGCCAATGCTCCCGCCAATTCCCGCCACGAGCGTCACTGAGGATCCGCGGTGATCGCTCCGCAAACGGAGTATTCCCAGAGACTCGAAGCGCGCATGCAAACGTTCGCAGCAAAGGAACGCGAACATATCCGGCTCGGCAACAGCAAGTTGTTGGTGATCGTGGCTGGACTCGTGGCCGCATGGCTCGGCTTGCGAGATCACAAGATCTCTTTGTGGTGGATTGCCGCCGCTATCGTCGTGTATCTCGCGCTCGCAATTCTGCACGAGCGCATCCTGCGTTTGCGAAACAGGGCCGATCGTGCTGCGGCGTTTTATCGGCGCGGGCTCGCGCGTATTGCCGATCGCTGGGCCGGAAGCGGTGAAACCGGCGACACTTTCGGCGACGACAAACACGTTTACTCCGGCGACCTCGACCTTTTTGGGCGCGGCAGTTTATTTGAGCTGCTTTCGAACGCCAGGACGCCCATGGGCGAGGCGCGGCTGGCAAGCTGGCTGACGACGCCGTCGGACGTGACGGTCATTCTGGCGCGGCAGGAAATGGTTGGCGACCTTCGGGAAAAGCTCGACCTGCGCGAGCACCTGGCGATTGTCGGCGCCGAACTTCGGCCGCGGCTCGAGCCGAAATCCCTCTCGGCTTGGGCCGAAATGCCCCCCGTTCTGCCGCTTCCAGCCTTGCGAATCGTTTGGGCCGTATTGGCGATCTGCGCAGCGGGCACTTTTGTTCTTGGCATCGGATGGAGCGCCTGGTGGCCACTCTATGTGACGCTCTTCGTCGAGTTTTTAATTTTATTCTGGTTGCGAAAGCGCGCGGAATCCACGATTGAAACGACGGCTGCCAATGCCGAAGGATTGTTGCTCTTCGCGGAGATACTCGGTCGCTTAGAACAAGAGAACTTTTCCTCGCCGCGGCTGCAATCGCTCCTGACCACACTCAAAATCGCGGGGAGCGCCAACGATACGGCGTCCGCGGCAGTGCGTCACCTTTCTCGCATCGTTACCTGGATTGACGCTCGCGAGGGCTTGATCGCCAAGCTCCTCGAACTGCCCATGCTCTATACGCTCCAGGTTTCTTATTCGGCCGAGGCCTGGCGCCGGCATTGTGGGGCGCAGATGCGGACGTGGATTGACGTGACCGGTGAGATGGAGGCTTTGCTTTCACTCGCTGCCTATGCGTTCGAACATCCCGCCGATCCCTTTCCGCAGTTCGTGGCAGCGCAGCCGGGCCATGCGCTGCTACATGGCGAACAACTCGGCCACCCGCTGATCCCCGCAGCGACCTGTATTCGCAATAGTGCGCGGCTCGATCAGGAAACTCGTGTGCTGCTGATCAGCGGATCAAACATGTCCGGCAAGAGCACTTTTCTTCGGACGATTGGCATCAATGCCGTGCTCGCTATGGCGGGCGCGCCGATTCGCGGCGCCTCGCTCGTGTTGACGCCGCTTGCCGTGGGCACGCGCCTGCGCACTCCGGACTCACTCCAGGAAGGCCGGTCCGGCTTCTATAGTGAAGTGTTGCGCATCAAACAGGTATTCGACCTGACGAAGCTTCATACGCCGGTGCTCTTTCTTTTTGACGAATTGCTCGAAGGCACCAATTCGAAGGATCGCAAGATCGGCGCCGAAGGGCTGATCCGTGCGCTGCTTGAGCGCGGCGCCATCGGCGTTTTGACGACGCACGATCTCGCACTGACGGCCATTTCCATGACCCTCGGCAGCGTGATCCACAACGCCCATTTCCAGGACTATGTGGAGGATGGAAAGATGCGCTTTGACTACACGCTGCGGGAGGGCGTGGTCGCGAAGAGCAACGCCATCGCGCTGATGCGTTTGATCGGGCTTGACGTTTAGGGATTTCCAGCGGCCCGGTGGTGCAAACACGCGCAACCTCCGCGGTCGTTTTCGCATTCTCTTTCTATACGACGTTGCCGAGGCGTTCGATACGGATGCTTTTCAAGAGGCAGTGACCTACAGAAGTTCCCACAGATCGGTACAGCTTGCGCTGCATTGCCTGTACGGATCGGGGTGAGAGAATAGGGGCTTCGGCGCTAGCTCCGTTTGGGAGTTTGCATGAGCGCTACAAGTGTCACATTGGTTCGTCACCAGGAGCGCCGGCCGTGGCGGACGCTGGCGGGATATTTGCGTCACCGTGCGGCGTTTGTGTCGCTGGTAACGGAAATCGTCTGGAATATCGTGGACGATGATTGCTCCGACCTTGCTGCGAAGATGGCGTTCTATTTCGTCCTGGCGCTCTTTCCCTTTTTGATTTTTCTTGCGGCGCTTGTGGGATTTCTGCCCTTCACCGGGTTGTGGGACAAAATTTTGGGCTGGATGATTCTTTATTTGCCGGCGGACCTGCGGCGTTCCATGTTGGAAACGATTCTGGGCCTGACGAATGGCCGAACGGGGTTTTTATCGTTCGGCGTGTTGGGGACGGCCTGGACGGTCTCTTCCGGATTCATGGCCATGATGGAATCCCTCAGCGTGGCATATGGCGTGAAGGAAACGCGTGGCTATTGGTGGAGGCGAATGCTGGGGTTGGTGATGTTGGTCATTGTCTCTTTTTTCTTTATCACCTCCTTTGCGTTCATGGCGGCGGGCCACCACCTGGGAATCTTCGTCGCTTCGCAAATCCATTCGGGACCGCGCTTCTTGCTTTACTGGGAAATTGCGCGATGGAGTGTAACGCTGCTCTTGCTGAACCTGGCCATCTGTTTGATTGATTACGTGCTACCGAATTTGCAGCATCGCTGGCGATGGGTTACGCCCGGATCGGCGATGGTGACCTCGTCTCTCGCCGCGGTGACGCTGGGATTCAATTTTTACATGCGGCACTTTAGCATGTATCACCGGGCTTACAGCGCATTGCTCGGGTTCATCGCGCTGATGCTGTGGATCTATCTCACGAGCTTCGTTCTCCTGGTTGGCGCGGAAACCAACAGCGTTCTCGAAGGCATACGCCGGCCGCGCGGGCTGGCGTGATGGCGCGTGCCGGCCGCCGCTGCCTTCTCCTGTTCCTGCTTTTCTGGAGTGGACGAACCGCCGAGGCGCGGCAAAATCAAGGCATTTCCTACGAAGGCCAAAATGTCGCCACCATTGACCTATCCGCCGGGCCGACGGTTAATGTCGATTCCCTGCGTCCGCTGATCCAGCAAAAAGCAAACGAACCTTACTCGAACGCGAAAGTGCAGGCGACCGTCACCGCGATTCAGCAAACGGGCCAATTTTCGGGCGTCACCGTTCAGGTAGAGCCTGTCACCGGCGGGCTGCAGGTGCTCTTCGTATTGCAGCCCGCTTATTACATCGGAATGATCTATTTTCCGGGCGCGCTCGGGCCCTTTCCTTATCCGCGTTTGCTGCAAGTGGCGGACTTCCCTTCCGAAGAGCCGTTTATCAAGTCCGAGACAGAAACCGCGCGTAAGGCCTTGCTCGATTTCTTCGCGAGAGAGGGCTATTTCGAGGCTACCGTCGAAGTGACCACCGAAACGGATGAGGCGCACAAGCTGGTGAACGTCACCTTCCACACGGACCTAAACCGCATTGCCCGCATCGGCACGATTCAAATCGACGGTGTTTCGTCCGAGGAGTCAAACGATGTGCGGCAGGCGCTCCGTTCATTCTGGGCGCGCCTCAACTTCGCGGATCTGCGAACCGGCAAGAAATTTTCCCCGAGCCACCTCCATTCCGCAACCGCGTTCATTCAAAAACGCCTACGGAAGGAAGGGCACCTGGCGCCACAGGTCCGTCTGCTGAAGCCGCAATATCAGGAAGACACAAATCGCGCCGATGTGACTTATCAGGTCACCCTCGGGCCCGAATTGACGGTCAAAGTAAGCGGCGCGCACTTATTCACACGCACTATGCACAAACTGGTGCCGATCTTCGAAGAAAATGCCTACGATCAAGATTTGGTCCAGGAAGGCAAACGCAACATCACCTCCTACTTCCAGGCGAAGGGTTTTTTCGATGCGAAGGTAGACGTCAAGATCGACGAACAACCAAACAACATCCAGATCGTGTATCAAGTAGATAAAGGAAAACGCCACAAGGTGAAACATCTGGCCTTCCAGGGAAATCATTACCTCAGCCGTGCACAACTTTTGCCGCCTCTCAAGGTGAAAACTGCAAGTTTTCTCCCTCTTGCGCACGGCAGTTATAGCGATGACTTGATTCAACAAAGCGAAGACGCCATCGCCGCCCTCTATAAAGACGCTGGATTTGCAAACGTCAAAGTGCAGAGCAAGGTCACCGACTACGAACCTGAAGTGGACGTGATGTTTATCATCAGCGAAGGCCCACAGGACTTTTCCAACAGCTTGCGGCTGGAAGGCGATCAACAAGTACCGCTGGCGCAATTGGGGGGAAATTCCTTGGAGGAACTGGCGGGCAAGCCGTTCTCCCCACATCGCGTGGACGTGGATCGAAATGAGATTATCGCGAAATATCTGAATAAGGGTTATCTGAAAGCGACCCTTCAGCCGAAAGTCACCCCAGTCCCGAACAATCCGCACCGTTTCGACATCGTGTATCAGATTGATGAGGGGCCGCTGGTGCACGTCGGCCAGGTGGTGACCCTCGGACGGCAGAGGACGAGGCCCTGGCTGATCGACCAGATCGCGGATATCCACAGCGGCGTACCGCTGAGCGAGAGCAAGCTATTGCGGTCTGAAAGCGAGCTTTACGGACTAGGGATCTTCGATTGGACGGATATCGGCCCACGTAAGCCCATCACGGACCAGACGACCGAGGACGTGCTGATCAAGGTTCATGAAGCAAAGCGCAATTCCATCGATTACGGCTTCGGCTTTGATGTGTTTCATCGCGGCGGCAATGTTCCCATCGGAGCGGTGGTGCTACCCGGGTTGCCGGTCGTTGGTTTGGGATCGAAGTTCACCACCAGCGAGCGAACCTTCGTCGGCCCGCGCGGATCGATCGATTACACGCGACGCGCGATTGGCGGTTTGGACCACACGCTTACGGTTTCGCTCCTGGGTTCGCGGCTCGATCAGCGCTTGGTTTCCACCTATGCGGATGCGCATTTCCGCGGAAGCAATTGGACTTCGCTGCTGAGCCTGGAAGGCGAGCGCACCACGGAAAACCCCATCTTTGCGGCCGCCGTCGTGCAGGGATCGTTCCAGGTGCAACGCGTGATCGACCGCAAGAAGCACGATACTTTGCAATTTCGGTATACGTTTCAGCACACCACGTTGTCCCACGTCATCATCCCGGACCTGGTACCGCTGGATGCCTTGTCCGTCCGGCTCTCGACGCTTTCCGCAACGTTCGTTCACGACACGCGAGATAAGCCGCTCGATGCGCACAAAGGGTTTTACGGATCGGTGGATATGGGGATCACGCCGAAGCTTCTTGGTTCACAGGCAAATTTTGCGCGCCTGCTGGGCCGCACCTCCTACTATTGGCCCGTCAATTCCTGGCTGGTATGGGCCAATAATATCCGCCTCGGGTTGGAGCAGCCATTCGGCGGCAGCGTCATTCCGCTGAGCGCCGAATTCTTTTCCGGCGGTAGCGATACATTGCGCGGCTTCCCGATCGACGGCGCGGGGCCGCAACGTCCCGTGAACGTCTGCGCGAACCCGAGCAATCCCGCGACCTGCACGCTGATTAGCGTTCCCGTCGGCGGAAATATGCTGGCCGTCTTCAACAGCGAGCTGCGCTTTCCCATCCCTCTTAAGAAGGATTTGGGCGGCGCCGTTTTCTACGACGGCGGAAACGTCTACAGCAATATCAATTTTCACCAATTGATTTCGCAATATAGCAATTCCGTGGGATTCGGCTTGCGCTACAACACGCCGGTGGGACCGATCCGGCTAGATATCGGGCGAAATCTCAGCCCAATTCCTGGTGTGAAAGCGACGCAATATTTTATCACGATTGGACAGGCGTTCTAGACGGCGCAGTTTTCGAGTCAACGCGGCACGGTTCGACCAAAGGGGCTTTATGAAGTCGAAAAAGGCGATCAAATGGTTGCTTGGTGCGCTGGCTGCGCTGATTTTGTTGCTCGGCATCGGCGTCTATTGGGTGCAGCACAGCCAATCCTTTCATCAGTGGGCGTTACGCAAAATGATCGAGAAAACCGAGAGCGCCACCGGCGCGCGAATCGAGATTCGCGATTTCGCGATCCATTGGAAGGCGCTGCACGTGGATTTGGACCGCATCGTCGTGCACGGCTCCGAGGAACCGCGCCAAATTCCGCTCTTTGCCGCCGATCGTGTGGAGGTAGGGCTGAAGATCATTTCCATCTTCCGGCGCAAAGTCGATCTAAGCGAGCTCATTCTTACACACCCCGTGTTTCATTTGATCGAAGCTCACGACGGGGGTACAAATCTGCCGCATCGTCAAAGTACCGGCGGCAGCGGGACGGTAAACCTCTTCAACCTTGCGATCCGCCACGTGTCGATCGTCAGCGGGGAGTGTTACTACAACGACGAGAAGATTCCGCTCAACGGCGAATTGCACGATCTGCAAACTGCTATCGACTTCGAGACGCTGAAACAGGCTTATCGCGGAACGCTCTCTTACGATCGCGGCAGGTTTGCCATAAAAGAATATGAACCCTTCGAACACGCCGCGAAGCTGCAATTCGAGGCCTCGCCCTCGCAATTTTCTGCAAACCCGCTCGATTTGACGCTGAGCCATTCGCACCTTCTGCTGCATGCGACGTTGAAAGATTATTCAAATCCGCAAATCGACGGCAACTATCAGGCCGAAGTCGAAACCGCGGACGTTCGTGGAATCCTGAAGCAAAACACGATTCCTACCGCGAAGGTGAGCGCCACCGGCGCGATTCGCTACCAGAATCAGCCAGACCGGTCTTTCCTCGATGCGCTGTATGTGGACGGCCAGTTTCACGCTCCAAATGTTCCCGCGCGGGTTTCGCCTTATGGCGGAGACGTGAGAAATGTTCGCGGCCGCTTTCGCGTACAGGATGGCGACCTCGTCGCGCAAAATGTCGAAGGGGAGATTTACGACGGGCGGCTCAACGCCAGTTTCGTAATGCGTCACCTGGCTACTTCGCAGGACGCCCAGTTGACCGCTTCCGTACAGCGAATGTCGCTCCAATCAGTCGCTCTGGCATCGGGCGAGGCAAAACTCAAACAGTTGCCGCTGGCGGGCCGCGTAGACGCGAAAGCGCAACTTTCGTGGCGTGGAAGTGCGGATGACTTGCACCTGACCTCCGACGCCACCATCACATCCGCCAATCCGAATGGCTCCGCAACCAATGCCAGCTTGCAAACTGGCGGCGCTGTGCCCGTCGATGGGACTCTGCATCTGGCTTACGATCGTGACCGCAGCCTGCTGTCTATAAGCCATTCCTATTTGAAAACATCTCACACCACACTGAATCTGGACGGCACCGTTAGCAGCCAATCCTCCCTAAGCGTGCAGGCCAACGTTACGGACTTGCAGGAAGCGGACTTGCTGGTTTTGGCCGTAAAATCAGCGCTCGCTCCTCCGCAAAAAAGCCAGGCGTCTCCACCATTCAGCGATATTCGCGGCGCGGCGAATCTGAACGTGCGAGTCACTGGATCGCTACAGAACCCTAAGATTTCCGGGAGTCTTTCCGCGACGAATTTACAAACCGGCTCGATTCGTTTGCGCACGGTGCGCACAAATTTGGAAGCCAGCTCATCGCAAGTTGCCCTGCACGACGGCGAGATTGCCGAAGCCAACACCGGCCGCGTTACCTTCGACGCTACCGTCGGTCTCAACCATTGGGCATTTTCGCAGGCCAGCCCGGTCACCGCGCAGGTCACGGCGGACCGCATGCCCGTCGCCGACCTGCAGGAAATCGCGAATTTACATTACCCCGTCGCCGGCAACCTCTCCGCGAAAATCTCCGCAAGCGGTTCCGTGCTCAACCCCGGCGGCCAGGGTTCGCTGCAGTTGACGCAAGCGACAGTTTACAACCAGGCTGTGCAGAACCTGACCGTGCAATTCCAGGGTACCGGTGCGTCGATCCATTCGACGGCCAATTTGCGCGTTCCGGCCGGCACCGTCACCGCGGACGTAACCTATGCGCAAAAAGCGAAGAGTTATGAAGTGAAACTAGATACTTCCGGTCTGAAGCTCGACCAACTGCCGGCGCTGCAAACCCGGGGCCAGATCACGGGGACGCTGGTCGCCTCGGTCAACGGCCGCGGCACGCTCGCGCAACCGCAACTTACCCTGAGCGCCAGCGTCAATCCGCTTCAAGTTCGCGACCAAGTGATTCAGCGGCTGCAAGCCCACGCTGACCTGGCGGGCAGGCAGGTGAACTTCACGCTACAGTCGGAGATCGCGCACAACACAGTCCAGGCAACGGGCGGCGTGAACCTAAGCGGCGCCTATGACGCCGACGTCACGCTCGATACGAAGCCGTTCCCCATCGGGGAGTTTCTGGCCATGTACGTTCCGGGCGCGCCGGATCAGCTCCAGGGACAAACGGAAATTCATGCCACGCTGCGGGGTCCGCTGAAAGATCCGGCCCGCTTCGAGGCGCACGTCTCGTTGCCCAACCTCTCCATCGCGTATGGACCGCTGCAATTCGCCTCCGCGCAACCGATTCGCGTCGATTTTCAAAATGACGTAGTGACACTGGCGCCCGCCGAATTCAAAGGCAACGGCACCGATCTACGCATACAAGGCTCGGTGCCCGTCAAAGGCACGGGGCAGCTCAACGCCTCCGCGCACGGCACGGTGGAAATGGATCTGCTGAAGTTCGTACAAAAGAACGCGGATAGCTCGGGGCAAATCACACTTGACGTGGAAGCACGCGGAGATCGCGCGCATCCCTCCGTCCAAGGAAAGATCCAATTCGCGAACGCGTCCTATTCGACTCCCACCATTCCGCTCGGTTTCGAGAAGGTGAATGGGAGTATCAATCTGCAGGGGAATCGCCTGCAGCTCACCGAGCTCACGGCGCAGGCCGGGGGCGGCACGATCAATGCCTCCGGATTCGCCATTCTCGGATCGGCGATGACGATCAACCTGACCGCTGACGCCGAAAATGTCCGCGTCAGATATCCTCGCGGCGTTCGCGCGGTCCTGGATGGCCGGCTCACTTGGACGGGCACGTCCGCCGCTTCCGCCGTGGGCGGTACCGTGACGATCCGCCGGCTCTCTTTCACGAAAGAATTTGACCTCTCCTCGTTCGTCACGCAGTTCACCGGCGAGGCTGTTCCGTCCAACAGTTCGGCCTTCGAGCAAAACATGCGCCTCAACATCGGCATCCAGTCCTCGAACGAATTGCAACTCGCCAGCAATCAATTGAGCCTCCAGGGCGCTGCTAACTTACGGCTCACGGGCACGCTGGCGAATCCTATCGTGCTCGGCCGTGCCACGCTTTCCGGAGGAAACGTCTATTTCCTCGGAAATCGCTACGATATTCAAAATGGCGTGATCAACTTTGCGAACCCCGTGCGCACTGAGCCCGTGCTGAATCTTTACGTCACCACCAACGTCGATCAATACAACATCACCATGAATTTCATCGGTCCCATCGACGAATTGCGGACGAGCTACGCCTCGACGCCGGCCTTGCCTCCGGCGGACATCATCAATTTATTGGCATTCGGCAAAACGATGGAGGAGCAGGCCACCAGCCCCAGCGTGCCCACCAGCCTGGGCGCCGAATCCGTGCTGGCCCAAGGCGTGGGCAGCGTCGTCAGCAGCCGGGTGCAGAATTTTGCAGGGCTTTCGCAATTTTCCATCAGCCCGGCCTTCGGCGGAGATCAAACCGACCCGGGTGCGAGAATCGCTCTCCAGCAGCACATCACCGGAAATCTGATTTTTTCTTTCTCCACGGATTTGACCGATACGCAGCAGGAAGTGATTGGCCTCGAATACCGGACGCAGAAAAAGGTGGGCTTTTCAGTTGTACGCGACGAATATGGCGGCTACGCGCTCACGATTCGCTTCCACAAGGACTACTAGAATGCGGCGCCGGCGGCGTAATGTTCCGCGGGCGTGGCGACTTCTTCGCTGACGGCCACTCCGTCCACAAAGGTCACGCTCTTTCCCGCAATCGCTGGTACGCGCTCACCCGGTACGATACTTCCCACCAAATTCAAAGGATCGGCCGCGGAAATCGCGACCCGTTCGCCCGAAGGTGCCAGTTTGCAAGCCGCGCGCAACGATTCCACCGCCACCGGCAGCGCGAATTGCTCGCCCAAAAACCCGCTCACAAATCGCCCGCCGCGAATTTCGCCTCGGTCTTCCAGCCGGCGCAAGGTAATCAGAATTTCACGCCACTTGGGCAGAATACTTTCTCGGACCAGCACTTCGCGGAACACCACGCCATAGCGGCGCAGCAGCATCCAGCAAACCGATTCGAGCG
>DATNLT010000077.1:0-11762 GCA_035602725.1 Candidatus Acidiferrales bacterium
TAGCGTGAGATTCGCGGCATGAAAGAGGGCGCTGGTCTCGGCGGCAAACGCGCGGAAGTTGGCCTGACTCGCCTCGGGCACGTCCTCGAAATCCACACAGATCCCAACCTGATGATTGAGCTGCGTGTACTGGAGCATCTCGGTCTCGAGACGTTTACGGGCGGCGGGATTGGCCAGCAACGGAGCGAGTTCGCGGGTTTGAAACGTGGTGGCGTCGGAATTATTGATGAGGCCCATGACGGCCAAATCGAAATTAGACCCGGGGACGGCGCGCATGGACTGCATCCAGACGTGCATTTTGTCGCCACTCATTACGCGGGTGGCTTCCGCAGCGTCCACGTGTTCATGCAGATGATTATCGCCATCGACCACGGTGAGGCTGCCGTCGGCCGAAATCGAATGCAATTCCTCGGAGATCAAAAGGTCAATGTCTTTATCGTGCTTTTTCAAGCTGGCAAGAGAATTGGGGTCCCAGGCGACATAAAATGCCGCGCGAATGGGATCGGGCTGCGGCGGCACCTTTCCGAGAGTGGCGACACGGCGCTGCCGACCTGGACGCACAGCGGGTTTCTTGGCTGCCCGCTCGATCACTGGGCGGCGCATCGGCATGGTAGAGGGCAGCAGCAGGCTCGGGAGGGTGACTTTGCGAAGGACAGAAAGAAAAAAAGTCAGTAAGAGCAGGGTAAAAAGCGCCCCGCCAATCTCGAGGGCGCGCCGGGTAAAGAACCACCGGCGGCGCTTCTCATCATAGAATATGGGCTTACCTTGACTCACTGCTCCGACCTGCGCTCAGGCTTAATGTATTCTAGCCGAAAATGACAACCTTCGAGATGTACAGATGAACCGGTCACACACGGGAGAGGTGCCGAAGCAGCCGGTTTCCACCACGCATTGGGCTGAGCATCCGCGCTGGAACTGGGCGATCGCAGCGCTGGCGCTGATTGCAGGCGTGCTGGTACGCCTGTACTTTGTGATTCATTTTCCGACGACGACGGGCGACGGCCCCATTTACGAAAGCCTAGCACACAATTGGATGGCGCATGGAGTGTACGGATATCCCGTCGAAGGAATCATCAAGCCGCTCGATATCCGAATGCCAGGGTATCCGGGTTTTATCCTGATCATCTCCTGGTTATTTAGACGCGACCAACAGAGCTTGATGTTGGCTCAAATTGCGATGGATATGGGGACGTGCGTACTCGCCGCCCTCCTCGCAGGGCGGCTGGTGCCAAACACCAGCGATGTAACGTTCAATGCCTCCGCCCGGAGCCGGGTGCAACTCGCAGGCTTATGGTTGGCAGCGCTGTGCCCGTTTATTGGGAATTATGCGGTAGCGCCGATGACGGAGATTCCGGCGACTTTTTTTACGGCGGCGGCGCTACTGGCGTTTGCGGGATGCTTTGCCGCGGGAGCAGAAAAGCGCTGGGCGCCATGGATTTTGGGAGGGCTGGCGGCCGGGTTTGGGACACTGATCCGGCCTGAGACGCCACTGCTGCTCATCGCATTGACGATTGTATGCGTGTGGCGCTGGAGACGTCCGGCCGACTGGCGCGTTCTGTTACGGGCGGGCGCGCTAACGGCTGCGGGGTTCCTGCTGCCGCTGCTGCCGTGGATTCTTCGAAATGCGATCACGCTCCATGAATTTCAGCCTTTAGCGCCGCGCTATGCGAATGAGAACGCGGAGGTAGTACCAACGGGATTCTACGATTGGACGAAGACCTGGCTGATCCGTTATGGAGATGTGTACGTTACGAACTGGAAGCTTGATAGCGAACCGCTGGTGCTCGGCGAGATGCCCGCTTCGGCGTTTGACAATGACGCCGAGCGCGAGCGAATCAAGAAGCTTTTTCAGGAATACGATCAAAATTGCTGCGACATTCCGCCCGGCTGGGACGCGCAATTCGAGCAGTTGGCGCACGAACGGGCGCGGCGCCATCCAATCCGAACATACCTGTGGATTCCATTGGCGCGTTCGTTTGTGCTGTGGCTGACACCGAGAATCGAGCTGCTGCCCTACTCCGGGAAGCTTTGGCCGCTTGGCGAAATGCACCGCGACGAGCCGGACGATTTTGATGCGACGGTAGAGTTGGGCTTGCTGGGTTTGCTTTATGCCGCGCTGGCGTTTGCAGGCTTTACGCGGATCGTGCGCTATGCGCGAGGGAGGGCACGAACGCTGCCTGCGGAACAGGTATGGATTGCGGCGTTTCTAGCGATGTTTTGCGTGGTGCGAACGGGATATTTCGCACACATCGAGACGCCGGAGCCGCGCTACATGCTGGAGTGCTTTCCGGTGGTTTTTGCATTCGCGGCCTTTTTGTTTGTGCCGAGGAAGTTGCTGCAGAGACGAGGTGCGTGAGATTGCGCTCACGCTGCCACGAAGCAGCGTTCACCCTAGCCTAAATAGACAATCCGCCGCCAGCGATTCCCAAGGCGAATTTTCGCATGCGGTACAATAAATGCAGGCCGTCCATCTTGCAGCGGCCCTCGATCTGAGATGCGCCGCTTTCCCCTGATCCTATCTCTCGTGCTGTTGGCCGGCGCCGCCGCCGCGGTAGACGGCTTTCTGATCGAGCCCTATCGCATACAGGTGACGCATTACCTCGTGCAGGCTCCGGTTTCACAGCCGCTGAAAATCGCCGATCTAACCGATTTGCACACCACAAAATTTGGACGGCTCGAGCGAAAGCTGGTGGACCTGCTGGAGAGGGAACATCCCGACGTGATTGTGATTACCGGAGATACGGTCGGGCACCGGAGAGATTATCCGGGCATTAAGCCGCTGCTTTCGAGACTGCATGCGCCGCTGGGCGTATGGCTGGTACGCGGAAACTGGGAAACAGAAACGGGCCCTCCGCCGCGAAACGAACATGCGTTTTATGCCGTGCTCGGGGTGCATTTTCTCTTCAACGAGGCTAAGCCGATCCGCCCCGATGTGTGGCTCGTGGGGCTCGACGATCCCGTTACGGGTACTCCGGATTTCGAGTTGGCGAGCAAGCCCGTGCCACCGAACGTTTATTCGATCGCGTTGTTTCACGGACCCGTGTATTTCGATCAGATTGCGGGGCGCGTGCCGCTGGCTCTGGCCGGGCACACGCATGGCGGGCAGGTCCGGATTCCACTGGTGCCGGTTTTTTGGCTACCGCGCGGGTCAGGGAGCTTTTTGGAAGGATGGTACACGGAGCGCGGATCGCGCTTGTATGTGAGCCGGGGAATCGGAACGTCCACGATTCCGGTGAGATTTTTGTGCCGCCCAGAGCTTCCGATCATTACATTGGTGCCGGAGCAGCCTGGCCAGCCGCGCTGATCGGTTTCGCCCTTTCCCGTGGGGGTAATCGTTGGTTATCGGTTTCAACAATCCCGTATTGTTAGCAGAGTATATTCTTCTTCGCCTTGTGCCACACTGAATGCCTTCCAGGAGCTTTGCCAATGAGAATCTCCAGCCGAAGGTTGCTGTACGCCCTATTTGCGGCCGCAATGACGTTTGCGCCGATTTGTACCGCGCAAACAGCATCAGACAATCACAGCGATCCCCAAGCGACTTGGGACGCTCTGGCGCGGCCCGCTTTCGACGGGAAGCCCGGGCAAGTGGAGAACGTGACGATCGCGCGCGACAAAATTCGAGTGACGCTTGAATCGGGGACGATCGAGTTTACACAGCCGGTGAACGGTGTGATCACGGGCGCAGTATTCCGCGGCACGGGAAAATTGGAGGCGGCCCCGACCGATCCGCGAGAATTGCAGCAACTGGAGCTATTTTTGAAGGCTGGGGCTATTCATTTGAAATTTAGCGAGGCCGTCTTCAGCTTCAGCGACAACACACACGAAGAAGTCGCGCCGCAAACCAGGCCTTCGGAAGCCAACGCGGGAGCCGCAGAGCTGTACGCTTCGCGAATCGAGCAGAATGAAGATCTTGGAGCGATTTTCCTACCGAGACTTTTTCGGAGCGTGATGGCCAAGGACCGTTCGAAGGGCGCGCTTTTCCTGGCGGATGTGAAAACCAGCGAGTTTGGCTGGGTGGAAGCGCTCTACGACGCATCCGATCCAGAGGAAGTTTCAGTGGGCCGATGGCAGGACGTTTATGGGGGCGCGAAGCATTTCGACATCTGGACGAGCTTTCCGGCCGGCGGGCGGAGCGCGAGCAACGCGTTCGCCGTGTCTTTTGAGAAAGCGGATTACGTGATTCGCAGCTACGACATGGATGTGAGCCTGAACACGCATGCGGAGTTGGCGGCGACGGCCAAGGTAAATCTGGACACGCGCTGGGCGGGTGCGCGGGTGCTGCTATTTAGCCTAGACTCGAATTTACGCGTGGACAAGGTGGCGGATGGCAGCGGAAAAGCCCTGACCTATTTTCAGGCGCGTGAGAGAAAAGACCGGCCGCAATCGTATGGAGATTACGTTGCGGTGACGCTGGAGACGTCAAGCGAAAGCGGACAAGCGATCACGTTGACGTTTCACTACGCGGGGAAGCGCGTGGTGCAGCAAGTGGGCGCGGGGAATTATTTTGCGGAAAGTTTTGGATGGTATCCCTCCCGTGTGACAGCGGATGGCGAAGAATTCGCCGGGCGATTCGACTTCGATTTGCATTTCAAGTCTCCCAAGAAATTCTCGCTGGTGGCCACTGGCGTGAAGGTGAGCGAGACGACGGATGGCGGCGACCTGCTGACGGAATGGAAGAACGACGTGCCGCTGACGGTGGCGGGATTCGCGTTTGGGGACTACAAAATCTCGACGGAGAAGGTTGGACCCATCGACGTGCAGGTGTATGCGAACCGCTCGGCCGACGACCAAATGCAGATGGCACAAAACGCGGTGGATGGCGCGTTGCCGGGGTCGCGTCCGGCGGAAATGGCCGTGGGCACGCTTTCGGCGGTGGGGATGGCGCCGACGATCGCCGCGGAGATGGGCAACGCACTGCGGCTCTTTCAGAAATACTACGGGCCGTATCCCTATAAGCAGCTGGCAGTGACGAATATTCCATATTCCTACGGTCAAGGCTGGCCCGGGCTGATTTACCTTTCGATTTTTACGTTTATGGATTCGACGCAGCGGAACGCTTTTCACATGACGAACACGCCGCGTATTACGGAATTTTTTCGCGCGCATGAGACTTCACACCAATGGTGGGGGCATCGCGTGGCATGGAAGAGCTATCACGACCAATGGCTTTCGGAAGGCTTCGCGCAATTTTCGGGAAATCTGTACGTGCAATTTCGAGACAACCAAAAGGAGTACATCCAGCGGCTGCGGGACGACAAGCAAGGGTTGCTGACGCGCGACACCCGCGAGCACGTCTACGATTCCGTGGGGCCGATCTGGATGGGAACGCGCACCTCCTCTTCGCTGTCGCCCGGGGCATATAGCGTGCTGATCTACAACAAAGGCGGTTACGTGCTGACGATGCTGCGGATGATGATGGCGGATTCGAAGGCGCCCGATCCGGATGCACGGTTTGAGGCGATGATGCAGGATTTCTGCAAAACGTATAACAACGAGGCCGCTTCCACCGAGGACTTCAAAGCGATCGCGGAAAAATACATGACACCGGTGATGGACCTGGAAGGCAATCACCGGCTGGATTGGTTTTTTCGCCAATACGTTTACGGTACGGGGATTGCGCATTATGAGTTTCACTCTGCGGTGCAAGACGCGGGCGGGGGCAAATTCAAGCTGACGGGTTCCTTGAAGCGGAGCGGCGTGCCCGCGAACTGGATGGATGTGGTGCCGATCTACGGCGAAGTAAACGGTAAATCGTCGCGGATCGGCCTTTTGCGGGTGACCCAGGCGGATGTTCCGCTGGATATCACGCTGCCCTATAACCCCGGGAAGGTGCAACTTAACAATGATGAAGAGCTGTTGGCGGAGATCAAACAATGACTCTGCGGACGGGCTGGATATCCCCTGAGGGACAGGGCGCATCGAAACCTCTGTCTTCGGGTTGAATT
Organism: Candidatus Acidiferrales bacterium; assembly: GCA_035602725.1. Lineage (GTDB taxonomy): Bacteria > Acidobacteriota > Terriglobia > Acidiferrales > UBA7541 > DASTCZ01. The sequence goes on from DATNLT010000077.1 coordinate 5,946, forward strand.
CCAGAAGGCCGAGGACTAAGCTTTTCGTGGCGAGTAGGAAACAGTAGTACAAAAGTCCTATTCGCCTCCCCAGGCCCTCCCAGTACTCTCGTACCGGGCTCACAAAGAGTGCGCGATCCGCTCGCGGATTGCATCAAATCACGGTAGGGAAATCCCGCTTTATCGGCCGAACTAATGACGACGACCCTTTTGGAACAGCAAACAAACCTTAATATTGGATTCTCACCGCGGAACCCGGGACAGACTCCGCGGAACAAATTGGTGCTGAAGCCGGGAGCTGCGCCACAAGCTGGCGCGCGCTTTGAGCTTCTTCCCACGCAAAAGGCGCGGGCCGGCGCGATGGGCGTGAGCGTCACGGTTCAGTTAGTGATTCTCGGAGTGCTGTTGCTGATTCCTTTGATATTTCCGCAGCGCTTTATTCCGAAGGCGGCTTATGACGTGATTCCGATCGCCTCCCCGCGAACGGAAGTGCCGGTGGCAAAGCCGGAGCCGGTGCGGCCGAAACCTCAGCCGGTGCCGGTCGAAGTAGCCAAGGTGATACCGCCGCCACAACCCAAAGCCTTAATCGTGCCGCGGGTGATTGCTCCAAAGGTGCAGCCGAAGCCGGTGGACAAGGTGGAGGCTCCGAAGATTACGACCCCGGTGCTGGATACGCCCAAGGTGGAGATTGCGGCCAGCACGCCAGCGCAACCGAAGAAACCGGTGGAAACGGGCGTTCTGGGGAATACGGGAAGCGCGGCTCCAGCGACATTGAATAAGCCTGCGGAGAAAGTGCAGACCGGAGGCTTTGGCGATCCGCAGGGAATTGGCGGACCCTCGAATCCGAACTCGCGGGCGAATATTAACCATGTGGGCTCCTTTGAGCTGCCGGCCGGGCCGGGTTATGGAAATGGCACTGGTGGGGCAAATGGCGCGCGCGGAACCGTGCAGAGCACCGGGTTCGGCAATGGGACTGCGATTGCGCCGAGCGGCAATGGTGGTGGGTCACGCGGCGTAGTGCAGCAGGGCGCTTTCGCGCAGGCGACCGTCGATCCAAACCAGGCAAAAGCACAGAAGCAACAACAGGCGGCAGCCGTGCAACCCGTGGAAATTACGGACAAGCCGAAGCCGGAATATACGGAGGAGGCACGAGCCCTGAAGCTTGAGGGCGAAGTGATCCTGAAAGTGAATTTCAAGGCGGATGGGCAAATTGAGGTGCTGGGCGTGACGCGAGGCCTGGGGCATGGGCTCGACGAGTCCGCGATGCGCGCGGCACAGAAAATCAAATACAAGCCGGCAATCAGCAATGGGCAGCCTGTGGACTTTCCGGCGACGGTTCACATCGAATTTCAACTGGCTTACTAAGGGGTACAGACATGCGCACGTTTCAGGTAGCACTGGCCGCGCTGGTTTTCAGCGCCATGCCGGTCCTAGCACAGGATCAGCCGCCCACACAGCAGCAAGGGGATGCCACCCTGACTCAAGTGGTGGATAAGATTATCGCCCGCGAGAACGCGGAAATGAACACGGTTCGCCAGTACGCTCCGCTGGTGGAAACTTACATTCAGGATACGAAGCAGGATAAGGCCGAGGGATGGATTCCAAATGGCGACCGGTATTTTCTGGGCCGCGCCGAGCTAGCCAAGGGCGTGGAACTGGAATCGCTGAGCACCTCAAACGCGTCGGGCCACCACATCCTTACGAGCCTGAATAACATGTTTAACTTCGGCGTGGAATTCCTGCCGCGCGGCTTCCTGCAGATGATTTATCTGGATACGAGCGGGCTGAACAAGCAGGACTATCATTTCGAATATGCGCGGCGAGAATTTCTGGGAGAAGTTCGCACGCTGGCATTCGATGTGACGCCGACAAACCCAAAGGCGAAGGGGCGATTCCTGGGCCGCATCTGGGTGGAGGATCAGAACTACACGATCGTGCGCTTCAACGGGGCTTATACCGGAAGCTCGCATTCGAATCTTTACTTCCACTTCGATAGCTGGCGCGTGAATGCAGGGCCGAACCTGTGGTTGCCCGCGTTTATTTATTCCGAAGAGAAGGATATGCGCTATGCGCTCGGGAAATCCCTTTCCTTCAAGGCGCAGACACGCATCTGGGGATATCAACTCGGCCATAACCAGCAGGAGCAGGAGCTGAGCAAGATCCTGGTAGAAGGGAACGCCCCGATCAACGATCAGTCTCAACAGAATAACGACGTGAGCCCGCTGCAAGCGACACGCAATTGGGACCGCGAGGCCGAAGATAACGTGCTCGACCGGCTGCAGCGCATGGGCCTGATCGCGCCCGAGGGCGATGTGGATAAAGCGCTCGACACGATTACCAATAACCTGGAAATCGGGAGCAATCTGGATATCGAGCCTGAAGTGCGCTGCCGCGTGCTGATGACGTCCACGATTGAATCGTTTAACCTGGGCCACACGATTGTGATGAGCCGCGGATTGATCGACGTGCTGCCCGACGAGGCGAGCGTTGCCACAATGCTCGCGCAGGAATTGGCGCACATCGCGCTGGGACACGAGATGGATACGCAGTATGCGTTCTTTGACCGCTTGCTGCTTTTCGACGAACGGCAGACCTTCCGGCACTTTGACTTTTCACGAACGAAGGAAGAAGACGACGCGGCCAGCACGAAGGCGACCGAAATTCTCCAGAAGTCCGTTTACAAGGATCAGCTCAAGGTCCCCGAGATGTTCCTGGCCGAACTGCAGACGCGAGCGAAAGAAGTGCCGAACCTGATCAGTCCAAAACTGGGCAATGCGATCCTGGCGAAGCCTCCAGTAACGGCGGATACCGCCGACAAGCCGGGAGCGACGCAGATTGTGGCGCGTCCGCTGGGCGGCATGGTGAAGCTCGATCCGTGGAACGACAAGCTCGACCTGCTGAAGACCAAGCCGGTGGGCACAATTACCGAGCGCGAAAAGATGCCTTTTGAAGTGACGCCGTTCATGCCCTACCTGACGCGCGAGACCACCGGCATTCCGCATACGGCGATCACGGCGGATTCGAAACAGAGCACGGATAAGCCGCAGCAACCACAGCAGTAAGGCTACCTTCATTTCTTATCGGTGGCGTCTCGAAGGAGGCGCCGCCGGTTTTGCTTTTCGCGCCATTCAAACCGTAAAACGAGGTAGTCGCCGTCCCGGCGCCGAGATTCCTCGTCGTTCGCCACAGCGCACGATTTCCGCGCGATGCGTGGAGTTGGGCGCGGAAATCGTGCTGCTCACTCCTCGGAATGACAACGCGCTTGGGTCCTGCGCCGGGTATTGCTCTGGATAGCTGAAGGAGTCAGTCGCAACGGCGCCTGTTCAGTTTCTCGTGCTGCTCACTCCTCGGAATGACCGGGTTGGACGGTTTCCTTGCGTTATGGTTAAGGCCAAGAAACGCTATTGTGATTCCTAGCCTAATGGGCGGGGCGCTGGCGATTCGGGGCGTGTTATCCTAATTGCTCCGATTCTATGTCCTCACGTTCCATGGGACTCCCGCACGGCGGTGGCATGCGCTTGGGCGGACAGAAGTCCAAACTCTCACAACCCTTCTGGAAGCTGATGCCGGATGTGTGGCGCATGATGCGTCCGCAGCCGAGCGTGCTGGTGATCGGATTTGGATTGATGGTGATCAACCGGCTTGCGGGGCTCGTGCTGCCCTACTCGCCGAAGCTTCTGATCGACCGCGTGATCAATCAAAGGCAGACGGAACTGCTCGCGCCACTGGTGCTGGCGGTGGTGGGCGCCACGATCGTGCAGGGGCTGACGTCGTTTTCGCTGACGCAGGTGATTTCCAAGGCCGCGCAACGCATGATTGCGGATTTGCGCCAACGTGTGCAAGCCCACATCGGGCGGCTCTCGGTGGCGTATTACGACGCGAACAAAACGGGGCAGATCATTTCGCGGATCATGAACGACGTGGAAGGGGTGCGAAACCTGATCGGCACGGGCATGATCGATTTCTTCGGGAGTTTGCTCACGGCTAGCCTCGCGCTCGTTTTCCTGCTGCGCATCAGTCCACTGCTGACGGGAATTGCGTTTAGCGTCCTGATTTTGTTCGGGGTGGGATTGCGAAAAGCGTTTAGCGTGATACGGCCGATTTTCCGCGAGCGGCCCAAGATCACGGCGGAGGTTACGGGACGGCTGGCAGAATCGCTGGGCGGCGTGCGGGTGGTGAAGGGCTATTACGCGGAGGCGCGCGAAGAGGCCGTGTTTTCGGCGGGTGTGAAGCGCTTGTTGGACAACGTACTGAAAACGTTGACGGCAACTTCGCTGATGAGCCTTTCCGCTTCTTCGCTGCTGGGATTGATCAGCGCGCTGGTGATGTATTTCGGAGCGCGGCAGATTCTGGCGAACCACATGACGCTCGGGTCGTTCTTCTCATTCTCGATGTTTTTGGGGATGCTGGTGGCGCCGGTGTTTCAGATCGTGGGAATCGGTACCCAGATCAGCGAGGCCATGGCCGGACTCGAGCGGACGCGCGATATTTTGCGCGAGGCTCCGGAGGAGGCCGATCCGCGACGCACGGTGGCAATCGGGACGGTGCGTGGTGAAGTGGATTTTGAGAATGTGAGTTTCGCTTATGAAACCGGGAAGCCGGTGCTGAACGATATTTCATTTCAGTCCGCGCCCGGCACCGTGACGGCGCTGGTGGGTCCTTCGGGAGCAGGCAAATCGACAATCATCGGGCTGATCAGCGCGTTTTACACGCCGAATTCCGGCCGGGTGCTGGTGGATGGCGTCGATCTTTCGACCGTGACGCTCGCGAGTTACCGGACGCAATTAGGCGTGGTGCTGCAGGAGACTTTTCTTTTCGACGGAACGATTCGCCAGAACGTGGCGTTTGCGCGTCCGGATGCCACCAAGGAGGAAATTCTAACGGCGTGCCGCATCGCTCGTGTGGACGAATTTGCCGAACGCTTCGAGCTGAAGTACGAAACGGTGATTGGCGAGCGCGGCGTGAAGCTTTCGGGCGGACAGCGCCAGCGGGTTTCGATCGCACGCGCGCTGCTGGCCGATCCACGAATCCTGATTCTGGACGAAGCGACTTCAAGTCTCGATTCCGAATCCGAAGCGATGATCCAGCAGGGGCTTTCGGAACTGCTACGCGGACGGACGACTTTTGTGATCGCGCACCGGCTGTCGACGATCCGGCGCGCGGACCAGATTTTGGTGGTGGAAGCGGGGCGGATCGTGGAGCATGGCACACACAAGACGTTATTTGCGGCCGGCGGGCGCTATTTTGAGATGTATACGAAGCAACACGGGCTTGCGGAGAATCTCTTCCTGGCGCCGGGGGAAGTACCGGCCGAAGCGACCGCGGAGACCGAGACGGCGCCGGCGCGCGCTGGTGGAGCGGGTGAGAGCGAGCTTTCGAGCGCGCTGAGAATGTTGCGCGGGCCACAAGGCTGAGCGCCCGCAGAACGCATGCTACAATCCGCCCGTCAGAGCGAATTATTCGCCATCCATATCGCATGCTTGATTACGAAAAACAGCAAAGTTTTCTGAGCCACCAGCGCTGGTGGCTGCTGTCCGCTGGCGCGGCTTGCGCGCTGCTCATCGCGGAGACTTGGACGATTCCGATGAGCGTGCAGATCAAAATCGGCTCGACGTTTCTGGCGTGCGCTCTCTTTTATATCGCTTACTACCTGCCCAATTATCTCGGGATGGATGCGGATGCGCAGCGGCGTCCGCGCTGGGTGGCGCGGATGAGCTGGTGGCTGCTGGCAGCAATGGCGATCACCACAGCGGCATTTCGTTCGTGGCCGGCCCTGGCGGCTACAGGCGCAGCCGCGATTTTGTATCTTTTCTTGACGCGCTGGCTCCGGCGGCCTTT
>DATNLT010000086.1:0-3655 GCA_035602725.1 Candidatus Acidiferrales bacterium
CCCAACGAAAAAATCACCTGGGGCAAGCTCGGAGCGAATACGCCGCGATTCATCATCGAATCAGACGCCACCATCGTGGCGCCGCTCGTTTTCGCCTACGTCCTAGGCTGGTGACGCGGAATTGCAAGATCTGTAACTGCAGTTGCATCTGTAGCCCGCCCCGTTTCGTAGAGGCGGGGACTTTTCCCGCCGATTGCACGCTGGCATTTTCGAAATTGACTTGACCGCGCCACAAGCCTACGATTCGCGGCGATGAGTTTTCTTCGTTTCATCACCATCACGATCGTATTTTTCGCGCTGCTGCCCCTCTGCGTATTCGGTGGCGCCCAAAGCCTCGCCGACGAAACCTACACCGTCGTCATCGACCGCAACGTTCCCGTCAAAGTGCGCGACGGCGTAACTTTGCACGCCGACGTCTATCGCCCTAAGGCCGAAGGAAAATTTCCTGTAATCCTCACGCGCACGCCCTATGACAAGACCGGCAGCCTAGACACTTGCATGCGCGTCGCGGCCACGGGCTACGTTTGTGTCGCGCAGGATTGCCGCGGACGCTACGCTTCCGAAGGCGAGTGGTATCCCTTCAAGCATGAGTCCGAGGATGGTTACGACACGATCGAATGGCTCGCCCACCAGCCCTACTCCACCGGCGTAATCGGCATGTGGGGCGCGTCCTACGTAGGCGCCACGCAGTTGCTTGCCGCGATCGCTCGTCCGCCACACTTGGCTGGGCTCTTCGTAATTGTGACCGCGTCGGATTATCACGAGAACTGGGCGTACCAAGGCGGCGCGTTCGAGCAGTGGTTCAACGAATCATGGACCTCGGGCCTCGCGGAAGACACGATGCGTCGCAAGACGATCGGCAGCGCCGGCTCGCTGCAATGGTCCAAGGCGATGCCGCTCGCAAATTATCCCGTGATCGCGCCGGCCGATGCGAAAGATGTCGCCCCTTATTTTCAAGATTGGCTTGCGCATCCGAATGACGACGATTATTGGAAGCAGTGGTCCATCGAAGCCGACTACAGCCGCATCAATATCCCTGTTTTCCACATTGGTGCATGGTACGACATTTTCTTGGGCGGTACTTTGCGCAACTATGCCGGTATGAAGGCCGGCGCGGGCAACGACTTTTCCCGTAGCAACCAGCGCCTGCTCGTCGAAATCGGCGGCCATTCCGGCAACGGGCGCAAGGTCGGCGAGGTGGATTTCGGCCCGCAAGCGGAATACGACGAAGCCGCCGTGATGCTTCGCTGGTACGACTTTCTCTTCAAAAACATTCTCAATGGAATGGAGAGGGACAAGCCCGTGCGCCTTTTCACCATGGGCCTGAATCAATGGCGCGGTTTTGACGCCTGGCCGCCACCCGGCGCGAAAACCACGCGCATGTTCCTGCATTCCGCGGGAAAGGCAAACACCTCGGCTGGCGATGGCGCGCTGAATTCCTCGCAGCCCGGCAAGGAGCCCGTCGATCACTATCTCTACAATCCAAATGACGCGGTGCCGACCCACGGCGGCCCGCTATGCTGCGCGCAATCCCTTCTACCTCCGGGCCCGCGCGATCAAGCCGCGATCGAAAAGCGTCCCGACGTGCTCGTTTATACCTCCGCGCCGCTCAAGCAAGATCTGGACGTAACCGGGCCCGTGACCCTTGATCTCTTCGTGCAAAGCTCCGGACCCGATACGGATTTTACCGGCAAGCTGGTGGACGTTTGGCCCAACGGCTTCGCGCAAAACATCACCGAGGGAATCCTGCGCATGCGCTATCGTGATTCCCGCTCGCAGCCGAGTCACGTTCGCGCTGGCGAGATTTATAAGATCACCGTCGATCTCTGGGCCACCAGCAACGTCTTCCTGGCCGGCCACAAATTGCGGATCGAAATTTCCAGCAGCAATTACCCGCGTTTCGACCGCAACCTGAATACCGGCGACCCGGACATCGCACACGCCACGCGCGTTCTCGCCGCGACCAACACAATCCTGCACGACCGCGCACACCCATCCGCCGTGGTCCTGAGTGTGCTGGCCGACACCTCGCACTGAGACTTCTATGCGTGATCGGTGCGCCAATGCATGGCGAGCGATGCTATGCGTCGAGACTAAGGCGATGAAGCGGCAATGCGCGGAAAGCGCACACACTGCGGTATCCCTGCGCGCTTGAAGCGCAGGCGCAGGAGGCTTAATTCGTGATCTGCGGCGAGAGGCTGGCTTCGCGGATGGCCTGCAGCTTTTTGCTCCACGCCTCGTGGATCGGGGACTCCGCGTAATTGTCCGCCGCCTCGCGATTGACAAATTCGATCACGAACTCCGCGTCAAAATTCCGTGGGTCGAGGTGCGCAGCTTTCGTCCAGATATTCTTGATCCCGGGAATCTGCCCCGCCATCTGCTTCAATCCCTGCACGATCTCCTCTTGTTGTGCGTCCGTCGTTCCCGGCCGGTACTTGATAATGGACACTTGCAACACCGTGTGCGGCTGCCCGAATTTATTCGCTGTTTGTCCAGCCGCGTAACCTCCGGTGAAAAGCGCCACGCCCGCAAGCGCCAGACCCGCAAAATGAATCCTACGCATAGTAAAAAATTCCTTTCTTCTGAGCGCGGTCTGTGTTCAGCCGCCCTGCTCCAAACGCTACGCAGGCAATTCCAGAATCATAAAGTTTGGTTTCCGCAGCAGTTCCGCCGACGCCGGATTCACAAATTTCTTCCGCACATCGCGAAATCCCAATCCAAACAGATATTCCTTCGCGTTATATCCAGGGTCGATATGCATCGGAGCCGTTTTGCACGGCCCGGTGTAGTACGTCGCCACCAACCGCCCGCCAGGCTTCAGCAGCCTGCGCCACGCATCGCCCACGGGACGCATGTCCACCAGGTGCTCCACCACGTCGAGCGAATAGATGACGTCAAATGGCCCCTCCACCTCGCTCAAATCGTGGCATACGCGAACCCTCACGCCTTCCCGCTCCGCGCGCCACCGAACGTAGTCGGCGGCCTCGCCTGGCACGTCGAGGTACGTCACCTCGAACCCCCGGCGGGCCAGCGCCCGTGAAAAGTTTCCATTGCCACCGCCAAAATCGAGCACGCGGCCGCGCCCCAGCCGCAGCAGGCTCAGCGTATACGTTATATGCCGGTAGAGCAGGTGATGTTGGCAATTGTGATAGAGATACCGCCGCGCCACGCGCGTGTACCACGCGTTCACATCTTCTTGGCCCACCGGCGCCGTGCGCACCCAATCTTCCGCCAGCCACCGCCCGGCTTCCGCCATCACCTGTACCGTCACTTCGCGTGGTTCGCGGCTGAACTCTCCCAGGCTCGTCACTAGCGCGTTATAATTTTCGCGATTCTGCCGGACCGCTCGCCACAGTAAATAAGCCACGCCCGCAATCCAGATCAGCGAACTCACCAGCGTCGGCCATCGCACGGAAAGCGCGTATGCCGGCATCGCTCCGAGGACTGCCACACCCAACTGCGCTTCCTTCATGTCCGGCCGCACCAACACCAACCCAAGAAATACGCACACGAGCCACAGTTCCGCTGCAATGATGCCGCGTACGCCGTGCCGGTCCGCAGTCCACAGCACGCCATAATCCGCCGCGGCGTAAACGATCGCCAGCAGCGTCAGCCGCAGTGGCTGACGCAACGCCAAATCCTGCGGCAAAGGCCG
>DATNLT010000090.1:0-24176 GCA_035602725.1 Candidatus Acidiferrales bacterium
CGGCGGGAGTGGGAGCGCTCGTTTCGGCGGCGCCCAAACTGGAGCCGCACACACTGCAGCTTTGTTTGGGAATCCTGGTGATCGTGACGCTCGTGAATCTGCGCGGCGTGCGCGAGACGGGCGTGGTGTTTCTGATTCCGACCTATCTTTTCGTGGGATGCCTGCTGGCCACGATCGGCGCGGGCGTGGTGAAAATGCTGGCGTCAGGCGGACATCCGGCACCGGTGGTGCCGCCGCCGGCATTGCCCGCCGCAACCGCGGCGGTGGGCGCATGGTTGCTCTTGAAGGCTTTTTCGAGCGGATGCACGGCGATGACGGGCGTGGAAGCCGTGAGCAATGGCGTGCAGGCTTTTCGCGAGCCGGTATCGAAGACCGCGCAAAAGACGCTCACGGCAATCATCGCCATCCTGATCGTGCTGCTGGCAGGAATCGCGGTCCTGTGCAGGAGCTATCACGTTGGGGCGACGAATCCGGGCGCCGGGTATCAAAGCGTGCTCTCGCAACTCACGGCGGCCGTCTTCGGGAAGAACATATTTTATTTTGTGACGATAGCCTCGATTCTGCTGGTGCTGTCGCTTTCCGCGAACACGGCATTTGCCGATTTTCCGCGGCTCTGCCGGCTGGTGGCGCAGGATGGTTATTTACCGACTCCTCTGGCGGTGCGCGGGCGAAGGCTGGTGTACACGCAAGGCATTGTGGTTTTGTTTGTGTTGTGCGGGTTGCTCCTGGCGGTGTTTGGAGGAATCACGGACCGGTTGATACCGCTCTACGCTGTGGGCGCGTTCCTGGCATTCACTCTATCGCAGGCCGGAATGGTGGCGCACTGGAAGAGAACGGGCGGGGCGAAATCGCGATCGGGAATGCTGGTCAATGGCCTCGGCGCTTTCTGTACGGGCGTCACGGTGCTGGTGGTCGTGTTCACAAAATTTACCGAGGGTGCGTGGATCACGGTGGTGCTGATGCCGGCGATCATGGCTTCGATGTACGCCATACGGCGGCATTATGACAAGGTGAATCGTGAAATTGCAGACCCCGCACCCCTCGATATTCACAAAGTCGAGCCGCCCATTGTGGTGATCCCGGTGGTGTCCCTGAATAAAGTGGTGCGGCAAGCGCTCGAATTTGCGCTGGACCTTTCCCCGGACGTACACGTGCTGCACGTGATGTGCGAGAGAGATAAGGAAGAACTTCTGGCGAACTGGAAGCGCATCGTGGAGGATCCGCTGAAGAAGGCCGGGCTGCCGGTGCCGCAGATCAAGTTTCTGGAATCGCCTTACCGTTTCGTGATCGGTCCGATCGTGGACTACACACTCCAACTTCAAAAGAAAAACGCGAGCCGGCTGGTGGCCGTGATCATTCCGGAGTTTGTGGAGAAGGAGTGGTATCTCTATTTTATGCACAACCAGCGCGCCACGTGGCTAAAGGCCGCGCTGCTGGTGAAGGGCAATCGCAGAATCGTGGTGGTGAACGTGCCGTGGTATTTGGACAAATCCTAAGCCGCCCGCCAAGCGGCAATGGATTGGCGAGCGGCCCAGGGTTGGAAGCTATTCGTGGCTGCCGCGATCGATAAAGGCGGCGATATTGTTGTGGAGCATCGCGCGGCTTTGATCGTCGAGGTACATCATGTGTCCAGCGGGATAGTATTGCATCTTGATGTTCTTCTGGAGTTCGGCCGGTAATCCGTAGAGGTGGTTCACCGTAAACTCCATGGCGAAGAACGGCGTGGCGAAATCGTAGTAGCCGTTCTCAACTTCCACGATCAGCTTGGGATTGGTAATCATGGCTTGCACGAGATCGGGCTGCACGTTGGGCGCGCCGGGGAAACCGCCTCCGCCACCGCCGAAGCCCTGCGGGCGGCGCGTCCAGTTCCAAGCGCCACCGGCGCTGGTGTTGTGGTAGACCTTGTCGTCGCCGAACTTCAGCTCATCGTGGTTATATTGATTGAGCATCGCAGTAAATGCGCCGCCCACCGCGGGACCTTCGGGATCGCCCTGTGAGTTTTCCGCGAGCAGGTCGCGAGCATAGCCGGAGAAGCGCGCGTCAATGCGGCCAGTGATCATGCCGCGGCTGCGTTGCAGCTCGGCGTTGAACTGGCCGAGGGTGACGCGAAGGTTGGCTTTCATCAGATAGTCTTCGCTGAGGCCGGTGAAGTAAGAAAGCTTTTTCGCTACAGCTTCTTTTTCGGCCTGGCTTAACCGCGCACCCTTAAACAGGGCCGCGGTGTAATCCCCTTCCGCATACTTGCGCGCTTCGTCGACAAAGCCCGGCAGGTCCGCGGGGCGGTCCTTCAACACTTTGTGATACCAGGCGACGGCCGCATAGCTGGGGAGGTAATAAACGTAGACGCGGTCGTCGCCGGGCTGGAACTCGATCGAGGAAAGATCGAGGACCGAGGAAATCAGGCAGATGCCGTTCAAGTGCATGTTGTAAAAATTCTGGAGGTAATTGCCGAGCGCGGCCGAGCGAAACGTGCCGTAGCTTTCGCCGATGAGGAACTTTGGCGAATTCCAGCGGTCATTGCGATTAATGTACGTGGAGATGAATTGGCCGAAGGCGGCGACGTCTTCGTCAATTCCATAGAAATCGTGCGGTTGCGCCTTGCCGACGGCATGGCTGTAGCCGGTGCCCATGGCGTCGATGAAGACGATGTCGGTTTTATCGAGCAGGCTTTCGGCGTTATCGACGAGCTTGTAAGGCGCGGGCGGAGTAAAGGCGCCGGAGGTGGTGCTGACGCGGCGCGGACCGAATGCACCCATATGCAGCCACATGGTGGCCGAGCCGGGGCCGCCATTGTAGAGAAACGAAACCGGCCTGGTGCTGGGATCCTTTACGTCACTGCGCGTGTAGGCAACGGAGTACATCAAGCCGGTCGGTTCGCCCGCGTCGTTCTTCAGCAATGTGGTGCCCGCGCTGGCCTTGTAAGGAATCGTCTGGCCGCCGACGTGAGCGGTGTGCTCGGTAACCGACCATTCTTCTTTCGTAGAAGTAGCTTCGTTCGGAGGCTGTTGCCCACCGCGGCCTTCCCCGCCCTGCGCGCGTGTCTCGGGGGGAGGGGCTTGCGCCGCGATGCGCGGTGCATAGCCGAGCGACATAAGGATGGCTGCGACACCAAGAATTACACTCTTTCTCATTTGCAAAACTCCTGTCTTTAGAAAGTCCGGTTTGAATCGCGGATCAGACGCGGGGATTCTATGCGCGGAGGGAAGGCGAAGTCAAAGAAACTCGGGGCGATTTGTGCGCCGACTCGCGCCGGTTACCAAAACAAATGCCGCGCCCGATGAAGGAGGCGCGGCATCTGTCCCGGAGGTACAACGTCAAAAAAACACTATGGCTGTTGCGGCTTGGCGGCCCCTCGCGGCCCGCGCCGGCCATGACCCTGCATCAGGGTGTAGTCCGAAGGGACGGTAAATAAATTCGGATCAGGAGCGCCCGCCGTCAGGTTCGTGAAGACATACGTAGTGGTGCCGAAACGTGGATCGGTGCGCGTCTCCGACACCAGGATGTGCAAGTCAGAGGAAAAGCAGCGCGTCGTGGAACTCACGATGGGAGTGGGATTTCCGATCGTGTTTGCCGGAATGGTGTGCGTGATCTGCGTGCACGGAGCGTTGACGGAACCGATCGTGACGGGCGCCACAGCTTGCGTGGTCACGTTGGGATTATTTCGGCCGCCTCGGGGACCCGTCCAATTTCCTTGCGGGCCTCCGTTTCCTCCGTTCGCGCCATTTCCCCCTTTGCCGCCCCCCCGCTTGTGCTCGGCGAAGGATTCCGCCGTTTTCTTATTTTGGTTTAAAACGTAATTCATTTGCGCGACCGGATCGCTGATAAAAGCGAGCTGCGGCGGAGTGCCCTTGGATGCGAGCGGGCCGAGCGCCGGAAGTGACATCTGGCGATAGGTGCGTCCCTGCGCATCACGCGCGACCGTGCCGGTCGTGGTGGTGTTGATGGTGTTGCCATCGGCAAGCGTCTGCGAGCGGGTGATTTTCACCGTGCCGCTAAAGGGTGCGTTCGCCACCACCCGGCCGCCAAATCCGCCCCGGGGACCCATGAAGGCGAACTCGCCAGGGCCAGGGCCGCCGGGCCCCCCATGGCCGAAGCCGCCCGGGGGCGGGCCGCCCTGCGCCATTGCGAACATAGCAACAGACAAAAGCATTCCAAATAGTGCACCAGCCAGGACAATTCTCTGCCTCATTGCCTTCCTCCCTAAGAATGTTGCTACGAATTGCAAAATTCAATCACTTATGGAAAACAGACCTATTGCAGCAAGCGTACCGCGCGTGGCCAGCCGTCTTCGCCAACCAAAACGTCCGCCTGCACAATTTCAGTGGCATGCGCCTTATCCACGGGATAACCCAATTCCCCGAGCGAAGCGCGGGTGAGCGCTACGTGGACGACCATGCCGGGATCATCGGAATCAAGCGTATTGTCCGCCCCGGGCACGGGAACAAAATTCGCCAACGGGTCGGCGCCATTTGCGGCATCGGCAATTTGCGAGTCCGCCGGCGAAATTTGCGTACCGGTTTGGCTGCCACTGCTTACCGCCGAATTTATGGATGAACCGCGCAGCTTAGAAAATTCCGGCGCCCATTTTGGATAGGTGCCCCAAGCAGCCAAAGCCAAACCCGCGGCTAGGGCCGCCGCAGCCGCCCATTGGACCGAACGCTTCCACACACGCTGCTGGTGGTGTTCCTGGCGAAACGATGCCAAGAGGGCCAGTTCGACCGACTTCGGCGTCTCTTCCAGAAGCGCGCTCTCGCAATCAGCCTCCGAGATTTCCGCTAACGTTTGCACGTCCGCGAGAAGCGCCGCGCAGTTTGCGCACTCGGCGGCATGGTCGAAAGCCTGATCGCGTGCGGCGACATCGAGAATCTCCAGCCGCACCAGGCCGTGCACGATTTCTTCAAATTGCAGGCAGGTCATTTCTTTCATGATTACCTCTCCACCGCGCGCACGGGCAGCTCCATGCCCGCGAGCAAACGCATTTTCTCAATCAAAATCTCGCGGGCGCGATTGAGCCGCGAGCGCACCGTGCCCACGGGGCACTCGAGCAATGCCGCGGCGTCCGCGTAGGTCTTGCCCTGCAAATCGCACAGCGTGACGACTTCACGGTAGTGCAACGGAAGCTTCGACACGACTTCGCGCAACTGTTGAACCGCCTCTTCGCGCGCCAGCGATTCGAGCCGGACGTTCGCACCGACGGAAGGCTCGACGGCGTGATGGCCGTTACCGTTTCCATTGCCGTGGCCGTTTGTACCGTGCCCATTGCCACTGGAGCCAAACTCCAGGAGCGGGACGTAGCGGGCGTCTTTTTCTTGCAGACGGCGCACATGGTTCCTGGCGATGCCGTAAAGAAAAGCAGCGGGAGCGCCGCGACTTTCGTCAAATTTTCCGGCTTGGCGCATTAGCGTCATGAAAGTTTCTTGCACCACATCCGCAGCGGCATCCGGGCGTCCCGTCATGTGCAAAGCAAACCCGAAGAGCTTGGACTGATGACGCCTGTAGAAGCACACAAACGCGGCCTCATCGCCGGCCGCGAGCTGGCGCAGCAGTTCTACGTCACGAGGTTCCGGCATATCCGGCATCCGTCAGGGTTGTGGGTCTTCCGGCCGATCGTCAGAGTATATTCGGCCGGGAACCGTGCAAAGTTCCATAAGTTCCCGCAGCATCATGGCCACTATCCCATCATTCCATAACCTACATCTATTGAACCAGATACGCGTAACCCAGTTTCGCCTTGTGCTCACCCTTCGCAGGCAAACCAATAAGCCAGTGGACCTGCTAACATCGTAATGGCATTTTGACGGTGACAGCCCGAAGGCCGCGTAACAAGGCATCGGCCGCTGATCTTTGCGAAAGGATTCGTCATTACAAGCTCTTCCACCACCCGACTGGATGCCTGGCTGGCAGAGCTTGTTGCCCAGGGCGGCAGCGACCTGCTGCTGGTGCCGGGCGCGCCGGCTTGCATTCGTGTGGAAGGAGAAATTCGAAAACTGGACGCTGCCGCATTGGGCGACGTGGAAATCGAGGATGCCGTCCACGCTGCGCTCACGCCGCACGGCCAACAACTCTACCGCAAGACACAAATCGCGGATTCTTCCTATCGCGTGGCGCAACTTGGACGATTTCGAATCAATTTACACCGCGAGAGAGGCCAGGCAGCGGCTGCGATCCGTGCGCTCCCTTCGAAAATACCTGTGCTCGCCGATTTGCATCTCCCGGCAAATATTGAGTCACTGGCACGACTTTCTCGCGGGTTGGTGCTGATCGGCGGGCCGGCAGGCGCGGGGAAATCCACCACCCTCGCGGCCTTGATTCACGCGATCAATGGCCGCGAGGCGCGCCACATCGTGACGATCGAGGATCCGATCGAATACGAGCACACGCACCTGCGTGGCCTGGTGGAGCAGGTAGAAATCGGCACGGATGCGCCGGACTTTCCCACGGCGCTGCGGGCCGCGTTGCGGCAGGCGCCGGACGTGGTAGTAGTAGGCGAGATGCGCGATCCGGAAACTATGCACATCGCGATGGCCGCCGCCGAGACCGGGCACCTGGTGTTTTCGACGCTGCACACCACAGACGTTGCTTCCACGGTTTCGCGCATCGCCGATTCTTTTCCGCCCGAACGCCAAAATACCATCCGCCAGGAAATGGCTATGGCATTAACCGCTGTGCTGACGCAACTGCTGCTTCCCAGCAAGAAAGGCGGGCGCGTGCCGGCAGCAGAATTGCTGGTATTCGGGTACGGAGCGCGCCAGCACATCCGGCGCAACGCGCTGCAGCACTTACATCAGGAAATTACGATCACGAAGAAGGCCGGGTCCTTCAGCCTGGAAGAATCGCTCGCGCATCTGGTGGCGCAGGGACACATCGACCGGGAAACGGCAATGCTCAGCGCGATACACCCCGACGACCTGGAAATATTCCTGAAGCCCGACAGTCTCTGATTACTGGCAGGAGTTGACGGTCAGCGTGATATTTTGGTGCCCGACGCCGGGTGGCGAAGAGGAATCCACCACCGCCACGGTGCCGGTAAAAGTCCCGGCAATATTTGGCGCGCCGCGCAATTCGCCCGGATACGGGAAGAAATTAATCGAAGGCCACGTCCCGTTCTCAATCAGACTCACCGAGTACGGCGGGGTGCCGCCGCTGGCCTGAAAATCGAAGATATAGAGTTGGTTGACGCAGGCGTTTGGCAGCGTCGCTTGGCTTGTGATTGTCACGGGCTCCGTGATTACTACGCCAAACGATTGCGTAGCCGTCTGCGCGGGCGATCCTGAATCGGTCGCGGTAATGGCGAAGGTATAGGCCCCGTCGGTGGTGGCGGCTCCCGTGAGCGCGCCCGTTGAAGAAAGCGTCCAGCCCGGAGGCAACGCTCCGGAGGAAACGCTCCACATGATTTGTCCCGTGCCGCCCTGCGTATCGAGTTGCTCCGACACGGTCGAGCCTCGCACGGCATTGCCGATGCTAGAAGTGATCCGCAGCGGTGTAAGCACGCCAGAAACTTCGAGCTCGTAGGTCATGTCTGGACGAGCGTCTCCACGCCAATCGAAAACGTGGACGTAGAAAGTTGTTCGCGATGTGGAAGACCCAGGCACCTGCAAATCGAGCGCGGAATCCTTCGTCATCGAATTTATATCGTCATTCAGACAACTACTGGTGAACGCCGGCGTAGTGCACGAGGTGAGCCGGGCGCCGTTCGCATCCAGGATTTCGATCACCGTATCGAGCGGATTCTGGGAATTTAGCCGTTGAGCGTTGGTCTCCACGTGAACGGTGCTGCCACCGGTGGCGATCAGCCTATAGAAATCGGTATCGGGGTTCGCGGTGTTCGCCGTGACCGGGTCAATGTAAGGACTGATAGATGCCACAACGTTTCCATTGCCTATAGGGGTCGCTGTGGCGATCGAGTCGTTGCGGCCGAGCGCGGGCGTCACTTGGATTGTGTCCGGTTGAATAGCCTTGTAGGGCGGCGATGCGGAGTCTATTACCTGCGCCGTGAATTCGAACGAGCCTAATTGCGTTGGGCTGCCATCGATGTATCCGGTAGTAGGATCGAGCGTGAGGTCGGGTGGCAGCGAGCCAGCCGAGATTCCAAAAGTAAAGGGCGGCGTGCCGCCAGCCACGGCAATTTGGCTGTGATACACGCCGTTGATTGGAGCCGGTGACTGCGGGCCGCCGCCGGTAAACGCAATCGGGGGCGTGGTTACGTCAATGCTCACGGTTGCGCTCGCCGTATAAGGCGTTGCTGAACTGTCTTTGACTTGAACAGTACAATTGAAAAAACCCGTCTGCGTGGGCGAACCGCTCAATTGACCTGATGAGCTCAGGGCGATCCCGGGCGGCAGTTGCCCGGATTGTACCGTCCACGCGTATGGCGGAGTGCCGAGACTGGCCTGGAGGTTGGCGGTGAACGGCGTATTGATCACGGCCGTGAACGTCGCTGGAGTGAGCTGAACCGGGTAGGCAATGAACAAATTCCCTTGCTGGGACGCGGTCTGAGGCGTCGTGCTCGAATCTTTCACCGTAATCGTGTAGGAAAATTCGCCGCCGCTTGCGGGTGTCCCGGTTACCTGTCCCGTAGACGCGTTGAGGGAAAGTCCCCCACCGAGCGTGCCGCCAGTCAACGACCATTGATAAGGCGGCGTTCCATTCACCGCGGTGAAGCTATCCGCGAAAGGCATGCCCTGCTCGGCGATATTCAGGTTCCACTTGATGATCGCAAGCGTCGAATCCACCACAATTGTAAGGTTGAGCGTTGCCGTCTGCGCTGGGAAGGTCGACTGTGCCTCCACGGTAAACGAGAAGGTGCCCGCCTGCGTGGGAGTGCCGGCGATCGTTGCGTAGACGGGATTTTGCTGCATGGTCAATTGCAGACCCGGTGGAAGTTGGCCGCTCGAAATACTCCAACCAGAAGGGTTCGGTCCTTGCGAATTGAACATCACCGAGTAGGGTATGTTCAGGTTTGCGTGCGGTGGCGTGAAGGGCGGCAACACAAGCGGAGACGTGAAGTTATAGCCGAGCGTCGTGACCGCGGTGCTCGTGCCGCCGGTTACCTGCACGGTGAAAGAGCCGTTGTTTGAGCTCGTAGGCGTGCCTGAAATCACACCCGAGGCCGTCATCGCGACGCCCGAAGGTAGCGCGCCCGAAGTGATCGTCCACGTTTCCGTGCCGCCCGTTCCACCTGTCGTCTGCAACGTATAAGTAAAAGGAACACCCTGAACCATCTGCAGTGGCCCGCTGTTGACGATGTTGAACTGTGGCGGCGGGTTTTGTTGGGTCGAACCTCCGCCCTCGCCTCCGCCTCCACCACCGCAGGCGGTGGCTGCGAGGCAAGCGAACAGCAAGCTGAAATGCAGCGCCGATACGCGGTTCAGCTTCAAAGAGAGCTGCTCCATGCGCAAACGGCGCAAATCGCATCGGTGATCCAGTTCGTCAGATTGGTGACGAGGGAGTGCCCGTCATCCTCGTTGTTATCGAACCGCGGATCGTTGCCATTCATGATCACGTTGATGTTGCTGACCGTCTGCCCGGCCTGCACCACGATGGGGTCTTTTTGTTGTGTCAGATCGCTTGAGGACTCGTATTGGTGCCAGAATTCACCGGGATAGAGAACAAGGATCGGCGGATCAAGGGGCCCCACCAGCGATCCCGAAGCGAAACTCGAGTTGATGTCTTCCACCTGGATGTTATATGTGCCGGGAGGAACGGGAATTTCGTAGTAGCCGATCAGGTTGGGGTCGCGGCCGCCATTGGAATCGCCACCGGTGTTCGTGCCGGAAATGGATTGACCGGGATTCCCGGTGAAGAGAAATCCGGAGACGGCGGAAACGGCAGTGCGCTTCGACTCATCCTGCGTGGTCGCGGGATTATCCATCGCTCGCGCAATCACGTTGAGCCCCTGCAATTGCGTGACGCCATCCGGAAAATAAATGTAGCCTCGAATGGTGCCGTAATTGGCGGCGTAGCTCGCATTCGGGTAGAGCTTCGAAATCCAAGCCATGTCATCCGGCGCGAGCAGAGGCAAATTTTCCGACGAACGCGATTGACAGATAATCTCAGGAAACATCAGCGGAAGCCCGGCCAGATCGTCGAGATTGCAATTCAAAGGGTTCTGGTTCAGGACTTCGACGTTGATTTGCGAATGCCCGAGTCCCGAAAAATGCCCAATCTCGTGCGTGATGCCTTCTTCGAACAAATCTTCGGCCAACTCGTAGTTCGACGTGGTGGGATCAGTGACGCCATCCTGCAGCTCGCCATTTAACATCAAGAAAGCCGACTGAATTTTGCCGGTTGCGGGATTCGCGCTGCAGATGCCGGAGATGCCGATCGTGAGCGAATCGAAGCCGAGCGCGGAAAAAATCGAGCCGTCGGCGTCAAAAATCACAGGATTCTGGGCGGCGCTGTTGCAGGAGGCTTGCACGGCGTTGAAGTCGTTGATGGTTTTTACGTCGCCGCCCGCAACACCGGTGATCGGTCCGGCACTCGTATAACTGATGGATGTGGTAGGAACCGATTGCCAGGTGTGGAACATAGCAGCCACGCCCGCCACGCCCGTCTGATTGTTGATTACGGTCACGCCCTCTGGTGTTGCGCTGAGGGGCCCGCTGTCAATGGTGTAGCGGACGGGAAACGAAGCCGTGTCCCAAACGTAAGGCTGGCCGGGTTGTGCCGCTGCGGGTCCGCTGACCTGCAAAGGGCCGCCCGCATAGCACAAATTTCCAACTGCGAATGCGAGTAACGCACAGAGAAGCAGCAGAGCAGTTCGCTTCATGGCCTGGCTGTCTCCAGCGCTTGAATCGCTTCCTCAAGCGCAGCCAGCGGCGCCGCGCCACCTTGCGGCGATTGGAGCATCGCTTGCGTCCCGCTGGATACGGCGATGCGCTGCGCAGCGAGCTTCGCCGAAACATTTGTAAACAAGCCGACATTTCCATGCCCGTTCATTGCCGAGACGTTGCCCTTCGCATCACGCCGGACTCGGAAGCGACCTTGTTCGAGGCCTACGGGACTCGTGAGGCCGTATTTCGAGACGGGATTCAGAAAAAGCAGATATTCGTCGGTCTTGCCGTAGCCGCCGGCATTGGCGACGTCGCGCGCGTCCCACAGAAATTGACGGAATGTGACGGTGCTCTCCGCAGCGCCCTTGAGCGTGCGATCCACACGAATCGTGACCACCACGGTGCGCAGATTGGGAAATTGCGGGTGAGGCTCGACCACAGCGGAGACCACATGGCCGCGAATGATTTGATCGGACCGCGTTACGAGACGATCGAGGCTGGCGGGAAGCGTGTAGGCGCCCTGCTGCGCAGAGACTGCGCTTCCGAACAGCAAACCCAACAAACCGAGGAAAAGGCCGGCCCCGACTCGCATTGCGCGCCCATTATATCGGTGAGTAAACTGTTTGCACGCAAAAAGTAAAGTAAATTCCCGTGGGTTCACCGATACGTCAACACAGTGCTCCTAATCGGAAATACGTGCGCTGCCTAGTTCCCCGGTGTGGCCGGCGGATGCATTTCGTATTCGTGGGGCGGCTCCGCGCCCTGGAGATAGCGCACGAAGTAGTCCCAGCGGCGGCGTGTCATGTAGTTGGACATATCTGCGTAGCCGTGGTGCTGATTCGGCAGCAGCAGCAAATCAAAGTCCTTGTTGGCTTTGATCAGCGCATCTACCACGAGTAGCGTGTTGTAAGGCGGCACATTGTCGTCCATGGTGCCGTGCGCCAGCAGCAAGTGACCTTTCAAATTTTTCGCGATGCTCTCGTTGGCTTGGTCGTCATAGGTGGTCGTGCCGTCGGGTTTGTGCACGTCGAGGCCCTGATAGCGCTCGCCCCAATCATCTTCATATTCGCGCTGATCGTGATTGCCGGATTCGGAGATGCCTACCTTGAAGAAATCAGGATAGCGAAACATGGCGTCCGCGGTGGCGTCGCCTCCGCCAGAATGGCCGTAGATCCCCGCGCGGTCGATATCAATCCACGAATACTTCTGAGCGAGCTGCTTCATGCCGGTGATCTGATCGGGCAAAGTGTTGTCGCCCATGTTGGCGTAGTACGCGTCATGGAACTTCTTGCTGCGCCACGGCGTGCCCATGCCGTCAATTTCCACGACTATAAAACCGAGTTCGGCGAGCGCCTGCGCGTCACCCCGCGCCGCCGAGAAATTGCGGCCGCCCACGCTTCCCGTTTGTGGGCCGGGATAAATATGGTTGACGATCGGATATTTTTTGCTGGTATCAAGGTTTGTGGGCGTGAACATCAGCCCGTAAAGATCGGTGACGCCGTCCCGCGCTTTCACCGTGATCGTTTGCGGAGGCTTCCAATCGGTGGCCAGCAGCTTCGATATGTCAGCGGTTTCGAGCTTGGCGATTAATTTGCCGTCGGAATCGCGCAGCACCGCGACCGGAGGAGTATCCGGCGTGGAATAACTGTCTACAAAGTATCGGCCATCGGAGGAAAGCGTAACGTCATGTGTTGCGTTTTCCGGCGTGAGCAGTTTCATCCCTTTGCCATCAATGCCGATGCGGTAGAGATGTACGAAGTAGGGATCGCGGCCCTTCTCCTTACCCGTGGCCAGAAAATAGAGCACGCGATTCCTCTCGTCCACATGCAGCAACTGCGTGACCGGGCCCTCGCCGGACGTGATTTGGTTTTTCAATTTGCCGGTGGTCGCGTCATAGAGATAAAGCTGCGCCCAGTTATCACGCTCGGAAGGCCAAATTACTTCATTTGACGCGGGCAGATATTGCCAATTGGCGTGGCCCATGCCGGAATCGTATTGCGTTGCAACGGTCTCTTCGAGGACGTCGCGGATGTCTCCGGTTGCGGCGTCAGCGATGCGGAGATGCTCCTGCTTGTGATCGCGCGAAGTGGAAACGAACGCAATGTGCGTGCCATCCGGCGTCCACTGCACGTCGGTCCATTCGCCGCGCGAGCAGGCCACGTCGTCGCAGAGCGTGGAGCGGTGCTGATCGGGCGGCATCTTGAAGCGAATCACTCGAGGGCCATCGAGATCGATCACCACGCGCTGGATCGTGGTGATCACCGGGTCGCCCGGGAGGGGGTACTTCCATTCCTTCAGTTCGGGATGGCCGACTTTCGTGCTGACCAAATACATTTCGCCGACACCGCGCTGGTCTTGCTGAAACGTGGCGATCTTTTTCGAATCGGGCGACCAAATCAGGATCGCGCGGTCGCTGCTGGTCCATCCGGCGTTATCGGTGGCGTAGCCGAAGTCCTTCACGCCATCGGTGGTGAGCTGCGTTTCTTTGCCGCTGGCAATGTCGCGAACCCAGAGGTTGTAATCGCGGATATACGCCGTCGATTTACCATCAGGAGAAGGCACGTCGTTGCGAGCGGCAGCACCACGGCCACCGCCGCGCTGGCCTGTCCCCGCGGGCTGGGCACCTGTATCCGGCGCACACTGGTTTCCTTGTACGTCGCACTTCCACCGGCGGCCCGCAACGCGAAATGAAATCGATTGCCCGTCCGCGGAAAGATCGAAGTCCGTGAAAGGAAGGTGCTGCGCGTTGTAGGACGCGCCTGCGGCCGACGAAAGCGCCGCGGCGAGCTTCGCTTGATCGAAGGCGGGAGACTTCGCACCCGTGGCGGGATCAACCATCACGAACTCGCTGCCTTCGGCCGTCATGGTGCGATACCAGAAGCGATCACCGGGCAGCCAATTCGGGTGCACGCCGCTATGCAACACGAGAGGATTGGTGTTGTAGCCGATAAATTTCTCCGCGCGTGCGTAATCGGCATCGGTAAACACACGAGAAGCGTCCATTCCACGCCCCTGCGCGTGGGTGGAGATAGCGAAGGCGACCGCGGCGGTGACGAAAGCAATTTTCATGAAGCGTGCTTCGCGTTTGTGATCTGACATTACCAATTCCTCCCGAGGATCGATGGCGCGTGAGTGGCGCAGGCACGAGAACGCCATCTACGTGCGTCGCACACTCTCCGCCAGCTCACAATTCTATGATCGCGGCAGAGTATGGCACGCGAGGAGGCATGGAAGTCAAGCAGCGATACGCCTGTCAGGGGCGTCAGAAATGAGTTGTAGAGATATCCCGACCCTGCCAGAATCCGCCTGTCTTTTTTGCTCTCTTGGACTTGAAGAGGGTATGCGGTCAGGAATCGACAATGATGGGTGACGTGGCACTTTCTCCTGAAGTTCAACAGAGCGTGGCGCTAGATGATAGCGATAGCCGCTCCGGATGGGGTCTTGCGGCCCGCGTCACCTTCCGATTCGCGTTTGTCTACTTTGCGCTGTACAACTTCCCTTTTCCCTTAGGGCTTTTGCCCACCAGCTATGCCGATGAACGATGGGAAGGTCTATGGCACAAGCTGGTGCCATGGGTGGGCGCCCACGCACTGCATATCGGTTATCCCATCACGGTTTTTACAAACGGCAGCGGGGACACCACCTACGATTACGTAAAAATTCTGTGCCTGCTTGTGCTGGCTGCCTTGGCGACAATTGTCTGGTCGCTGCTCGATGGCAAGCGCACGGAATACCGCCGTCTACAGAGCTGGTTCCTGCTTTACATTCGGCTGGTGCTGGGATCTGCGATGATCACTTACGGCGCGTTTAAGGTGATTCAGGCGCAGTTTCCGGCGCCCTCGCTGACGCGGCTATTGGAACCCTACGGAGACTCCTCGCCGATGGGTCTGCTGTGGACGCTGATGGGAGCTTCGAAGGGCTACAACATTTTTGCCGGTGCGGCGGAAATGTTGGGTGGAATTCTGCTGTTCGTGCCACAACTGGCGACGCTGGGCGCGCTGATCAGCGTCGGGGTGATCAGCAACATCTTCGCGTTGAACATGGCTTACGACACGCCGGTAAAGCTCTATTCGTTTCACTTGCTGCTGATGGCCGCGATCATTGCCGGGTTCGACGCGCGAAGGATGATCGACGTACTGCTGCTGAATCGCAGCACTGAGCCCAGGATGGCGGCTCCTCTTTTTCGGCGCCGCAGGCTGCAGCAGGTAATGCTCGGGCTGCAATTTGCATTGGGCGCTTACGTGGTCTGCGACTATCTATACCAATCGCACGCGCAAGCAAGAACCTACGCACAAGGAAGAGAAATGCCGATTTACGGAATCTGGGCGGTGGATCAGTTTACGTATGACGGACAGAACCATCCTCCGTTGCTGACTGATCCGGATCGCTGGCAGCGAGTGGTTTTCCAAAACGCACGAGCGATGACCGTGCAAATGATGGACGGTACGCGGCAGACATTCTTGCTGAAGCTGGACGCGGACAAGAAGACACTCGCCATCGATAAAGCCGCCGACAAGAATTGGCACGCGCAACTTACCTACGATCGGCCCACGCTTGGCGATTTGAATCTCGCGGGGCAGTTTGCCAGACATCAAGTCAGTGCGAAGCTCCATCGCGTCGACGAATCGAAATATCTGCTCAATAGCCGCGGGTTTCATTGGATCAACGAGTTTCCGTTCAACCGCTGAGCGAACTCCTTGCAATTTTTGCGCAAGCGGCACTTCGACGGTCACGGTGCTAAGCTGATCGTGAGAGGGTCATGGCCATGAAAGAGAAAGCCTTGCGCGATCAACTGAAGGAATTGCTCGCGGGCGGTAGCGCGCACGCGGACTGGAAGAAGGTTTTCGCGGGAATGCCCGCGAAACTTCGCGGCGTGCGCCCGGAGAAGCTACCGTATTCCGCTTGGGAACTGCTCGAGCACCTGCGCATCGCGCAGCATGACATTCTGGAATTTTCACGAAACGCGAAGTACGTCTCACCGAAATGGCCGGAAGGCTACTGGCCCGTAAGCCCGGAGCCGCGGAATACCGCTGCGTGGGACGCGAGCCTGAAATCGCTTGCGCGTGACCTAGCGGCGATGCAGAAGTTGGTGGCGAATCCGAAGACGGACCTCATGGCACGCATTCCGCACGGCACCGGTCAGACGCTTTTGCGCGAGGCCCTGCTCCTTGCCGATCACACCGCATATCACTTGGGACAAGTGGTGCTGGTACGGCGTTTGCTGGGAGCATGGGAAGAGGACTGACGCAGGGGGAACTGTGTCGCCAGCGCTAGTGACGCGGCAACTTTGCAGCAAACTGCCGCAAATCGAAGGATTCATCGGCGGCTTGCTCTGGCGCGAGCGTCGCGCTCGCCGAAATCAGTTTGCGGCTGAGCATGTGGTCCATGGGACGATTGACCGAGTCCACCGCGATTAGACGGCCTTCTCGATAATAAAATACGGAAAATTTGCCGGTCGCCGCGTTGCCGCGAATTTCCGCGTGGTCGTGCCCTTGCGAGATGCCGGCGATCTGCAGCTTCGTGTCAAACTGATCCGTCCAAAACCATGGAAGCGCTTCGTAGCGGCCCGGATGCCCTGCGATGGTGGCGGCAACGTGCTGCGCCTCATCGGC
The DNA here is from genome assembly GCA_035602725.1 of Candidatus Acidiferrales bacterium. Lineage (GTDB taxonomy): Bacteria > Acidobacteriota > Terriglobia > Acidiferrales > UBA7541 > DASTCZ01. The sequence continues at coordinate 16,385 of DATNLT010000090.1, forward strand.
AGCGTTCTGGACGGATTCGAGGCGCACCCGCGCGCGCGTGAAATGGCACGGATGTTCGGCGCAATCGCCGATGGCGTAGATATTCTCATCGGCGGTGCGCAAAAATTCGTCCACGGCAATTCCGTTCGCCACCGGCAAGGCCGCATTGCGAGCGAGCTCTACGTTCGGCACCACGCCGATGCCAACGATTACGAGATCGGCCGGATAAGCAGTCCCATCGGCGAGTTTGACCTCACGGGCTTTGCCGTTTACGCCGGCGATTTCCACCACCGAACAGCCACAGACGATCTTCACGCCATGGCCGGCATGAAGCTCGCGAAAAAACTCCGAAATACTCGGCGCCACCACGCGAGACATTAAGCGGGGCAGCGCTTCGAGAACGGTGACGCTTTTCCCCAGCGTGCCGGCCACGGCTGCCAGCTCCAGCCCGATGAAACCGCCGCCAACGACCACGACATTCTGGGCATGCTGCAAGCGCTCGTTGAAGGCTGCGGCCTCGTCCAAAGAGCGGAGATACAACACCCCATCGAGCGTCGCGCCTGGAATCGGCAGAAGACGGTTTCTCGCGCCAAGCGCCAACACCAGTGAGCCGTAAGATAATTGTCGGCCAGAAGCTAGCAGAACGTTGCGGGCCGCGCGATCGATCGTCACGCCTTTTTCACCGGCGAGCAAATCGATGGAGTGATCGCGATAAAAATTGGCAGGACGAAATTCAAGGCTTTCGCGGTCCTGCTTACCGAGCGCAAAGCCTTTCGAGAGCGGCGGGCGTTGATAAGGAACGTGCGGCTCTTCCCCAACCAGGGTGATTGGTTCGGCGTAACCTGCGGCTCGCAGCGAAGCCGCCGTTTGGTAGCCGGCCTGACCGGAGCCGACGATTACGACCCCGCCCGGCATTAGCGCTGCTTTGCCGGCAGACGGACGATCAACCCATCCAGATCGTCGGTCATTTTGATTTGGCAGCTCAAGCGGCTGGTGGGCTGCCTTTCTTCCGCGGAAATTTCAAGAACGGCTTCTTCGGTATCACTGGCGGGTGGCAGCTTGTCGAAAAACTTCTCGTCCACAAAAACGTGGCAGGTGGAGCACATGCACACACCGCCGCATTCCGCGACAATGCCGTCGATTCCATTTTTTAGCGCGGCGGACATCACCGTCGTGCCGACCGGCGTCTCCACCTCTTTTTTTTCCCCTTCGGCGGAGACGTAAATGACCTTCGGCATCCAGCGGTTTCCTCAGTTGAAGCGCACGTATTCGAAATTGAGCGGCTGGCTATTGATTCCACGCGCCGGTGGAGCAATCCAGTTGGCAAATTTTCCCGGCTCGACCACGCGGCCACGCATCAGCGATTGCACGTAAGCGTGGTCGGCCGCAGCAGGCAGCCATTCGTGATGGCGCTTGTCCCACTCCGCTTCCGTCATCACTCGGCCATCCGGACTGATCTTGTGACCCGCAAAATTGCCGATTGCACGGTGAAATCCCTTGTGCGGCAGCGTGAGCCGGAACGACAGGCCCGCCTTTTCGATCACGCGATTCCAGCGGCTGAGCCCGGACTCGATCTCGCGAATGTAATCGTCGCGCAGCCGCTCGTTCAAAGCGGTAAGCGCCGGCACCTTATAGGCGCGGATCTGGTCGCCGACAACCTCGTACACCGGATACTCATCGTTTGCGAGTAGGTGGTCGTCTTTCAGTTTTGTTTCCTCGAAGCGGCCCTTTAAGCCGTTCGTGTAATAGTTGGCGGCGTTCGAAGATACGTCCGAGCCGTAAAGATCGAGTGTGACGCTGTAATGGAAATTCAGATACTTCTGCAGCGTCTGCAGATCAATCACACCCATCGCACGGACGTCAGCAGGATCGTCAATTTTATTCTGGGCCATTACTTCGCAGGTGCGCTGGATAATGCGGGCCACGCCCGTCTCACCAACGAACATGTGGTGCGCCTCTTCGGTGAGCATAAACCGGCAAGTGCGCGCGAGCGGATCGAATCCCGATTCAGCGAGCGCGCAAAGCTGGAATTTGCCGTCGCGATCGGTGAAAAAGGTAAACATAAAGAATGCCAGCCAGTCCGGCGTGGGTTCGTTGAAGGCGCCCAGAATGCGCGGATTATCGGCATCGCCGGAGCGCCTGGCGAGCAAAGCCTCTGCTTCCTCGCGACCGTCGCGTCCGAAATAGCGGTGCAGCAAATAGACCATGGCCCAGAGATGGCGGCCTTCTTCCACGTTCACCTGAAAAATATTTCGCAGATCGTAGAGGGATGGGCAGCTCAAACCGAGCATGCGCTGCTGTTCGACGGAGGCAGGCTCGGTGTCGCCTTGCGTTACGATGATGCGACGCAGCGTGGAGCGATATTCGCCAGGAACTTCCTGCCAGGAGGGATCGCCCTTGTGGACACCGAAATTCACCTGGCGATCCGGGTCGCGGGGCTGCAGGAAAATTCCCCAACGATATTCCGGCATCCGCACGTAGCCGAATTGTGCCCAGCCATCCGGCTCCACGCTCATCGCCGTGCGTAGATACACGTGAAACGGATTACTCTCGGTCGGGCCCATGTCATACCACCAATTCAGGTAAGCGGGCTGCCAGTGCTCGAGCGCGCGCTGCAGCACTTTGTCGCGTCCCAGGTCCACGTTGTTCGGAATCTTGTCAATATAATCAATTTTGTCGCTGTCGTTCAACATGGCCTCTCCTCAGTTCTTCAACTTTGCTGATCTCTCGACGTCGATCCCCTGCTTGCGTTTCCTAAACTCGCTCCCAATTGAATTTCACGGGCACGCCCTTGCCATAAACCTTCAACGCGCCATTCGCGCCCACGGCATTGGGCCGAATGAAGATCCAGTTCTGCCAGGCCGAAAGCCGCCCAAAGATGCGTGTTTCCATCGTTTCTACAGGCCCGAACCGGAGATTTGCTTCAAGCCCGGTCAGCGCATCCGGCGAAAGCGCGACGCGCGATTCAATGGCCTGGCGGATTTCATCCTGCCAATCGAGTTCATCGGGCGCGGCGGTCACAATCCCCGCCTCGAGTGCTTCCCTGGTGGAAAGCTTCTTCCCCACCATCGCCTGTAGGCTCGCGATTTTCTGCGTGTCGCCGTAAAACCGATTCGCCAGCCGCGAAAGTCCGTTCACCACCGGCAACGCTCCGAAATTCATTTCTGAGAGAATCATCGCCGCTTCAGACTGCCCGCTTTCGTGTGAATCCAGCATGTAGATTCTGTCCGCGGTGAGCGCCAATTCCAGCAACGTGCCCGCAAAGCACGACCCGGGGTCAACGATGGCATATATCGATCGCGAGGAAACATCAATGCGTGCAAATGTTCGGCGCATCATTCCCAAAACTTCGCGTATGAACCAGTTGTCTTGATGCTTCAGAAGAAAGGCATCCGTCGCCAGTACCGCGTCAGGGTTTCCGGCGGTTTTAAAAATCCATAGGCCCAGATCGAGTTCATTGGTACGCAAGCAAAGAATCGCGTCGTCCAGCTCGCGCGCCATTTGCAGCGGCCACCATCGCGCACCCGCGGCGAGCGCCTTTTCCACGGAATCTTCGGGCACATTCTTTGGCGCGTGCACCGTGATCGTTGCGGTGCGGCTTTCGCGGTTCGTCTGCACGTCTACATATTCGTAGTGCAATCCAGCCGCATCTACATTGCGTTGCAGCGGCGTCAATGCCACACCCTTGGCGTCTGCCGGACGGTCGCTTACATTGGCGAGCTCTGCGGCTCGCTGTTTTACGCGTTCCGCAAACTGCTGGGGGCGGACAACTTCATCTACCAGCCCCCAATCCTTGGCACGCTGACCGCGCACGCCCTCCTGCGTGGTGCAAAAAATGTCCGCCAGATCGCGGCGAACCTTGCGCTTGTCGGTAATGCGAGTAAGTCCGCCGGTGCCCGGCAGCACGCCCAGCAGCGGCAGTTCGGGCAAGCTCACGGCTGAACTGCGGTCGTCAATCAAAATGATTTCGTCGCAGGCGAGAGCCAGCTCGTAGCCGCCCCCCGCCGTGATTCCGTTGCACGCCGCGATAAATTTCAAGCCAGAGTGCTTGCTCGAATCCTCGATCCCGTTTCTTGTTTCATTGGTGAACTTGCAGAAATTCACTTTCCAGGGGTGCGAGGAAAGCCCCAGCATGTAGATATTTGCGCCGGAGCAAAACACACGATTCTTTGCGCTGGTCAATACCACGGTGCGAATTTCCGGATGCTCGAAGCGAATGCGCTGCAAGGCATCTTGCAGTTCGATATCGACGCCCAGATCGTACGAGTTCAGCTTTAGTTTGTAACCGGGACGAAGACCGGCGTCCTCGTTCACGTCCATCGTCAGCGTCGCTACCGGACCCTCGAAGGCAACACGCCAGTGGCGATACTGCGAGGGATCCGTCTGGTAGTCCACAAAATTGGTTTTGGGCTGAAGCCCTTCGGTCGTCGCTACGTCCACGAATCCTCCAACTCAGGCGGTCGCCTGCAGCGCCACCTTTAGCTTGGCAAGACTTTCTTCCACGGTTTCCCCCGACGTGTCGATCTGCATATCCGCTTTCCGATACAAGGGCTCGCGCGCTTCCAATATCCTCCGCAAATCTTCCATGGCCTGATCGTTTCCCGCCATTGCGCGGAAATCGCCTTGGGCGATCACCCGAGACATATGCTCTTCGGGGCGGGCCTTGATCCACACCGTGTAGCAATTCGAAAGCAGATAATCGAAGGTCTCTTTTTCCGAAACCACGCCTCCGCCGATCGAAAGCACCGCACGGGGCCGTTCGGCTAGCACCCTCTCGAGCGTGCGCCGCTCAATGCCGCGATACCCCGCCTGGCCGTAGAGCGAAAAAATCTCCTCGAGCGGCATCCCCATACCGGCCTGGATTTCGCGGTCCAATTCCACGAACGGCACATCCATTTGATGGGCCAGCTTCGAGCCTAGCGTGGACTTCCCCGCCCCTCTTAATCCGATCAGGGCGATGCGAGCGCGGCGCAGCTTTTCCTCGTGACCGAAATCACGCATCAGCCGGAAAGCGACATCTTCCAAGCGATGAGCGGGTAAACGTTCAAGGAATCGCTGGATCAAGCGCCTCTCGGAAGTCTCCTCTACCTCTTGCGAGAAAAGGTCGGCCAAGGATACGTTCAGCGCTTCAGCTATGCGCCGCAACAATACGATCGAGACATTGCCTTCGCCGGATTCGAGCTGCGCCAAATGGCGCTCGGAAACATCCGCGTCACGCGCGACTGTCTTTCGGGTCATCCCCCGCCGGTTGCGTATCTCCCGCACACGCTTGCCGAGAAATAAAAGGAAGCTCTCTTCGGAGGTACCGCCTGGAAGCCCTTGGGTAGCGATTTTGGAGTTGAGACTGGTAGCCATTGCGGTCGCCTACAGGTACTATAATACATCGGCGCTGCCAGTCAATCGCCAGCAAGCACTTTCTTTAGCTATATGCATTATATTGCATGCGGACAGATAACCTGTTGAAAGCGTTGTTTATTCTATACGGCAGCGGCGGATGGCGGCTTCAAGAATTCTTGTGGGCGCAGCCGAAGCAGTAGTATGATGCATGCTCTTAGAAGAAGGCTCAGCTCAGGCATAACGCGTTAAAGGAACGGAAATCATGAACTTACGCAATTACACGTGCGGCAAATGGAACGAAGCGGCAGGCGCGGGCGATATCTTACGTGACCCGGTAACGGGCGAGGAGCTGGCACGGGTTTCGTCTGCAAACGTCTCTTGGAGCGAGAGCTTGGCGTTTGCCAGGACTCACGGCGCTTCGGCGTTGCGGAAACTCAGCTATCGGGAGCGCGCCGACTTACTCGCCAAGATGGCGGATTGCCTAGCTGCCAATCGCGACGAATACTTCCGCATTTCGCTCTTGAATTCCGGAGCAACGCAAGCTGACGCTTCTTTTGATGTAGACGGCGCCATCTACACGGTGAAGTATTACGCCAAGATTGGCCGTGGGCTTGGCGAAGGGCACCTTCTGAAAGAAGGCGCCAGCATTCCTCTTTCGAAAAACAATTCCTTTGCGGCGCAACATTTCCTCGAACCGGCAAAAGGCGCGGCGATCTTGATCAATGCTTTCAATTTTCCCGCGTGGGGATGGTGCGAAAAAGCTGCTCCGGCACTGCTTTCCGGCGTACCGGTCATCATCAAGCCCGCTTCGCCGACCGCATGGCTTACGCAGCGAATGGTGGAAGATGTGGTGAACGCGGGCATCCTGCCGCCCGGTGCGATTTCGATTGTTTGCGGATCGGCGCGCGAAATGCTCGATCACGTGCGCGAAGAGGACGTGATCAGCTTCACCGGTTCCGCGGAAACGGCCGCGAAGATTCGCGGTCACGAAAATGTGCTGCGCCGCGGCATTCGCGTGAACGTGGAAGCGGATAGCATCAATTCGGCAATTCTTGGACCAGACGTTTCCCCGAGCAGCGGTTTGTTCGATCTTTTTGTAAACGAAGTGATTCGCGAGATGACGCTCAAAGCCGGCCAGAAATGCACGGCAATTCGGCGCATTTTCGTGCCGCGCTCGCAAATGCAGGCCCTGGGTGCCGCAATTGCAACACAACTGGGAGCAATCAAGGTCGGCAACCCGCGCAACCCTGAAGTCAAGGTCGGACCAGTGGTAAATCGTGCGCAACAGTCTGCGTGTCTTGCAAGCATCGCCAAGCTAAAGCAGGAATGCTCGGTGCTATTTGGTGGGGACGATCAGTTTCAGCCACTTGACGCCGATCGCCAAAAGTCTTCGTTTGTGCAGCCTACACTACTTGCGTGCAAAGATGCCGCAGTGGCGAAAGCAGTTCACACCGTGGAAGTGTTCGGACCCGTAGCCACACTCATTCCGTATGACGCGGTCGGAGACCTGATCGCCGCGGTCCGCAAGGGAGAAGGTTCGCTGGTGGCGTCCGTTTTCTCCGATGACGCTGCATTCACGCAAGAAACCATTCTCGGTATCGGCGATCTCCACGGCCGGATCATGGCCGTGGATTCATCCGTTGGTACGCAATTCACCGGCCACGGCAACGTACTCCCAAGCTGTTTGCACGGCGGCCCGGGACGCGCTGGCGGCGGCGAAGAGCTTGCCGGGCTGCGCGCGCTGCTGCTCTATCATCGCCGGTTTGTTGTGCAAGGTCCGCCAGCTACGATCGCCGAAATTGCGGCACTTAGCTCCGACGCCGGCCTTCTCTATTCCTGACACGCATCGCGCGGGCTCCTGCGCAGGACATACCACCAAACGATGGAAACTCGCCTTCGCGACGCGCTTTGTTCCGCTTGGAAGCAATGTGAAAATATCCCCATGAAAACATCGCTAATCACCATCACGGTTCTTGCCGCTGGTGCGTTTCTGGCTCGGCCGGCTTTGGCGCAGACTACTTCGCAGACGCCGCCCGCCAAGGCGCAAACGTCATCGGCAACAAAGACCACGCATCCGGCCGCCGCCTCGAAAACCCAGGCGCCACTCACGCTAAAAACACAAAAAGAAAAGGCAAGCTACGCCGTCGGATTAAACATCGGTAAAGGAATGCACAAAGACGCCGTGGATATCGATCCGGCCATTTTGCTGCGCGGCATCAAGGACGGCATGGCGGACGCAAAACCACTCCTGACCGATGCGGAGATACAAGCCTGCCTTACGCAATTGCAGGCGGACGTAGGCAAAAGACAGCAAGCCGCAGCGCTGCAAGCCGGCGAGACGAACAAGATTCAAGGTGACGAGTTTCTCGCCGCGAACAAATCCAAGCCCGGCGTGGTCACGCTTCCAAGCGGCCTGCAATACAAAATATTGAAGGAAGGCAATGGACCCAAGCCGACGGCCGGCGATTCGGTGGTG
>DATNLT010000092.1:0-17723 GCA_035602725.1 Candidatus Acidiferrales bacterium
TTCGGGATTGCCCAGCAGCCGCAGCGCGGTCTGATATAAGGCACGATTGTGCTGAGCAAAAAGCGAATCGAGAGCCGCGGAATCACCGTGAATCGCACGGCGCAAAAGCCGCGCTTGATCCAAATTAGAAAGCGTAGACTCCATCACTGACATCGTTATCCCCCCTTGTGCACAGCCGGCCAGCCCCCAAAATTGAAATCTCCCCACTGACAGCAAAAGTCCGGACCGATTTGCTCCGCTAGCGCGTAAAAATTGTGGCGTCCACGTTCATCCCAGGCCGAAGAATGGCTTTATCGGGCGGAATGGGATCGAGAACAATCTTTACGGGGATGCGCTGCACCACTTTCACGAAATTGCCGGTGGCGTTTTCCGGTGGCAAGAGACTCAAGCGCGAGCCGGTGGCGCCGGCAACCGAGTCCACGTGCCCGGTAAACGTCTCGCCGTACATGTCCACGTGAATTTCGGCTTTTGCCCCAGGCCGAACCTTCGCCAGTTGGGTTTCCTTAAAATCCGCAGTGACCCATACGTCGTTCAGAGGCACGATCACCATTAAAGCCTGCCCGGGAGCCAGCACCTGCCCGACTTGACGTTTCGGTCGGTAACCACGCCGTCTATTGGGGCGACGACGTTGGTGTAGCTAAGGTCAAGCGTGGCGGCCTCAAGATTGGCCTGCGCTTGTGCGACCTGCGCTTTCGCCCCTTCGGCGGTGGCTTGTCGAACGGTAACCTGCTTTTCGTTGGCTTGCGCTTGTGAAACTCCGGCGCGAGCCTGCGCTACCTTTGCTTTCGCCGATTCCACCTGCGCGCGCGCCATGGCTACGCCTTGCTCCGCTTGCGCTACCTTTTGTTTTGCCGCATCGAGTTCGCCCTGCGCGGCCTTCTCGGCGGAAACGTAACCATCGAACTGTTGCTGTGAAATTTCCGCCTTGGCGACGAGTGGCCTCATGCGCTCCAGATCGTTGTGGGCTTTGGTGTACATCGCTTGCTGCTTATCGACCTCCGCGCGCGCGTACGCCAAATCGGAGGAATTGGCTTGTTGGTAGGCGACTTCCGCGCTTTGTTCGGCAGCCTGGGCGCTTTGCAGGTCGGCGGACGCTCCGGTAGAACCGCTTCGCGTAGTCTCACGCGTCAAGGGAACGTTAACGTTCGCGCCGCGCGCCTGCGCTTCGGCGAGGGCGCGAGCTGCCGTGGTCTGGTCCACGCGGACCTGATAGTCCCGCGGATCGATCTGGACCAGGATATCGCCGGCTTTTACCCGTTGATTGTCATTCACCAGCACCGCGATGACATCGCCAGACACTTTTGCAGAGATGGGCGCAAGATGCGCATCCACTTCTGCGTCATCGGTCGATTCCCGATTGTGGTAATAAAGAAACAAAACGACTCCTACGATCACCAGCACCACCGCACCGGCAAACATCAATTTGCGGAATCCCGGCCGCTGCCATGGCGCCGGTTTCTTGGGCTTTTCCTGCTCGGGAGGGCGTTGCGATGCAGGTTGCTCCACCGAAGTCTGGTTCGTCACGCCCGGCACAGCTGGATTCGGCTCGGAAGGCGGTTCGATGGTTCGTGTCGTCGCGTCGCTATTCACTACGCTCTCCGGTTCCAAAACTTTAGGGCCCATAGAGTGAGTTCACTTTGCATACAGCGATTCCATATGGCCTTCCGCGTGGGCCAGATTTGCGCGGGACTGGTTGTATTCGAAAAGGGCTTCGATCTGATTGTCGTTGGCCCGCGCCAGGGCGTCTTGCGCCTGCACAACTTCCACGTTATCGGCGACGCCGGCGGCAAAGCGGTCGCGCGATTGCTGGACTTCTTGCTGCGCGAGCTGTACGCCGAGATTCGCGACGTCCACTTGGTGACGCGCAGCCTCAAGCTGGGCCAGCGCCGTCTTTACTTCCAGCGCAATTTCATTTCGCAGGTCTTCCCGTTGTTGCTTGACTCGCTGGACTTCCAGATTTGCGCGTGCGATCTCTGCGTGAACGCGGCCTCCGGTAAAGAGCGGAATGTTGATGCCGGCCTGATATTGATAAACGGGGATCCCGTTATCGAGGGCCGTACCTTGGTAGTCCCAATAGCCGTTCGCTTGCAAGGTCGGTAGACGGCCATCTACTGCGGCGCGCCTGCGTTGCTCGGCTCCATGTAAATTCGCGTCGATTTGCCTTAATTCAGGCCGGTTCTGCCAAGCCTGCTCGATCGTGTCATTTACCGGAAACAGCGGAGTTTGATAAAAGCTCATTTCATCCGAAAGCTCGATGGACTGATGCGGATCGATGTTGAGCAGCCGCGCCAATCCGAAGAGTGCGACCTGATGGTTGGTTTGTGCCGCAATGAGTCTTTGCTTCTCATTCTGCAGCTCGACGTTCGAGCGCAAGGTGTCTATTCCGGTACCAGCGCCATTCTTCTGGAGATCGGAGGCCTGATCGAAAATCGCTTGTGCCAATTCGACCTGCGCCTCGGCTGCATGAACGCCCGCACTTGCACGCAGTGCATCCAAGTATTGCGAAGTCACTAACAGCGCGATTTGTTCGCGAGAAACTTGCACCTGATCCTTGGCCGCGGCAGTATCCGACTTCGCTGCTGCCCAGGATTCCCACAGCGACATGTCAATGATTGGAATCGTGAATTGCGGGCCCGCCGCGAACACATCGACGGGGCCAATGTGTTGCGGAAAACCGGGAAAGGGCCTACCGAAGAGAGCCTCCAGATTTTCTCGTAACCTGGTCTCGCTGATGGCCAACTGAGCTTGCGGTAGAAGTTGAGACCTCGTAATGTTTTGCGTCTGGGCGGCTTCCGCGGCCTGCAATGCGGCGATTTTTGTTTGCGGATTCTGCTTAAGAGCGGTGACGACGGAGTCATGCAGCGTCAGCCGGACCGGAACCTGTTCCTGAGCCTGCGCCACACTGCGGCCGATCATCATCACAAAAAACAGCAGAGCGAGCTTTTTACCTAGGTCCTTACTAGAGCAGCTATCGGCGGAAACTGTCTGGCCGGTAACATCAGAAATGATGGCGCGCGTCAGACATCCTTTGCCCGCCAGCGATGCGCCTTCACGGTGAAGCTTCGCCAGCAAATCCTTTCCTGCGTTATCTATAAAGGTGACGTTGTGCAAATCAACGCAGATCGACCCTCCCCGCGAAAGCTCACTCCGAAAGCAGGTCTCCAGTTCAGCAACCCACGGACCTGCCAGCTTGCCCTCAAGTTCGAGAGTGCACTGGTTCTCTTCGCGGCGAGTTGTGATCTTCAGCATGCTCGAGGTACAACGGGTGGGACTCAAGCACGTACGCTTCCGCTCACAAGCCCCTTAATGGAATTATAAATATAGGCAAATGAAAGGCTTAAACTATGGTGTCATGTCAGATAATCCTGAAGGCTGCCCGCATATAGGCAGATGCCCATATCTGGGCAATCGCGCTGGGCAGTGGACTTAACGTTATTAGGCAGGCCGCTGGATTCCAAGCTTGCGGATACGCGCTTGTAGGGTCGTGCGTTTCATGCCCAGCTTCGCGGCGGCGCCGGCGGGTCCGGCGAGCACCCAGTTGGACTCACGCAGCGCGCGAAGAATATGTTCCCGCTCCGCGGATGCCAGAGTTTGCAAGGCCGCTGTTTCCGATTCGCCGTTAGAGCGTAATTCGCCGGACGGCACTTCCAAAACGGATCCGCGAGAAAGAATTACGGCGCGTTCGATCAGATTTTCGAGTTCTCGAATATTGCCTGGCCACGCATAGTTGATCAGCGCAGCCATCGTGTCCGCAGGGATGGATTCGATTTGTTTATTCATGCGGCGGGAATACTTTTGCGCGAAATACCGGACGAGTAATGGAATATCCTCCGGCCGTTGCCGAAGAGCGGGAACTTGCACGGGGAACACGTTGAGGCGATAGAAAAGGTCACTGCGGAACTGCCGGTCGGCCACCATCTGAGTGAGATCGCGGTTCGTAGCGGCCACCAGGCGCACATCGACGTGAATCGTGCGGTTTCCTCCCAAGCGCTCGAATTCCTGCTCCTGCAGAACACGAAGCAATTTGGGCTGCAATTCGAGTGGGATGTCGCCGACTTCGTCGAGAAATAACGTGCCGCCGCCGGCAAATTCGAAGCGTCCGATTTTTTGCGCGATGGCCCCGGTGAAAGCCCCTCTCTCGTGCCCGAAAAGCTCTGATTCCAGCAGTCCGGTGGGGATGGCGGCGCAATTCACTTTTACGAAGGTGCGCTCTCGGCGTTGGCTGAGATTGTGGATGGCGCGCGCGATCAATTCCTTGCCGGTGCCCGTTTCACCCTGAATCAGGACTGTGGACTCGGTTGGCGCGACGGTTTCCACCTGGGCCAAGACCTGCTTGAGTGCTGCGCTTTCGCCGACGATTTCCTCGAAATTCATCTCGGTGCGGATTTCGTCCTCAAGGTAGAGCTTTTCTTCGGCCAGCTTATTTTTGAGCTCCGCGATTTCACGGAAGGCAAAGGCGTTTTCCAACGCAATCGATACCTGGCTGGCGACCTGCGTAAGCAAATCGACATCGCTTTCGGCGAACGCATTTTCGCGGAAACTGGCGACGTTCAAAGTGCCCAATACCTGCTTGTGAGTAATCAGTGGGATACAACAGACGGAATGCACGCCCTCGGCAGCAAGCCTTTCCCGGACGACCGGTGCATAGCGCGAGAAATCCTGGGACCCCACAATCACCGGTTTTCTGGACGCGTAGGAAATACCACCGGGCGACGCGTCGATCGGAACTTCCATGTCCTCACGGATAAAACCGTGCCCCTGCGGAAAATCCAGCGATTGCAGACGCATCACATTCCGCTTGGCGTCGTAGAGAGCGAGGCTGATGTATTCGTGGTGCATTACGCGGCGTAGTGAGGCGGCAATTGCGGCAAACAGTTCCCGGGAATCGCGATGCGAGATGATCGCGTTATTCACTTCGAGCAGCACGCGGAGCCGGTCGCGCTCGCCCGCCAACTGCTGGCGATAGCGTTGCGCGCGCTCGTAATTGAGCGCATTGTCAACGGCAACCGCAACCTGCCGCGCCACCTGCAACATGAAATCGACTTCTTCCTCGCTATAAGCGCACTTTTGGCCGCGGCCAAGCGCGAGCGCTCCGAGCTTTCTTTGGGCGGTGGTCAGTGGCAAAAGGCAGAGCGACCCGATGCCGTCCACCTGCAAAACCTCACGCAATTTCGGAAAATGGGTTTCGTCATCGAGATCCGTCACCTGCAGGGGCTGTTGTGTTTCGAATACGTGGCCTGCCGCGCTGAATTTTGACGGCAATTCGAAACCCGCCCGGATACTCATCGGCTTCGAGCTTTCCAGAATGTGCAGCCGCATCACGTCGCGATTCTTGTCGTATAGCAGCAAACTCAAATAGTCGAACTGCAGGACGCGGTGCAGGCGGTCCGCCAGGTCGTGAAAGAGCTCGCCGAGGTCGCGATGGCGGGCGATGGCCTCGGAAATTTCCAGCAGGATTTGATACTGGCCAAGCGGAGAGCTCTGGGCCCGTGCTTCGGCCGAAGGCACTTCCATGCGATCAGGATAACACCGGCGGGAATCCCGGCCAATCCCGACCCCGCAAGATGTGCGTGTGTAAATTCTTCCATTTTTTATTTGACAGCGATACTTTAGCGCTCGTATAATTATACACTGGGATGAATAATATGGCAGTTGCCGTGAGCACCCATAAGCGTTACCGGCAGGGACAGATCCTAAAATTGGTCACGAGCGAAACGATCACGAGCCAGGATGAGCTGCGGCAACGCCTCGCGCACATGAAATTGAGCGTGACGCAGGCGACGCTCTCGCGCGACATTCGCGAGATGAAGCTCGTCAAGACGGCTGCGGGCTACAAACCGCTTGGAGGTGTACCGTCCGATGCGGCGCCTGTATCGGCTCTGGGTCGCGCGCTGGTGGAATTCCTCTCCGACATCCGCCCGGCTGGCAATTTATTGGTGCTGAAAACACCCCCCAGCGGAGCCCAGCCATTGGCGTCGGCCGTGGATGGCGAACGTTTTCCAGAGGTGGCGGGCACCATTGCGGGTGACGATACAGTCTTGATTATTACTTCCACTCCCAAAACTCGAGCTGCGGTGCAAAAACGTATCGAGGAGCTCCTGCGATGAACGACCCGAGCCGGGTCGCCGTCGTAGGGGTTACAGGCTATGCAGGTTTTGAGCTAGCCAAGCTGCTCCTCCGGCATCCGAAAATCGAAAAGCCAGTCTTCTATTTGCGCGACGGCTCCGCGCAAGCACGTTGCCTTACGGAGCTTTTCCCACAGTTGCGAGGCTGGGGAGAGGCGCCCTGCCGCACGCTTTCTGTGGAAGCCATCGCCGCAAGCGGAGCGGGAACCGTTTTCCTTTCTACGCCGCATGAGGCCTCGATCGAGCTGGCGCCGCAGTTATTGGCTGCTGGTCTGCGAGTGGTGGACCTGAGCGGCGCGTTTCGCTTCCGAAACCCGGAAACCTTCTCGGAGTGGTACAAACTCTCCGCGCCGTCTGCGGACCTGCTAGCGCGAGCTGCTTACGGACTTCCTGAGCTTTACGAGCCTGAGGTTCGCGACGCGCAATTGGTGGCAAACCCCGGATGTTACCCGACCTCTGCAATTCTGGGCCTAAAGCCCTTAGTGGAAAGTGGATGGATCGCCCGGGAGCGCGGGATTGTGTGCGATTGCAAGTCCGGCGCCTCTGGTGCAGGCAAGGAAGCCAAACGGGAACTGCAGTTTGTGGAAGTAGATGAGAACTTCCGGGCGTATGGTCTCTTTACGCACCGCCATACACCGGAGATAACGGACCATCTGGGAATTTCGCTGGACGATGTGATGTTTTCGACGCACCTGCTGCCCGTAGTCCGCGGAATCCTTTCGACGCTCTACGCGTGGCTTGCCGCTCCGCATCAAATTTCTGAGGTAGAAGCGCTATACCGCCAGTTTTATGCCGGCCAGCCGATGGTACGAATTTGGCCCGCAAGTAAATTGCCGGAATTGCAGCACGTGACGAACACGAATTTTTGCGACATTGGTTTCGCGCTCGATGCCACCGGACGCCGCCTGACCGTGATTTCCTGCCTGGATAACCTAGGCAAGGGAGCCGCAGGACAAGCGGTGCAGAACATGAACGCAATGTGGCATTTTGAGGCGCAGACGGGACTGCTATGAGACTGGTGATCAAATTAGCTGGAGCGCTGCTCGATGATCTGGCGACGGTGGCGGGCATTGCGCGCCAGATTGCAACCTTGGCGCAGGAAGGCCATGAGTTGCTGATCGTGCATGGCGGCGGAAAGATCTTTACCTCGACGCTGCAGCGCATGGGTATCGAGAGCCGTTTTGTGGGTGGTTTGCGCGTGACCGATCGCGAGACGCGAGACGTAGCCGTGATGGTTCTTGGCGGGTTGCTGAACAAGCGCGTCGCCGGAGCCATTTCGCAGGCTGGACAGCCGGCCATCGGGCTTTGCGCTTCGGATGCGGGAACGTTTCTCGCCGAGCCGATGGTGCACAACGAAATTACCGGCGGCTTGGGCTACGTCGGGTATTTGACGGGCGTCAATGTGGAGTTTATCGAATCGCTTTGGCGCAACGGCGTCGTGCCGGTGGCATCGTGTCTCGGGCTAGGCGCCGATGGTGAACTCTATAACATTAATGCCGACCACATGGCCGCAGCGTGTGCTGAATTTATTCACGCAGATCGGTTGATCTACCTCACCGACGTGGCCGGCGTGCTTGATGGTCGAAAGGTGCTAAAGGCCGTCTCCGCCAGCGAAGTGGAAGACTTGATCCGCCACCACAAAGTCTCCGGCGGTATGGTGCTAAAACTGGAAGCGTGCAAGCGCGCCCTCGATGCCGGCGTCCAGCAAGTGAGAATTGTGGGGGGAGGGCTGGCCGACGGGCTTCTGTCCGCGGCAAATGGCGGCAAGGGTCCTGGCACACGAGTCCTTCCGGCGGCATACCCAGCAGCCGCGCGAATGGCGTCATAACTGGTTGCCCATGCCCAATCCTAAGAAAAGTGTCTCTCGAAAAAATGCTTCCTTTGGCGTAACCATCCGTGAAGCGGAACGCTATCTCGCCAACACGTACAAGCGCCCTAAGCTGGTATTCACTCACGGCAAAGGCTGCACGCTTTACGACCAGCGCGGCCGCGCCTACCTCGACTTCCTGGGAGGAATTGCGGTGAATGCGTTGGGTTACGCGCACCCACGGTTGGTGCGAACCCTACGGCGTGAAGCTGGGCGTCTGACGCATGTCTCCAACCTCTTCCACAACCCCTACCAAGGACCACTTGCGCGCAAACTCGCCAAATGGTCCGGCATGGATCGTGTTTTTTTCGCGAATAGCGGGGCGGAAGCGGTGGAAGCTGCGCTCAAGTTAGCGCGCGCCTACGCACACAGCAAGCATGATGCGGGAAAGACGAAGATTCTGGCCCTCGAGAACTCGTTTCACGGCCGAACGTTCGGGGCTGTTTCGATCACCTGGCCGGAGAAATACCGCAAGCCCTTTGAGCCTCTCGTGCCGGGCGCGGAATTCGTCCGATTTAATGACGTAGCCGACCTTGAAGCGAAGTTCGACGAATCGGTTTGCGCCGTCATCATGGAACCCATCCAGGGCGAAGGCGGCATTCGCACCGTAAGTGAGGGATTCTGGAATCGCGCGCGAGAACTAGCTTCGCAACATGACGCCGCGCTAATTGCCGACGAGATTCAATGTGGTTTGGGCCGCACGGGACGGGCCTTCGCGTACCAGAAATTTGCCAGTCAGCCAGATATTGTGTTGGTCGCAAAGCCATTGGCGGGAGGGTTGCCGCTGGGTGCCATGATGGCGAAGGAAAAGTTTGCATCGGCCTTCTCGCCGGGCATGCATGGCTCGACGTTTGGAGGCGGCCCGCTGGTTTGCGCGGTGGCTCTTGAGTTTCTAAGAGTGGTGGAGGAGAACGGCCTCTTCGCCAATGCTCGCGACCGCGGGGCGGAGTTGCGCGCCGGACTCGAGCAATTATCTGGGAAATTCGACTTTGTTACTGAAATTCGCGGCGAAGGCCTGATGCAGGGTATGCAGCTGACGATGGACGGACAGGCGTTCGTTGACGAAGCTCTCCGGCGGGGATTATTGATCAACTGCACCCAGCAAAGCACGCTTCGATTCGTGCCGCCCTTCATTATCATGTCTTCGCAAGTGAAAGACTTCTTAACGCGGATGGAAGCGGTGCTTGCAAAAACACCTCGGACTCAGCCGAAAAAGGCGGCCGTGCATGCCGTGCGAAGTGCGTCAAGGGCGGGAGACACGCAGGGCAAGCGATCGCTTGTGGCCGCGAGATAAGCCGAGCATGAATACCTTAGCCCCAGCATCTCTCGGTATCACCCGCGATCTGCTAACGGGTATGGAATGGCCCGCCCTCGTGGTTCGAGAGCTATTTCACTTGGCCGCAGATGTGAAGGCCAGACCGGAAACCTATCGCAACGCTCTGCCGGGCCGCTACGCGGCTCTGATTTTTGAAAAGCCCTCCCTCCGCACGCGAACGACTTTCGATGTTGGCATGCAGAGCCTGGGTGGGGGCGCGGTGTTCCTGGACCATACTCTCACGCACTTGGGCGAGCGCGAATCCATTAAGGACGTAGCGAAAAATCTGGAACGCTGGGTGCAGGGAATCGTGGCCAGAACGTTCGAGCAAGGTGTGATCGAGGAATTGGCCCAGTACGCTTCGATTCCGGTGATTAACGCATTATCGGACCGTTACCATCCGTGCCAGGCGTTTACCGACTTTTTTACGTTGGAGGAACGTTTCGGTAATCTGCGGGGATTGAAATTCGCCTATGTGGGCGATGGCAACAACATGTGCCATTCCTTGCTGCTGGCCGGAGCGCGCGTCGGCGCACACGTCCGCGTGGCCACGCCGGTAGGGTACGAGCCGGCGACGGAGATTGTGGCGGAAGCAAAACGCGCCGCCAAGGACACACGAGGAAAGATCGAGCTCTTCCGCTCTGCGGAGGAGGCTGTCTCGGGTGCGCAGGCCGTTTATACCGACGTGTGGGCCAGTATGGGCCAGGAAAGTGAAGCCCAGGAACGCGAGCGCGCCTTTGCAAACTTCCAGGTGAACGAAGCGCTGATGCAACACGCTGAGGCAGAGGCGGTGTTTCTGCACTGTCTGCCGGCGCATCGAGGTTTGGAAGTAAGCGCGGGCCTCATGGATTCGCCGCGCTCGATCGCGTATGACCAGGCAGAAAACCGCTTACACGTGCAAAAAGCCATCCTGCTGATGCTATTGAGCTGAAGGGACCAACCAGTGCCAAAAAAAGTTGTGCTCGCCTATTCAGGCGGGCTGGATACTTCCATCATTATTCCGTGGCTGAAAGAAACCTATGGCGGCTGCGAAGTGATCGCCATGATTGCCGACGTAGGCCAAAAAGAGGACCTTGAGGCCGCCAAGCGTAAGGCGTTGGCTACGGGAGCTTCCTCTGCCAGTATCGAAGACCTGCGCGAAGAATTCATTACCCGCTACATTTGGCCGACACTGAAGGCCGGAGCGGTCTACGAACACAAGTATCTTCTCGGCACCTCGTTTGCACGGCCGGTCATCGCCAAACGGCAAGTGGAAGTGGCGCTCGAGCAAGGCGCCGATGCGGTTTCCCACGGATGTACCGGCAAAGGAAATGACCAGGTTCGCTTCGAGCTGACCTATAAAGCGCTCGGGCCGAAGCTGCAAATCATCGCACCATGGCGCGAATGGAAGATTTTCTCGCGAGAGGATGCGATCACCTACGCGCGCGAGCATAGGATCCCGATCGAACAAAGCAAAGCCAATATTTATAGCCGCGACCGCAATATCTGGCACCTTTCGCACGAAGGCGGAATTCTCGAAGATCCTGCGAACGCGCCGGAAGAGGCGATGTGGCAATGGATCGTCTCGCCCGAAAAAGCACCGGACGCCGGGGCCGAAGTGGAAATCGGTTTCGAGGCAGGCGTTCCGGTTTCGGTGAATGGGAAAAGGCTTGCACCGGTTGCCCTATTGGAAATTCTCAATGATATCGCCGCGGCGAACGGCGTTGGCCGCATAGATCTGGTGGAAAATCGCCTCGTGGGAATTAAGTCGCGCGGTGCATACGAAACGCCGGGCGGCACCCTATTGATTTTGGCGCACCGCGAACTCGAAGCGCTTTGCGTCGATCGCGAAACCGCGCACTATCAGGAATTACTGTCGCTTCGGTATGCGGAGCTTGTCTATTACGGGCTATGGTTTACGCCGCTTCGGGAAGCGCTTGACGCTTTCTTTGCCAGCACGCAACAGCGCGTGACAGGAACTATCGGCATGCGTCTCTACAAGGGGAATGTGGATTTCACCCATCGCGATTCCCCCTATTCGCTCTATCGCAAGGATTTGGCCAGCTTTGCGATGACGCGCTACAACCCCAAAGATGCCGAGGGCTTCATCAATCTGTTCGCGCTCCCGGTGACGGTGACGCAGGGAGACTTTAAGAAGTGAACGCTCCGCGACCCACCGACAGCGGCGGCCGGATGTGGAGCGGCAGATTCGACCGCGGCCCGAACGAGATTTTCGACCAGTTCCAGCGGTCGTTTTCGTTCGACCGGCGATTGCTGGTTTATGAGATCGCCGTCGATCGCGCCTGGGCCCACGCCTTAGAAGGGGTTGGAATCCTCACCGGCGATGAGGTGCAAAGGATTTTTGCCACGCTTGATGCAATTGCGAATCGCGCCGAGGGCGAGCCGGAATGGCTCGATCGATCCGCCGCGGAAGACGTGCACCACTTCGTCGAGATGGCGCTGATCGAAAAACTTGGTCCGCTCGGCGCGAAGCTGCACACCGGACGCAGCCGCAACGAGTTGATCGCCACGGATTTTCGGCTGTTCGTAAAGGAAGCGGCCGCAAGCTTGAGGCAGAGCTTGGACCGGCTGGAATTAGCTTTGCTCGATCAGGCCGAGAAAAATCTCGGTGCGCCGATGCCCGGTATGACGCACATGCAGCACGGCCAGCCAATTCTATTTTCCCACTTTTTGCTGGCGCATCTTTCGGCTTTCCATCGCGATACGGTACGAATCGCGGGAGCGGCACAGGCGGCCGATGAATGTCCGATGGGATCGGGTGCCTTGGCGGGATGCGCATTTACCGTCAACCGCGAAGCGCTTGCCCACGAACTGGGTTTTGCGCTCCCAACTGCAAATAGCCTCGATGCCGTAAGCGACCGAGACTTCGCGCTCGAATATTTATTTGCGCTTGCAGTCTTGGGCATTCATCTTTCGCGGCTTGCGGAGGATTTCGTGTTGTTTGCTTCACAGGAATTTGGATTTATCACGCTGCCGGACGAATACGCTACCGGAAGTAGCCTGATGCCACAGAAGAAGAATCCAGACTCATGGGAGCTGACGCGCGGCAAGACAGGAAGGCTCGTAGGGTCGCTGATGACGCTTCTCGTCACGCTGAAGGGCTTGCCGACCAGCTATCAGCGCGATCTACAAGAAGACAAAGAGCCCGTCTTCGCGGCGCACGATCAAGCTATTGCCCTCGTCGAAGTAGCTGCCGGAGCCATCGCGGCAACGCACATAAACGCAGCGCGGATGCGCGATTTGGCGTCCGACCCCGCGCTCCTGGCGACTGATGCTGCGGACTATTTGGTCCGGCGCGGAGTACCCTTCCGGCAGGCGCACGAGATCACTGGAAAAGTGTTGCGCGCGTCGGAACGCACTGGACAGGCATGGACCACCACACCCCTCAAACAATTGCGCGAATTCTCTCCCGCCTTCGATGAGGATTTTTATGCCGCTTTGAGCGTCGATTCTTCGCTTGGCGCGCATTCGGTTTATGGAGGCACGGCGATCGAAACAGTGCGAGCGGCCATTGCCAAGTGGCGCAAGACACTTGCGTCCGAGAACGCACCGCGATGATCTTGCGCAGGAAGAAGGCCTTCTGTCCATGAACGTACCCGACACGATTCCAGTAAACGCACTGCCCAAGGGCTTCCGCTATGCGTCGGCGGCGTGCGGATTGCGGCGCAAGAATCGGTTGGACCTTGGCCTGATCCTTATGGACGAGCCGGCGGCTGCGGCGGGAATTTTCACGCAGAACCTAGCCAAGGCCTCGCCCGTGGTGCTTTGCGAGAAACACCTTAAGGCTGCGGCAAACCGGATCCGCGCTGTGGTGGTCAATTCAGGCAATGCGAACTGCGCGAACGGTCCGTCCGGCATGCGCGCGTCCGTCGCGACGGCGCAGGCCACCGCCAAAGCCATCCATTGCAAGCGCGAGCAGATTTTGGTTTGCTCGACCGGCGTGATCGGGATCCCGCTGCCCGTGGAAAAAATACTCTCCGCGCTTCCCGAGTTGACAAAATCCGCGGTGGCGCTACCGGTGAATTATGACGGGCTCACGCAAGCCATCCTGACAACGGACACGCGCCCGAAATGGGCGGCGGCGCAATGCCGCATCGGTGGCAAGCAGGTCCGTCTGCTAGGTTGCGCGAAGGGCGCAGGAATGATTCATCCCAATATGGCAACGATGCTCGCCTACGTGGTGACCGACGCGGCGGCGGCGCCGGAAGTATTGCACAGCGCGTTGGCCGATGTGGCGAGCCGGACATTCAATTCGATCACGGTGGATGGCGACACTTCCACGAATGACACCGCACTGGTGATCGCGAGTGGCGCATCCGGTGCGTCCGCGCTTAGCGCATCCGGGCCTGGCTATAAAGCATTTCTAAAAGCGCTCGAAAAAGTTTGCCACTCTCTCGCGCTGGCGATTGTCTCGGATGGCGAGGGCGCCTCGCACGTCGTAGAAATTGAAATTCGTGGCGCTCCCGATCAAGCGGGGGCGGAACAGGTGGCGCGCACGATTGCCACGTCTCCGTTGGTAAAAACCGCCCTCGCCGGCGGCGATCCAAATTGGGGGCGTATACTTGCCGCCGCAGGACGCGCCGGAGTGCCCTTTCGCCCGGAACGCGCGGCGATTCGCATGGCGGGAATCCACGTCTTCGAGCGCGGACGAGCTCTGCCCTTCGACGAGGGCGTGGCACACGAGAAGCTTTTGGAGCCGAATATCTCGATTGCGATGCATTTGCGAGCGGGAAAAGGGCGCGCTCGCGTCTGGACCTGCGACTTTACCGCGGAATACGTGCACATCAACGCGAGCTATCGCACATAAACACAACGCGCTCGCACACTCGCCATCTCAAACCTTAGCAGTCGTCGAGCGCAGCGATTCTACCCGCTCCACACTTCCCGCGACGCATTTATAGCGCTCGTGCGCGGTGGTTTCTACGCCCCGCGCGACAAGCGCGGGCACGTCAAGCTTCGCTTCCGCTTGATCCAATTCGGCGATCGTGGCGTGCAGTGCCGGTGTACGCGGCATGAAAATCGGACAACAATCATGAAAAGGCTCGGCAGAAATATCGTGCGTGCCGATTTTTCTGGCGAGCACGAGGATTTCCATTTTGTCATCTCCCGCGAGCGGCCGGTAGAGGGGCATCTGCGCCACCGACCCGACCGCCGCCATGTTGTGCAGCGTTTGGGAAGCGACTTGGCCCAAGCTATCGCCCGTGATGATGCCCAGCGAATGATTTTGCCGCGCAAAGTGCTCGGCGATTCGCAGCATAAGCCGGCGGTAGAGCAACACTCGAAACGTCTCGGGCGCGTGCGCCACTATCTCGCGTTGCAGAGGCTCAAAAGGGACTAGGTAGAGCTTAGCGGTGAATTGCCACGGAACCAGCCTGCGTACGAGGTCACGCGCCACATGGACCGACGAATCTCCTGCTTGCGCGCCGCCGCCCCAAAAGTGCACGAAGGAAACGTGTGCTCCGCGCCGCATCATTTTGTAAGCTGCCACCGCCGAATCGAATCCGCCGGAAAGCAAACAGGTCATGCGGCCGGCGGTGTTGGGCGGCAAACCGCCGGCGCCGGGAATCTTGTGTGCGTACAGGAGTGCGGAGTCTCGCGTGATTTCGATCCGGCAGGTAACTTCCGGTTGGTTCAAGTTCACGCGGACTTCGCGGCCCGCCTCGCGCAGCCGGTCGAGCAGGTAGCGGCCGACAAGCGATTCAATCTCGCCGCTCGTTCGTGCAAATGTCTTGTCGCTTCGCTTTGCGCGCACCGCGAAACTCGAAAAAGTGAGCGGCGCCAATTCGTCCCATGCGATCCGGCAGATGGAACTTGCATCCGCATCCGCCTGTTCGCGGGGAATCACGTGCGCCACCGCAAAGTATGCGATTCCGAACACGCGCGACAATCGCTCCACAGCCGGCTCGGCCGCGGCGCCCTCGCGCAATTCGACTACGACGCGGTCGCCCGGGCAATGCAGTCTCTCGACGCCCACGCCCTCGAGGGCTCTCTTAATGGCGGTGATCAACTTTCCCAGGAAAAAACGGCGGTTTCCACCCTTGAGCCAGAGCTCGTGGTAATGCACGACAATGTGCGGCTTCGTCATGAATCGATTCGTGAAACGCTCTTCGGAAGGCTCAGTATAGCAATCAAGGGCAGGAATAGCAGCCGAGCGAATCGCACCTGCAGGACCCTTCAGGCTGCTGTCCGAAGATTCCATCCGTTATTCACGTCCTGGACATATTCCCATACGATTCTCGTAGACGCTCCGTGGAATCAAGCGTATACGGAGACATCGGGCCTGCCGCCCAAGCGACCACTAGGCGTCACCTCGCATCACAATGGGCAGCGAGTCCCTCACGGCAACAGGGATATAGCGATGATGTGGAATAAGCGAGATTGGCAGCAGTTCTTTGAGCTTTCGCGGCGCCCCTGGAATCGGCACCGCCCGCCCCGGCCTGTCTATCCGGGAGAAAGTAATCGGATCCTGCCTGCCGTCGGTTTTAGCCTTTCGGAATTGGATCGCGCCGGGATCAACCTGGATCTTGCTGAAAAGATGGGCCTGCCGGTGGATGCCGGGCGAATCGGTTCCTACGAGCCCAATATCACTGTGCTGCGCGATTATGCACGGACCTCACGCTAGTACAACTCCCGTAGAATCAATTATATAAAACTAGTACCCGCTTCCCCTTGACGGAGGCCGCGTTTCGGGTAAACTGCATTTTTCTTCAGCCATGGGCCAACTGACCATCAACCCGCTAGTCACCGACGAGACCGCGCGCGACTTTGACTTCCCGCAGCGGGAGGCAGCTTTTTTCTATGGCCTCTTCCTGAGGGGACATAGCGCCGATAACCTGCGACGCGATATTTCCGTGCCACCAGAGGTTCTGGCGAAGTGGCATCGCGAAGCGGAACGCGAGCCGCAACTGCGCAGTGTGCTATACCGGGTTGTCGAGTACCGGCGGCACGTCCTCGCGATTTTCGAATCCCTCATCGGCCGCGGCGCCGAACCTCAGCGCATCCAGTAGCCATCGTCGTAATCGCAATCTGGCTCTATCGCCAACTCATTCCGGCCAACTCCGTCCGTTGTCGGATCAGTGTCCCGGCATCATGATCACGCCGCACGCGATACGGTCTCCGGAGTTACCGGAGGGATCGGTTTTCTGGTCGTCCATCTTGGCGTGAATCACCAGCGCCGTCCCACCGTTGGCAAAAATCGAGTGCGGATCGCTGGCGCCGTTCATGTTCACGTTGGGCGCGATGATGGCCTGATTCGATGTTCCATCGGGCTTCACCTTTAAATTCGGCATGTCGCCCGCGTGAGGACCATTGGGGTTCTCCAGGCCGTGCTGTTTGGTGTCGGGATTGAAGTGCGCGCCGGCGGACTTGAAGTCCGGGGCATCGCATTTCGCCACCTGGTGGATGTGCACTCCGTGCTCGCCGGGCGGCAGATTCTTCACCGTGAGCCGGACTCGCACGCCGGTGACTGCCGTGGTTAGCGTGGCGGTTCCCGCATCTTGTCCCTGCGCGCTTTGCAAGTGAACCACTACGGACTTCGGGGCCTTTGCGCTATCCCCGCTCTGCGCAATGGCGGCACCGCATGTCAGCAGCGCAACACAAACCAAACCCATCGTCCTGTTCATGAAGAAGCCTCCTTTGGCCGCCAGCTACGTTGCAACCGCCGATTTTGTCTTTGTTCTGGCGACGCGAGCAAGGATACCACCTTGAGACGCATCTTGATGTTAGACAACGCAGGTTGGCCGCCCCAGCGTGCGTTGACGGCGTATTCGGAAATTGTAATGCATGTGAAGCTTGTCCGAGCATTCGGCTCGCTAACCCAAAAGGCGTGCGGAGCTTGCGATTTTCGTATATCATCCCGCGCCATGACGAAATGGATTGCGGTGACGTTGCTCTTTGCTACTGCGGCGGTCGCGCAGCAAACCCACAATCAATACGAGCCACCGAACGTGCCGGGCGCCGGTCAGAAGCTCCTCGCGCAATTTGCGGGCGATTGGGACGTCATCAAGACGTTCTTTCCGATGAACGGGAAGCCGATCGTGACGAAGGGCACGTGTAAGCAGTTCATGATCCAGGATGGCAAGTTTCTGCAGTCGGATTTTACCTTCTTCGAGTCTGACGGAACGAAGACCACCGGCACCGGAATCTCCGGCTTCGATTCCAAAACGAATCGTTTCACAACCGTGTGGTTCGACTCGCGGCAGACGACGATGTCGATTCGCCAAAGCGACGGCACGTTCGATGGGAAGAACATCGTCCTTTGGACCACGCCCCTCGACCCCGATCGTCCTGGGCGCAAGACGGTCGCGCGCGCACACCTTGAAGAAGACGGCCACGTTCTCCTCCATCGCCATTTCCTGATCGACGACAAAGGGGAGGAACGGATGATGATCGAGCTGCGGATGACGCGGAAGTAGGT
>DATNLT010000099.1:0-29983 GCA_035602725.1 Candidatus Acidiferrales bacterium
AGTGGACCCGCCGATCTGGCCCTCATCAATGGCGTGATCTATACCGGCGATCCCAAACAGCCGCGGGTCGAGGCTCTGGCCGCACGCGGCGAGACGATCATCGCCACTGGCAGCACTTCCGATATTCGCAAGCGCACCGGCGCGCGTACCCAGGTGATCGATTTGCAAGGCGGTTTCGCGATGCCCGGTTTCAACGACGCGCACCTGCATCTGGCCTCGGGCGGACAGGCGAAACTCTCGGTCGATCTCGAAGGCGCGAAATCGATTGCGGAATTCGAGCAGCGGGTGCGGGCGCGAGTGGCCACCGCGAAGCCGGGCGAATGGATCACCGGACGCGGCTGGGATCACACGCTGTGGAATCCTCCAAACTTTCCCACGCGCCAAGAGCTGGACGAGGTCACCGGCGATCACCCGGCATTCTTCTCGCACATTTCCGGACACGTGGCGGTGGCAAATTCGAAGGCTCTACAACTGGCAGGCATCACCGCAGCCACGCCCAATCCCTCGGGTGGAAAGATCGAACACGCCGCGGACGGCCAGCCGGACGGAATGCTCGAGGAAGATTCCGCCATGGCACTCGTGGGCCGGAAGATTCCACGCGCAACACGCGAGCAGCGGCTTCACGGCATCGAGCTCGCACTGCAGGAGGCCGCTGCCAATGGGCTGACCTCGATCCAGGACTACTCTTCCTGGGATGATTTCCTGCTGTATCGCGAGCTAAAGCAGGAAGGGAAGCTCCCGGTGCGCATCTCGGAATGGCTCACCTTCGAATTGCCGCTCACGCAATTGGAGCAGATGCGCCGCGACGGAGGGACTACCGATCCCTGGCTCAAAACCGGCGCTCTCAAGGGATTCATGGACGGAGCGCTAGGGTCGACTACGGCCGCATTGCTTGCGCCTTACTCGGACGATCCCAAATCCAGCGGCATCCTGCGCGTCGATCCTCCGGAATTAAATCGCATGTCCATCGAACGGGATCGCGCCGGGTTTCAGCTCGCGTTCCATGCCATTGGCGACCGCGCCAACCGTGTGGCGCTCGATGCTTTTGCCGCAGTTGTTGCCGCGAATGGCTCGCGCGACCGCCGCGATCGGATCGAACACGCGCAGATCATCGCGCCCGAAGACTTCTCTCGATTTGCGTCGCTCCACGTAATTGCCTCCATGCAGCCTTCTCACCAGACCACCGATATGCGCTGGGCGGAGCGGCGTCTGGGCCCTGAACGCATCAAGGGGGCCTATGCCTGGCACACTCTTCTCAATTTAGGCGTTCCGCTCGCGTTCGGCACCGATTATCCGGTGGAGGCGATCAATCCCATGCGGGGACTGCATGCGTGCGTCACGCGGGAGTTGACAGACGGCGGACCTCCAGGCGGTTGGCAGCCGCAGGAAAAAATCTCGATGGACGAGTGCATTCACGCTTATACGGCTGGGGCGGCTTACGCGGAATTCGACGAAGCGAAAAAAGGGCGTCTCGTGCCCGGGCAATACGCGGACATCGTGGTGCTTTCGGACGATGTGACGAAAGTCCCACCCGCAAATCTCTTTCGCGTGCATGTACTGCGCACCATCACCGGCGGCCATACGGTGTACGAAGCTTCTTCAACCAGTACGCAGCACTGAGCAGCACGAATCAGATCGAGCTACGCAATCTACGGAGGAAACGATGACTGGGAATTTCTCTCGAACCATGGCAAAGGCGCTGTGCGCAGGCTTGTTGATTCTCGGTCTGGCCAGCTTGCCGGCCGCGCAGCGTTCGATGGCGCAGCAACGTGCCGCAAAGAGATATGTGACACCCGCGGGCGCCCTCGGGCAACTTCCGTTCAGCGAGGCCGTCGTGACCGGCAATACGATCTACCTCGCTGGCCATATTGGCAACGATCCCTCGACGGGCCAAGCACCCGCCGACCTCGATCGTGAGATGAACCTGCTTTTCGAGAATTTTCAGAAGACGTTGACCGAATCCGGCATTCAGTGGGACGACGTGGTCTACACGCAGGTTTTTTGTACCGATCTCTCCCTCTACGACCGCTTCAACGCCGTTTACAGCAAGCAGTTTCATAAGAACTTCCCGGCGCGCGCATTCATCGGCGTCGCTTCGCTCGTGCGGGGCGCGCATTTCGAAATGCAGGGAATTGCCGTCCGTCCGTGACGCCGTTTAGCCGCGCGGCAGCAGCTCCGTATAAGCACGCACGACCCTTCCTCAAAGAAAGCTCATGCAGTCGCGCGCGTTTTCTGTATGCCGAGGCCCCGCGATGAGCCGGCGTCTGAAGGCCGACCTTGCCCTGGCCTGCTGCGCCCTTATTTGGGGCACAACCTTCGTGCTTGTGAAGGACGCTCTCGCGGAGGCTTCGGTCTTTGCCTTCCTCGCCGCACGTTTTGTTTTGGCGTTGATTCTCTTGGCCGTAATATTTCGCGCGGCCTTGGCGAAGACCAATCGCGCCGAACTGCTGGCGGGCGCCTGGATCGGCGTCTTCATGTTCGCGGGTTACGCCTTTCAGACCGTGGGCTTGGCCAGCACCACACCTTCGAAAGCCGCATTCATTACCGGGTCGAGCGTGGTGCTGGTGCCGATGTTGCATGGATTGCTGTGGCGCAAAGCGATTGGCGCATGGGTGTGGATGGGGGTGGTGGCGGCGCTCGCTGGGCTCTATCTACTGACGGTCCCGCCTTCCGGCTTCGCGCACCTGAATCACGGTGATCTGATTGTCGGAGGCTGCGCCGTGGCCTTCGCCCTGCACATTCTTTTCGTCGGGCACTTCAGCCCCAAGCACTCACCGGGAGCGCTGAGCACGTATCAGATCGGCATGACGGCGCTGCTGTCTTTGCTGGCCGTGCCTTTGCTATCAGCCACTGGCTGGGAGCCCGCCCGCTTCCGTATGACGCCTGGGCTCATTCTGGCGATCGTGCTCACCGCGTCGCTCGCCACCGCGCTCGCGTTTTCGGCGCAGGTCTGGGCGCAGCAACACACCACGCCTACGCATACCGCGATTCTTTTCAGTTTGGAGCCGGTGTTTGCGGCGATCGCCTCTTACGTGATGTTGGGCGAGCGGCTCTCATTACGCGCCCTCAGCGGGGCTGGCCTGATTTTCGCGGGAATCCTGATGGCAGAAATCTTGGGTGCCGCGCCCGCGGCGCCCGAGTCTCCCGCCCCTTAAGCCGATGCTTTTGCGGGATCCAACCGGCCATTCAGATCACCAGATCAGTTTGAGGCCGAGCTGCACCTGCCGCGACGTGTTGGATGTGCTGGTAATAACTCCGGCCGTGGGCGAAACTCCCGTCGGCGTGAACACGACCGCATTCGGCTGGTTGAAGTTCGCGCGATTCAGCAGATTGAACAGTTCCGCGCGAAATTGCAGGTTCAGACGTTCGCGAATCGGCGTGTCTTTTAGCACCGAAAACTCCCATTCCGCCAGTCCGGGTCCGATCAGCGTATCGCGGCCAAGATCCCCATAAAATCCGCTGCCGTTCGGCGGGGCCAGAAACGCCGCCGGATTGAACCATTGCGTTGGCGTGCCGAGGATCACAGGCCCGGTGAACGCCGGATTTACGAAAGGACGTACCGGATTCCGGGTGTCTCCATTGTTGGAAGGGTTGTAGCTGAGCTGCGGCGTGAATGGGAAGCCACTCTGTGCCGTCACGATCGAGGTGAGCGACCAGCCACTCACAACGCCATTGGCAAAACCGTTCCAGCCGCTCACAAAATGACGGCCCCGCCCGAAGGGAAGGTCGTACATCGCCGTAATCACCGCGGCGTTGCGCACATCGAAATTTGCCAGGCCCCAGTCGGCCTTCAGGTCGAACGGATTGGATGCCAGCGCCGGTTCACCGCCTGAAGTGGTGGCATTGAGCGAATCGCCATCGTCGAGCGCTTTGGACCGCGTATAAACGCCGCGCAGGAAAAGTCCTCCGCCGAAGCGGTGGTTCACGTCCACCTGCAGTGCGTTATAGGAGCTGTCGCCCTCGGAGAAATACGTCCACGTATTCGCGATGGCCGGGTTCGGTTTGGCTGCAGAAGACACGTAATAGCTTCCTGCGGGAATAGCCGTTCCTGCGATTCCCGCAGGAAAACTGCCCGGATAGCTCGCCGGGCACGGTGACGCTGGGCACACCACCGGGAATGGTTCGTTTGCGTCGATGCCGATAAGTTCGTGGTAGCCATGCGATCCCACGTAACCAACGATTAACGCCGTATTGGGTGTGATTTGCTGTTCCACGCGCAGCGAATAGGAAATCAAGGTTGGCGTTTGCAAGTCCGGCTGAATCCCGCCAGGGACAAGCTTTGCCGTTGCGGGCACCGGCGCCGCCGTCGAGATCGGTAGCGAAGACACCGCCTCGTTCGGCAGGCTGAAGGTGGGATTGAACGGGGCGTTTTGATCCGTGCGATATCCCAGCGCGTCCTGCAAATCGTTGTACATGCCGAAACCGGCGCGAAACACCGTCTTGCTGCTGAATGGCGCCCAGGCCAACCCGATGCGTGGCTGCGGCAGGAATTTGGCATTGTTTACGGTGAGATCGGATTCGCCGATCTGTGGTTGCGTTTGAATCACGCCATTTGAATAGACATAGTTCGACGCACGACCGTGCGCCTCATTCCAGCCGGTGGTGAACTCATCGCGGAATCCGAGCGATAACGTAAGTTCCGGCGTCAGGCGGATTACGTCTTCGGCGTAGACCGCGCCGAGGAGCGTCCGCCAATTCATCTCCGTAGGCGCCGGATCGTAAAGCAATGTGCCGACCGTGCCTTGCAATAGCGTCTGCAGGCTGGTGAATGTCGCTTGGCCGTACTGGCTCAGCGCCAATTCCTCGTTGGATTGCACCTGCTGCAGCCACACACCAAAGGAAAACGCGTTGCGCCCTTTGGTCAGAGCTACACGGTCTTCGTAGGTGTAGAGATTTCGTGCGACGCGCAAGTTGCTGCCGTTGTTGCTTCCCGCGAGGCTGATTTGCGCCGTGGGATTGGACGCGGCGCTGCCGCCCACCACCAGTGCTCCGATCGGATCGCCGGACAAGAATCCCGGCAAACTCCCCGCCAAGGTTCCTGGAGTCGGCTCACCGGTAAAGAAATACGCCGCCCGCGAATAGCCGATCCTTGCCGTATTGAGCAGGTAAGGAGAAAACACGTGCGTTTCCTCGATGCTCACCACCTGCTCGCGCAAACTTTCCACGTCGGTGCTGTACAGGTTCGTACTGGTCGGCGTGACGTCGGCGCTGTCGTCCACCGTGTACACGGCAGCGAGCGAATCACTTTCTGAAAAAATGTGGTCGACGCGCGCCGTACCAAAGTCGTCGCGAATGGTTTGCAACGGGCTGTTGAACGCCTCCGAGATCCCGCCAAAGTCCGGGGCTCCGGCGCTCGGCACCGGCCACGCATTGATCAGCGACGATACTCCGACAAACACCAGCCCGGAGCCCGGACACGGGCTGGGTGCCGGCGTCACCAATTTGCACGGCAATGATCCTGCGCGCGCGTTGGCATCCGGCACAAGATCAACGCCGGTCTGATGGAGATGCTGGCGAAGCCCCTCGTAATTCACGAAGAAGAGAGTCTTTTGCTTGACGATCGGCCCGCCCAATGCTCCGCCGAACTGGTTGCGTTGAAATGGAGGCGCCGAGCCTTGATCGAAATAGTTGGGCGCGTCCAGGGCATTGTTCCGCAGAAACTCGTACACGGTGCCATGCAACTGATTCGTGCCGGATTGCGTAATGATGGTGACCTGGGCGCCCGGCCGCTTGCCGTACTTCGCGCCGTAGGAATCGCGCAGCACATTGAACTCGCGCACCGCGTCCACTCCCAGCAATTCCTGGCTCGTGCCTCCCGGCTGCATATCATTTTCCGCCGCGCCCGTGAACTCGACGCCGTTCAGCAGAAATAGGTTTTGCTGGGGCCGGTTGCCGTCTACCGCGAAATTATTTCCGTTCGTGGAATTGGAAACGCCCACGCCGCCCGTTTTCTGCGAGGTAAAATTCACCACGCCCGGATTCAGCGTCAGCAGCTCGTCATAGCTGCGGCCATTGAGCGGCAAGTCCTTCACCTGCCGCTCGCCCACCACGCCGGAAATATCCGCCGTGGTCGTGCTGACGGAGGGAGCCTCTTCGTTAACGGTGACCTGCTGCCGCACCTCGCCAACTTGCAGCGCGAAATCCACGATCGCTTCCTGCCCGACGGCCAGATGGATGCCGCTGCGTACCACCTGTCCAAAACCTTGCTTCGTGACGGTTAACTCGTAGAGACCCACCGCAAGGGCCGGCAGACGGTAGCGGCCGGCGCCATCTGTCGCTCCTTCACGCACCGCGCCCGTATCCAAGTCCTTGGCGGAAACGCTCGCGCCCGAGACCGGAGCACCGGAAGAATCGGTTACCATGCCCGATACCGAAGCAGAGACCTGGGCCGATGGCCCCGGCTGCAGTAGCAGCAGACATACCAATCCACAGACGAATAGGGCAAGACGGATCGAGCAGCGGCAGAATCGAGTAGAATACGTAAAATGCATGAGATTCCTTTTATTTTGGTCTGTTTTCTGTCGGCAGTTAACGTGGCCGTTAACGAATTTATATGTATTGCCCTGCTTTGTCAAAAGCGGTTATATACGATTCGACCGAAAAGCACGGACACCCGTGAGAGGAAACCAGTGAGCCAAGGATCGGCAATGCCCCTGCTTCTCATTCCGCCGAGGGGAATGAACCCTCACCGGCGCGCGCCTAGGATCTGGGCAAGGCTAGCGCTCCTGTTACTTCCCGCCTGCGCGCTCGCCCCAGGCTTGGCGGCGCAAACTCCGGCCGGCAGCGCGCAAATCACGATTAGCGGCGACGTCAGCTCGCCGCTAACGATTTCGGCGGACGATTTGAAGAAGATGCCGCGGCAGACGCTCAAGGTGATGAATCCGCACGATAAGAAAATGGAAGCGTACGAGGGCGTGCCACTCGCGGATTTGCTCAAGCGCGCCGGCGTGCCGCAGGGCGAGGCGGTTCGCGGGCCATTGCTCGCGAGCTACATTCTGGTGGAAGCGGAGGACGGCTATCGCGTGGTGTTCTCGCTCGCAGAACTCGACGCCGGCTTTCTTGATTCAGATGTTCTGCTCGCGGATACGATGGATGGCGCGCCGCTCCCCACCGGGCAAGGACCTTTCAAACTCGTGGCCCCGCACGAAAAGCGGCCCGCGCGCTGGGTACGCATGGTGAAGTCGGTCACGGTGGTGAAGGTACCAAGCAAATAGGAGTTTGCCTTCAACGATGGTCGCGCCATCTTCGCGCCGCATAGCGCTCGCCTAGCCCGACCCAGAATAAATGTTTCCGCACTTTTAACTGGAAGCCCCGGGTTTAATGTTTGCGGCGAGAGTGTGGGTGGAATCGAAGGAGGTTCTTTATGCCGCGAAGAAATCCGGCAGGAGTCGGGATATAAAGTCTCCGGCGGGCGCCGCTTACTGGCCCCGTACTTCGGAGAACGCGGAGGATTTCCGATGCGGGAACGCGCCTGGATACGGTGTCTAGCGACACGCAGCGCACGGTAAGGTCGCCACCAATGATGAAAACTGCGGGTTTGGCGATCCCTCCCTTTTCACGCCCGTTATAGAGATCCCAGTCCTGAACGACGCGTCGTTCCGTGTCGCACAAAATGGTGAATGGCAAACATAGTTGGCGACGCAAGGTTTCGGAAGCTTCCGGCGGGTCCACCGAGATGCCGGCAAGGGTCGCGCCGGCCGCGCGGATTTCCTCGTAATGCTGGCGATAATCCGCCAACTGGCGGAGGCAGAAAGGTCACCAAGAGCCGCGATAGAAGAGGAGTATGAGGGGATCCGGCGTAGCCAAAGCGGACAATCGTCGCGGTACTGCCATCGAGTCCGGGAGCTCAAAATCCGGTACGGCCTCGCCCACCACAGGAAGTTTGCCAAGGGTCACACCCACGAGTTGGCCATCCAGTTTTTCGAGTCCTCTTCTCTCTGATCCTAATTCTGGGGGTGCGAAACTTTCATATCGACGGCGCCGACCTGATCGGCGTGCGGGTGCGTTTTCTCTTCGTAGGCTGAAATCGCGTCCTCGTGTTCGAGCGAAAGACCGATGTCGTCGAGGCCCTTCAGCAGCACGTACTTGCGAAATGGATCGAGGTCAAAGTGATATTTGAGGCCTTGATCGTCATAAACGATCTGATTTGGCAGATCGGCTGTCAATTTGTATCCGGGCGTTTTCTCGGTACGCCTAAAAAGCTCTTCGACCTGTTCATCGGTAAGCGTGATCGGCAGAATTCCGTTTTTGAAGCAATTGTTATAGAAAATATCTGCATAGCTTGTGGCGATCACCACGCGAAAGCCATAGTCCAGAATGCCCCACGGCGCGTGCTCGCGGCTTGAGCCGCAGCCAAAATTTGCGCGCGCCAGCAAGACGGAAGCCCCCGCATAGCGCGGAAAATTCAGCACGAATTCTGGATTTGGCTGATTGCCCGGCAGATAGCGCCAATCGTAAAAGAGAAACTTTCCGTAACCCTCGCGGGTGAGTCCCTTGAGGAATTGCTTGGGAATCATCTGATCGGTATCCACATCCATGCGGTCAAGCGGCGCGACCAATCCGGTGTGTACAGAAAACGGTTTCATTCACCCTCACAGTTCAGTTGGTGCGGCTTACGCTACTCGGCGCTCGTTACGTTCCAGTCGCGGATATCCACAAAATGCCCGGCAATCGCCGCCGCTGCCGCCATCATCGGGCTCACCAGGTGAGTGCGTCCACCCTTGCCCTGGCGGCCTTCGAAATTTCGGTTGGAGGTGCTGGCGCAGCGTTCGCCTGCGGGCAGCACGTCATAATTCATGCCGATGCACATGCTGCAGCCAGCATCGCGCCATTCGAAGCCCGCGTCGGTGAAAACTTTGTCCAGGCCTTCTTTCTCCGCCTGCGTCTTCACCACGCGCGAACCCGGCACCACGAGTGCGCCCTTCAGCGATTGCGAAATGTGCTTGCCCGCCACGACTCTTGCCGCCGCGCGCAGATCATCAATTCTGGAATTCGTGCAGGAGCCGATGAACACGCGATCCACCGGCACGTCCTCGATCTTCGTGCCTGGTTTGAGCGCCATATATTCGAGCGCTCGCGCCACGGCCTTCTGCTGATCCGAATCGTGGAACGAGCCCGGGTCCGGCACCCGGTCGGTGACCGCGGCCACCATGCCGGGATTGGTGCCCCAGGTCACCTGTGGGGCCAGTTTCGCGCCGTCGAGTTCGACCACCGCGTCAAACTTGGCGTCGTTGTCGCTCGTCAAAGTTCGCCAGTAGTCCGCGAGTTCTTGAAACTCCCGGCCGCGCGGAACGAATGCCCGGCCTTCAAGATACGCGATCGTCGTTTCGTCTGGAGCGACCATGCCGGCGCGTGCGCCACCCTCGATGGTCATGTTGCAGACCGTCATGCGGCCTTCCATGGAAAGCCCGCGAATCGTGTCGCCGGCAAATTCCACGACGTGCCCGGTGCCACCGGCGATGCCGATTTTGCCGATGATCGCCAGGATCACGTCTTTCGCCGTCACGCCATTGGTACGCTTGCCGTTCACCACGATGTGCATGGTCTTCGAACGCGACTGCTGCAAGCATTGCGTAGCCAGCACGTGTTCGATTTCGCTTGTGCCGATGCCAAAAGCCAGCGCGCCAAACGCGCCATGTGTCGAGGTATGGCTATCTCCGCAAACAATCGTCAGACCCGGCTGCGTGATTCCGAGCTCCGGACCGATGATGTGCACGATGCCTTGATTGCTGCTGTGCATGTCAAAAAGGCGCACGCCGGATTCGCGGCAGTTCACTTCCAGCGCGGAAAATTGCGCGGCCGCGTCCGGGTCCACGATGGGCAGGAAGCGATCCTTGGTGATCGTCGGTACGGAGTGGTCCATCACCGCGAAGGTGAGGTCGGGCCGCCGCACCTTTCGCCCGGCCGAGCGCAATCCCGCAAAGGCCTGCGGCGAAGTGCCTTCGTGGATCAGGTGGCGATCGATGTAGAGCAACGCTGGCTTGTTTGGCTCTTCGTAGACGACGTGGGAATCCCAGATCTTTTCGTAGAGCGTTCGTGGTTTCATATTGGCGGCGTTTTTCATTTTAGCAGAGTGCGTGCCCGGCGCAACAAAAGGGGAAACACGCATCGTGCGGCTCGGCAACGTGGAGGCGCGAGTCATTCGGGTACAGTCACGCAGGACAGGTAGCCAAGGCGGTCCTCCCTTAACGCCAATGGCTTCGCACATGGATAGATGACAATGTGATTTCTGTCCAACAGGCGACTGTCCCTGGGTAAGCCTTTGGCCATCCAACCTCCGGTGTCATAGTCCACAGCCCAGACAGAAACACCGCCATCTCCAGCCAGTCCGCGGTAGCCGAAGGAATCGATGCCCTGCACGGAATACCGAACGAAGAACGCTTCGTGATCTGCAACTGCCTGTTGTACACAGCGAGTAAGCTTCGCGACGGTCCCATCTGTGACACGGTTGCAATTCAGGGCCTTCCCCGATGGACCGGTCGCCAGATTATTCAGCAGTTCTATAAGTTCCGGTCTGACGTAATCCGGATCGGTTGCACTTGGGACGGGCGACTCTCGGCGACATCCCGACGAGCAGGAGAGGGCTGCGCTAAGAAAACTGACGCCAAGACATCTGACGATGGAAGCACGGGGTTGCATCCCATGATGGACACCATCCGTTCCTCCAATGTTCCCGCGGCCCGCTGAGCAAGCACATACTTTTTTGTGGTGCGTGAGTATCAGATAAGCTCGAAGCGCGCGTTGTTTTACGCTTTGCTCATAGTACTGCTCAGCGCACGACAGCTGGCGCAACGCCCGCAACAGAAGCTTGCTGCCGGTGTTATACTTCTACGATTGTGGTGTAGTTTCAAAGCGGGTGGCTGCGGGAGCGGAAATGACCGAAATTCTCAGTTGGGCACGCAACAAGAAGCTCTTGGCCACCCTGCTGGTGATGGCAACACTGGGCGTGGGGATCATAATTGGAACACTCGTCTCGGGCCGCGCTGGCGCCAGCCGCACGGCTGGTGAAAGCCCGGCGATCGGCAAACCGCTCGCGGTGCCCGATCCCGTCGTGATGTCCAGCACATTTTCCGCGATTGTGAAGAAGGTGGAGCCCGCTGTGGTAAACATCTCCACCACGCAGGTGATTGAGCAGGCGCATAGACCCGTGCGTCCCCGCGCGAATGGTGGGCAGGGCGGTAATGGCGGCAATGGTGGTGGCAATGGCGCCAACGGCGGCAATGGCCAAGGTCAAGATCCGCTCGAGGATTATTTCGACCGTTTCTTTGGCGGTCAGGACCAGGGCGGCGACGGCGCAGACCGTGGCTCTGACGCGGAGCGCAGCCTGGGCTCGGGCGTGATTCTCGATCCCAGCGGCTTCATTCTGACGAATGAGCACGTAGTCGATCAAGCCACGCGCGTCCAGGTGACGCTGATAGGCGATCCCACAAAGTACACCGCGAAGGTCATTGGCACGGACACGCTGACCGATTTGGCGGTCGTCAAAATCGATGCAGGACACGATCTACCTTACGCGAAGCTCGGTAATTCCGATGGCGTGCAAGTAGGGGATTGGGTCCTTGCCATCGGCAGCCCGTTCAACCTCACCGGCACAGTGACGGCGGGAATCATCAGCGCGAAGGATCGCGGCGGCCTCACCCAGCAGCAATTTCAACGCTTCCTGCAGACCGATGCGGCCATTAATCCGGGCAATTCCGGAGGGCCGCTGGTCGATCTGGCCGGGCAAGTGATCGGCATCAATACCGCGATTTTGACGGGCGCACGCAGCTATGGAAACGAGGGCGTGGGTTTCGCGCTACCGAGCACGATGGCGCTGGGCGTCTACAACCAGATCGTTACCAAGGGACATGTGACGCGCGCCTCAATCGGCGTCACGTTCGTCGAGGGGCGTTCCACCAATCCAATCACGTTGCGAAATCTGGGAGCGCCTTACGGCGTGGTGCTGGAAACCATCGTCCCGAACGGCCCCGCGGACAAGGCCGGCATCAAGGTGGGCGATGTGGTCACCTCGATCAACGGCAAGGCGATCCATGTTGGCTCGGATTTGATCGACCCCGTGTCGGCGACCCCGCTTGGCGATAAAGTGCGCGTTTCGATTGTCCACGATCGGCAGACGCACGAGCTCACGTTGCCGGTCGAGGACCGCGACAAGCTCTATCCGGAGCTTGCCAGCAAGGGCGACACTCACTCTGGCGACGATGCTGGCGGCGAAGCAGGTGAGTTCGGCATTCGCGTGGCCGACCTAAACGCCGACCGTGCGCACCGTCTCGGTTTGCAGGGCACGACCCAGGGAGTGATGGTGCTCAACGTCGATCCCGCCAGCTTTGGCGAAGATATCGGGCTTTCGCACGGCGACGTGATCATTGCCATCAACAACAAGCCCGTTACAAATTCCACGGATTTCCGCACCGCCGTGGACGCGCTGAAGCCCGGCCAGGATGTGGTCTTCAAAGTATTGGAGAATCGCGGGGCGCAGGGGATTGCCACTGCGCTGATGTCCGGCGTGGTGCCACCCAAGAATCAGTAGCAGGCGCCAGGAGAAGCATGCTGAAGCTGCCGTCAAAGCGTCGCAGGTCTCTCACCGTGGCACGATGTGCCGTACTAGGAGCTACCTTCGTCGTATTCTCTT
Organism: Candidatus Acidiferrales bacterium; assembly: GCA_035602725.1. GTDB lineage: Bacteria > Acidobacteriota > Terriglobia > Acidiferrales > UBA7541 > DASTCZ01. Next base: position 12,629 of record DATNLT010000099.1, read on the forward strand.
GCACGGCTGGCGCCGCGGTAAAACACTCCAAAACGCCATCAGCGGCCGGGCATACGGCTACGCATCGCGCCCCCGCGCAAACGCCGAAGTTGGCAAACGTCGCGGCAAAAGCGAAACCAAGAGCCGCCAGCTCGCACAAGAAAAGCAACGCACGGAAAAAACCGTCTCGCGTGCGCGGGCAATCCGCGCCCACTACGGAACGCATCGGCGAGATTCAATCCGCATTGGCAAAATCGGGAGCCTACCAGGGCGATCCGAGCGGCAAATGGGACGACAACACGGCGCAAGCCATGAAGCACTTCCAACAGGTAAATGGTCTTAGCCCTACAGGGAAGCTCAATGCGCCCACGCTGCAGAAGCTTGGGTTAGGCTCGGAAGTGGCGGGCCGGGCCGCCCCCCGTCCCGAAGCGCCGGTCTCTCCTGCGCCGCCTCATGTTCAGAACTAGTTTAAACTGCAAAAGACAAACTACGTCTTACCACACTCACCTCGGAGGTTCCATGAAGCGAGTTACCGGCATTGGCGGCATTTTCTTCAAAGCCAAAGATGCTCCAGCACTACGAGCTTGGTACAAACGACATCTAGGGATCGATGTACAGGAGTGGGGCGGCGCAGCGTTCACGTGGGCCGACGATGAAGGCAAGCCGGTTGCCGGAACAACCGCCTGGTTGATTGATCCGTCGCAAAGCAACCACTTCGCACCCAGCGCAGCCACCTTCATGGTCAATTACCGTGTGGACGATCTCCTCGCGCTGGTGAAAGCCTTGCGCGAAGAAGGTTGCAATGTACTTGATAAGATTGACGACTCCGAGTATGGAAAGTTTGCCTGGGTCATCGATCCGGAAGGAAACAAGGTGGAACTATGGCAACCGCCTGCCGGCCAATAAGAAAGGCCGTCGGGTACGGTGCGGATTTGCAGACTTGGCCTTCGCAGCTAGAGCGTCAGCGTAAACTGGCCAACCACTCCGTTATAGAAGAGCGTGCACTGCTGCAAGACGTCCCGTCCAATCAAGACCAGCAACCCTTGCGATTCGAGCGCCGCCCCCAGCGTCCGCGGCGAGTTCAGCGTAAACACCGGCGTGATGATCTGTACCGGATAGACGTTGCACTGATGTCCTTCGTGGCTCGCGGATTGCATGCTGGCCACATCAATCACCGGCAGCCCGAGTTCCTGCGCGGCCTTTTCGTCGATGCAAGTATTGGAAGCGCCGGTATCGATTAAAGCCCAGCCGCTCTTGGTGGGGACGGTCTTGCCCTGGCCGATTAGGGCTTGCGCCGCGTTTTGATTGATGGTGACGCTGATTTGCATCACGGGACCGCGCAATTGCAGGGCTGCGGGCGGCGTTAACTGGACGGGTTTGCCGTCCGGCGCATTGGCCTGTCCACCCGCTTGGCTATGAAGGATTGGCACGTAGGATCCCCAAGGTCAAAGCCGGCGCGGAAAATTCCATTTGCGCTTCCGAAGGGCGCCGCACCAGCACGTTTCGCAGGCCGTGCTTTTCCGCCACGGCGCGCAACGCCTGCTCGATCGTGTCGTACGCTCCCGCCACTTGCTCGCCGGCGATAATCAGAAATTTGTCGCCATACTGGCGCAGCAGCTGATCCTTATGCGCGGCGAGATATTTGCGTTCGATTTCCAGTGCGGCCATAAACCCTTTCCTCGATCGAGGTCCCTAAGAAAGTTCTGGCGAAGCGAATCAGCCTTATTCGTGCAGGACGACACTCAAAAGCGAGCTGTTAATTTGAAGCCCGCCGTTGTACTTGATGAAGCCTAGTTTCTTGAATTTGTTCATGAAGAGATTCACACGCGAACGCGAGGTGCCGATTGTTTCTGCCAGCATTTCTTGCGATATCTTCGGAAGAACGTTATGAGGCTGGTCGTCCTTGCCGTACCGGGCAAGCAATAGAAGCGTGCGGGCCAGCCGTTTCTCGGTGGAGTTGAACAACTGATCGACTAAGTCCTCTTCGATCCGGATATTCCTGGAAAGCATGTAAGAGATGAAACGGTCGGAAAATGCATGTTCCGCGTGGAGGACGCGAGTCATCTCCTCCTTGTTAATTACGAGAAGCGTTGTTGGTGTAATCGAGAAAGCCGACCCCATTCGTGTAGGCTGGCCCGCCAGGCAGCCCTCGCCGAAAAAATCACCTGGTCCGAGCATCGCCACGACGGCCTCTTTGCCTGTTTCATTGACGACGCAAAGCTTTACGCCGCCGTGTTGAATATGCATGACATGAGTGGCGGCGTCGCCTTGCGAGAAAATAGTCGCATTTTTCCGGAATTCGACAACCTTTCTCGCCACACCAGCCGAATCGAGAAACACTTGAACATCGAAAGCGGGCTTCTGCTTAGGTTTAATTTTAGGTTTGGACTTAGCTGATCTTGCGACTGCTTGCATAGCTGTCCGGCCAGCTTACAAATAACACCTAATGTCGTTCACGGCAAGGGTACTTAGTAGCGACATCCCGGCGAGTCCGCTCCAACGAAATAAAGCCTCTTGAGAGTAGTTATCAAGCGAGAACGTGTTCCGTTTAGTACAGACGCGGGAGACGAACGTGCGGATAGTGGAGTTATGCCGGAAGAACCGACAACTGCGGAATGCGGAGTGACTGCTCCTGCTGAACCTGACCAGGAAAACCAAGAAGACGGTTCACGTGTTCGAGATTTGGAGCCCGATTCGACGCCCAACCGAATGAAAAGACCTGCGGGAATATGGAGTACTTGTCTGTTTCGTGTGTCAAATCAACGTGACAGAGAAGATTGACCCGTTTCGGACCAGTCGAGCAGCAGAATCGAAAGGCGCGTGATGAATAAAGCCGGGAAAGAGACTGCGAATGCGACGCGTACGAGCGTGATAAAGGAAATGGCGAAGCCGCGCATGGCCAAGTCCGCAAGAATAGCAGAACTGAATCTAGATACTGTGCGGATTTCAGAACAACCAAGTACCATCGTGCGCGGAACCGTCGACAAGATCATCCAGGCACCTGGTCCGGACCGGCCAGAAAAAGCCCAGATCGCTGTCGTCGGTCATCGCGACCGGTATCGGCATCTCCGTATTGAAAACGCCTTAACGGACGAACACGGCGATGATGTGAGGCTCAAAAAGGGTGCTCACGTCGAGGTTACTGTGACGGCTGAACCAAAAAGGTAAACCGCTGCAAACGCTAAGTGGGCGGGGTCAGCCTCTAATACCTTCCTGGAATCCGAAACTCGCTTTCCCCGCGAACAGGTTGAACGGCTGTGTGCGTCCAGCAGGCGCTAGTTACTGCGCCAACGGGAGTATCCCCAACCCCCACCACCGAGCAGAAACAGGACTACCACAATAATCAAAATGGTTTCCATCTCTCTACCTCACTCGTCTGAGGAAGCTCTGACCTACGCTACTTCCTCGCACCAACATCATAAAGAGACGAAGACGGGATATCTGTCCAGATCGGCACATGCTGAGATGGTTGGCCGTGTGCCGTCCGGTACAGAGTCACTCGTGCATTCCGGGATACAAGAAGCAGCACGAGGGCCAGAAAATGATTGTCCGTGAATACGATTTGTTCGAAAAAGATTCCGGCGAAACGGTAATTTGGAAATGCTCCGTTCGAGGCATTATTGAGGCGGAAGAAAAAGTCAGCCTGCTGGCGCTGCTCACCAATCGAGAAGTGTTTGCGATGTTTGTGGATACCAAGGAAATCGTGGCACGCGCCAACGCCGTCCGGGACAATTAATAATCCGTTGAATCGCTAACGAGAACGCGAATCGAGGCTTCGGCGGGCTTCCGACAATAGGCGATTCATTTCCTGCAGAAGCACGCGCCTTTCGCGCGGTCTTTCGTCTCTTTGAGTGTGGTCAGCGTTTCTTCTAGAAGAGTCAGGGGGACTGGCGGACCGTCAAAGGTTTAGAGACTCTAGTTTTCTTCTTTCGAATCGCTCGTAGTATGGCTTCGGCTGCCAAGCTTTCTTTTTCATAAAGGGACATGCTTTCGGGATAATCCCGAACATCTGTCGAATTTACCCAAGTCTTGCCCTTTGGCATCCCGAACCCCGCGATTCCTCTTCATTGGATTGAAGCCTCGATATTCGGACGCACGTATGTCTTTCATTTCACCTTGTCAATATGTGCGCTAGGGTGCCGCTTACTTCCAGTGCGGCCATAAACGCTTTCTTCGATCCAGGTCCTTCGGAGCATCGTGTGCGCCGGAGAATATCACGCCGTAGTTGGAGTGAACAGAAGCCATCGCGCTTCTGCAGGATCCACATTGGGCTGCACGCAATTTGTAGGATCGCGTTCTTCTCGTCGTTTTGCCGACGGAAAACAGTCCCTAGCCGCCATTTGCTGCGCCGTATTGCGAATGAGCGTCGCCCCAGCACGGGAATCAAACCTCGCCCGAGCTGGTTTTGTATTGAGCAATTACCTAGGCGGATCGTGTGAAAAGTAGGTAGTGGAGTCCAGTTGTTGAGGTCATAATTCGTGCGTGAGCGATTCGCAAAAGGTCAATTGCCAAGTCCACGGTTGGCAAGAGCAAACGTTTGTGTGCCAACACATTGCGCAATCGCTGCATACGGGTATTCCGGTTGGGTTTCATTGGCCGACTGTGCAAGGTGACGCTCGACCTGATGCGTGGTGCTCCGCCTGTGAAAGAGCACGAGTTGAAGCGGGAGGTGACTGGAACCCCGAAGTCAACGAAAAGCTTAAAGTAAAGTTGCTTTGTGGCGCATGCTATAACTACGCAAAATCCATTTGGTCCAGCGGAGGCAAGACTACCCATTAAAGCCTCAGTCTAAACCTTGTGCAGAGCCGTACGCGGCCCGACCACAAGCCAGGGTGTATCAGTTTTCTTCACCCTATAAACTATCCCTTCCATTCGTCCATCTTGTTCCTCCAAGATCTTGCTGGAAGATGCGCAACTTTCTCTGGGTAGTGCAAGATAGTACCCGGAGGGTAGGCCACGAATCCCCCGGAGGAAAAGGCGCGATGGTGCGGTAGGTGCGGGTTTCCGTATAGCCAGTCGCTCCCAGTCCAGAACCAAGCTCGTTTGTCTGTCGGTTAAGTGCTGCAATCAGACGACGTTTCGGCGTCCAACGGATGCGCGATTAATCGCGAGTTAGCCGCCACTCCATTTTACGTTGGACAATTCTGTCGGTTCTGCTGTGAGATAGAGTGTAATGTCCGAGCGCATTGTAACAATCGTCGTCTTATCCCTCTTCGTCGACCTGGGGACTACTGTGGTTGCTCTATCATTCATCATTCTTAGTCGCGGCAAGCTGTATCAGCGGCTTAGCCCCGAAGCACGCCCGACGCGATGGGTTGTGATTTCGTTGCTCGTCCTGGGTGCGATATTTATCATCTGGTTTCCGGTGTGGATGACCTGGCCACACCCCTTGATTTCTCGTCTATTGACCAGCCTGTTCGCCATCGCGTTCGTAACAGTAGGGCTGGCTCTGAAGTGGCTTTCAGGCTTTGTGGACATGTGCATCAAGCGAAAGGGCTGGCCGCTCCGTTGAAGGAGAATGCCGATGTGAGACAGCCAAGTCTCGATTAGCGCTTCGCAGACAGGGTTGCCACAACAGTCTTGGTTGGGATCCTTACTTGTTGAAAATCTGGCTTGTCACAAAGGTATCCTGGGCGCGTCGCCCTTTATCGATCCGGGACATGCAAAATTTGGGCTCAATCTGAGCAAGTGGTTGAGCTACCGTTTGGGCCGCGCAGGCGTAACGAGGCGTTTATCATTTTTTCCTGCCCCTACAGCTTCTCCTCAGTTCGTTGACGCTCCTACATCGCTCTGCTAGATTTGTGATTCCCGCGGGGCGCGTGCGCCTCGTCCATCTTCCGTTGCCACCCACATTCACATCGCGGCACCCAGGAGAAATCGCATGAGCACCGCAGTCGCGCCAAAGGCGTACAAGAATTTCATCAATGGCGAATGGCTCGAATCGCGTTCCGGCAAAGCGTTTGAGAATCGCAATCCCGCCGATACGAACGACCTGATCGGCCTGTTTGCGGAATCAAGCGACGAAGACGTCGATCTCGCGGTGCAGTCGGCGCAGGAGGCCTATCGCACCTGGCGGCTCACGCCGGCGCCGCGCCGCGCGGAGATTCTCTATCGCGCTGCGGAATTGCTCGTTCGCCGCAAAGACGATCTGGCCCGCGACATGACGCGTGAGATGGGCAAGGGACTGCACGAGACTCGTGGCGATGTGCAGGAAGCCATTGATATGACCTATTACATGGCCGGCGAGGGCCGCCGCCAGTTCGGCCACACCACGCCTTCGGAGCTGCCCAGCAAATTCATGATGAGCGTGCGCCAGTCGATCGGCGTGGCCGCGCTTGTCACGCCGTGGAATTTTCCGATGGCCATTCCGTCGTGGAAAATCGGCCCCGCGCTGATCTGCGGGAATACGGTGGTGATCAAGCCAGCCGAGGATACACCGCTTTCCTGTTACAACCTGGTGCAAGCGCTGAGCGAAGCCGGATTGCCGCGGGGCGTGGTGAATATCGTGATGGGCTATGGGCCTTCCGCGGGAGCGCCGCTGGTGTCGCATCCAAACGTCAACCTGGTGAGCTTCACGGGTTCGACCGAGGTAGGACGCATCGTAAGCCAGGCCTGCGCGCCCACCTTCCGCAAATGCGCGCTCGAGATGGGCGGCAAGAACATCATCATCGTGATGGATGACGCCAATATCGATCTCGCCGTCGAGGGCGCGGTGTGGGGCGGCTTCGGCACGGCAGGGCAGCGCTGCACCGCCGCAAGCCGCATCGCCGTTCACAAGAAAGTTTACAAGGAGTTTATGGATCGCTTCACCGAGCGCGCCGGAAAACTGCGCGTGGGCAATGGACTCGATAGCGCCACCGACGTAGGTCCGCTGATCAATGAAGACGCGCTGAAGAAGGTGATGAGCTACGTATCCATCGGGCAGAACGAGGGCGCGAAGCTCGTGCTCGGCGGGCGGCGGTTGAGCGACGGCCCTCTGGCGCACGGATGGTTCCATCAGCCTACGATCTTCGGCGATTGCACCCCGAAGATGCGCATCTGCCGGGAGGAAATTTTTGGCCCGGTGGTTTCGGTGATGGCGGTGGAGGGCTTCGAAGAGGCCCTCACGGTGGCGAACGATGTTGCCTACGGGCTTTCCGCTTCCATCTACACGCGCAATGTGAATTGGGCGTTCCAGGCCATGCGCGATATCTATACCGGGATCGTTTATGTGAACGCGCCCACGATTGGCGCGGAAATTCATCTCCCGTTCGGTGGCACCAAGCAGACCGGGAACGGCCACCGCGAGGCCGCCGATGCCGCTCTCGATTTCTATTCCGAGTGGAAGACGCTGTACATCGACCACTCGGATCGCCTGCAGCGCGCGCAGATTGATACGGAAACCGGCGCGGGCGCGTAATCGTTCTAAATTTTCAATCGAGCTTCAGAGATCACTTCGAACGCTAACGCCGCACGAATTACTTGCAGGTTAGCGGCCGAAGTGGAATCCATTCGCCGGCCAACGCGAACAGTTCGTGGTTTGCCTTGTTCAGTAAATCTTGGAACGAAACCGTGCCGAGCGTTGTGCTGGGACACTGATTGGCGGGCGCCTCGGCATATTGAATGTCGGCCGTCGGCACGTCCAGGTAAGTGACCGAGTAAGGCCCGTTCGTTCCTCCGAAAGAAAAAGCAAAGGAAGTGCCGTCGAAGAAAACTTGCAGGACGTTGTACGCCGCCTGCTCCGGGGCCAGAGTGCACGAAGGACCTTCGGGAGGGGTGCAACCTTCTCCGTCCTTGGGGTTTGAAGCATCATGGTCGAACTGCGCTCCCGCCAGAATGGAACGCTCTGGAGGCGGCAACAACGTGAGCAGCTTGATTCCCGGCAAACCAATATCTCCCGGCGTCACCGCGCTGGATGCGGTCATGCCGCCGACCTCGGTGGACTTGGCGTTCGGACCCCAGGCATTCAGAAAATGGGTGATGATTTCCGTTTTCGCCTCGCATGAACGAAGGTCATCTTTTGTGCCATTAATTGCGGCGCTGCAATCCTGGTTGAATAGCGCGAGATCGGAATCGGGTGGCGGCGGCACGGTGGAATTCTGGTTCTTGAACAAGGGAAGGTCGTCCCCCGCATCAGGACTCAGGATCAGCGTCACGCCGGAAAACAGCCGCTCGTAGACGTCGATGGCCTGGTCCCACTGATCGATGAAAACCTGGTCGGAATTCTGGTATTCGCTGACGTTGGGAAACGAGTGCTGAATTAACGCGGACCAAACATCGTCCGCTGTGAGGCCGCCCTCCTGACGCTGCGTTTCATTCGCGCTGGTTGGCAGGATGATCTCCACCGAGGCGCCGTTTGGTCCGCCGATTTCCATCGCCACGAATGCGGGATTCTCGCTGTACCTGGCACTGAGGTGCGCGAGGAAGTCCCACCATGCCGCTTTGTAAACGCCGTTCCACGGTAACGGGAATACCGGATTGGTATAGTCCGCTCGCCCCTCTTCCGGGAAGCCCTGGAACAGGAACGTGCCACAATTTGGGGCAACCGGTTCCGGGTTGGGCGTGGCGAAAAGGCCGTCACATGGCGGTATTTTTGCCAGCAGCCAGAGCGGAGCATCCACGCCGGGCGTGATAATCAACTGCACCGATTTGTGCGCCGCTTCCGCCTCGCCGAAAGCATCGTCCAGATAGCTCCAATCGTAGCCTTCGCGATCGCCCAAGCAGGAATGCGTCAACACGCAATTCGGATCGGAGACTTGAATATGATCCCAGTGCTGCCCAACCGTGATCCCCGTTACGGCGTCGTCGGCCAAAAGCCCCGCGTAAATCCCGTGGAGGTACGCGTGCACATTCGTTCCGGTGTATCCGCTCGTCAAATCTTCGATGTCAAAGTGAGCGTAAACGCCGAGCGGACGCCGGATTCCATCACGAAAAGACTGTTGCCAGTTGGCTTGCCGGCGCTCTCGCGCCTGCAATAGGCCCGCCGCCAATGCACCCAGAGCGATAAGAGCGACCGTCACGGTTCCGTAGCGCCTCATAGAGATCTCCTCGGGAACGACACAGACGGGAAAATGCCACAACGGGGACTGTTGGAGGCTATCCAGACATGCCTGAGCTGTCAATCACAATTCCAGTGAAGCCACACGACCACCCAGCCCCGTCCGCCGGTTGGTAGCTCGATTTGGGCCTGGGCGGCGCGATTATTTTCGAAATTGAAAGCGAGTTGCGCATTCGTTTCGAATGGAGTACGCGGAAGGGAATTTGGTCGCGCATTCGTTCGCGGTAGTATTTGCAGGTCGCGGATGCGCGAGGAGGGTGTAGTCTTTCCCTCTGCGGAGGCCGTGGCAAGGTTTTCTCGGGTCCTCACGAGTTCCAAATCACCCGAGTTTTCGAATTCTCTAGAATCGCCTCTAATTGCGTTTTGGTCAGAGTCAGTCCGGTCAGCGAAGAAGTCATCCGCCGTTCGGTATGCCCTGTTGGTTGTCATCCCGAGGAGCCCGCCGTGGCGGGCGACGAGGAATCCGCTGTTGGGTTAGGCCAACTGCAAAGCAGATTCCTCGCTGCGCTCGGACTGACCGCTTGCTGGTATGCAGACTCCCGTCAAACGTTCGAGTCAAAGTTTCTAGTCAAAAGCTGTTTGGGCAATGATGTCATAAAGGCTTTGACTGATGCTTTCTAGGAGCTTTGACGAACTTGACTGGTGACGGATGACTTTAGAGTGCCGGTTTTCACCACTGTGGTGAAAACGAGCACTGGCGGTTCTGCACCTAAACAGAGCCGGCTCAAGGCTTCTTTAGGCCATAATGGTTCAACAACATTTCGGTGAGCACTTGTTGAGCGATGCTTGCTCCCACCTTCACGCTGCCGATAAGAAGTTTTCCTGCTTTGTCACTAATCCACTTAGTGACTTTGCTTCCGGCTTTATTCCCATCCGTTTCGATCGCTTCGGTGAGTTCCGCGAGATCGGTCTGATTTAAGCCCGCTTTGGCCAGGGCAACGTCGAGAGACTTTCGGTCTCCGGCAATTATTGTCGTAGAACCGGAGGCGTCTACGTCCCCGAGCGCCACGTTCCCACCAAGATTGTTGATGACTATGCTCTGAATCCGCTCTTTTTCCTCTGGCCGTACGTTGTGCAGATCGGCGTAGGACGCTCCGAGCTCATCTTTGATTTCCAAAGCCATTTTAAGCGTCAGATTCCTAATCGTGTCGAGCATTCCTATGACTGCGCTCGTTGGAATCTGTTGCCACGCCGAATGGCAGATGAACCCGTTCTGCATTAACTTGTCCGCGTAGAACGCAACCATGTCTGGAGGCCACGGGAACCTCAGGACTCCACTGCTCTCGGGGTCATAAGCGAGATCGGCATACGCACCGATTGCGCCTGTGAGATACACTCGTTCAGCAAACACCCGGTTCGCAGGACGCATGACTGCTGGCGGGATGATGTGGCCGGGATACTGCACGTTGTACGGTCCGAGGAAATTTCCGTGGGCGTACGCTTCCATATTCCTGTACTCGGGGAGATCAAGGGGAGAGTCGTAGCCATTAAGTTCCCGAGTGGCCCAGACCTTTAGGCGGTCGTTCTTTAGCTCGTGGCCGAGCCGCATGCACTTCCGAAGAATATCAGGAAGGGGCTGTTTCCCATCTTCGGCAAGTCGGATGATGTCATCGAGCAGAGCTGACATGGAGTTTCAGCTAGCGCAAAAGACAGGTCACTTTTGCTTTCGGATTTGTGTCCATTTCGTCTGCAGTTCCCGAGATAGCCCTTCCAAATCCGGGAATACACTGGTTTCAACGATTCCGCACGTCGATAGATCTTCCAAAATTTCCTTCGCTGCCTTATTGGAAATCAAGAATTTGACTAGACGGGACTCTGGGTTATTCGTAACCAGGGCGTCAAGTCCGCGTTTGGACGTTCCATGAACCGTAAATCTGCTTCTTTGAACAGATACACGCCGCGCTACATGAGGGGGATCAATCGCAACGGGCAATGTAACGGTGAGCGATTCTTCAAACGGCTCCGGTAACCAACGCAGTGATTCCTTCCAATGCGGAAGGAGCACGCCGGAAATATAATTATTCTGGTCCATCTTTTTCAGCGATTCTTCGTTGAGCCAAACCGGATCCAGCATCCAAACGGAGGCGTTCTTGTACGGTCGCGCAGCCTTCACGGAGAAATAAAGAGCTATTAGCGCCCCGTCCGTCCAGTCGATAAGCCGGGTCGGCGCGCCATAATGCTGCATCAAGAAATACCATTCTAGGTCATCCTTTGGGATGTGGCTTTCGCTCATCAATTGAAAAGCGCGCAGCTTGAACTCGCTGCGAATTTCATTTTCGTCGAATTTCTTTAGCCGATACAGCCTAGGCAAAAGCCGCCAGCGCGCGTTCTCTTGGCCGCGAAACCACACCTGCAGCGGGTCTGCATCACGGTCATCTGATGAATTTTTCTTTTCCCATTGGTCCCGAACAGAGAGAACCTGTCTAATGAAATCGGCCAATGAGGACACCCTGCGGGTTGGTGGTGGCATGGACGGCTACCAATTTACCACTAAACACATGTGTTGAGACTCCACCTCTGACCAACGGAGACGTCTGCCAAGTGGTCTCCAGCATTTTACTGCACGAAAGTCCCGATTTTCGCCACGTTGACCGCTTTCACTCCGGTGCTACAATAAGAGTGCGTAGCTTCTATCTCACGTAATGCGAGACCCAGTCCTACAGGAACGCCGCACCCGGCAGATTTTGGCCGACGTGGTGCGCACCTATATCGAGACCGGCGAACCCGTGTCTTCGCGCAGCATCTCGAAGCGCTATTCCGAGCAGCTTAGCCCGGCGACCATTCGCAACGTAATGGTGGAGCTGGTCGAGGGCGGCTATCTCTTCCAGCCGCACACTTCCGCGGGGCGCGTGCCCACGGCCACGGCCTATCGCGTCTTTGCGCAGATGGTAGCCGCGAACGCCACGCTCAGCGGGGAAGACGAGAAATGGATTCGCAGCGAGCTGGCCGCGGCGCAAACTCCCGATGAACTCGTCGAGCGCGCCGGCCACGTGCTGGCCATGATTTCGCAAGCATTGGGAATCGTGGTGGCGCCGCCCATCGGCAAAACGCTGGTTGAACACCTGCGGTTTCTTTTGCTGCCGGACGGCCGCGTGCTGGTGGTGCTGATTTCCTCGCAGGGGGCCACGCGCGACAAGATTCTGCAGATCGAGCGCCGCTTCACGCAGCAGGAACTCGATCGCACGGCCGAATATTTGAACCGGCACTATTCCGGGCGCACGCTCGAAGCGATCCGCGAGGATTTGTTGGCGACGCTGGCACGCGAGCGGGAACGCTACGACTCGATGGTCTCCGCCGCGCTTGCGCTGTGCGATCCGAAGCTGCTGGGCAATTCGTCCGCGCGCGATATGTACGTCGAGGGTGCGGCGCAAATGGCGGCTACCTCCGAATTCACCAGCCAGGCGCAATTGCAGGATTTGCTGGCGGCGATCGAGGAAAAGCATAAGCTGATCGCGTTGCTGAATACTTGCATCGACTCGCCAGAGCCCGTCCACGTGCAGATCGGCATCGAGGAAATGAGCTCGGCAGGCAGCAACCTGGCGCTGATCAGCGCGGCCTATTCCGTGAAAGACCAGCCGCAGGGCTCGCTCGGCGTGCTGGGTCCTGCGCGCATGCAGTATGAGCGGGCCATCACCGCGGTCGCTTATGTGGCGCGACTCTTAAGCGATTCCATGAGCAGGAGCAGTTCGTGAAGCGCAATTACGAAGATCCAGAACGACTCAACAATCCGGCGGACGACGCCGGCAGCGCGGCAAGCGGGGCAGCCCCCGCGGCGGATGCTGAAGACGGCGGCGATGGTGTAACGATTTTTGCCGACCTCGAGCAGAAGCTGGCGAAGCTCGAAGCCGAACGCGACGAACTTCGCTCGACGTTGCTCCGGCGGCAGGCCGATTTCGAGAACTACAAGAAGCGCATCGAGCGCGACCGGCACGAGGAAGGGCAGCGCGGCGTGGTCCGCTTGGCGGAACATCTACTTCCGGTGCTGGATGGCTTCGAGCGCGCACTAGCCGCGCACAACGATCCAGCCTACGCGGATTATCGCGCGGGCTTTGAATTAATCTACCGCCAACTGTGGGAAGCGCTCGCGCGTCACGGTTTCGAGCGCATCGTGCCCACGGGACGCCAGTTCGATCCACATTTTCATCAGGCCATCGATAGCGTGCAGAGCAGCGAACACGCTGAGGGCGCGGTGGTGGAGACTTTACAGCCCGGGTATCTCTTTCACAACCGCGTGTTGCGGCCGGCGACGGTGCGTGTAGCCGCAGCGCCCGCAGATGAATCCAAATAACAGTTCAACGAACTAAACAATAAAACCAAAGCAGGCTCTTGGTTCAGGAGTTTTATGCCTTCCTCACAGAAGCGCGATTATTACGAAGTCTTGGGCGTCTCGCGCACCGCCAGCGCCGACGAAATCAAGTCCGCCTATCGCAAGGCCGCGCTCAAATGGCATCCGGACCGCAATCCGGACAATAAGCCGGCAGCCGAGCATAATTTTAGGGAAGCCACCGAGTCCTACGGGGTGCTTTCCGACGCGGAAAAGCGCGCGGTTTACGACCGCTACGGTCACGCGGGAATTTCCGGCATGGGCGGCAGCGGCGGCTTCAATAGCTCGATCTTCGAGGAATTCCAGGACATCTTCGGCGATTTCTTCGGGTTCGAAGATTTATTTGGCGGCGCGGGGGGCCGTGGCAGAGGCCGCAGCCGCGTGCAGCGTGGCGCAGACCTGCGCTACGACATGACGCTGACGTTCGAAGAGGCGTATAGCGGCGTCACCACCAAGGTAAGGATTCCGCGCCTCGATCTCTGCGACGCTTGCAATGGAACCGGCGCCAAGCCCGGCACCGGCGTTACCACGTGCGAGACCTGCCGTGGGCGGGGCCAGATGCACTATCAGCAGGGTTTCTTCAGTATTTCGAGAACCTGCCCGGCCTGCCAGGGAGCGGGGCAAAAAATCCGCGAAAAGTGCGCGGCGTGCCGCGGTGAAGGCCGCGTGCATAAGGAGCGTGCCATCGAATTGCGCATCCCCCCGGGCATAGATTCCGAGACGCGCCTGCGCGTGCCGGGCGAAGGGGAGAAGGGCGCGAACGGAGGCCCCGCGGGCGATCTCTACGTGGTGCTCACGGTTAAAGAACATGCGTTCTTTGAGCGGCGCGGCGCCGACCTTTACGCCGTGATCCCGATTAGCCTTTCGCAAGCGGCTCTGGGAGCAGACATCACCGTTCCCGGCCTCCGCGGCGAAGAGCGGCTGAAAATTCCGGAGGGCACGCAGACCGGCACGACTTTTCGCCTCAAGGGAAAGGGTATGCCCGATCCGCATGGCGGCGGCAAAGGCGATCTGTATTACGGGGTCCGCGTGATCACGCCGACGAAGCTGACACGCGAACAGCGCCGCATGCTGCAAGAGTTAGGCGAAACGCTGCAGACGGAGAATCGTCCAGCGGAACGGAATTCTTCGCTCTTTGACAAAGTGAAGGATATCTTCGGCTAGTTTCGCGACGCCGACGTGCCCGCAAGCTGCAATACCCTCGAAGTTCGTCCGCATCGCAGGTTCGGTTATCATCGGCATGGGAGGCTCCCGCTTGCGCCGGCGATTCTTCGTTCCACAATTTAATGGCAATGCCGCTGAGTTGCGTGGCGAGGCAGCCGAGCATCTTGGCAAAGTCTTACGCGCTGAGGCGGGTCAAGTCTACGAACTCAGCGACGGCAAACAAGTTCGCCTCGGCCGCATCCAGCGCGTCGCGCGAAATCATGTCGAATTCGCCTTAATGGAGGAACTTTCCGCGAAGGGGCTATCGCCATCCATCGCGCTGCTCCTTGCCATCGTAAAATTCGATCGCTTTGAATGGGCGATTGAGAAGGCCACGGAGCTAGGCGTGGTTGAGATCACTCCGCTTGCCGCCGCGCGGTCGGAGAGGGCCCTGATCGCGGCCGCACCGAAGCGGGCTGCGCGTTGGGAAAAGATTCTGTTCGAGGCAGCCCAGCAATCGCGCCGGCTGCGCCCGCCGCTACTGCGCCCGCTTGCGCGTGTGCAAGAGGCCTTTTCACAAACGGCGTCCGAAAACGAGAATCCGCCACTTTTGATTTTCTGTTCGGAAGAAACGGACGCGCCACCGCTGCGCGATTTCCTAGCGAAAGAATCTCCTGCTGCTCCTGCACCTTCCGTAAGGCTCGCGATTGGACCGGAGGGCGGATGGGCGCCCGCGGAGTCTGTTACCGCGCAAGCCGCAGGCTTCGCGCCGGCGTCCCTGGGGCCGCAGATTCTACGGACGGAAACCGCGGTGATTGCCGCTATCGCTGCCATTCAATACGCGCTTGGGAGCGCATAGTGCTGCCAGGCATCGCTCGCCAAGGCAATGCTCGTTGGCGACGCTCGTGCCGCGTGGTATAAATACTTCAGCGCCGCCATGGATACGTCTGACGCTCAATTGCCGGAAATGAGCGAAGCACAACCGGTTGTGTCTCCATTTCATCGCGAATTGCGCGTATGGGCACGAGATCTCTTGCTGGCGCTCTGTTTCGCTTTCGTCATCATCGTCTTTCTCTACCAGCCCGTAAAAGTCGAAGGCACCAGCATGGCCCCGATGATTTCCGATCAGGAGCGCATCTTCATCAACAAGCTCGTTTATCGCTTCGAGCCGATTGGGCGAGGCGACGTCGTGGTCTTCTGGTATCCTCTCGACCGGTCGAAATCCTTTATCAAGCGCGTAATCGGGCTGCCAGGAGATACGGTTGATATCCGGCAGGGGCGCGTCTACGTAAACGGCCGGAGGCTGGCGGAGCCTTATTTACTGCCACAATATCTGGATGCGAGCAGTTACGGCCCGATCCCGGTTCCGCCGGGCGAATATTTTGTGATGGGGGATCATCGCGATAGCTCGAACGATTCGCGCGTGTTCGGCTCCGTACCCGAAAGGTATATTTACGGCAAAGCGGTGTTTGCTTACTGGCCGATGGATCATTTCGGTACGATTACGGCTGCGGCTGCTTCGATAAAATAGTTCTTCCCATAAGGAGACTATGCTGACGCAAAGTAACGACCGCATCGCCACACTTGCGCTCGAAGACGGCCGGATCTTCACCGGCCGTGCCGCCGGGGCGAAGACTCGCCGCGGCGCAGAAGTCGTTTTCAACACGAGCCTCACCGGATACCAGGAAGTATTCACCGACCCAAGTTACGCCGGTCAAATGGTCTGCCTGACCTATCCGCACATCGGCAACGTCGGCGCGAACCCCGAGGATGAAGAAGCCGCGCGGCCTTACATCGAGGGGCTGATCGTTCGCGAATTTTCCGCGATTGCCTCGAATTGGCGGTCTGAAGAGTCCGCGCAGGCCTACCTCGAGCGGCACAAGATTCCCGTGATTTGGGATCTGGATACACGCGCGCTCGTTCGCCACCTGCGGATTCGTGGCGCCATGCGCGCGGTACTGGCTACCGACGGAACCGCCGCCGAGAAACTGCTGGCGGAATCGCGTGCGGTGCCCTCCATGGCAGGGTTGGAGTTGGCCAGCCGAGTTACCTCAGAGAAGCGCTATGGCTGGGATAAAGGCTCGATCGAGTTGGCGCTATCGCCTTGGCGCGAAGACATCGGCGAGGCCGCTCATCACGGGGAAGAACATCCCTGGCGAGTGGTGGCCTACGACTTCGGTATCAAACAAAACATCCTGCGGCTGTTGGTGGATCACAATTGCGAAGTTACCGTGGTGCCAGCGCAAACTTCCGCGGAAGACGTGCTGGGGCTCAAGCCGGACGGTGTGTTTCTTTCGAACGGCCCTGGCGACCCTGAGCCGATTCATTATGCTGTCCAGAACATCCGCAATCTGATTGGGCGCGTTCCGGTGTTCGGAATTTGCCTGGGACACCAACTCTGCGGCCTGGCGCTTGGCGGCAAAACCTACAAGCTGAAATTTGGCCATCACGGTTCGAACCATCCCGTGAAGAACTTGGTTACCAATCAAGTGGAGATCACGGCGCAGAACCACGGCTTCGTGGTCGATCCGGAATCGCTTCCTTCGAGTGAAGTGGAATTGACGCATGTGAATCTGAACGATCACACGAACGAAGGGATGCGCCACCGTTCGCTGCCGCTCTTCAGCGTGCAGTATCACCCGGAGGCGTCGCCTGGGCCGCACGATTCGCACTACTTGTTCCGCCAGTTCACGGAAATGATGGCGGAATCCCGCGGCGGCACAAGAGGACGCGGAGCCGTGAGAGGCGCGGCCAAACCCTAACGCGGAAGTGCTGTGAGTGGAGCGGGGAAAGCAGAGTCTATCTCGGAACACGGTCAAGAAAAGGGAACATGCCGAAGCGCAGTGACATCAAGAAAATCCTGATCGTAGGA
>DATNLT010000111.1:0-2312 GCA_035602725.1 Candidatus Acidiferrales bacterium
GCAAGCGCCGACTCGTCCCGCTGAACAATTTTTTGGATGAGCGCCGCGTCCGAGGTGCTCATCTGTGTTCCCGTATTTCCACTCACCAGGTTCTGGCGACTCCATTAATTAAAGTACGCGCGAGAAAGCTCTCCGGATGTCGCCCCGCGCCGGTCACCCACCCCGGCTAGCCCGCCAGATTCGAGAAAGAGCCGCAGCGACACGCGCAGCCTAGCTTGCCGGAACTAGAGCGTCAACTAGGTTCTGGGAGGTATTTCCGTGTTCCAGGTGCTTGCGCGAAACCCTTGGAAAAACCCGTATCACGCGACAATAAGTCTCTTAAATACAGGTTCTTAGGGATCCTCCGGCAGGGCTTGGCTATAGAAATGGCCGAAATTCGCCCGGACGAGCACATAATTTGTCAGTGGTTTCCATTGACATCCTTGGCGGCTTGGCTAAACTTCGGTTCGCGTAGGACTTACGGCAATCAATTAATCGAACAATCTTCTGGCGGGCGAAGAAAATGACGATTCGCTGCGCAAAGAAACCACGACAGGAAGGAAGTCACCATGGCCAGCGTCGCCAAAGCCGCACAGCAGCCGATCCCGCGAATCGCACCGCGCGAGGATTTGAATCCATATCGCATCGCGCAAATCCAGTTTGATATAGCGGCCGAATATTTGAAACTCGATCCCGGCCTGCGCCAGATTTTGCGAACGCCCAAGCGCATACTCGAAGTGTCCGTGCCCACCAAGATGGACAACGGACAGATCAAAGTTTTCACCGGCTTTCGGGTGCAGCACAACATCGCGCGCGGGCCGGCGAAGGGCGGCATTCGCTATCACCCGGCCGTAACGCTGGACGAAGTGAAAGCGCTGGCCACCTGGATGACTTGGAAGACGGCCACCGTAAATATTCCGTACGGCGGCGGCAAGGGTGGAGTGATTTGCGATCCCAAGCGGATGAGCAAACCCGAACTCGAACGCATGACGCGGCGATTCGCGTCCGAAATTTTCCCCATCATCGGGCCGGATCAGGATATTCCGGCGCCGGATGTTTACACGGATTCTCAAACCATGGCCTGGATCATGGACACGTATTCCATGACCAAAGGGCGCACGTCGCTCGGCGTGGTTACCGGCAAACCGATATCCATCGGCGGATCGGAAGGGCGCAATGAAGCCACGGCTCGAGGCTGCTTGGTTGCCGTCGAAGAAGCCTGCAAAGTAAAGAAGATGTCGCTGCGCGGCGCAACCGTGGCTATCCAGGGCTTCGGGAATGCGGGATCAATCGCGGCGCGTTTATTCGCGGAAAAGAAAGCGCGCGTGGTCGCGATCAGCGATTCTCGCGGCGGTGTATTTAATTCGCGCGGAATCGATCCGATGAAAGCGGCGCGTTATAAAGAGCGCTCCGGAACTGTGGTGGGCATGCCGGGGACATCGCGCATTTCGAATGACGATCTGCTTACGATGAAATGTGACATTCTGATTCCGGCCGCGCTGGAAAACGTGATCACGCTGAATAATGCCGACCAGATAAAAGCCAAAATCGTTGCCGAGGCGGCAAACGGGCCGACCACTCCTCATGCGGACGAGGTTCTGGCGCGCAAGGGCGTCACTATGATTCCGGACATTCTTGCGAATGCCGGCGGCGTTACGGTGAGCTACTTCGAGTGGGTGCAGGATCTGCAGAGCTTCTTCTGGTCTGAAGGCGAAGTGAATGCGAAGCTCGAACTGGTGATGCGCCGTGCGTTTCACGAAGTGCACGAGACGGCGCGGAAACATCGCACGCACATGCGCACCGGCGCTTACGTTCTCGCCGTTGGCCGCGTTGCGGACGCTACGCTGGTTCGCGGGCTCTTTCCATAAAGCGCCGGGCGCGCCCCGACTGTTCCAAAAAGCCGTCAGCTGTAACTTCACCGAAAAATTTCCTCTTGCGCAGCGAACGACAACACGCGTACATTTTTGTTTAGCCGGTGCGCTCACGCGAAAAAGGGCAGCGCCGGCATATTTGTCTGCGTGACTTGCGCGAGGGATATTAAGAATTGAACAATCACACGACTCCTGCTCCACCGATTCTTCTCACCGTTGCCGGATTCGATCCATCCTGCGGAGCGGGCGTAGCTGCTGATCTGAAGACTTTTGCCGCGCATAATTGCTACGGTGTGGCAGCAGTCACTGCGCTCACGGTGCAATCCACACAGGGCGTGATATCGGTGCACGCAACGCCGTCGGCTACTTTGCGCGCGCAGCTCGACGCGTTAGTGGATGACGTGGTGATTGCGGGTGTGA
This sequence comes from Candidatus Acidiferrales bacterium, assembly GCA_035602725.1. Classification (GTDB taxonomy): domain Bacteria; phylum Acidobacteriota; class Terriglobia; order Acidiferrales; family UBA7541; genus DASTCZ01. The sequence goes on from DATNLT010000111.1 coordinate 2,271, forward strand.
AAATAGGCATGCTTACAAACCGCGGCAATGCTTCGGCGGTCA
>DATNLT010000112.1:0-40980 GCA_035602725.1 Candidatus Acidiferrales bacterium
AGCTCAGCCGGAAGGCTCCATTGTGATGAAAATCATCGCCCAGGAACATGTCCGCGGGCGAGGCCTGCTCCGAAACGGCTTTGAGCGCCGGATGCGGCTCAATCAGCGCCATGGCCGTGAGCCAGCCGCCATAGGAAATGCCCGCTTCCCCGGCACGGCCATTATTGTTGGGGATATTCTTCAGCAGCCAGTCAATCGTGTCATACGTGTCCGTGCCTTCATCAATGGAATGAGAATCAGCGCGATCGCGCGGCGGGCGCTGCATCACGAACTTGCCTTCAGACCCGTAGCGCCCGCGAATATCTTGAAACACGAAGATGTAGCCGTCGGCGAACATCTCCGGGTAAAGATTCAGCAAACGAGAGTAGCCCTGGTCGTCATCGCTCAGGCCATAGGGCGTGCGCGTAATGAAAAAAGGCAGCGCTTCCTTCGAATCCTTGGGAGTGTAAATCTCGGTGTGGAGCTTGGCACCATCGCGCATGGGAATCATCACATCGCTTTTCGTGAAGAGCGCGGCGTGATCGGCTTCGGCTGGAGATTGTGCCGCACGCCCTGCGCGGAGGTGGGTGGCCACCGGCAGAGCGGCAAAAAGCGCCAGGAGTGCGATCCCGCAGAGAATTCCTGCCTTCATAGGTTTCCTCCGGTCCAGGTAGTTAGGGTGTGATGGCTCGCGCCTTCGGTTTTTCTGGCAGAGTTGAGGAGCGCCTTTGGTCCAGCACGCGAATATCGGCGGCATCGCCGAGATATTCCAACCGCTGCAGGGCAATCGGCACGTTGCCATTTTTCCACACGAAATCGTGAAATGTGCGGAGCGAGAAAGCGCTACCTTGCTTCAGCTTCGCATCGGCCAGCAAGCCGAGGATTTGCACCTTGCCGATCTCGTAGCTGATCGCTTGTCCGGGACTCGTCGCGAAAAAAGAGGCTTCGTTTTCCGCCGTCTTGTGATCCATGGGGACCCGCTGCTCGAGATAGGCCGCCGCCTGGTCCATGGTGAAGATTCCGAGGGCCAGCTTCACGTCCACTTCCACGCGAAGCGCCCGCAAGCGCATGAAGTTGTAGATGATTTCGCGGGAGCGCGGGCTGTCGTCGAAGAGTCCCGATTGCAGCATCATTTCCTCGGTGTAAAACCCAATGCCCTCGTTTGCGCCGGAATCGTAATATTGTCGGCGAATGGGATCCTCATGCATGCGAGACCAAGCCATCTGGAAAAAGTGTCCCGGCACGCCTTCATGCACCATGTCCGGCCGGGGATCTTTCGCGGTGGCAAGCCAGAAATAGCCCAGATTGGGTGACGGCGGATCGATCCAGCGCACGCCATCCTCGCCCGGGTGCGAAGGTCCGCCAAACCAGTCGAGTTCGCCGAAATCGGCGAGCGCATCGAGATAGGAGGGCGCGAGTTGAATGGTATAGTGCCCGATTCCCTGCGGAACGCTCATGATCCCTTTTTCGTCGAGGAATTTGCGGATGGCGAGTTCGTCGCGCCGGCTATTTTGAATTTGTTCCCCGATGCTCGATGCAATCTTCAGCTCAGGGAGGCCTTGATTGCGCTGCTCCTCAAACTGTTCGAATGCCACGGCGCGTTCCCATTCTTGCCGGCTGATAGCGAGCAACTCTTCGGGCGTGTAGGGAAGCAGCGCCACCTTGTTTAAGAAGAATTCGTAATTGGCGCGGCCGATCGCAGATTTTTCCGGCATCGTCGACAGATTTTGCTGAAGCCACAAGCGATAGGATTCCAGCGCGGCAATCGCCTTTTCGGAAGCCGCCTGGAATCTGGAAGTCAAATTGCCGTTGGAAGCTCCGTCCGGGCCGAGCAGCGGTGCGACACCGCTTTCTACTTCCGTCAACTCCGGACGAATTTGCTGCGATGAGGCAATTGCCAATTGCGCGAAGGGACGCACCGGGTGCAGATTTGCCTTACCGGCACCGAGAATTGCCGGAATTTCCTCCATGCGCATGACGATTTCGCGGCTGCGCTCCGCGTCAAACGGTCCGGGCTGCAAGAGCGATTCGAGGAGAGCCGTAAGCCCTTGCTCCAGATAGAAATTTGGGTCGCGCTCCCAGCGGCGATTCACGTCTAATTCCCAATGCACGCGGGCCAATGCCGAACCCATCAGGCGGTAATCCACTTGTTGCGGCACGCTCCAGCCTGTGGTGTCGATGCTCTTCCAGCGCCTATCGAAGGCGGTCAGCGCCGCGCGCTGTTTTGCGATGGAAGCCGCCGACCAATCCCGTGGACCGGCGGGATGCTCGAGGCGGGGAATATCGTCCGTGGAAAAGGGCTGATACCGGGCGCGCCAGGCCCAAAAATCGCTGGCGAGCGTTTGGAGGGAATTGGCCGGCGCCGAAGGCTTGGACTGTGAACCGACGAGAGGTACCGTGAGAGAAAATGTTAGGACGAGCAGAAAGACAGAGCGCAAATACAGAGCGGTCCCGCCATTTCGAAAATCGGCGGCTTCCCGGAGAAATCGCCGACGCGTTCCTCTTGATGGCATCGTGATGCGCACAGTCTACTTGAATTTGGGAACACTGGCGAAAAATGTGGGTGAGTGAGGAATCTAGCTTCGACGGCGGGGCGCTGCATCCATAAGCTATGAAAAATCCGTCTAATTCGCGCGGGGTTCTTTACGATAGACAAATTCCGTGAGGAAATTGTCCACAAGGCGGTTCCATTCTTCGGGGTGGTGTTCCTTGCAGTGTTTTCCCAATTCCGAGCGGCCTTCGGCGCCGGCGCGGGCTTGAAAATCGCAATACTTACACTTTGCTTGTTCCCGATTCGGTGAGTTCTCCATGCTCTTCGGGTCCTTCCCCGCTTGGCTGCCGACACTCCCCCGCCATGCAGCAGAGCGCGTGATATTGTCCCTTTTGGCGGGGTTAGAGACATATACGGGGAATCCTGCAAATCGGATGGTTACTAGGCATCAAGGGAATGGCAGTCCGCAGGCCTTCTACCTGTCGCACGCCCTAGAAAATATAGGAGTAATTGAATCCCACCCTAGCGGGTGATAGCCTCGGTTCAGGCGCGAACCTCCCCGGCTGCGCCAGATGCGCCAGCGGCGTTCGCCATGGCATCGACTCGCCAACAAATCGACCTGCAGCTGTTACGCGAGCGAGTGCTGCGCGTGGCTCGCGAAATCCTTCAGGAACTCGGAAACGAACACGCGCTCAGGAGCTTGTGCTGCGAATCACACCTGGAACGCGATCTGGGGCTGGGTAGCCTCGAGCGCGTAGAGCTACTGGTGCGTTTGGGCGCCGCATTCCATCTAACGCTCGCTGACGCCGCAATCGCCCAAGCCAATACAATTGAGGATATTGTTGGGGCAATCGGCAAATCCTTACGCGCGGAACTTGCTAGCGATCCTGCAGCGCCTCCGGCCGCGCGCGATGTGACGGGCCAACTCGCCGATGCGGCTCAGTTGACCCGTGGTGCGGAGCCTTCCTCGCTATCCGAGGGCGTGCCGTGGGCGGAAACGTTGCTGGACGTCATTTACCATCGCGCCCGGACGGATGCCGAGCGCCCGCACCTGTTTCTTTATGAGGGAGACACGCCGCTCGATCCCGTCAGTTTCGGCGACCTGTATTCGAACAGCCTACGCGTCGCACAAGGCCTTCGAGAGCGCGGCATCGTAGCAGGTGACACGGTTTCGCTGATGTTGCCCACGGGCCTCGAATTTTTCTTCTGCTTCACGGGCGTCCTGCTGGCCGGCGCGGTGCCGGTGCCGATCTATCCGCCGTTCCGAGTGGACCGCATCGAAGAATACGCCGCGCGCCAATCGGCCATTCTGCACAATGCGGGCGCAAAACTCCTGATCACATTTGACCGTGCGGAAAAAGTAGCGCGCTTGCTGGCGCCCCAGGTACGCTCGCTCTCTGCTGTGGTGAACGCCTCCGATCTGGTAGCGACGCGCGGCGAAACTCCTGCCGCGAAAACGCTTCTCAGCGGCCCGGTCACACGGAAAGGAAGCGATCTCGCTCTCTTGCAATACACCTCCGGCTCCACTGGAGACCCCAAAGGCGTGATGCTCACGCACGCCAACCTGCTGGCGAATATTCGTGCGATCGGGCAAGCCGTGGGCGTCCGCAATGACGATGTAGGCACGACCTGGCTGCCGCTCTATCACGACATGGGCTTGATCGGCGCGTGGCTCGTGCCGCTCTATTTCGGTTTGCCGTTGGCGGTGATGTCTCCGATGGATTTTCTGTCGCGGCCCGAGCGTTGGCTGCGCATGATCCACCGGCATCGCGGGTCCCTGGCTGCGGCGCCCAACTTTGCCTATGAATTGTGCGCGCGAAAAGTGGCCGACGAGGAATTGGAGAGTCTCGACCTAAGTTGCTGGCGCGCCGCGCTGAACGGCGCGGAACCCGTACAGCACGAAACGGTGGAACGCTTTATTACGCGTTTCGCACGCTGCGGATTCCGCCGCGAAGCGATGCTCCCCGTTTATGGGCTGGCGGAAACGGCGCTGGCGCTGGCGATTCCGCCGATAGACCGCGGACCGCGCGTGGACACCATCGCGCGCGAAGAATTTCGCCAACATGGCCGCGCGTTACCCTTCTCCGCGCGAAACGGAGACCACGCCGATGCCTCCGCCATTCGCTTCGTATCCGTTGGACGCCCCCTGGCCGCGCACGACGTGCGCATCGTAACCGCAGACGGCCTCGACGCCGGCGAACGCTGCGAGGGAGACTTGTGGTTCCGCGGCCCCTCGGCCACGAGCGGCTATTACAACAACCCTTCTGCGACGGAAAAGCTGTTTCCCGCCGGACCGCCGCAGGGAGGATCGTGCGCTTGGATCAACTCCGGCGATCGCGCATACTTCGCGGAGGGCGATCTATTTATCACCGGCCGCGTGAAAGACATCATCATCAAGGCCGGGCACAACATTTATCCTCACGAAGTGGAGCTTGCGGCGTCGCGCGTAGATGGAATCCGCAAAGGCTGCGTCGTCGCGTTCGGCGCGGACGGTTCGAACTCGGGCACGGAACGATTGATCCTAGCTGCTGAGGTGCGCGACCCATCGGCTTTGCGCGATGCCACCCGGCGTGCCGATCTGACCGGCGCGGTCAGCGCGGAAGTGGCCTCCGCGATCGGAGTACCGCCCGACGCGATGGTGCTGCTGCCGCCGGGCAGCATACCTAAGACCTCAAGCGGCAAGCTGCGTCGCGCCGAAACGCGGCGTCTGTACCTGGAAAACCGGATTGGAACTCTGCCGGCAGCTTCCTGGATACAGATTTCGCGCTTGGCGGCCGCGAGCATGCTGCACCGTGCGGGAAGAGCATTTCAGGCTCTCGCACACGTTGTTTACGGCTCTTACGCTGTGGTAGTGCTTGCGATTCTGATTCTGCCGGCATGGGTGTTGGTGAAGTTCGTAGGCAATCGGGAAACCGTCGCCAGCGTCACTTCAAAAACTTTGCGGCTTTGTTTCGCGTTGATCGGAGTGCGGCTCCGCGTGGAAGGCTTGCAGAATTTAGACAAACGCCGGCCCAGCGTGATCGTCGCAAACCATAGCAGTTATGCGGATGTGCTGGCGCTGATGGCCGGGCTCGGCGTGCATTATCGTTTCGTGGCAAAGATTGAAGTGATGCGTATGCCGGTGGTCGGCACATTTATGCGAAAACTCGATCACCTGGCGTTTGACCGTTCCGACCCGCGTTCGCGCCGCGGCATCGCCGCAGAAATCGAGGCGCGGCTGCGCGCGGGCGAATCCATTTTTGTTTTTCCGGAGGGCACTTTCACAGCGCAGGCCGGAGTGCGGCCGTTTCAATTGGGCGCGTTCAAGGCCGCGGTGCAAACGGGATGCGATGTGGTTCCCGTAGCCGTATCCGGAATGCGCAAATTTCTGCGAGACGGCATGTGGCTTCCGCGCAGGGCCCCGGTAACTATACAGGTGTTGCCCGCTCTGCAGCCGGCCCCGGATTCGAGCGCGGGCTCGGCCAAATCGGGCTGGCAGGAAATGGTTCGCCTGCGCGATACTGCCCGCGATGAGATTTCACGCGCTTCAGGCGAACCTCTGCTCTGATGATTCCTGGAAGCCCTTTCCGGGGTTCCCTTTTTTGCAGCACAGCGTCCGTGAAGAAGCGCAACCTCCGTTGCCTGCGCCGCATCCATAGCTGAGTTGCTGGCAGGTGTCGCGCGCCATTTCAGCCACGGCACGCACAAAAACAGGGGTGGGGATAGCAGAGCGTTCTGCCTAGGCCCGCGGAAATCACGAGTTTACGGAGGAAAGTGTTATGCGACGCGTAGTTTGTCTCTTGGCGTTTTCTTTGTTGTTTGGCTTCGCGGTTTCGGCGCAAGATCAAGATGCCGATACCAGCTCAACAAAAGCGGATGTGTTTCTCGGATACACTTACGTCCGGCAGACCTACAAGAATGGAATCCCACCTTATAACCAACAGTTTGGGATGAACGGTGGCTCGGCGCAATTTGCTTTTTATCCGGTGAGGTCGTTTGCAATCGTCGCCGAAATTGCGGGCACCGAATCCTCGACGATCGGCGGAAATCCGTCGGCCGGAGCGATGTATTCGTATCTCTTTGGTCCCCGCATCGTGCTTCATCAAGGACGGCTACGCCCTTACGTGCAAGGGCTATTCGGTGAGGCGCACATGACGTCAGGGCTCAGCTATTACCTGCTGCCGACAAACGCAAGTGGAACGGTAGACGGGAACTCGTTTGCCATTGCCGCCGGGGTAGGTCTCGATCTCACGCTAACCCATCACTTCGCGGTGAGATTGGGACAAATCGACTACTTGATGACGCGCTTCTACGACCCTTATGGGAGCCGCTTCATCCAGAATAATGCCCGCTATTCGGGCGGAATCGTGTATCGCTTCTGACCATCGCTTCTGACCTGCCTTACTTTGTTTTCACAGGTTGCGAATCGGAAGGGGACGCCCGGAAACGGCGTCCCTTTGTACTACTTGTTCGGCTCTGGTTGCCCCAGTACGAAATGCACGGTGATATAGGTGTCTACCTCAACCGCTTCCGTTCCCAGCATCGTCGGCCGATAACGCCATTGCTGCACGGCGTCCAGCGCGGCCTTCACCAGTAATGGATGGCCGTTCAGCGCCTCAAGGAACTCGATGGCGCCATCTCGCGCAATCACGGCGTGTAACTCCACGGTGCCTTCCACGCGAGCTTGACGCGCCAATGCCGGATATTCCGGTTCGACGCGATGGATCAACAGAGCCGCCTGCACGCCCTCGCTGCGGCGCACTGGCGCCAGCGGCTTCGCCGCAGGCGCCGGAGGTTGCGGCAACGACGGCGGGGCTCCTCCAAAATTATCGACAGCGATCAGCCCTGTAACTCGAGAGTTTTCGCTGCCGGTTGCGCCATCAATGACGGGAATCCCTGGTGAAACCGTTGTGTCTCCCATCCTTGTAGCTGACGGAACCGGCCTGGACAAGCTCCACGGGACGTAATGAATCACGGGGTTGGTTGAATGCGGCGCTCCATACAGTGGCAGCGGGATGGAATGCCGCGGCGAAATCAGGCGCGTGCCTGCGGCAAAAAGAGGCCAAATCATCAGCGCGGCAACCACCGCCACTTCGATCGCCACGGACGCGCCCATCGCTTTCCGGCGTGCACGCAACGCACCGGTCTTCACGTTGGGATCGGCTTCTACCAGACACTTGCCCAACGGCGTGGCGGCAAGATCCTGCGGCTTTTCGGGCGAACGAGAACTCGTGTGAGACATCGGCACACCTCTACTTTCAGTTCCCTGGTCGTTCGATGACTTGGCCGGAAACGTTCGAGGAGTGCGCACCCTCTCTTTCATTTTGATACCGTAGCCACAGCAGAGTTCCCTACGAAATGGCGTATCTCAGTAAAAAGTTCCGAACGTATTCGAAACGTAAACGTGCCAGCGAGTACCATTCGACCATTTGAATCGCCGCATGGAGCTAAAGCATCGAAAAGCGTGAAGACAAGCGAGACGTTAGACGCAGCAAGACAGAAAAGGGAGTGCGTACCATGAACCGTGAAACGCTTGAAACGTTGGGAGTCCGTTATACCGGTTGGGCGGCGCTGAACCGCGATCCACAGAAAGACCTCGTGGAGTTCACATGTCCGCGCTGTGGAGCTTACGGCATGAAGGCCGCGGGCCACGAACGCACGCTATACCATTTCGTGGATGGTTTTTTGCAAGACATAGAAGGGGAAACGGCCACCTGCCGCGGCTGCCGGACGGCGTTGCGTGTCGCTCCGGTCGTGATGGTTCATGACCAAGACGAAAAGAAGCGCTTTACCGCCGTGTTTGAAGATCAGCTTACGCCTGTATTCCATTAACGCGCGATTCGAACCAAAGGTCGTGGTTCTCAGCCGTAGGTGTCAGAGTCGAGTTCGAGGTGGTAAGTCTCCAGCACCGCGCGAACCTGTTTGAAGGCGTCGTCCACCGTATCCGCAAAGCGCAGCATCGAGTATTCCCTCGCGTTGATCGTGCCGCTCTTCATCATTACTTTCCAATTCAAAACCTTATCCCAATACTTGCGGCCGTAAATCAGCACCAGGTTGTGTTGCGGCAATTTGTGCGTCTGCATCAGCGTCAGCATTTCCCAAAGTTCGTCCATGGTGCCGAATCCGCCCGGGAACACGATCAGCGCTTTGGCAATCTGCGCGAACCACAGTTTGCGCATAAAGAAATAATGAAAATTAAAGCTGAGCTCGTGGCTGATATAGCGATTGGGAAATTGCTCGTGTGGCAGTTCGATGCTCAGTCCGATGGATTTGCCGCCGGCTTCCGCAGCGCCGCGATTGGCGGCCTCCATAATGCCGGGGCCACCGCCCGAGCAAACGACGAAGCGGCGCGGATGATCTCCAAACGTCATGGCCCAGGAAGTGATGCGCCGAGCTAATTCGCGCGCGTCTTCGTAGTAGGGCGCCATGCCGAGCGCGTTGCGCGCTACGCGCAAGCGGTCCAGCGCCTCCGGAGTTCGGTTCTGCTTGATGGCGTGCCGGGCCCGCTCGAGCCTTGCCATCGCGCGATCCCGCGGCAAAATGCGCGCCGAGCCGAACATCACGATCGTATCCGCCACGCCCTCGCGCCGCAGCCGCACCAGCGGATCAAAATATTCAGAAAGAATCCGGATCGGCCGGGCGGCAAAACTATCCATGAACTTCGGGTCGCGATAAGCCAGCTTCGGAGCGTGTGGGTGTTTGGGCGCGGCTCTTTTCGGCATGCAGTCTCCCGGGAGAATTACTTCGGCGCGGAAGCCGGTTTGGCGGCAATCCGGGGCGAATGTGCATTGTAGCGTGAGGCGGCAGCGAAGCGTGGCGCGGAGACGCTTCCGGCAAGGAGTAGTAAACAACGGAGTACCCTCGAAAAGCGTCCAATACACGAGGACGAAACCATGAGCCGCCCAGAGCCTTCCGTTTCTACGTGCACCGTGTCCCCAATTGGCCGCCGCTCTTCACTCGCTTTGGTACTTTGCGCGGGATGCGCAATTGCCGCGCTGGCTCAGTCTGGCACTGGACCGCTGCCGCCTAAGCCGAACGTCTCCATCCAGGCCTCGCCGCAGGATTCAACGCAAGGGCGCATCAGCATACAGGTTCGGCTGGTAAGCGAACCGGCGGTCGTCCGCAACAACAAAGGCGACATGGTGGTGAACCTCACACAACCGGACTTCAAGATTTTTGACAATGGCATCGAGCAAAAAATCGATCACTTCGATATGGGCGGCGATCCGGTCTCGGTGGTGCTGCTGCTCGAGACCAGCACGCGGGTAATGCCGCAACTGCCCGTGATCCAGAAAGCCGGAATCATCTTTACGCAGGATGTTTTGGGAGAAACAGGCGAAGCCGCGGTACTCGCGTTCAACGACGAAGTCGAGCGCGCCTCGGGATTTACCGCCGACCACGATGCGCTCGAAAAAGCCATCTCGAATGCGCCTTCAGGGGGCGCCAGCTCGCATCTTTTCGATGCCATGGCCACGGCCGTAAATATGCTGCGCGACCGTCCTGTGGACCGCCGCCGGGTGATTATCGCTATCAGCGAAGGACTGGACCGCGGCAGCGAAGCAAAACTGGGCGAGGTCCTGCGCGACGCGCAACTGACGAACGTTACGATTTACGGTGTAGGTCTCTCAACCACCGCGAATGAAGTGCGCACGACGCCATCGGGTTCACCGACGCCACCCTCCCCGACCCCGCCGGGAATCTATGGACAAGCGCCGATCCCCGGGACGCCGCAAACACCCACCACCGAAGAAATTCGCAATACCGGCATGGATCTGGGGGCCCTGGTGGTGTGGACGGTAACGCACGCCAAGGATGCGGTGCACGGGAACGCTATGGAAGTGGCGGCAGCCGCCACCGGCGGTGAAGATGTCGCGACCTTCAAGGATCACACGATTGAAGACGCGCTGGACCGCATCGGCGGGGACTTGCACGCGCAGTACACGATTGCCTATCACCCGACAGGCGTAAACGGCGGGGGCTATCACGAAGTGAAAGTGCAGGTAGATCGCGCAGGGCTGAAAATTCTGTCGCGCCCGGGCTATTACTTGCCGCCGGCTAGCTGATTTCTTCCAGCCAGCTCGATACCAATAGCCCCTGCGGCGCGCAAACGCGCGCACTCGGCGGGGGAGCTAACTCTTGGGCAGTTCTTTCGGCTCGGCCACCGCTTCGGCCTCTTCTTCCAACAGCGCAGCGGCCGCGGCGATACGGTCCCCTTCGTCCAGCCGCAGCAAGCGCACGCCTTGCGTCGAGCGTCCTGCCTCGCGGATCTCGTTCGAATGCACGCGAATCACTTTGCCTTGGCCGGCGATAATCATCACGTCGGATTCCTCCGCTACCTGCAACGCCGCGACCACACCGCCATTGCGGTCCGTGGTCTTCAGATTGATCACGCCTTTGCCGCCGCGCGACGTGATGCGGTATTCCGCCAGCGGAGTGCGCTTACCGAAGCCTTTTTCCGAAATCGTAAGCATCAGCGTCGTCAACGAGTCCTTGATCACATCGGACTCGAGCTCGTCGAGATTTTGCGTGGTGAGGTTGTGCTCTTTTTCGATGATGGCGAAGTCCGGGTTCACCGCGTCCATGCTGACCACGTAGTCGTCCTTTGCCAGGTCCATGCCGATCACGCCGCCCGCGTTGCGTCCCATGGGCCGCACTTCCGTTTCGCGGAAGAGAATCGCCTGCCCCTCATGCGATGCCAGGAACACCATTTGCTTCCCCTGCGTCAAGCGCACGCCGATCAGCTCATCTTGCGCGTCGAGGTTGATAGCGATGATGCCGGAGCTGCGCGGGCTGGAAAAGTCCGTGAGCGGCGTTTTTTTCACGGTGCCGTTGCGCGTGGCCATGAAAACGTACTTGCCCTGTTCTTCCAGGTCGTGCGCCGAGACCACGGCGGTGAGCTTTTCGCCGTCCTGGAACTTCACGAGCGAGGTGATCGCGCGACCACGCGTGGCCGCCGCCGCTTCCGGAATCTCATAGACCTTCAGCCAATAGACGCGGCCCTTCGACGTGAAGAGCAGGATGTAACTGTGCGCAGACGCTACGAAGAGGTGTTCGACGAAATCGTCTTCCCGAGTTTTTGCGCCGATGCGTCCCTTGCCGCCGCGTGACTGGTGGCGGTACGTATCCACCGAAGTCCGTTTCATGTAGCCCGCATGGCTGACGGTAATCGCCATGTCCGTGTCGGCGATCAAGTCTTCGAGCTTGATCTCGTCCACTTTGTCCACGATCTGCGTGCGGCGGTCGTCGCCGAATTTCTTCTGCACTTCGCGCAGTTCGCCGATAATCACGGCGCGGAGCTTCTTGTCGCTGGCGAGAATGGAGCGCAATTCGGCGATGAGCTCCTGGATCTCCTTCAATTCCTGGAGGATCTTCTCGCGCTCCATCTGCGTGAGGCGGTGCAGTTGCAAATCGAGAATCGCTTGCGCCTGGCGGTCGCTGAATTTCCACGTTTCGATCAAGCCCGCTTTCGCTTCCGCGGGCGATTTTGATTTGCGAATCAGCTTGATAATGTCATCCAGATGTTCGAGCGCTTTTTTGAAGCCGAGCAGAATGTGCTCGCGCTCTTCCGCTTTGCGCAGCTCAAATTCCGTGCGCCGGCGGACGACCTCGATGCGGTGCTCGATGAAGAGCCGCAACATATCCAGCAGCGGCAATTCGCGCGGCTGGCCGGCCACGATGGAAAGCAGGATCATGCCAAACGATTCCTGCATCTGCGTGTATTTGTAAAGATTGTTGAGGATGAGCTGGCTTTCTTCGCCGCGTTTGATCTCGACGACGATGCGCATGCCGTCGCGATCGGACTCGTCGCGCACATCCGCGATGCCTTCCACTTTTTTCGTCTGCACCAGCTCGGCAATACGCTCAATCAACCGGGCCTTGTTCACCTGGAAAGGGATTTCGGTGATGACGATGTTTTCGCGCTCCTTGCCCGTCTGCTCGATGGCCGCCTTGGCGCGCATGATGAAGGAACCACGCCCGGTCTTGTAAGCCTGCAGAATTCCTTCGCGCCCGGCGATGTATCCGCCGGTGGGAAAGTCCGGGCCCGGCACGAGCTTCATGATGTCTTTGAGCGTGGACTCGGGTTTTTCGATGACCAGCACCGCGGCGTCCACAATTTCGCGCAGGTTGTGGGGCGGAATGTTGGTGGCCATGCCCACGGCGATGCCGGAAGCGCCGTTCACCAGCAGGTTCGGCACTTTGGCCGGCAAGACGGATGGTTCTTCGCGCGTCTGGTCGAAGTTTGGGATGAAGTCCACCGTCTCTTTTTCGAGATCGGCGAGCAATTCGTCGGCGACGCGCGTGAGCCGCGCCTCGGTATATCGCATGGCGGCCGGCGGATCGCCATCCACCGATCCGAAGTTTCCCTGGCCATCTACAAGCGGATAGCGCATGTTGAAGCCCTGCGCCAGCCGGACCATCGTCGGATAAATGATCGCTTCACCGTGCGGGTGATAGTTGCCGGAAGTGTCACCGCAGATCTTCGCGCATTTGCGGAAGCCGCGCCCCGCGGAGAGGCCGAGGTCGTTCATGGCGATCAGGATGCGGCGCTGCACCGGCTTCAGGCCGTCGCGCACGTCTGGAATCGCGCGCGCCACGATCACGCTCATCGCATAGTCGAGGTACGACCGCTTCATCTCGACTTCGATATCCACCGGAACTAATACGCTTGTGTTGGGTGTTGTCTCGTCCGCCATGCGTCCCCTTTATTTCGCTTAAACGTCCAGATTCACCACATCCAGCGCATTGTCTTCAATAAACTTGCGCCGGTTTTCCACCACTTCGCCCATGAGCGTGGTGAAAATTTCTTCGGCGCTGACCACGTCTTCCATCTTCACCTGCAGCAGCGTGCGGGTTTCCGCATTCATCGTAGTGCTCCAAAGCTGCTCGGGATTCATTTCACCCAGACCCTTGAACCGCGTGATGGTGAATTCTTTCTTCGCATCGTCCAACACGTAAGCCAATACGTCGGTCGCCTTTTCCTTTGTAACTTTGTCGCCGTTGCGCGTGACCAGAAATGGCGGATGATCTACCGGCTCGATTTGTCCATACAGCGTGCGCAGCCGCTTGTATTCCGGGGTGGAAGCCAGCGCCCAATTGATTTTTGTGTTTACCGGACGATCCTTCGCGCCGCCGGTGATCGCCAGCTCGTGCAGGCTGTGCTCTTCGTCGTAAGTGATTTTCCCTTCGAGATCGAGTTTGGCTTTCTCCACAGCGCGATTGAGCTTCTCGAGTTTTTTCTTGTCTTCGAAATCTTCTTTTTTCTCGAGATCGGCTTGCGCCAATAGTTCCGCCACGCCGGGGGTCCGCAGCCTGCGTCCGAGCTTCGTCACCACCTGCTCGTATTCCTGCACGTTCAGCAAAAATTGCGTCAGCGCCTGGCCTTCGAGCTTTGCGCCTTCTTTCGGCTTCACGCCATGCTCCTCGGTAGCACGGCGCATCATTTCGCGCATGAACTCGCGGTCGTCGCGGATGTAGCGGTCCATCTTCCCGCGGCGAATGCGATAGAGCGGCGGCTGGGCGATGTAAATGTGGCCGCGGTCGATCAACTCGCGCATGTGGCGGAAGAAAAAGGTCAGCAGCAGCGTGCGAATATGGCTGCCGTCCACGTCCGCGTCCGTCATCAAAATGATTTTGTGATACCGAAGCTTGGCCGGATCGAAATCATCTTTGCCGATGCCGGTACCAAGCGCGGTGATGATGGTGCGAATTTCCTCGTGGCCGAGCATTTTGTCGTAACGCGCTTTTTCCACGTTGAGGATCTTGCCCTTGAGCGGCAGGATCGCCTGGTACTTGCGGTCGCGTCCCTGCTTGGCTGAGCCGCCGGCCGACTCGCCCTCAACCACGAAAATCTCGCACCGTGCCGGGTCGCGCTCCTGGCAATCCGCAAGCTTGCCGGGCAAGCCGCCCGAATCAAGCGCGGACTTGCGGCGGGTGAGCTCGCGCGCCTTGCGCGCCGCTTCGCGCGCCCGAGCAGCATCAATACACTTGCCGACAATTCGCCGTGCCACGGTGGTGTGTTTATCAAAGTAGGCGCCGAGTTGCTCGTTGACGAGTTGCTCGACCTGCCCCTTGATGTCGCTATTCAGCTTGCCCTTGGTCTGCCCTTCAAACTGCGGTTGTGGCAGCTTCACGGAGACCACCGCGACCAACCCCTCGCGCACGTCGTCACCGGTGATGGAGACTTCGTCCTTCTGCTCCTTCAGCATGCCGCTCTGCGACGCAAAATAATTAATCGTGCGCGTAAGCGCGGAGCGAAAGCCGGAAAGGTGCGTGCCGCCATCCACCGTGTTAATCGTGTTCGCGAACGCAAAAATATTCTCGGTGTAGCTGTCGTTATATTGCAGCGCGATTTCCATTTCCACCTGGTCGCGCTTGCCCTCGATATAGACGGGCGAATCGTGCAGCACTTGCTTGCCGCGATTGAGGTGCTTGATGAATTCCGCGATGCCGCCAGTAAAACGAAATTCCGTGGACTTGTCGCTGCGCTCATCGGTAAGCGTGATCTTCAGACCCTTATTGAGAAACGCGAGCTCGCGCAATCGCTGCGCCAGAATGTCGTAGCTATAGACTGTCGCGCTGAAAATTTCAGGATCGGGATGAAAGGTAACTTTCGTGCCGGTCTTGCGCGTTTTTCCCGTTTGCTTCAGCTTGTTGATGGGCTTGCCGCGCTTATAGGATTGCTCCCAGACCGCGCCATCGCGACAGATTTCCACTTCCAGCGTGTCCGCCAGCGCATTAACCACGGAGACGCCGACGCCGTGCAACCCGCCCGAAACTTTGTAGGTCTCCGAATCGAATTTGCCCCCGGCGTGCAATACGGTGAGCACCACTTCCGCGGCCGGACGCTTTTCCGTGGCGTGCATATCCACGGGAATTCCGCGGCCATTATCCTGCACGGTGACGCTATTATCTTCGTGCACGGTGACGTTGATCTCATCGCAATAACCCGCCATCGCTTCGTCGACCGAGTTGTCCACGACTTCCCAGACGAGGTGGTGCAGACCCATTTCTCCCGTCGATCCGATATACATGGCGGGACGCAAGCGCACCGCTTCCAATCCGCCAAGCACCTTGATCGACGTAGCATCGTAGCGATGACCCGCAGCTTTAGCGGTGCCTGCTTCTTTGTCTGCCATAGGTTCTCCCGATAGCGAGGGAAAGGCTCAAATCATGTGAGCCGACCGTCACCTTACCCTGTGATCCCTGCCGCTCTTGCGGCGGAACTCGTAGGGTTGATCGCTTCATCCCGTCCGCCTAGCGGACGTGGCGAAGACTTACGTATTCCAAGTTTTCAAGGCTCGCTTCCTCTGGCGCGGGGAAGTTTTCTCGAACCTTTCCAACCTGGCCGACGTGCCGAACTGAGGGAAAGCTAAAGGATTCAATAACACAAAAATTGTACCTGAAACGGAGAGAATTCTCAAGGCGAAAGGAGATTTGAGGGGATTTTATCTCTATTTAAATCAACTAGTTAGATGGAGGTGATCGAGATAGTGAATTGATCGAAGTGTGACAATACAGGTTCGGAATTCAAAACCAAAATCTGCGAACTTTGCGAATTCTGATCACCTGAAAAATCAAATCCGCATGGGCATAATCACGTAACGATAGCGATATGCTTCATCGCCCATGGGACGCAATTCGCCGGCGGATTGCTCGTCCTTGAGCTCGAGACGAATCGGTCCATCGGCGGCCACGCTTAGAAAATCGAGGACGTACTGCGCGTTGAAACCGATGGTGATCGGCTCGCCTTTGTAATCTTTGTCGAGCGATTCGGTCGCCTCGCCATATTCCGGGCTTTGCGCGGAAATCTCCACACCTTCATTGGAAATTGCGATTTTTACGGCGCGAGAACGCTGATCGGCCAGTTGCGATACGCGTCGCACGGCGTCGTTGAATTCATTTCGCTCGATTACGATATTTTTCTTGTTTTCTCGCGGTAACACGGCTTCGAAATTCGGGAATTGCCCGGTCAGGATGCGCGATACCAATCGCCGGGGTCCTACCTGGAAAAATAGATAGCTATCGTCGCGCGCGAATTCGACGGTGTCATCTTCGCCAGCCCCGGATGTCAGACGTTGAATTTCGGAAAGCGCTTTCTTCGGAACGAGAACACGCGCCTCCGTGTTCAACCCGGAAAACTTGTGATCCGTTTCCGCCAGCGCCAGACGGTGCCCATCGGTCGCCACCATTGCGGCCATTTCCGGCTTCAGGACCAGCAGCCCACCGTTCAATGTATAACGTGATTCCTCGCTCGAAATTGCAAAGGCCGTCCGCGAGATCAGTCCCGAAAGCATGGACGCGGGAATTTTCGCCAGCGCGTGTGGAGGGTCAGGGATCGTGGGAAAATTATCCTTGGACATCCCTACCAATTTGTAATTTCGTTTGCCGGACTGGATCTGCACCCAGTGATTTTCCAGCACTTTGAAACGAATCTCTTCATCCGGCAATAAGCGCACGAGTTCGAGTAATTTCTTTGCCGGGATCGTGCCGCCGCCTTCCTTCTTTACTTTCGCAGCGCACCCGGTGCAGATGCTCAGCTCAAGGTCGGTTGCGGTGATGTCCAGGCGATCGCCCTTCGCCTCAAAGAGCAGGTTCGACAATATCGGGATGGTGGTTTTTCGCTCGACCACGCCTTGCGTCAGCTCGAGTTCTTTTAATAGGTCGAATTTCTTTACGCTAAATTCCATCATCTCGGTTCCTTCGCGAAGCTTCGGCGTTGCGCTGCTCATGGCGGCTACAATCTACCCTGTTTTAAGCTTGGGATAAAGAGTAGTAGTAATAAGCGCTGTGGAAAGCAGGGAAAACTCAACGCGCGCCAATGCCGGTGGCGTTTTGGTAGTGGAAGACTTTCCATCACGCCTGTGTGTTTCGTGGAAAACCTAGCCGGAAAGTTCCATTTGTCACTCCGGCGCGCGAAATCTCCTCAGATGCGCACAGTTTCCCAGCGCATTCTCACAGCTTCTCCCACAGGCTAATGCATGCCGGAGCCGTGCTTGTGGGGCGTGCCTCCGCGGCCTTCCAACCGGAACCGAAGATAGAGATAGACCGCGACGGGATGGGCGCCATAGTAGGGAACGATCGCCTCCGGCACACCGTAAAGAGTGAAGTTCCCGCCCAGTCCCGTGGACACTCGCGGGACGAAGTGAACGTCACGCGTATAGCCCAACGTGTAAGCGGCCACACGAAAGGTGCTGCCAACGGTTGCGTCCAGTTGCTGTTCCAGCACAGCCTGGTCCGCAAAGAGTTCGTCACGATCGAGTAGCTCCACGCGTCCAGTAACGTAGTTCTTTGTCCGGAATTGGACTACCGATTCCAGTAGGTAGGAGTTTAGATTCCGCTGGTTTGCCACTTCGTGATTGCGGCCCCAGATCAAGCTCGTGGCCCAATGTCCACTCTCAAAGGCGCGGTCGTAGGTCACCGAAGCTGTGTTGCGAACAATGTCCCCTGGCTCGAGCGCTTCAGGATTATGTAATCGCCCCGCCGAAACCTGTGCGCTCCAATTCGGCGTCGGTGTCCAATCCAATCGCGCCGCCCACGAATCGATGGCGCCAGTTTGAATGATCCAGCGATTTTCGCCGGGCTCGGCGCCATGGAATCCCGAGAGCTCCACGCCAAAATGTGGCCGGTGCAAAGCTGCCGTGACCACCTCATCCGCGATGTGCGTGGAATCCTGCAGGTGATGTCCGAGCGGAGCCTGCGGCAATTCCTCGGCCGAAACCCGGTGCGGAAACGCCACCGGGCCCAGCGCCGGATCGCCGACCGGAGCAAAGTAAATCTCAAGCGTCGTTTTTTCGCGAAACGTCCATGCGTAAGCGAAGCTGAGCTCCATAAACAGGTTGTGCGGGTGCTGCCCATCCACCAGTGGTCTGCCAAACGCCGTTTCGCCCGTCTGAAAGAGCTCCGGGTAGAAGCGGCCGCTGATGGTTGCAGGCTCCAGGCTTAGCATCGCTCGAATGGAAAATGCGCCGGCGCCCATCGTGTGCGAAGCCATGCCCATAAACCAGTTTGGAGAGAAAAATTTGTCGGCGCCTCGCGGGCCCGTCTGCTGCACGTCGGCAATAAACCCCTGTCCGTGGAACATCAATTTCCATCCGAGAAGAGTGGTGGAAAGCATTGGAGCCATCGCCGCTGAAGGATTCGCTGCGGTACCGGACGCTCGCTGCATCAGGTACATCGCGGCGTCGTTCATGCCGGACGAACTCATTTGCATCCCGGGCATTTGAGGCTCGGGCTGATCCTTAGCGGTGGTCTGCGGCGGCAAGGAAGGCGGTTCCTGCTGCGCGCGCACCGCGTCAACCCCAAACGTCAACATTGCCAAACAGGCTGCCGCAAAAACTCTGCCCACCTGTCTCACCTACACTCTCACCAATCAGTCGCCGGCCCACCCTGATTAACCGGAGGACGCGCTTTCCATTATTGCAGGTGAGTCGCCGGTTTGATGGTCAATGATCTGAAAAAGCAGAAATGCATGAATGGCATCGTCCGCCAGCGAGTTGCCGGTCACAATTTGGATTCTCGCCCCGCGCCCAATTTCTGCATAATCGTATCTGATTTCCGACTTCAGTTTTGTCATGGTCGCCGTACCCGGCGGCGTCGTGCCGTGAATCAGCATGGGAGCGTTGAAATTACCGTCTGCGAACATCCCGGCAATGTGCGAGAGATGTTTACGAATTTGCTCGATGGTTGCCTTGTCGTTCGGATCGTTTGCAACCACCTCGATGGTGCCGCCATCCGCAAACAGCCGGAAATGGTGCGCGGTGGTCGTATGCGAAAATCCCATCACCTGGTCACCGCGCTTCGCTACGTCATCATTGTGGTGCATGTCGGTTCCCTGTTGGGCTTGCGGGAAAAACATTGCTACCGCCAAGCAACAGATCGTCAGCATCGTGAGTCTCCTTTCATTCTGTTCTTCCATTTGAGGGTGTGCTTAGAGGTGTGACGCGTTGACGTAGTCTCCAGCAGGCGAGCGGGCTGGCCCTTCTTGGTCTTCCGCAACCGGCCTTCCCAATCCTTCAACACTTTTTGCAGCCCCGCTTCCACGAAAATCAGGTGTTCGATTTGCTGGTCAAGGTCCTTGAGCTTCAGCCGCATTAGGTCGCGCACCTCTCGGCAGGGAAGCCCGCCGAAATCGCGGGTAGCGAGGATGGTTTTCAGTTCCTTAAGCGAGAAGCTGATCCGCAGGGCGCGCTGGATCAGCGTCACTCGTTGCTGCGCGGATGCCGGGTACTCTCGATAATTTCCGGTCGTCCGCGCAGGCGCGGCCAACAGTCCGAGTCTCTCATAGTGCCGTAGTGTGTCCGTACTAACGCCCGTCAATTTGGCCAACTCGCCTGAGTGCATAGCCCCCCTCAAGGAAAGTCTAAAGGCTGGAATGCATTCCAGAGTCAAGAGAAGTTGTGGACCTCTCGCCGCCCGGAAGTTTGCCCGTTACGTATCCTTCTTTTGCACACATTGTGCACCTCGATTGCCCGTTTTCTCGCCTGGACGCTACAATGCTCTCCGGGGCTGGCCTGCCGGGCCCGTGATGTTGCGATGGCTGTTTGAACCTTTATGAATCTCTGGGCGTTCCATTAACCCGCCGTGCGCATGCTCCGCTCCCGTTCACGCGGGACCGGAGAAGCCTAAAGCGGGCGCGGGGTGCCCCCCTTGCATCAGGAGGTTCATGGCCTAGCTCCACACGGCCTACGTGGACCGCTCCTCTTTTTTTGGCCTCGGGCGAATTCTCTTTCAGGGTGACTCGTGCGCATTCTTTTCATTGGCGACATTGTCGGTTCCTCGGGACGCGAGATCGTGGTTTCGCGTCTGGCTGAGATCGTTGCCGAGCATCGCGTGGACCTGGCCATCGCAAACGGCGAAAATTCTGCCTCGGGCTTTGGCATTACGCCGCGCCTGGCTGACGAGATATTCGCCGCCGGCGTCGAGGTGATTTCCGGCGGCAACCATAGCTGGGATCGCAAGGAAATCTTCGATTACATCCCGCACCAGCCGCGTCTGCTCCGTCCTGCCAATTTTCCGCCGGGATGTCCGGGCCGGGGGCTTTACTTGGGAATTTCGAAGGCTGGCGTCGGATATGCGATGCTGAATCTTCAAGGACGCGTCTTTATGCCGCCGCTCGATTGTCCCTTCCGTACCGCGGACCGCGAACTCGAACGCATCCCGCGCGACGTGAAGGTAATTCTCGTGGACATGCACGCCGAGGCCACCAGCGAAAAGCAGGCCATGGGATGGTATCTCGATGGCCGCGTCTCCGTGGTGCTGGGCACGCACACACACGTGGCCACGGCCGATGAGCGCATTCTGCCCAACGGAACGGCTTACATTACCGACGTCGGGATGACGGGCCCGCACGAGTCGGTGATCGGCATGGACCGCGCCGCCATGGTGAAGCGCTTCCTGGACGCTCTTCCCGCCAAATTCGAAGTCGCTTCCGGCGATATCCGGCTCAACGGGATCGTCGCCGATATAGATGAGGTTTCGGGGCGCGCCCGATCCATTTCGCGTATCCGTCTACCGAAATAGCACGCGCCTCGTTCCCGCTCGAAACTGCCTGGCATCCCTCGGCGTCGAACTCTCATCTGGTGATTTGGAGCACCCAGGTTCCATGCGTTTCCGAAGTTTTCATTGGCTTGTTTTTTTCCTGATCTTTGCATCCGTGCCCGCGCTCGCCCGTGCTCAGGGTAGCATCCAGATCGAGCAGCAGGTGAATGCGCTAAGGCGGCTCTTCCCTGAAATCGGTGGAGGCGTACGCGCCGTGAAGAGCGGTCCCAACGGCGAACTCCTCGTCCTATTGCCACAAAAGATTTTGCTCTATGACGCGAAGGGCGCAAAAATTCGCGAGATGCCCGCTGCGCCCGCAAGCCGCAAAACTCCGCCCGCGCTGATGTATGGCGAAGCCTTCGATGTGGATGCGGCCGGGAAGGTATACGTGGCCGACCGCGGCGCGGGCATGCTCCGCATTTTTTCTGTAACGGGAGACTTGGAGAGCAGCGTTCCGGTGGAAAGTCCCACCGGGGTCGTATTGCTGCCCAGCGGTGAAGTCGCTGTCGCGAGCGTATCGCCCACGAGCCTGCTTACCGTGTTCGACATGCAGGGCAAGGTCCAGCGTCAATTCGGCGATTCGCTCGACTTGGCCGATACGCCCGCGCTCAATCTCTTTCTCAATAGCGGGCGCCTGGCCACGGACGCGGCGGGAAATCTTTATTACGCATTCACCTTCGCGCCCGAGCCGACGTTTCGCAAATACGATCGCTTCGGCTATGCGGCCTACGAAAATTCACTGAAGACGCTCGATTTTCTGGGCGCCGCCGAGGCTGCGCGCAAACGCATTGCTCGCCGTGACAATGGCGACACCGTGGATTTGCTTCAGGACGTCACCGCCATTGGCGTTGATCCGCAAGCGCAGACCGCCTGCATCGCGGTGGGAGATTTGTTGCTGCTCTTCGATAAAGACGGCAATTTACGAAGTCAGTTCCGGCTCTACACGCCGGAAGACGCGCGCCTCGAAATCAATTCCATCCTCGTGCTGCCGGACAAACTGATTGTGAGCTCCGATACTCTGGGGATTTACGAATTCGCGCGCCTGGACGGCGCGGCAAAACCGCAGAAAGCGGCGAACTAGCGCGCTCGCAGCCCGACGTGGTTGAACTGCAGTTTCTAGCCAAGGTGTACAAGAAACCGATGCCGTACTTCGAAGTCATCTGAAAGCGCCAAGCGCTCCCACTACCTGCCTAATCGCCAGAATGATCCCGCCGTTCGGGCAAGCGGCTATCTTAGCACCTGATTCGTTTTGCCGTACTTCCTCACTGGTGCTTGGTTCGGCACTGAGAAAAAAATGTGAAAGTCCCCTCCCTGTTAGGCGAGTCGAAAAACAACATGCATGTGGACCGTATGTCCGTGTGCTTCGGGACAGCAAAAGGTTCGTCTTCATAACGACGATCAGCCATAAGTAGAGTCCATTGGCGAACATCAAGTGCGGATGCGGCGACGTCCCTGATATCAATATCGTTGCCGGGAAGGACGGCGGTAAACCTAAACGCTTTTGCGCTTCGAATTTGCGCTGGAACTTCAAAACGGCCTTCCACAATCGGCACGTCGGCGGTTTCTTGTCCGGCCTCAAAAGTCACCTTGCTGGGATCAGGCTGTACCTTGCCATTCAGCTTAACAACCAGCAGGATGGCCTTTTCAGGGCTCGCCGTAGAAGCAGCCACGAGTACAGTCAGAGCTACTGTCGCAAGAGCACATCGGTTCGCACGCATCGTTACTTCTCCTTCATAAAATCGTTCAAGCTCAGGGGCTTTCCAATAACACCGGACTGATTGTAAAAGTAGACTTTCTGATCGCGAGCTCCCACCACGATATTTATCATCCCTGAGTTGGCGCGAGGCATGTCTACGTCTTGGGATGGTGGTTGACGGAAACCGTTTATCTGGATCGTAAAGTCACCAGTGCTAGCCGTCTCCGTACCAGACGGGTGGACATGCCACGTTCCTAAGACCGCTGCCATTCGATTCGTCGCGTTTGGCGCAATAATTTTCTTCTGCGGTGGAAGCGCCGAAGCGCCAGATTTTTCTCCTGCTGCAGTTTTCCCGGGAATGCAAGTAGAAATTTTGCTGTGGAAAAACTGTGCAAAGACTGTGGGAGTCCGCTCATGTTTTCGTCTAGTTTTCTCTTGCTGCGCGGGCAATGTTCGGCCAGAATCCACCCCACACGTCGCGCATGGACCGGAAGGCTCACGCGCCTCGCGGCACAAGGCAGGGGAAGATCGGCACGGCTCGGGTTTCGCCCGAATCGCATACACCGTCGCAAGGGAATCAAGCACTTTCCACAAGATTTCCACACTTGTGGAAATAAAACTGAGGGGGTTTGCCGCCCAACGGGCGGATCGTCCGCATGCCCGGTACAGCTACCAGCACCACCGTCAGCGTCAGCGTTTGGGACAAGATTCTCCAGCACATGCAGCGGAGGATCAATCCGCACAGCTTCATGACGTGGTTTCGCCCCACCCATCTCGAAAGCGCCGACGAGAATCGCTTGCTGGTACGAGTGCCGAATAAGAACTTCCGCAAGAAGCTCACGGAAACCTACGGCGAATTCATCGAAGCGGTCCTCAACGAAGTTGGCATGGCCCATCTGCGTGTGGAGTTCGTCTGCACGGAACCCGATCCGCCGCAACTCGCCGCCAACCCGGTCGCCCGGCAAGCGCGGCTCGATTTTGATTCGGTAGACCATCAGCTGAACCCGCGCTATACCTTCGACACTTTCGTCGTCGGCGGTTCGAACCAGTTCGCGCACGCTGCTTCTTTCGCCGTAGCGCAGCAGCCTTCGAAAGCCTACAACCCGCTTTTCCTCTATGGCGGCGTGGGAATGGGCAAGACCCACCTGATGCAGGCGATCGGCCACATGGTGAAGAAGAATAACCCGGCGCTGCGGCTGAGCTATGTGAGCGCGGAGAAATTCACCAACGATGTGATCAACTCGCTGCGGTTCGATCGCATGATCAGCTTCCGCGACCGCTACCGAAGCGTGGATATCCTGCTGGTAGACGACATTCAGTTTATTGCCGGCAAGGAGCGCACCCAGGAAGAATTCTTCCATACTTTTAACGCGCTTTATGACCTGCAAAAACAGATCGTGCTTTCCTCGGATTGCCCGCCAAAGGAAATTTCCGCGATCGAGGAACGCCTGCGCTCGCGTTTCGAATGGGGCTTGATTGCCGATATCCAACCGCCCGACCTGGAAACGAAGATCGCCATCCTGCAAAAGAGAGCCGATACCGAGCACACGCATATTCCCGACGATGTGGCCGAATTTATCGCCCGGTCCATCAAATCCAACGTGCGCGAGCTCGAAGGCGCGCTGACCCGTTTGATTGCTTACGCGTCGCTCACCAGCGTTTCCATCAACCTGCCCACGGCGCAACAGGTGCTCCGCAACATCATCGCCACGCAGGAAAAGAAGGTCACCATCGAGTTGATCCAAAAACGCGTTGCCGAGCAGTTTGGCATGCGGGATCAGGAATTGAAGGTGCGCTCGAATTCCAAGGCCATCGCCTTCCCGCGCCAGATCGCCATGTACCTGGTGAAGCAGCTCACCTCGGCTTCGCTGCCGGAAATCGGCCGCCAATTTGGCGGCAAGCACCACACTACAGTCTTGCATTCGATCAATAAGATTGACGGTCTCCGCCGCACCGATAAAGACCTGAATCGCACCATCAATAAATTGCTCGATTCCTTCAACTGATCGGCCCCGGCCCGAATTCCTGGGAAGGCGGACCGCAGACCTTCGGTCCTGCCCTGCAGGACAGGCTGTTGCCTCATACGCTGAGTACTTTTGCCGTCTGCCCCCGCCCGGCCGCCCCTGGCAGCTAGCATAAAGTGTGATTAGGAGGATTCCGATGCGACACGCCCGGAATGCCAGCGTGGCTATTCTTCGTGGAGCCGTTTTGCTTCTCAGCGGTTCTTTGTGTGGCCTGACGATCCAGGTGGCCCAAGCGGCCCCACAGGATAGCTCGACGTCCCTGGCGGCTGCCGCGCGGCAAGCCCACACCGACAAGAGGCCCGTCTCTACCGCGAAGGTGTGGACCAACGAGAACCTGCCGACCGACGCCGATGCCGTCAGCGTCGTAGGGCAGCCGCCTCCGCCGCCCCCGGCTCCCGCCGCGGACGCAGCCAAGTCCGATGCCGCCGCGCCAAAGACCGGCACCGCGGCCGCCCCCGACGCCACGAAATCTGACGCTGCCAAGGACGATGCCGCTAAGGCCGCTGAAACCACCGATCCCGCCAAAAAGCAACTCGAACTCGAAGTGGCGCTAGATCAAGCGAAGCAGGATCTCGACCGCCTCCAAAAGGAACTGGACCTGGCGCAGCGCGATTATTCCCTGCAGCAACAGCAATTTCTCACGAACGCGAACGCCAGCCAGGACACCGATGGCCAGGCACATCTTGCCGAGGTGAAGGGCCAAATAGACGCGAAGCAGCAGGAGGTGGAAAAGGCCCAGGCACACGTCGCCGAGCTCCAAGCCAAAGTGGACGAGCTACACAAGGAAAACGGCGACCAGTAACCGTAAGCTTTTTTTTTGTCCCGGCTGCAAATTGCGGCCTCCGCAGCCCGGCAAGCCTACCCCTACTAATTGTAGCTTTGTGCTTGACACCACAAGCTCCTTGCCACACAATCCCGCCAACTTTTCCGCGTAGCGTGGCACGGAACGGAAGAGCCACTGGGGGCGGCGTGCAATACCTTCCCGGCTGGACGGTGCAATGCATCAATCCTGAATGCGAGGCGCGCGGCCACTGGTTGCGTGTGGACCACGCCCATTCGGATCTTTGCAGCAACTGCGGTGTGCCGCTGCATCGCGTGCCGCCACCCTTGGGACCACGGCTCCGCATGCGTCCGCGCAATCTGGGGACTTATCGGCCTGCGCGTCGTGGACGTTAAGACCGGGCTCCAAGTCTTGAAGACCTTTCGCGTTGTTGCGAACAGCAGCAGCACGCGGAAATGAAAGCCGTTTCCCTGTAGCGCGCCCCACCGGGCATTTGCCAACTGCGTCCGCCGAGGAGGGGTTTCACAAAGGCTCCCAGGAATTTCTGGGAGCCTTCTTTTTGCGGCCAACTCGTCCGCAGGCGCCGCTCTTATGCAGCGAAGGGCTTTAGCCCGTCACGTAGCAAGCTGCCTGTTTGCCGATATTTCGGAGTTGTGGCTCAAATCGTCCCGCTGGGGCGCTCTCTATGTGAGTAGAAAAAACAAGGGCGACCGGTGGGTCCGGCCGCCCCGTGCTGATTGCCATACGGAGGGTCCATGAAGACCAAGGGGTAACGCGGCGTTCGACCGCCAACCCGGTTCAGGTCGGATCGGCGGCTGGGGGAAGCCGCGAGGCTTCAGGACCAGCGTCAGTCTGAAGGGAAAAAGTAGAACAATCCATAGTTCGGCAGTCCTGTCGTCCTAGTACGAAAGTACCGGGCAAGCGCCGAATATCTATTGGCGGCCGTGCGAGGGATCAGGCGAGGTGGCCACGTCGAGGTCGAGAAACACATTCGACGCCGCGCCGCCGGGCACATAACATTTGCCGTCGACGTTGTAAGTAGCGGCGCATTTTGAGGTGCGCTCCATTTGCTCTGGGGATTGCGCGTACTGCCAGACTTCGGCAAAAGGCACGCCGCTCGCGGACGCCTGCAGTAACGGTCGGGAGGTGACGCATCCCGGCGCTGGCGGGCACACATCGTTGAAAACCCAGTAAACGATCTTGCGTCCGCCTGACTGCGCGCGAAGATCGGCGGCGGTGGCCACGCTACCGGCATCTTGCTCGTTCACCGCGATTCCCGAGCAATAGACTCCGGCGCGAAATTGGCTCGCGTTCACCGCATCCACCCACGCCAGCGCATACGCCAGTTGATGTGCTTCCAACCGCCCACCTTCTTCCAAATCAAGAAAAAGCACCGTGCCGCGCGGGAATCCATTATCGAGCGCCCCGGCTACCGCGCGCGCCGCATCGCGTGTACCCATGCCGGCCGCGTTTTCAATCACGCCCGGATGGTTGGTTTCCTGCGGACGAAACAACACCAGGAAACCAAATCCCGCCGCCTGCAGAATCGGGCGCTTGCCGAGCCACGAATTGCTCGATTCCCCCGGCGGCGGGCTAATCCAATATCCGCTGAACGCAAACGTCTTGCGCAGCTCCACCATCGCCGCGTCGCCCGGATAATCGTTACGGTCAAATCCCAGGTAACTTGCTCCGCCGGCCTGCGGTGCTGCCGCATGGGTCTCATTACTCACTCGCGCTTGGCTCAAAATGGCAGCCATCGCCGCAAGTGCGACTACCGCCGCGCCTTGCCCCATCAGCTTCTTACCGTTGATGCGCACACCACTCACAACTTCCATCTTACGCCCGCGCCTGGCACTGCGCGCGCCTTGCATCCTGCTACTACCCTTGCTAGCGTAGTCTTCTCGATTCAGACGGAAAGGTTCCATGGATACCATTCAGATTTCGTTGCGTGACGGCAAAGTGCTCGACGAGCCGAAAGGCGCTACCGCCGCGGACGTCGCCAGGCAAATCTCGCCGCGGCTTGCTCGCGAAGCCTACGTGGCTCGCGTTGACGGCGAATTGACGGACCTTTCGCGTCCGCTTGAACGCGACGCCAAACTCGAAATCCTCACCGATAAAGATCCCGATTCACTGATGGTATTTCGCCATTCGGCCGCACACCTTTGCGCCGCGGCGGTGATCGAGCTTTTCCCGGAAGTGAAGCTTGGCATCGGTCCGCCCATTGACTACGGCTTCTTCTACGAATTCCTGCGCGAGCAGCCCTTCACTCCCGAAGATCTCGCCGCCATCGAAAAGCGCATGCACGAAATTGCCGCGCGCGATGTCCCCAACGAACGCAAGATGCTTCCCAAACCGGAGGCCCTCGAGCTTTACCGTCAGCAAGGCCAAACCTTCAAATGCGAGCTCGTCGAGGAAAAAGCCACAGAGCCCATGGTTTCTTTTTACACCACCGGCAAGTTCATCGATTTCTGCCGCGGACCCCACATCCCCTCCACCGGAAGGATCAAGGCGTTCAAGCTCACCAACGTCGCCGGCGCTTATTGGAAGGGCGCGGAAACTAATCCGCAGATGCAGCGCATTTACGGTGCTTGCTTTTTCACGCAGGCCGAGCTGGACGAATATCTGCACAAGATCGAGGAAGCGAAGCGCCGCGATCATCGCCGCCTGGGGGCCGAACTCGATCTTTTCAGCATTGAGGAAGCGGCCGGCCCCGGCCTGATTTTCTGGCATCCCAAGGGCGGACTCGTTCGCAAGGTAATGGAAGACTGGTCGCGCGAGGAGCATCTCCACCGCGGCTACAACCTCGTCTTCACGCCCCACGTCATGCTTCAGGACCTGTGGAAGACCAGCGGCCACACCGGCTTTTATAAAGAGAATATGTTCGCGCCCATGGAGGTGGAAAAGGCCGATTACCAACTGAAGCCCATGAATTGCCCGGGCCACATTTTGATTTACAAGTCGCGCCTGCGCAGCTATCGCGAGTTGCCGCTGCGTCTCGCGGAACTTGGCACCGTTTACCGCTACGAGCGCAGCGGCGTGCTGCATGGATTGTTGCGGGTTCGCGGCTTTACGCAGGACGATGCGCACATCTTCTGCATGCGCAACCAGCTAGAAGCTGAAATCGAAGGCTGCATGGGTTTTGTGCTCGCCGTGCTGAAAACCTTCGGCTTCGACCGCTTCGAGGTCGAGCTTTCCGCGCGCGATCCGCAGCACCCGGAGCACTACGCCGGCACCGCCGAGGAATGGGACCTGGCTGAAGGTGCGCTCATCGGCACGCTCAAGCGCATGAACATCCCGCACAAATATATGCCCGGCGAAGCCGTGTTCTACGGACCTAAAATTGACGTGAAACTGCTCGACGCCATCGGCCGGCCCTGGCAATTGAGCACCGTGCAATTCGATTTCAACCTGCCGCGCCGCTTCGAACTCGAATACGTCCACGAAGATGGCACGCGCCACCAACCCGTGATGGTCCATCGGGCGTTGTGGGGATCGGTCGAACGCTTCTTCGGTGTGCTGATCGAGCACTACGCCGGTGCCTTTCCCGCCTGGCTCGCGCCGGTGCAGGTGAGCGTATTGCCCATCAGCGAGAAAACGATCGAGTACGCCCGCGACGTGGAAAATAAGCTGAGCGCCGCCGGCTTTCGTGCGCATCTGGACGACCGCAACGAGAAAATCCAAGCCAAGATTCGTGACGCGCAGATGCAGAAGATTCCGTACATGCTCGTCGTCGGCGCCAAGGAAGCCGCCGCGGGCACCGTGGCCGTGCGCCATCGCGCGAAGGGCGATCTCGGGCCACAGCCGCTCGCGGATTTTATTTCCACGCTGCGCGCTCAGGTGGAAAGCCACGCCACCGAGTAGCGCGGTGAAAGCTGCCGTGGCGGAGGCGAAACAATCTCCGGTCTCGCGGCTCGACGATGCGATGTATGCCCTAGCCCTTGCCGAATTGGCCGGGCGCGACGCGCATCTCGCCGAAGTCCTCAAGCAGCACGGGCCGCCGCCGATGTGGGCGCGCGAACCCGGCTTTGCCACGCTCGTTTACATCATTCTCGAACAGCAGGTTTCGCTCGCATCGGCGCGCGCCGCGTACGACAAGCTCTGTGCCGCCGCGCGGCCCCTGACTCCGCGCCGCTTCCTTAAATTGACGGATCGAGAATTGAAGCGCATCGGCTTCAGCAGGCAAAAAGCCCGCTACGCGCGTTTGCTGGCGGAGGAATTAATCTCGCGGCGGCTCGATCTACCGGCGCTTGCCGCCATGGAAGACGCCGCGATTCGCACGCGGCTCACGGCTTTGAAGGGCATCGGTCCGTGGACCGCCGAGATTTATCTGCTGATGGCGCTCTGCCGCACCGACGCGTGGCCGGTGCACGATTTGGCTCTCGCCATCGCGGTGCAAAAAGTGAAGAAACTGCGGAAGCGGCCGTCGCCCGAGCGTCTGGAAAAAATGTCCGCGGCCTGGCGGCCCTGGCGCGCCGTCGCCGCGCGTCTTTTCTGGCATCACTACCTCAGCGCCAGAAAGCCCAAGGCGCAGTGAGCGAAACCGTATCCGGTCATCAACTCAGACCAGCCCAAACTCCACACGCCGCCGCAGCGGATCGATCCTCTCCGCCACTACGCGCACCTTATCGCCCAATTTCCACGTAAACGATTCGCCGCGCCTCCGCAGCGCCACAATCGCATGATCGCGCTCCCGATACGTGCAGCGGTCCCCCGTCTTTTCTTCCAGCCGGTTGATCGGCACCAGTCCTTCGACGAAGACCTCCATCAGCTCCACGAAGAATCCAAATTTCTGCACGGAGATAATCAGAGCGTCGTATTCATCCCCGAGCCGGCTCTCCATGAATTGCGCTGTCTTCCAATCCATCAGCTCCCGTTCCGCGGCCACCGAACGGCGCTCGGCGTCCGATGTCTCCTGCGCCATCTCTTCGAGCTCGGTCTTGCTGTAGGGTTGTTCCGTGCCTTCTCCGGAACCGCCGGATGGATGTGCGAGCGCCCACTTTAGAACGCGGTGCACGATCAGGTCCGGATAGCGGCGGATCGGCGAAGTAAAGTGCGCGTACTCGCGAAACGCCAGCGCGAAATGTCCCAGCGGTTCAGCCGCATAGCGCGCCTGCTTCAGCGAACGCAGCATCAGGTAAGAAATGATGCGTTCCTCCGGTTTCCCCGCAATCTTTGCAGTGAGCCGCTGAAAGTGTTCTGGGCGAATGTTCATTTCCATGCTTCCAGGCACGGACACAAACATCGGCTGCTCGCGTCCGCCACGGTTGGCGCGCCCATCGCGCCGCTTGGGCACCCCGCCTCCGTGCCGCACCTGGATCTTCTTCTCCGCGAGCCCTTCGATCCCCAGCGTGTAGCCGAACGCGCGCGCCAATTCTTCGAACTCAAACACTTTCTTCGCATCCGGTTTTTCGTGCACGCGGTGCAAAAAGCCAAGACCCCGCTTTTCCAGATAACGCGCCACCGCCTGGTTCGCGCACAGCATGAATTCCTCGATCAGCCGGTGCGCGATGTTTCGCTCGCTGCGCACGATATCCGTCATTTGTCCCTGCGGATCGAATTCGATCACCCGTTCCGGCAAATCGAAATCAATCGAGCCTAGTTTTCGCCGCCGCGCATTCAGCACCAGCGCCAGGTCTCGCATCGTTCGAAAGTTTTCGGCCAGGTGCGCGTAACGCGCCGTGGTTTCCGGATCGTTTTCGATCACTCTGTGCACATCGGTGTACGTCATCCGCGCCGCGGAGCGAATCACGCCTGGCGCACATTCCACCGAAGTGATCTCGCCTTGTTCATCGAGCTCCATCAATGCGCTCATCACCAGGCGATCCACGCCGGGCTTCAGCGAACAAATATCGTTTGAGAGCGCTTCCGGCAGCATCGGCACCGCGCGGTCCGGAAAATAAACCGATGTGCCGCGCAGCCGCGCCTCTTGATCGAGTGCGCCGCCGCGCCGCACGTAGTGCGCCACGTCCGCGATGTGCACCTGCAATTTCCAGCCGCCCGGCTTGCGTTCAGCCAATACGGCGTCGTCGAAGTCGCGCGCCGTTTCTCCGTCAATCGTCACAATGGGTAAATTGCGGAAATCGCGCCGGCCCGCGAGCGTGGCCTCGTCCGGCGCATGCGCCACTTTTTCTGCTTCGGCCAGCACGTCCGGCGGAAATTCGTGCGGGATATGGTGCTTGCGGATGATGATCTCGATATCCACGCCCATTTCGCCGGGGCGGCCGAGAATTTCCTTCACGCGCCCGGTGGCCACCAACCCGCCGGCGGGGTAGCGCAACACCTCCACATTCACCACCGCCCCATCCAATTGCGGCAGGCGCTCACGAGGTTTTGTGGGACGGCTGAGCTGAAGTTTGTTGGCCAGATCGTGGGGAAGTTCCTCGCCCGGCGGAATCACCACCTCTGGGATGCGCGGCTCGTATGGCAGCACCACATTTTCGCGGGAGCCGTAGCGAAACAACCCCACCACGCTGGGATTCGCGCGCCGCACCACGCGAACGATGCGCCCATCGGCGCGCCCATCCGCCTCGCGCCGCGCGACTCGGGCCAGCACCGTGTCGCCGTGCATCGCGTCTCCCATGGCATCCCGCCGAATAAACAAATCTCCCGCCACTCCCGGAATCGGAGACTCCGGCACGACGAAGCCATAGCCATCCTGGTGCGCGACGAGGCGTCCGCGAAATGTGCCGGGTTCGCGTCCGGCAGCACTCTCCGTAACTTGCGGACGATTCGCTTTCTGGGGCGGCGCCGGACGCGCCACGTTTGGCGTGCGTGCGCGCATCCCGCGTTTGCTGACGGCAGGAAGTTGGATTCTCCCGCGCGACAATTCCTCAATTTCGCCGCGATGCGCTAGGCGGCCGCTCAGCTTGGCCAGCGCTCGGCGGCCGTCATGCCGCAGGTCCAATTCCGCCGCGATCTCGCGCAGCGTCATCGGCCGCGTGGCTTTCGCCAGAAAACCGATAAGTTGTTCAGCGGTAAACTCTTGCTGGTCCGTGCCTTCCGGCCGGTTGCGCTTTCGGCGTGCCATTCCTCTATTCTAACGGCCTCCCGCCCGCCGCACGAGTTTTCGTACAACTTTTTTTGGCACCGTGGGTTCCTATCCGAAGATCAACACACGCTCCCGGTTTTCCTCCGACGGACCGGGAGGTCCCCAATGTGGGACGCCAGGAGGCGGCACGACCTGGGCCGCCTCCTTTTTTGATCAGGCCCAAAATTTTTGAATTGCCGACCATCCGGTAATCATCACTGGTAGCTCCAATCGCAATGACAGGTGCGCCCCCTCTTGCGCGAGTTCTCGTTTACAAGCCTGAACGCCCATTTTTTGGGAAGGCGTCGTTATCGCCCTGCGGATTGCCGCGACAGACTGACGCCAGGACCGCCCGTCAGTGGCGCAAATACGCAGTGCGCAGGGAACTGTGTATTTTTATGTCGCCATTGTAGGCAACAAATCCCCGCTTCCTGAAGCGATTCATGAAGAGATTGATTCGGCTGCGAGAGGTGCCAACCATATTTGCCAAAGCCCCCTGACTTATCTTGGGAATTCGTCCGCCTTTCGAACTCACCTGGGCCAGTTGCAAAAGCACGCGCGCGAGCCGTTGTTCGGTTGTATGGACAAGAAGATCCACCAAGTGCTCCTGGTATTTTTTGATGACGGACAGCAGGTAGGACGAGAAAATACGGGAAGTGACAGGGTCCCGGCGTAGAATGCGGATCATCTTTTTCTTTCGAATCGTGAGGATCGAGCAGGAACCAATTGCAGTGGCCGTGCACATCCGAAGAGGAACACCTGCGAGGCAACACTGGCCAAAGAAGTCACCGGCTCCCAAGACGGTGATAACCGCTGGTCGGCGGCCCCTCGATCGGATGGTGAGCATCACCTCGCCTTCTCGGATGTAGAAAAGTGTGTTGGCGCTCTTACCTTGGGAGTAGATGATTTGTTTGTTTCGATATTGCAAGATCCCGCTGCCCGAGACACCTTTGAAGATAGCCTTTTCAGTACGCGCCGCCAGCATACTGATGCGTTTCATAAGCCTCCTACTTGCGAACCTTGATCCAATCGGCAACACATGAGGCGCCGCAAGGACCGCGGATCCCGTCAGGCGAATTCGCTCCGTAGGGTACACTACATAGCTGATTTTTGCTTGCGATCCTGATCTCTCCCATATAGAAGCTGAACTCGCATAGCGAGTAGCAAGGGCTCGTCTTAAGACCCTTGACGCCGTGTTCCCAGAGTCCGTTGACGTAACGTGTGAATAACACTCAGGAAGGACCGTCTTGAGACGCAAACCGTCGCAAGTCATGCAAGCTCGCAACCGTACCAATGCCGCGGGAAAACCGATACGCAACAAGATTCTCTTAGCGATGACCGACGCGGAGTTTCACGTGATTCGCCCTCATCTCGAATATGTGGCGCTGCCATCTCATCTCAGGCTTCATGAGTCGCATCAGACGTTTCAATTTGTTTATTTCCCAAATGAAGGTTTGATCTCTCTCGTCGTCGCCATGGCAAACGGAAAGACCGTCGAAGCAGGGATCGTTGGCAGCGAAGGCATTACAGGGCTGCCCGCGATCGTGGGCCTGAGCCGTAGCCCCCTTCGCGAAGTCATGCAAATTGGGGGCGATGGTTTCAGGGTCAAGATCCGTGACTTGAAAAAAACGTTGGTTTCCGCCCCCGATCTTCGACGAATCTTGGAGCGTTACACCATGATGCTGGGATTCCATGTTGCGCAAACTGCGGCGTGTAATCGCCTCCATGACGTCGATCAACGTCTCGCCCGCTGGCTGCTTATGGCTCATGACAGAGTGGAAGCAGGGGCGATTCGCATCACTCACGATTTCCTTGCCACCATGCTCGGCACGGACCGGCCCACCGTGTCCCTGGCCGCCGGTCTTCTTCAGAGAATGAACATCATCAAATACAGTCGTGGGGCGGTGAAGATTCTGAATCGTGGTGCGCTCGAAAACCAAGCGTGTGAATGCTATGCGGTGATTCAGCGATACGCCCTCATTTCCCCTCCGCTGCCGGACCGAACACTTTGAGAGATGAGCACGGCGGCATCACACCGCGAGGGGTGCGCATCGGCCATCCTGGACTGCCTGCTTTTTGTTTTTGGCGTCATCGCGCCAAATTCGGCACACGCTTCCCATAAGCGCGTCCCGGCCACGGCGCCCAATCCTTCTTCGGTGGTCGCTGGCCGACGCCCGCCGCGTAAAGCACCGACTCGGTCGCGCCGTCAATTCCCAGATCCTTCTCAATTTTCGAGTCCGCCAGCGCAATCGTGCAAAATGGCGCCAGCCCCAGCCACGTCGCCACCAGGCAAAATGTCTGGCACACGTGCCCGGCTTCCATCAGTACCGCCCGGTAGGCGCGCGGCGCCTCGTATTTCCATTGCGTACGCGCGAATACGGCCGTCATCAGCACCACCGCGCCAGCGCCGTCAAACCACCATTGCCCGTTCAAGTAGCGCCGGATTTGCGCCGGCGCGGCGCCACGCCGCAGCAATTCCAATTGGTTTTTGCCCGCGTCGTAATGATAGAGCCCGCGCGGCACACCCTTTACGCGCATCGCCAGCAGATAGGCCTCGATCGGGTGACGTGAGCCACCGGAAGGCGAAGTCTTCAGCGCGATTCGCCCCACGCCTTTCATATCGAGCCACCATTGCACTCCAAACGTCAGCCCCAAAAGCGTGGCAATCTTTTCGAACTCGATCTCGCCGGCAGCGAACTTCCGCCAGGTGCGCCGTTCGAGCAAAGCTCCGGCTAAATCGCCGCTCGTATCGGGTTTCGGCAAAATTAATTTGTGGGAGCCTGGATAGCTCTTCACCGCCGCGGGCATCGGCCGCGCACGTGTGCGCCGCCGCAATTCGCGAATCGAATCTCCCGGTTCGGTAGGGACGTTTGTATCTTTCGTGGAAAAATGAAAATACCCTGCGGCGGGATCCCACTTCTCCCATGCATCGAATGGAGAGCTTTTGTTCGCGTGGGCATTGCGCGAACCTTCCAACATTCCAGCGCGCACCAGCGCGGCCACCGCCCGTTCGAGCGATCTCGCGCGGAATTGCGGCAGCGCGCGAGCCAAAGCGCTCGCGGAACGCCACTCATCGAAGAAGTCTAAGATTTCGCTGGTGATTGGCGCGGCGGAGATGCGCCGGCGCGCGGCGTAATTCTCAAAAACCAAATCTCCGTGGTGCCAGTAACAAATCAGGCAGCGCGGGCGCCGGTAGAGTTCACGAGTGGGAATGAACGGCTCCGCGCTCTAGAAGGACACCAGATTCTCGATCTTGCGGTAAAGACCTTTAAGCGACTTGATACTCAGCTTCAGTTGCGCGCGCTCCGCGGGGCTTGCCTTCTTCAACATGGGCCGGAACCTGCGCTCGGCCTGCAACACAGCCTTCACTTTCGCCTCAGCCCGTTTTAGTTCACGCTTCATCGATGCTACATTCGCAACGTTTTTCGCCACGGAAAGCTCCTTTTCGGGAAAGTGGCGCCAGCTTATGCCCGGCCCCATGGCGTGTCAAGCAATCGTCCCGCCGTCTTCACGGCCCGTCGTGCGCCGTTTCCGTTAGTCCGAATCCGCACTTGTCTTAACGTCTTGTCTCGCCCGCATCAGCAGTTCCTTGAATCCCGGATCCTGCCGCAACGGATCGAACTCGGGGTCGGCGTCAAGTTGCATGATCCAGTCGGAGCGGTCCGCGTACGCCTTTTGCAGATACGTCAGCGCTTGCGCATTCTGCTTCAGCCCCATGTAAATCATCGCGTTGTATACCGGCGGCACGTAACGCTTTTGTCCGAGGCTCGCAAGTTGCTGCGCCAATTTCAGCGCATCTGGGTTTCTGCCCGCGCGCCCGTAGGCATCGCCCAGCACCCCCAGATTCCTCATGCTCGAAGGCGAAAGCTGTCGCGCCCGGTCGAGTTCCGCGATGGCATCCTCCAATTTGCCCGTCGCCAGATATGTTTGCCCCAGCACCGCGTGCAGCACCCAAAAATCCTCCTCCTGCTTTTCGAGCGGCAGCAGCAAATCCAGCGCCTGGTCATATTTCCGCGCGTAGTAGTAGCAGCGGCCCACGCTCACCTGGATAATTTGCGAGAGCGGATCAAGTTGCTGGGCGCGCTGCATCTCCGCTACGCCCTCATCGAATCGCCCCACCTGGTCGAGATAGAGCCCGTACCATTCGTGCGCGGTCGCATAATTCGGGTTCAACGATAGCGCCCGCTCAAATTCCTTTTCCGCGCCTTCCTTGTCCCAGTCATACGCCCACTCAATGTTCGCCAGCGTGGCGTGGGATTCCGCCAGCGAATCATCCAGTTGAATCGATTTCCGCGCCGCGACCTCGGCCGAAGCCATCGCAGCACGCGGTGGCGATTCGTCGTAATAGGCCAACAAGCTGTAGCCATCCGCCAACCCGCCCCACGCCAACGCTGACGACGGATCAAGATCGATCGCCTTCTTGAATTCCACCAGCGCCGCGTGCAGGTCTTCCGGAGTTCGCTCGTTCCACAGATATCGCCCGCGCAAATACGCCTCATAGGCCTGCGGATTCACCGGCTTGCTCACCGCCAGTGTGGCCGATTCCTGCGGCGTCAACTGCACGCGAATTTCTCGCGCCACCGCCTGTGCCACTTGGCTTTGCAGGCTCAAAACGTCGCGCAAATCGCCTTCGTAGCTTTCCCCCCACAAATTTCGGTCCGACCGCGCATCCACCAGCGCCGCGGAAATCTTTACGTGCCCCTCCGAGCGCTGCACGGTGCCCTCCACCACCGCATCCACATGCAGTTCCCGCGCAATGTCCTGCATGGGCTTCTGCGCGCCTTGATAACGCATCACCGAACTTCGCGAGATCACGCGCAGCGCGCTGATGCGGGAAAGCGCGTTGATCAGCTCTTCCGTGATACCGTCCGCAAAGTAGGCCTGCTGCGGATCGGCGGAAAGATTCGTCAACGGCAGCACCGCCAGCGAGCGAATCGCTCCAGAACCGCCTCGGTTCAGCAACCGGCTGCGCAGCCCGCTCACATTGAAGCCGAGTAGCACCGCGGCGATGGCGATTGCCGCAATCACCGCCCCCGGCACGAGCCCCTTCGGGCCGCTCCAGAATCCTCGCGACACTTTTCGCAGTGGGACTTTTGCCGTCGTCGGCAACGACAACCGCCGCAGATCGACGCTCAGTTCCTTCGCCGACTGATACCGGTTGTTCGGATCCTTCTCCAGGCACTTGAGAATAATTTCTTCGAGCCGTACCGAAATATCTTGCCGGAGCCTTCCCGGAGGTGTCGGCGCACCATGCAGGATCTCCGCGATCAGCACGGAAATCATCTTTTGCTGGAAGGGCCGCGTGCCCGTGGCCATTTCGTAGAGCGCCACGCCCGTCGCATAAATATCGCTGCGCGCATCCGCGGGCTGCCCGCTCAATTGCTCGGGAGACATGTACGGCAGCGTGCCGGACAGCTCCGCCGTCGTAGTCATCACGTCCACGGTGGACGCGTCCTGCTCGCCCTGCGCCAACTCCGCCAGGCCGAAATCGAGAATTTTAACTTGACCCTTCGGCGTCACGATGATATTTCCCGGTTTCAGGTCCCGGTGAATCACGCTGTGTTCGTGCGCCTCTTCGAGGGCCGCCGCGATCTGCAGGCCCAACTCCGCCACTTCTTTTTCCGGCAGCGCCCGGTGATGGATGCGTACTGCCAGGTTTTGCCCTGCTACAAACTCCATCGCAATAAAGTCCACGCCATCCTGGCTGGCGAACTCATAAATCGTGGCGATGTTGGGGTGGTTTAGCTTGGCGAGCACCAGCGCTTCCTTGCGGAATCGCTTGCGCCCGGCCTCGTCCAGCAGCAGGCCGGCGCGAAGAATCTTGATGGCGGCGTCCCGGTCGAGCTGCTCGTCATGCGCGCGATACACCACGCCCATGC
Source organism: Candidatus Acidiferrales bacterium (assembly GCA_035602725.1). Taxonomy (GTDB): domain Bacteria; phylum Acidobacteriota; class Terriglobia; order Acidiferrales; family UBA7541; genus DASTCZ01. The sequence continues at coordinate 38,394 of DATNLT010000112.1, forward strand.
CGCCTTCGCCGATCTTTTCCAGTATGGTGTAGCGCCCGAGTGTCAGGCCGATCATGCGCGGGGACCGCCTCGCGTTGCCATCCTAGGCTGCACGCAAATTCTCGTCAACGCAGCCAAATAGCATTCCCTTGATAAAGAAATGAAAAGAGGCGGCCCTGATGAGGCCGCCTCCCGATACTCCGCCGTGCTGTACTTCAGTTTCCTCTGCGGCCGCGGCCCGGCGCCGGTTCGTTAGGCTTCGCCGGCGGAATGGAAACTCCAGGCACATTTGCTTCCTTCATTTTCTGGTTGAGCGCGGCCAGCTCGTTGCTCTGGACTTCCTTCCATTTCGCAAGCTGCACATCCAGTTGTTTGTTTAGCACCTCATACACTTCAAACGATTGTGCCGTCGGAGCCGCATCCGATCCTTGCGCCACGTTCGCTAGATCCACCATCTGGTTCATGGTGCGGATCGGGAAGTTCAACGCGTCCTCGCCGCTCTTCGCCTTGGTCTGGATCAGCGCTTCCTCCACCTCCGTCATCTTCTTGTCGAGGGCATCCGCGGCATCCAGCACAGGTTTGTTCGCGGGAGTTTTTGGCAAGCGGTCGCGCAAATCCACCAATTGCTTGCGCAGTCCGCGAATGTCGTTGATGGTTTGCTGGCCGAGCGAGATGCGCTCGTTGACTTGCGTGACGAATTGATACTGCTTCTCGAGGTCCGCCTGCGAAACGTGTAATCGCGGATCTTCCTTAAGCTCGACCGTCGCCTCATAGCTCTTGCCGTCCGCAGTCAGCTTGAGGTGATAGGTCCCCGGCACTACCTCCGCGCCGGTCTCTCGTCCACCCCAGTAGACTGCTCCCGGCACGCGCGTGGGCGTTTCGAGTTGCAGATTCCATCGAAAGCGGTTGTATCCCGCGTTCGTCGGCAATGTCGTCGAAGGTCCGCGCAAGAACGGAAATTCCTGTTCCAGAGCGCTCGGCGCTTCCTCATGCGCGGGCGCGCTGGTGAAATGGCGTAACGTTTTGCCTTGCGCATCGGTGATATCCAGCGTGATGGGCTCCTTTGGAGCGGCCTTCAGCCAGTAATCCACCAGGATTCCGCCGTCTTGTCCGAGAGCTTCCGTGCGATACGCGACGCTGGGAGTAAAGAGGTGCGCGTCCGCGCTCAGCAACTCGCCATTGAACTGCCGCAGCAGCCCGATGTCGTCCAGTGAATAGAAGGACCGGCCGTGCGTGGCGATCACTAGATCGTCACCGGCAACTTTCAAGTCATGCACCGGCGTGTCCGGCATGTTCAGCCGCAACGATTGCCAATTCGCTCCATCGTCAAACGAAACGTACACGCCCGATTCGGTACCCGCAAAGAGCAAGCCTTTGCGCTTCGTATCGGACTTGATCGAATGCGTGAACGCCCCATCCGGAATGCCGTTCGTGATCTTGGTCCACGTCTTCCCGAAGTCGGCCGTTTTGTAAAGATACGGCCGCATATCGTCGAGTTTTTCGCCGTCGAGCGCCAAATAGGCCGTGCCATCCTGCAGCGGCGACGGATCGATGATGCTCACCTTGATCCATTCCGGAATACCTTTCGGCGTAACATCGGTCCAGCTCCTTCCGCCGTCGCGCGTCACATCGAGCTTGCCGTCGTCCGTGCCGGCCCAAATTTCTCCTGCCGTCACCGGCGACTCGGCGATGCAAAACACCGTGTCGTAATATTCCACGGCCGTGTTGTCCTGCGTGATCGGCCCGCCGGAGGATGCTTGCTTGGACTTGTCGTTGCGCGTCAGGTCCTTGCTGATCGCCGTCCAGCTCGAGCCACGGTCCGTGGACTTAAACACCACTTCGCCGCCGATGTAGAGAACGCTCGGATCGTGCGGTGAAGTGGCAATCGGAAACGTCCACTGGAAACGATGCGTCAAGTCTGCTGCTCCAGCGCCCATCGGGTTCAGAGGCCAGGGGTTGATATCGCGGCTCAAACCCGTGTCGTGATTGTATTCCGTCAGCAATCCGCCATAAGAACCAGCGAATGTGATCTGCGCATTTTTAGGATCGGGAACCACCCATCCCGATTCGCCGCCGCCCACGTCGTAATAGGGCGCACCGCCGCCACGGCCAAACCCGAAACCTGCCGTATGGCTCGGAATCGCCACGGTCGAGTTGTCTTGCTGCGCGCCGTACAGGTAATACGGAAAGCGGTCGTCTGTATCCACGTGGTAAAACTCGGCCGTAGGCTGGTTTTCTTGTGTGGACCAGGTCTTGCCATTGTCGTGCGTGATGGTCGCGCCGCCATCATTGCTATTGATGAACCGATTGGAATCCGCCGGATCAATCCACAACCCGTGCGTATCGCCGTGTGGATCGCGCACCGCTGTAAAAGTCCTGCCGCCGTCCATCGATCGCTGAATGCTCGTGTTCAGCACGTAGACTTCGTCCACGTTATTCGGATCGGCGAAGATGTGCATGTAATACCAGGCGCGCTGCGTCAGGTCGTGGCTGTCGTTCATCATCCGCCACGTGTCGCCGCCGTCGTCCGAGCGGTAGACGCCGCCCTTCTGCGCTTCTACCGCGGCATAAACGCGATTGTCGTCGGCCCGCGACACCGCGATGCCGA
>DATNLT010000113.1:0-2059 GCA_035602725.1 Candidatus Acidiferrales bacterium
CAACACTCCCTTCGGCGCGAGAATTCCCAAGCGCTCGAAGATGCGTGAGTACTTCAGCGGCAGCTCGACGATTTCGCGCACCCGCGCCACTTCACGTTCCAGGCCGCCGATATCTTCGTAGGACACTGACGGAGCGCGGGCGCCGGTCTGCTCGCCTTCTACCACTCGGAGGTCGGTGCGTTTCCCAATCACGACTGGTCCCGAGGGGATTGTGCGCACCACCTGAAAGTTCACCGCCTTGGCAAACGTCGGCACCCGCACCACACAGCCCGCGATCACCGGGACGCCTACCAGATCCTGCAGCATCCGATCGGGTGCGATGGTTGCCGGCGCAGCTCCCACCCACAACGGCGACAAGCGCACGGCCACCGCCTGCTCGTACTCGATCGGCGCTACCGTCACCTGCTCCTGCAATCCCGCGCTGCAGTTGCTGCGGCAAGTGCCGTCTATCTGAATCATGCCTTCGAATCCTTCGTCCGAAAGCTCGGCGCGCCCGACGCCAGTCATGCCGCCGGTGATCTTTAGCACGTCGCCTGCCCGCGCACCCATGCGCAGCAGGTCGGCTGGCGCCAGTCGCGCAATCGCGTGGCCGACGTCTTCGACCCGCGCCTCCGCAACCCGGAGGGTAAGCGTTCCGGTCATCGATGAGTGGGCAGTTTCCGTCATGACGTCATATTCGACCGGCTGGGATGAAACTCTCCGTTGATCAAAACTTTGTATCGAGTACGATCTCTTCCACGTCTTCAATGTGCCGCCGCATCGCAGCCTTGGCCGCTTCCGCATCGCGTCGCTTGATGGCAGCCAGAATCCGCCGGTGCCCGGCGAGCGACTTTTGCGCGCGCCCTTCCACCTGCAAAGAGTGTTCACGCGTGTCGCGCAGCAGGTCCATCAGAGTGTCGATCACTTTGAGCACGACACTGTTACCGGAAGCCAGGGCAATGCTGTAGTGGAATTCCGCGTCCTCGCCAATGGCCGCGTCTCCGCGACTCTGCGTTTCCTCTTGCCGGTGGAGAATATCTTCCATCTCGGATATTTCCTCGGCGGAAGCGTTGGCGGCAGCTCGCGCGGCCAGCGGCGGTTCGATCATCTTGCGGAAATCCAGAAGTTCGGTCACCAGACCCTGCCGGCGCTTCAGCGCATTGGCAAAAGGATTGGCCGATGACTCGGTCGTTCGTTCGCGAACGATTGTCCCGGTGCCTTGGCGCGGTTCAACCAAGCCCACCAGTTCCAGGCCCCGAATCGCGTCTCGAATGGAACTGCGGCTTACCTGAAGAATCTCCGCCAGCTCGCGTTCCGAGGGCAGTTTATCTCCGGGTTTCAATTTTTTAAGAATCAGGCGTTCGATCTGCTTGGCGACTTCTTCGTAGACTTTGTTTCTTCGGATAACCTCGAAGTCGGGTTTGGCGGATTTGATGGGTGCGGGCATGGGCAGGTGGTCTGGTAAGCGGACCAGCCCACAAGCGGAGTATACCCCCGTTGTCAAGAGCCTAGCAAATATTTTCGTCGGGCGAATCCAAAAAAAAATGGCGCTGCGTCTCGCAGGCGTTTCTCACTTCGGCGGTTGGGCCATCGCACTTTGCGCCAATAACTTCGTGCAGTTGTACACCGTTCGCGTGTAGGGCATAGGAAGACCCACTCGCTCGCCCAATTCCACCACTGCGCCGACCAGCGCCTCCAGTTCCATCGGGCGGCCCGCTTCGAGGTCCTGCAACATGGAGGTTCTGTGCTCCCCCACTTTTTCTGCGCCCGCCATTCGCTGATCGATGGAAACCGGCAACTCCATTCCCAACTTGCTGGAGACCGCTTCCACTTCCTGCATGATGGTGCGTATCAGCGAGGAAACGCCCGGATCGCGCACCATCTGAACCAGCGTGGCTCGCGTTAGTGCGCTGACCGGATTTAACGAAGCGTTTCCCAAAACCTTTACCCATATTTCGTGGCGGATCCGGGTGCTGACCGGGCATCGTAGGCCGGAGGCGATGAGCGCCTCTGCAATTCGCCGGCAGCGTTCGGAGCGCGAGCCGTCCGGCTCGCCGAGAGAAATGCGATTACCCTCGAT
>DATNLT010000012.1:0-4437 GCA_035602725.1 Candidatus Acidiferrales bacterium
CGGCATCTACTGGTGGCCAAGCGAACGCGTCCTCGCGCTATTGATCCCGCGCCAAGGCGAACCGCTGATGGTTTGTCCGGCATTTGAGGAAGCAAGGTTACGCGAGCAGCTTCGATGGCCGATTGAAATACGGGTGTGGCAGGAGGACGAGAGCCCTTACGCAATTGCAGCAAAGTGGTTCGGCGACCGTGGCGTGCGCACGGGGAACGTCGGCATAGAGGAGACGACGCGTTACGTTTTCTACGATGGACTGCGCCATGCGGCATCGTCGCTTGAATATATGAGTGGCGATCCCATTACAGTTGGCTGCCGTGCGCAGAAGAGCGAGCATGAACTTGATCTAATGCGGCTTGCTTGCGGTGCAACATTCGACGTGTATAAGGCCACGTTCGCGTCTTTGCGAGAAGGCGTGACGCAGCGAGAAGTCGCTGATCTGGTTGTGCGGGGCTACGCCCGGATGGGACTGCGAGGCGAAGCGTCCGTGTTTTTCGGGCCCTCGTCCGCTCTTCCCCACGGCTCGCGCGAGGAGCAAGTTCTCCGCGAAGGTGTGGGAGTAATGATCGATGACGGAACCACGGTAGAGGGCTACCAGTCAGACGTCACGCGAATGGGAGTGATCGGCAAGCCACCTGAAAAGCTGCAGCGTGCGTTCGAAATCGTGCGGCACGCACAGGATGCCGCACTGGCGGCGGCGACCGCCGGACATGAATGCGGCTCGGTGGACGATGCGGCGCGCAAAGTGATTACAGATGCCGGGTTCGGCCCGGACTATAAATATTTCTCTCATCGCCTGGGCCACGGAATTGGAATGGACGGGCACGAGGCTCCCTACCTGGTTCGCGGCAACCGCACGATTCTGAAACCGGGAATGACATTTTCGAATGAGCCCGGAATTTATGTGATCGGAGATTACGGGATGCGGTGCGAGGATGACATGGTAATCGCCGAGTCAGGCGCGGCGCATCTGCTGACCCGCGGATTTCAGCCTTCCCTCGAGACACCTATCGCTTGATCGCGGTTTAGAATTCGGCATAAACGGTCACGATTCCCCGCTATTGCGGCTGAAAGAGGATTTGCTCAGGCAGAATTCCACGAGCCGCGCTTCGGCCCAGAAACGATCTGAACCACCTTCATCCGAAATAAACGCGCAATGGCCTCCGTGGGGTGGCGCGAGCAATGTGATATTCGGGTTCGCTTGAATGGCGGAATTCTGGAATGGCCTGAAGGGGACGAAAGGATCGTCCTGCGCGGTCAAAATCAGAGTGGGGCGCCGGACGGCAGCGACGACATTCGCCGCGCTCGAACGCGCATAATACTCAGCCGCGTCCTGAAAACCGCAGAAGCGCGCGGTTACGACATCGTCGAAATCCCGCACGGTTCTGATGCGCCGAAATGCTGCCAGATCGAGCGGGAAAACTTCGGGGAACAAGCTGGCTTTGTAACGCATATGTTTCTTGAGACTCTTCACAAAATGGCGGTTGTAGAGGAAATTTCGCGGCTCGGCAAGAGCGTCGGCGCAAGCGGCCAAATCAAGAGCGGGAGCGATAGCCACGAATGCCCGCAATTGCGGAGGCGCGGCTTCGCCGAATTCTCCAGCCATCTTCAGAACCAGATTGCCGCCCATGGAAAAGCCGGCGGCGAAGACTTCCGGCAAGCGGTCGCGGTCGATTAGTTCGAGCAGGACGGCCCTGATATCGCCGCTCAAGCCGGAATGGTAAAGAGTTGTAGTCAGTTTTTCGGTGTCGCCGCAGTTTCGCTGGTTCAGGCGAACGACGTTGAATCCGGAGACGAAAGCTTTCTCGGCGGTGCCGAGCATATAGCCGGATTCGCTCGATCCTTCCAGGCCGTGAAGCAGAATCAGTGTTGGGTGGGACTGAGGATTTTCCTGCCAATGGCATTCTCCGCGAATCTGCGTGCCTGCCTCGACTTTGAACAAGCGCGAAACGCTTTTGCTCAGGCGCGGAAATCTGCGAGGCCAGAAAGTTGCGGCGATGGTCATGACGTGCGGATTGCGAAATCTTTTGTGCGCGACGAATTCTTTCACAACACTGATGGTAGGGACTTCGTGCGCACCACGCAAGCTACGCGACTGGAACCCGCAGCCGTCCACACGATTGCGCCATAGCGCGGCGGGCCCACTGAACTCTTTCGGGTTGTAACAGCAGGAGAGCCTAACCAGGAATGTTGACGCCGCTGAGATATCCGCCTAAGTGCGCGGTCATTGCGACGAGGCCCATGGCGAGAAGCTCTATTGCCAGGCAATAGCGGGGCAGGGCTTGCTCCGGCGCGCGACGGGCTCGGAAGTGCACGTACCAGACTAGCCCGATCATCAGACTTGAGACGACGCCGAGCACCAGATGCTGCAGCAATATTCCCTTGAGCTTTTGCCCCTCGAGCTGAAACTGCCAGGCGAGAAGGCCGGTGGCGATTACCGGCAAGGTGAAAACCGCAGCCACGGTGAAATTGTAATAGGCTGCGGTGGCGAGCGCACTGCGCTTCGTCCAGTATGCGACGAAGTCAAACGCCACGCCGGCCATGCACAGAGCGATGGGGAAGTGGATTAACACCACGTGCTGCGCATGTTTGGCCAAAAGCGCTTCGCGAATGTTGAATGGGTGCATGGCTGGGCCTCACTTCACGGTGATCTTGCCGGTCATCTTCGGATGGACCGAGCAGAAGTATTCGTATGTGCCGGGATCCTTGAAGGTGAACGAAAACTTCTCGTCGGTATCAAGCGCCCTCGATTTGAACAACTTGTGATCGTCGCTCACGACGGTGTGCGGCACGTCGTCTTTGTTAATCCATGTAACTTCCGTGCCCGCCTTTATTTCGAGCTGCATGGGCGCGAAACTGAAGTTATCGATGGTCACCGTAATCGCGCCGGGTTGTTCCTGAGCTGCTACGGCGGAGCGCGGCCGTAAAGCGCCACTCGCGAGTACGAGCCCAAGAACCGCCGCCGCTCCAAAAATTGCGGTTCCGAGAATACCTGCAATCCTGTTTTGTTGAATATTCCTGCGTCGCATGTGAAGTCTCCTTATCCTTAAAGTGTTGAATCCACGATTGCCAATGTGTGTTTGCCGCGAACAAAATTCACGTCGGTGATACCCAGCAAGCCGCGCAGTTTTTCGGCCGGCACTTTCATGGGGCCGGGAGAATCCGCTTCGCCCGGGTGCGGCTGGGGGAAAGCGGTGGAACAGGCGGTGTGAAACGTGATGTTTCCCTCGATTTTCTGCATGGTCTGGTGAATGTGCCCGTTCAGAACTGTCACGGAGCCGAATCGCTTCAAGTAGGAAAGCGCTTGTTCGCTGTCATCGGTGCCCCAGCCCCATTGCGGGTAAACCGACCAGAGCGGGATGTGCGCAAAGACAACGATGGGCGTGCTGCCCTTTAGTTTGGCAACATCTTTCTCCAGCCATTCGAGCTGCTCGTGGCCGAGATTGCCAAGACCGCCGGCCTTGAGGTTCAGCACGTTGACCAAGCCGATAAAATGCGCTCCCTTCTGGTCGAAGCTGTACCATCCATCGCCTTGGGTCCCCTGGCCGAAGCGCTCGTGGAACATCGCGCCGTTGTCGTTGAGCACATCGTGCTCGCCGGGAACGTAAAAGATGCGCTCGGTCTTCAGGCTCTTCAGCGATTCAGCGAGCGTGTCGAATTCCTCAGGCTTTGAGAGGTGCGTCAGGTCGCCCGTGTGCAGAACGAAAGAAGGAGGCGTCGGAAGCGCGTTGACCTTGGCGATGGCTTCGCGCAGGGTTCCCGTAACGTCCGGGTTTGCCGGCTTGCTGAAGCCGATGTGGCTGTCACTGATTTGGACGAAACTGAGATCGCCTTTCAGATTGCCCACGTTCTTTTGCAAAACGTCAGTCAGGGCGAACGATTTCAAGACGCCGCCTTGCACCAGACATAGGGTGCCGGTACCGGCCCAAGCCATGCACTTCAGGAAACCACGACGATCCACGCCATCGTTATCTTGATTCTTTTCAATGTAGTCCGACATGTTCTCTCCTTCGGTTGCGCAGCCTAGTGGGCCAAAGGGCCCTTTGCGCTGCGTTCACCTACCTAGACACCGCGTGCCCGCGAAATATTCCCGCGATTTGCGATTAGCCTCGGTGCGGCTTCGCACCATTTATTACCAACTTTGCGGGAATAAATTAGGTTGATATCCAGTCTGGAAGACTGAGAATCTAATGCGCGTATGGGGGAACAGAAACGCGGGTCAGGGCCTGTCGGGACTTTTGAGCAGGTTGTGCTGCCGCACATGGATGCGGCCTACAACCTCGCGCGCTGGCTCGTCCGCAACACGTCCGATGCCGAGGACATGGTGCAGGAAGCGTATCTTCGCGCGTTCAAATTCTTTGGTGGTTACCAGGGAGGCGACGCCCGCGCCTGGGTGCTAAAAATCGTGCGCAACACTTGCTATTCATTTTTCGAGAAGAATCG
>DATNLT010000014.1:0-43383 GCA_035602725.1 Candidatus Acidiferrales bacterium
TCCCCGCTGCGTTCACGGCCCCGACCGTGATGAGGTTTGGCAGATGTAGGGATGCCGGCACGTCCTGAGAGAATCCAGTATCACGATTGTCGTTTCCTGCGACGCACACAAACAGCGTGTTTGGAGCGCTTCGGATGGCGCTCTCAATGCCATCGCGCCAGATGGCGAACAGCTCGGCAGCACGCCGCTTGCGTTCCGCAGGGTCTGCGCCTGCGCCGGTGTTGGAAAGCCAGGCCTCAAATTCCCGGGGATCGTCTGACCAGCTCATGTTGACAACTCTTACGTTGCGGGTGCGGAAGTAGTCTGACATCTGCTGAAAGTCCGTTGCCATGCGGCGCGCATATTCCGGAGTGGGCTGGAAAGGGAGGTGTGTTATGGAGTCATTGAAGCGGGCTACCACAAGGCGCACGGCCGGATTCCCACGCGCGGCGATGCCTGCGACGTGGGTTCCATGCTCATATTCGTCGAAAACCGGTTCCAGACTGACCAGCTCACGAAGCTGATCGGAGGTCCTCGTGTCGGCCCGCCTCGGGATGTCTTCTGCTTCGGGCGAGTCGATTCCATCCCTCAGATCCTGCATTCCCTTGTCCTCCGCGAGAAGATCCGGATATCGCCGCTGCTGGTCCGCCGTGAGCGGGAACAGCCAGGACGTGGATGGATTGCCGTTGTCGTCAAACGCAAGACCATGGTTTCCGCTTGCGGTGGGATGCGGATCGCTGAAGAGCTGATTGGGAAACAGAGACACATCCACACCGGTATCCCAGATGGCGACGGCCACCGGAGTCAGCTTCTGATCGGGGGCAAACGTCACTTCCCGAGCTTGCCAGATGTCGGTCTGCTGCGCCTTGTGGACTGCAATGTATTGGCGGAGAGTTCCGAGAACGGCCTCTTTCAATGGAATCTCGATGAGCAGCGTATTTCTCGTGCGGATCAGAGCCCACGCCTGCCCGTTGTCCAACACACCGGACTCTTGAACGGCGGGATCAAAATCGGCCTTAACATAACCGACCAGCACAGCCCTGTTATACCGAGCGAGTCCTGCGATGACGTCTCTCGCCATATCCCAGCCCACGTCCAACGGAAGCCCGTCCAATGCCTCACGAAAGTCTCTCCGGTAGGCCCGTTCGAAGGCTGGTCCACTTGTGCTGTTCGTTTCAATGGCAGCTTGTAGCTCGGGTCTTATAGCGACCCTCGTTTCCAGACTGTCGGTCGGCTTCCCGGAAAGCTTAAGAAGGGATTCGATGGTTCCGAGAGCGAGCTGGTTTTCGCCTGCGGCTTGTTGCAAGTTCACCCGGGCCGACAACAAACTTCGCAGCGTGGCCTTGTCCTCGATGTCGTAGTCGCAAAAAATGGAGTCCAGATCCGCTTTCACCTTGCCCGCAAAAGCGTTGAAAGTGGCCGCATCGGCCTGAACGAGGTCTGAAGCCGAGCCAGTCAGGGGATATGTGAAGCGAGGTAGATCGGACTGACTGCTGACCTTCTTTTTCGCTTTCGTCTGCGAGCGTACCACCGGAACAGGCAGGACCATCACGCAAGCGATAACGGGAATCCAGCACCGAAACCGTTTGAGCACCAGGGGCCTCCATAAAAGAGTGCTTTGAGAGGGGATCTGTCCGATAAGCGAGTCGGTCGGACATGTGGCACATGTTAAGTCGCTATAGGAAGTGAGTCAACGATGAGGGCCAGCTTGCGGGTCAAGTCCCGATTAACGCGGTAATGGGACAAGTGTAAACTTGATGGCTCCATTCGGATCGAACTTGGAATTTTAAGTTCGAAACGAAGCGAAGGGTATTTCCGGAAATCATTGAAAATAAACTATGCAAGAAACTGGCGCGCCCGGGAGGATTCGAACCTCTGACCTTGTGCTTCGGAGGCACACGCTCTATCCATCTGAGCTACGGGCGCGCTGTTCGCTTTCGGTTGCGCTCGCGAATTGCACATATCCGGAGCGAACGCCCGTGCAGCGAAGCACGAATTGTAACGCGAATCCCTATCCTCGGCCACCGCGCAGCCAACGGCCACGCGCGAAACCTGCCAACGATCTGCCGATGTTGGAGCCTGACACGCGCGGGGGCGAGGCTATTCCGCTACCGCTGACGCCAGCATTTCCGCCGCGGCCAGATTCTGGACCAATTCCTCCGGCAAATTGTGCCGCTGTTGCAGATATTCCGCGCTGTTGTAAGACGCCCAGACTTTTCCCGCGCCATCTTCCCAGAGCAAAATCTTCAGGGGCAGGTCTATCGCCATCGAGGGCGCGGCCAGCATCAGAGGCGTTCCGGCCTTGGGATTGCCGAAGATCGCCAGCTTCGTCGGACGCATCTTCATCCCGGCCTTTTCCGCTTCGCCGCTGTGGTCGATCACCGCGAACAAAGTGACCCCCTTCGCCTGGAGCAGGCCTTTCAGCTTTTGCAGCGTCTCGTCCACGGAGCGTTTGCACGCTTTGCTGACCACTCCATTGCCGCTCATCGGGGCCATCGATCTCGCCTATAAACTGCCGTATGAATCGCGTAACACCTACGCGCGCGCCAATGTCGATATATGCTTGGCTAACTTCTCGATTTCTTCCGTCTTGTGCAGCATCGAAAGGGACAGCACGGCCGTCGAGTCTATCTTCTCGACCTCGTTCTTCAGATCCTCCACCAACTCCGCCAGACGGATCACCTGCGCCTTAAGGTCCTTGTCGTTGGCCTTCAGAATGGCTTTCGGATCGGGAGAAGGCGCGTCGGAAGGCGGGGTATTCAGCGGCTCGTTTCTGTTCCTGGAAGGCTTACTGATATCCTGGTTGTCTTGGCTCTGGCCCTGCTGTTGCATCGCACGAAGGCCAGCGGCGTGCGCCACACTCCAGAATCCGGCGGACGCAACCCCGGCCAAAAACATGAATTTGCGCCTCGAACTTGTTCCAACCATGATGCCTCCTGCCATCCCCCGCCGGCGCCCATACAGCATCGCCGCGGCGGATGCTATACTCTGACTCCTCCTATTGTATGACCAATCTCCCGTCAAGGTGGGCGGATTTGATGGAGCACGGTCTGCGTCTCGCCGTGATCCTGATCCTGGCGTTCCTGTGCGTTCGCATACTGCGGACCATCACCAACCGCTTGATCTTCAAGTCCGGAGAAGAAGGCGGCAACCGCGCCTCGCGAATGCGCGAGCAGCAAACTCGCACCGTCGCGGGCGTACTCTATAGCGCCGGCATCACCGTGGTCGTGATCGTCGCGATTTTGATGGCGCTGCAGGTCTTCCATTTCAATATCGTGCCCATTGCGGGCGCCGCCGGTCTATCAAGTCTGGCCCTGGGCATCGGCGCGCAAAGCTTTGTTCGCGACATCATCAACGGCTTCTTCATCGTTTTCGAAGACCAATACGTGGTAGGCGATTTAATTCGAACAGGAGACTTCACCGGCCGCGTGGAGCTGCTCACTATCCGCCGGACAGTGCTTCGCAACGCCCAAGGGGCCATCATCAACATCCCCAATGGCCAGATCCTGCAAGTGGCTAATTTCAGTCGCGACTGGTCCCAGGTCCTCCTCGAGATCACCGTCTCGCCGGACGCCCCACTCGAGCCGGCGCTGCTGGCCCTTGAACAGGTCGCTACAGCTTTTCGCGCGGACGCCGATTGGTCTACCGCGCTCGTGGACGGACCGCGCGTGCTCGGTGTGGATGCGCTCAGCCCCCTCGGCGCCACGCTGCTGTTGCAGGTGCGCACCGCTCCCACCCGTCAGGATGACGTAGCCCGGGAGCTGCGCCGGCGCATCAGCGGAGATTTTGAACGCCAGCGCATCCGCATTGCTAGCGAATATCGCATCGCCGTGCGCTACGCCGACGAGCACGGTGCGCCCTCCGCGCCTTTCGAAGCCCCGCCCGTCCCTCCACAAAAGGAGCCTCAATGAGCGCAGCCACCCACGGCCAGGCCAACATGATGCTGCGTATTTACGAGCTGCGGCGCGAGCCGCGGTTGCGCCAGGCGCGGCAATGGTTTATTGCCAACTTTTCGGCGGCCACGCCCGAAGAGCTCGCCAGCAAATACCCCCAAGGTTCCGAGGAAAATGCCAGCTTTCGAATGCTGGTCAGCTATTGGGAGATGGCCTGCGGCATTCTGAACCGCGGCCTGATGGACGACGATCTCTTCTTCGAAAACAATAATGAACTGTGGCTCGTGTGGTACAAGATCAAGTGTTTGATTCTGGTCATGCGCCAAACGTCCAGCAATCCTCGTCTTTTCGCAAATATCGAAGCCGCGGCAACGCGTTTGGAAGAATATTGGAATCGAACGGCGCCGGGTTATCTCGATCATCACCGCAAACGCATGGCCCAGCTCTTTGGGTCCACCGCGCGGGCGCCACAAGCAAATCCATGACCCTCGAAGAAGCACTTCTGGCGGTCTGGCGGCAGGCGCTCGAAGAAAACCTGAACCTTGTCGAGTTGGACGGAAACCGCTACCCCGTCCGCCGCACGCAGCGCCATCGGCTTCGGCAAGTGGATTTCGAAATCAACGGCGAAACGCTGCGGGGCCTCGAGCAGAACCCGGCTGCAAAATCGCGCTGGGCGGAATTAGCGCAGAGCGGCCAGAAGGTCATGCAGTTTCTCTCCGGCGGACGTTACATTGCTAATGTCGCCGACGGAAATCTCACTCTGTACCGCAAACCAGCCGGGCGCCTGCCGTCTGATTCCTCTTAACCTTGCTTCTGTGGAATAAAAACCTCGGAGCTTTCCCCGTCTTGCGTGGCTATCACCACTCGGTTTCGCCCCTGCCGCTTGGCACTGTAGAGCGCGGCGTCGGCGGCATGCACGAGCAATGCCGGCGTACTCACCTCCACATCGAACGTGCAGGCGGCTCCAATGCTCACCGTCACCTGCAGGTCTCTTCCGGAAACCTTGCAAGGACGCCCTCGCACCGCTTCCAGTAGGTAGCGGGCGCGCTCTGTTAGGCTAGCCGTATTGCAGCCCGGCAACACGATCAGGAACTCTTCGCCGCCGTAACGCGCAACCACGTCATACGCCCGGACGCCCGCCGCAAGCCGATTCGCCACCTCGCGAAGTACTTCGTCCCCTGCTGCGTGGCCATAAGTATCGTTCACCAGCTTAAAGTGGTCGATGTCCGCCAGCAGAACACCCAACGGCGCGCGCTCCCGCTGGGATCGGGCGAGTTCGCGGCGCACGAACTCATCCACCGCGGCCCTGTTCATTAATCGTGTAAGCGCATCGTGCGTGGCCTTGAATTGCATTTCTTCACGGGCCGCCACAAGCTTATCTTCGAGATCGAGGATGCGGAGCCCCACGTGCAACCGTGCGTGCAGTTCGGCCGGGTTCACGGGTTTCACAAGATAGTCGTCCGCGCCCGCCTCGAATCCGGAGATCACGTCGTCTTTTTCGTCGCGCGCGGTCACCAGCACCAGGTACGAGTACGTTGATAAGGGCCGCTGGCGCGCCTCGCGGCAAATTTCCGGTCCCGTCTTGCCCGGCATCATCCAATCCAAAAGCGCAATTCGCGGCGCCCCAGGTTCCTGCAAGATCTTCCACGCCTCCTCGCCGTCGCTTGCGGTAACTACCTCGTAGCGCCAGCGATGCAGATTGCGCTCCAGCAACATCCGCGCGACGGGATCATCATCCGCAACGAGAACCTTCACTCGAACACCTCAAGACCTTTCGGAGCTTGCAGCATGCGTCTTGGTTCACAATGCTACACACTGAACCGAGCTTCTCTTTCTACACGCGTATCTCTGTGCAACTTTGCAGCCAGTCGAAGCGCTCGCTTTGCACGACTCGGTCAAAATTGCGCAAACCGGCGGTCCACCGTCGATCTCCGGGTGCAACTCGGTTTTCCTATTGCGATCAATTGGCAAAATGTTTCAGGTGGGAGCAGAACAACAAGACATCAACACTCAGAACGGCACAGAGCTAATGCACTCCGAGGAATCCCCCGGCATCTTTCAATTCAATATTAAAAATTGCCGAATTGGGCTCGACCTTGCCGCTCTTCTTGATCGTCTGGCCCGAGGAGTTGTCCCGCATTTCGATCCGGAGATTTTTCTTCTTTTTCGCTTTGAATTCCTGGCGCACGGTGTTGGAGTCACCAATCGCGATCGTACCCTCAGCCGCAATCACGCGAAGTTCGTGATTCCCGGGAGGAATCAGCAAATCTTCACGCGTGGGATGGTCCTGCCCTTCCGGAAGGATTCCGCGTTGGAAAAGAACTTGCCCGTCCATCAACACCGTAAAGCTCACCGAATTCGGCAGCCTGCCATCGTCGATATGTAATTTTCCGGCATCGGCGGCGTCTGCTGCCACCGGCGGCGTAACCGGCTTGGGCGCGGGGGCCGTCGCTTCGGCCGGCGGCGTGTTCACCGGTGTCGGCGGGGTGGACTGTTCGACGGGGGGCGTCGTGGCCGCCGTGGCCGAATTTGCATTCACCGTGCTGGCCGAGTCCGCTGCCGTGCCTGCATTGTTAGCATCTGCTTTAGGCGGAGCGGATTTCGCCGGCGGCAATTTCAGTTTTGGCGTTGTCTTCTTGACGGGTTCGGGTGCGCCGTTCGAAGCCACCGTAGAGCCGGGCGGATTTGCCGCTGTCGTATACGCGCTTTGCGCTGCCCCAGCATTCGAATTGGCAGGCGCGCCGGTCTGCGTTGCGTTCTGGTCGGACGCGGCAGACACGGGAGGCTGTGCAGGCTGTAACTCGCGTTGCAAATCCGCCTTATCCACCTGCGCGGCCAGATCTCTCTGCGCTTCCGCCTGACGCTCGGCGGCCACGCTGCGACGGTGATGATTCACGCCCCAGATGAGCAACATCGCCAAGAGCACTGCGCCCGAAATTCCAATGAGCTTTTGCTCATGCACGTTCAGTCGTGACCACGCAAACTGTTCCCATGGATGTGGTGTTGCCCGCGGCGGTGGTTGAGCCGGGACCGCTCTCTGCCTAGCGGCGGCTGCCATCTGTAAACGAACATCGGAATCAAGCGTGGTGTTCGGATCGCCGCTCATGCCGGCATTCATGGCAGGAGCCATGATTCTTCCGGACGCTGTGACCAAACCCGCCAGCCCGGCCGCGCTGCTCTGGCCCGGCTCCTGCCCGGTCCGTGCGGCGGCAAGGTCGGCCGCCAAAGCTTCGCCGCTTGAATATCTCGCTGCCGGATCCTTCTCGAGGCAGCGCACGATGATCCGTTCGAGGGGCTGCGGCACGGCGGGATTAATACGTCGCGGCGGTGGCGGCTCGACGTTCACAATCTTGTAGGAAACCGCCGTGATCGTATCGCCGCCAAACGGTTTGTCTCCCGTCGCTAGCCAATACAAAATCACGCCCAGCGAAAAAAGGTCGGCGCGCCCATCCACCGCCCCGCCCGTAAACTGTTCCGGCGCCATGAACGCCGGCGTCCCGAGCAGTTGTCCCGTCGTCGTGATCTGCGACGCGGCCAACTTCGCGACTCCAAGATCGGCAATTTTCGTGCGCTCGATTTCGCCGGGCGCGGGAATCGCCAGCAAGATATTGGCCGGCTTCACATCGCGATGCACCACGCCATGCCGGTGCGCGTAACCCAGAGCGTCCGCAACCTGAAAACCAATCTCGTAAATCTGCTCGAAGCTGAACCGTTCGCCGCTTCCCATCGCCGTCGCCAGCGAACGGCCGTTTACATATTCCATCACCAAATACGGAATATCGTTTTCTTCCCCGACGTCATACACCATCACCACACCAGGATGGGTGAGGCGGCCGGCGGCCCGTGCCTCGCGCACGAACCGTTCCCGATATTCCTCGGCCAACGGCCCGGAGAGCGCCGTCGAGAGGATGGTCTTGATCGCTACGGAGCGCTCCATCTTCGGGTCGTGCGCCTGATACACCGCCCCCATCGCGCCATGCCCCAGTACGGCCACGATTTGGTAGCGCCCGATTGTTTGCGGTTGCGACATATCGTTTTGACGCCGTACTGTAGCATAACGATGCTCACTTTTGACGGCGCTCGCGGCCACATGTATGGCCCAAAAACGAGGCGCGAGTTGCGCCCAGAACCGTCCTGGAGAGCAACCCGCGCCGAATTGAGGCTGATTCCTGGCGAGTAAAGGCTCTAGTGGCTTACCCCTGGGTATTTCACCGAGCAGCCATAAGGCCGCGACGTCGGAACCTCGATCGGCTTCCCAGCCATCGCTTCCTGCAGCGCCAATTCCACGTAGTTTTTCGAGTTCGGAATATCCGCCTGATCCGGAGTTGGGTGGTCGTCAATCGCTCCGTCATAAATGACTACGCCCTCGGGATTGATCACCACCATTTGCGGCGTCGTCTTCGCGTCGTAGAGATGGCCTACTTCGCCGGTTGGATCGAGTAGAGCCGCCGTAGGCGCGGCATGCATTCTCGATAGGTAGGCATTTTCCTGCCCGGCGTCCACATACCCTTGCGCTCCGGGCGCGGACGAGATCACCGTAAACCATTCCACCCCTTTTTCCGTCCATTCCTTTTGCAGCCGCTGCATGTTTCCGCTTTCGTAGTGCTTGCGCGTGTACGGGCAGCCGTTGTTGTGCCATTCCAACACCACGTACTTGCCGCGAAGATCCGAAAGCCTATAGGTCTTGCCATCGCTGCCGTGCGCACTGAAATCCGGCGCCGGGTCACCGACTTTCGCCGCGGAAATCACCAGTGGAAGCGCCAGAAGCGCCATTGCAAGAAACAAAAGAGAAATACTCGGCCGTTTCATTCGATTGGACCTCCTGCGAAGTGTTTACTTGCGAACACCAAATCCTTCGGGCCTTTAATGTCCCAAACCTCCAGACGCCGCATTGCCATGCGTTACCGGAGCGTCCACCAGATAAGCCGGCCCGCTTGGAAGCGCGAGCACGCCCTTCAGCCGCGACACTGGTTTCGTCAGTTCGTCGGATTTTTTCAACGTCAGTTCAAATCCAGTTCCATGCGGCATAATTTTCTCTTCCGCAGGATTTACGATTTGCGATTCCTCTAAGGGGAAAAAATAGGATCCGCGCATGCGTTGGTCTGCTGCGATCAGCAGCACGAAAGAATCTTTCTCCTCGGTGACGCTGAACTTCCAACCAGCCGGGGGAGCTTGTGGCAGCTTGGCTCGCGCGGAGGCGAATAAAGCCGCAGCCGCTTGCTCCATGGGCGCCGGCTGCGCTTTCACGGGAATCGAGACCGCAACCTCCGTCTTGCCCGGGATGCACATATCGCGGCAAATCAGCAAATTGAGTGACGCATGAATCATGGCAGGAGCGTTTGTCGCCAGACGGGTCGAAGCCTGCATCGGCACCAGCAGCGTCACATCGCCCTGATAACCGTAATCCACGATGGAAGGTGTCCCCAGCTTGTGCGGCGCTGGCCATTCAATTGACCCGGCCGTTAGGCCTGCCGGCAGCGTCCATTTCACGCGGGGCGGCTCGCCCGAGTCACCCGGATTGATCCAGTAAATATGCCAGCCGCTTTCAAGGGAAAAATGAAGGCCGAGCGTGAAGTCTTGCCCAGGGTCGATCCAGGATTTATCTGGAACCAGCGTCAGCGAACCATGCGCGAATTTTTGGGATTGCGCGTTAGAGCCCGGCGGTTGGAATAACGATCCCGCCACGAGCAGAACCACGAGGCATGCGGAAGATCGCAAGAGACGTCTCATCACCACGCCACCACAGGGCTATTTTCTCACAGGAAGGCGCAAAACGTGCCAGCTTTTGCGCCGGGCGGCAGGCCTCGGGCAAATCGCTGCCGCACTGGATTTCGATTGCCGCTGCAAGATTCCGCGGCTATTTATGACGACGCGTTGACTACCAGACTTACCACCAGGGAGCGCGTATCGGTCCCGGAAGTCCCGGTAATCGTCAGGCTGTACGTTGCCGCCGGCGTGCCCGTTGTCGTGCTGCTGCCTCCGCAGCCGGCCAGGAATGATGTGGACATCAGGAGCAGCATCCCGAAAGCTCCCGTAGCCGCCCACGCTGCGCGTCTGCGACGCCCGGCGCCGATGCCTTGGCGCTTGGACCATGCGAGCAGCCACAGCGACATCAACATCAGGCTCGCCAACACCACGACGAACGGCCGCATTCCCGGCCCTTTTAAGACCCCAGCCGTCGTGGCCGTGGTTCGCACGGTCACCGTAAAGGGCGCCGGCGTCGCGGGCGTTACCGTCACACTCGCCGGAGCGATCGTACATGTCACGCCCGCTGGCGCACCCGAGCACGCCAACGCCACCGTCAAGGAATTGGACGATGACGTGCCACCACTTGCCGTCACCTGCAGCGCGTAGGTCGTATTCTGCCCGGCGGTCACGGTCGCCGTGGTGCTGTCCCCGGTCGGCGCCGATATGCTGAAATCAATCGCCGTGCCGGTGAGCGGCACATTCTGCGGGCTATCGCCGGCACTATCGGTCAGCGTCAAAAACGCCGTTCGCGTGCCGGGCGCGATCGGTGAAAACGTTACCGTCACCTTGCACGTGCCATTGGATGCGATTGCCGCGGTCGTGCAGGTATTCGTCTGAGAGAAATCCCCGTCGTCCGCGCCGGTGATCGAAACGCCCGATACGGTCAGCGGCTGCGGACCCGTATTGCTGATGGTCACCACCTGCGTAGCGCTGGCGACGTCCACCGTTTGCACGCCGAACGTGAGCGACGTTGGTGACGGCGTGGCCGTCGAACTGCTCGCGATCCCGCTGAGCCCGATCTGCTGCGGGCTATTTACCGCGTTATCCGTCACCGAAAGAATTGCGGCGATCGCCCCGTTGTTGCTCGTGCCCCCGGCCGCCGGTGCAAACGTGACGGAAATCGTGCAGGTGCCTCCGGCTGGAAGGCTGGTGCCGCAGGTGTTGGTCTGCGTGAAATTCGGATTCACGTTCGCATCATTCGTATCAAGGATCGAGACGCTGATGTTGTTCAGCCCGATGTTCTGGTTGTTGGTAAGGGTTGCGGTCTGCGTGGAACTCTTGGTTCCCGTGAATTGCAGCGGGAAGGAAAGCCCGCCCGGGGTGAGCGTCACCGGAAACGTTCCGCCTCCGGTCAAAGACACCATCTGCGGACTGCCTGGCGCATTGTCCGCGATCGCCAGGATCGCCGAGCGCGGGCCGTTCGCCTGCGGTGTAAAGGTCACCGTCGCGGTGCAAGTTCCTTGCGGAGCTAAGGGAGCCGTGCACGTATTGGTTGCCGCGAAATCGCTAACGTTGGTCCCCGCAATGGTGACGTTGTAAACCTGGAGTGGCGCCGCGCCACTGTTCGTGATCGTCACCGATTGGCCCGGGCTGGTCGTTCCGTTTACCTCGGACGTAAACGTCAAGCTTTGCGCCGAAAGACTTACTCCCGGTACTGACACCATGCCTGCCACTTCACGGATCCGGTCATTCGCGGTATCCGCGATGTACAAATCGCCTTGCGTGCTGAATGCGATTCCTGCTGGCATATTGAGCGAGGCTTGCGTCGCAGGCCCGCCATCGCCGCTGAAATTCGCCGTTCCGTTACCTGCCACCGTTTGGATATTTCCCGTACTAACGGCAACTTCCCGGATCACGCTGTTCCCTGTGTCCGCGATAAACACATCACCCGATGCATCCAGCAACACGCCGGCCGGCTGATTCAACTCCGCGCTGGTAGCCGCTCCGCCGTTGCCTGTGTACCCGGCCGTTCCGTTCCCCGCCACGGTCTTGATGTTTCCGCTCGAGGCTACAACCTCGCGCACCACATTATTGCCCGTGTCCGCGATGAAGATGTCGCCCAAACCATCCACCGCAACGCTCTCCGGCGAATGCAGCTCGGCTTGCGTGGCCGCGCCGCCATCGCCGCTATACCCCGCAGTGCCATTGCCTGCCACGGTCTTGATCTGTCCGGCGTTCGGCCCGGTGCCTGGAATTTCGCGGATTACGTTATTTCCGGTGTCTGCGATAAAGATATCGCCCATTCCGTCGACGAACACGCCGGTGGGCGACGACAGCGTCACCGCCCCCGTGGAGATCGTCTGGATATTTCCGGTGGCTGCCACCACTTCGCGGATCACGTTGTTTCCGGTGTCCGCGATAAAGAGATTCCCGGCAGGATCGACAAACACTCCGGTCGGGTCGTTCAGAGGTGCGCTCGTCGCACCATTCCCATTTCCGCCCGATCCTGAAGTTCTGCCCGCCGCCGTCTGGATGATGCCCGTGGATTTCACCACTTCGCGGATCACGTTGTTCTTGCTGTCCGCAATATAAATGTCTCCCACGCCATCCAGCGCCACGCCCGTCGGCAGGTTCAGCGAGGCATCGATCGGCGAAGATCCGTCACCGCTGAGACCCAGCGTCCCATTGCCGGCAAACGAATGGATCGTGCCGTTCACGGCCACCAGTTCGCGGATCAGCGAGTTCGCCGAATCGGCGATGAAGACGTTTCCGCTGCTATCCACATAGAGGCCTTTTGGCGCGTTGAGCTCGGCATAAATGGCCGCGCCGCCGTCTCCGCTGTAGCCGCCAATGCCATTTCCCGCGATCGTTTGGATGTTGCCGTTCGCAACGGTCACCTTGCGCACGATGTTGTTGTTCGTATCGGAGATATAGATATTCCCGGCGCCATCGAGCGCCACACCCGAAGGCGCATTCAGTTCTGCTTGCGTTGCCGCTCCGCCATCGCCGCTCGCGCCCGCCGTGCCATTCCCCGCCACCGTCTTGATCGCTTTGGTTGCCGCCACCACTTCCCGGATCACATTGTTCCCACGATCCGCGATGAAAAGGTTTCCCGAAGGGTCGACAAACACACTCACCGGCGCGCTCAATTCGGCGCCCGTTGCTGCCGCGCCGTCGCCCGCGTACCCCGCCGTGCCATTCCCCGCCACCGTCTGGATCGTCGCGCCGCTCGACGGCACTTCGCGAATCACGTTGTTTCCGGTGTCCGCGATGAAAAGGTCGCCCGCGCTATCAAGCGCCAGACCTTGCGGCGCTTTCAACTCCGCGTTCGTCGGGCTGCCTCCGTCCCCTGTGTAACCGGCCGTGCCATTCCCCGCCACGGTCTTGATGTCCCCAGTGGACGCGACCACCTCGCGCACCACGTTACTTCCTGCCAAAGCGATGTACACATCTCCCGAGCTATCCACCGCCAACCCGCTCGGCAATGAAAGTTCCGCGTTCGAAGCCAACCCTCCATCGCCGCTGTAGCCCATCACGCCATTGCCCGCGAAGACCGTCAGCGTGCCGCCCGAAATCTTGTAAACGCGATTGAACCGCGTGTCCGCCACGTACACATTCCCCGAGGCATCCTGCGTAACCGCCACCGGCACGCCCAAGCTTGCCGAAGTCGGCGCCAACCCGGTCGGGCCGCCCCCCACTACCGTGTTGATCGTATTCTGTGCATGCGCGGCCAGCGGCAGCAGCGTCACGGCGGCCAACGCGAGGAGCGGTTTCCGCATAATCAATTGCCCTCCGCAGGCGCGCCCGGCGTGAGCGCAATTGTCCGCGTAAGACGCGTGCCGTCAGCAAATTGCAGGTTCAGCACCAGCAATGGACGCGCACCCTTTTGCCACAGTGCATATTCCGATTTCGTGATGGTCACCTGTTGCGTGAAGTCCGCCGAGCCCTGTGCCGGCAGATCGATGGACACATCGAGATTCTGGGTTGTGTCCGTAACGATGCTCCGCAGCGCCACTTGCGTACTTTGCAAGGAATTATCCTGGCTGTTGCTCAGCCGCACATGGAACATCACTTGAACGTTCGTCCCGGCCCCGGTTACACTCTGCACGCTGTAGCTTCCGGACACTTCATGTCCATCCGCCGCGCGCCCCACCCCCGGCAAACTCAGCAAGAAACTGAACGTTACGGCCAACGCGGCCACGTATCTCGACAATTTCATGAATGCTCCAAAAGATCTTCGTATCAGCGCTATTTCCCGCCGAACGACGTCGTCCCGCGCAAACCAACAAACCCAGCACCTTCAGAGTGGTGCAGGCTCGCCAAAGCCCCCGATAAGGTACCGAATCCGGCGCGCCAATGCCAGCGGCGGATTCCGCAGCACCGCAAATGCTTCGCCGGATTGACTTTTTTTCGAGAGGTATTGCGACAAGATCCCGCCAGCCCCTTGAGTTGACCTACACACCCAGCGCACCAGTGCGATGATATTCCCCAGGAATGCGTTGCCTGACGGCGCGGACGTCACCTGCGGCAGACCGCCAACAGTCCTGAACTTTGGCTGGGAGGGCCAAGCCCTGCGAGGATGGTATCACACCGCACAGCGGTCCCGAAATTTCCGAGGCAAAGTGCCGGCGTTCTGAGGTTTCCGGTGAAAGAGGCTACGATAGGATTACGGAGTGCGCGCGAACGAAAATCTGCCTTCGCTAGGCGCTGGCAGCGCCCTCATTCGGCGAACCCAACTGCATGATAGCAGGGATGAGTTCGTTATACAGTTCCATCTTATCCAGCAGTTTGGCCGCTCCAAGGCTCTCCGCCAGCAGCCGTGCTTCCTCGTCGTTCGAAAGAGAAATCGCCAGAAGTTGTGTGCCATTCAGGTGTGACTTCACGTCCAAGTATCCGAAGTTCGGCAAGTGCAAATCCATCACCGTCACTTGCGGGCGCAGAGCGTCCATCATCTGAAGAGTTTGAACCAGATTCTCAGCTTCGCCGACAACTTCCACTTCAGCGTGGTCCGCGAGGAGCCGACGAATCGCTTGACGCATCATCTGCGTGTCATCAGCGAGGAGCACTCGGATTCCCATGGCCACCTCCGGCCCGGCGGGAAGGCCGTTCTGGATGTACTACCTCCTTATAACACAGGTATGTCCGCTACCGTACTCATCGAAAATGAGGATGTTTGGTTCATTTGGGTGTTCAATATTGAACACATGCTCGTCAAGACGACGACGTCTGCCGTCATCGCGAATATTGCACACCCCAACTCTGTCACAGCCGCTGGATGCCGGGTGCGGCCCCAATAAAAAAGGGCTGAGCCCTGATTGATCTCAGCCCGTCGCGCGTTCCCGAACTTCTTTCTTGCTACTTGAGCTGCGCGTTCTCGGAACGGACGGCCACCCACTTGCCATCGCGCTTCACGAACACATCCATCCAGACCCATTTTCCGCTGCTGTCTTTCCCCTTGGTGGTACTTTTCTCCGTATCGCTTCCCTGCGCGATCGCCACGCTGCCCAGCACTTTCACGTCGATCGGCCCAAAGTCGAAGGACTCGATCTTCGACCCGCCCGACTTGATGTCCGCCAACAAGTCCTTCTTCGTCTCTTTGCCGTCGGTGCCTACTCCCACCCAATCGTCCGCGATAATCGCGCTCAGTTTGTCGGTGTCACCGGCCTTCTCGGCATCCGTCCAATCGTGTTCCAGTTGCTTGATCGCTTCTGACGTGCTCGGCGCTTTGGCCGGTGCCGTCTGCGCCCGCAACACTAGCGGCGCCACACAAGCACAAACAAACAGAATGGCTCCTGCCAATTTCTTCATGGGTTCTCCTATTTTGGGATGTGTTTAATTCTAATGCGGGGCCCGCCAACTTGCGGTTGAGCTTATACCGTAACGCTCAGTTTGTGAATGGAAGTTCCCGGCCGCGGCTTGGGCCTGTTGAACCGTTGCCATCGGTATGCGTCATGAACTCGGGCATCTAGCTTTGCCGGCCGACATATGGCAATCTTTGAGCATGGGAAACAAAGACGCACGAAGACGCGAAGTGAAGAAACCCAAAAAACAAAAGCCCACGCGCGAGAACCTCAATCAGCCTGCTCCGCGAATCGTCACAGAGCCCGTAAAGCGCTACTAGTTCCTTCGCCACCGATTGAAGATGCTCGAAACCAAGCACGACGCGATTGAAAAAATTTTAGCTCGCAACCAAGAGTTTGCGCTGAACTACGATGGCGCTCTCTCGCCTGAACCGCAACTTCGGCTCGTGGTGATAACTTGCATGGACACGCGCATCACCCTGGCAGCGCTCGGCCTCAAACCTCAAGACGCACACTTCATCCGAAACGCTGGCGGGATTGTAACGGACGACGTTTTGCGCTCATTGCTCATTTCACACTACTTCTTGGGAACAAATCAGGTGATGGTGATAGATCACACCGACTGCGGTCTCATGAAGGCTAGCGAAGACGAAATGCGCAGTCACATTGAGCGGCAAACCGGTGTCGCACCTAGTTCACCGATTCGTTTCCACGCATTCAGCGATGTCGAGAAGAATGTCCAGGAACAGATGGAGAAACTGAATGCTCACAACTGGGTTCGCGAAGCGTTGACCATACGCGGATTCGTGTTTGATGTGAAGTCGGGTAGATTGAAAGAAGTCGTTCCTGTTAAGCGTGACACAGCATTGCCGAGAACCCAAGAGGGGCACATTTAATTTTGACGTACTGTGGAGGCGCGGGAGGGATTTGAACCCTTCGGGGGTACTGATAACGCGCAACTTAATGATTTTAGAGAGCGGTAGAACCGATAAAACCGGCCAAAACGCCAGAGTTGGAGACGTATAGGAGACGTGAGATTTGAACCCTATCTGTGTTTGTACGGTCCCGGGTTGCTGTCGTCCAACTTCCATCTCAAGTAAACCATCAGCGCTATAAAGAGCGCCATCACTAGCCAATAGAGTATCCGTCCTCTGTCGTATCTCCACATCTTTCTGAGTTTACCTATTGGACGGCGGGGCTCATCTTCACGTTCATCAAGACCGTCTAACATGGTTCGATATTAGCTCAATCTGGCCTCCAGCCATGCCACATCAATTTGCATATGGCGACCGCGCCCCAACACGCCGGAACCAGAGCCACGAGGGACAATGTTTTTCCCCAGAATTCTGGATGTCCTCCAAAATGCACGAGCAACGACCCGATGAGGACGCTTGGAACCATAAGCACCATATGAAAGGCAACAACAAGGAACAGGAAGACGATGAATAATATTCCGAGTCTTACCACTCGATTCTCTACGCCGGTAGATAGCATGTTAATTGCTTTCTATCACGACTCGCATTTCGATGGCATGAGCAAAGGCGTGGAGACGTCGCTACTAGTTCCTCCGCCGCCAAACCGCCGCCTCATAAAAGCGGCTAGCTGGAGCGTTAACTTCTTATGTTTTAGTTTCGACGTTACTGTGGAGGCGCGGGTGGGATTTGAACCCACGAGTCGAGGTTTTGCAGACCTCTCCCTTAGGCCACTTGGGTACCGCGCCCCTGAAGGGAGTTCAGTATAGCGAAATCGCACCAATGTGCGAAGCGCGGCTGCGCGCGTAGCCCCGGCGCGGTTAACCCTAACGAATCTTCAGCCGCACCGCCATCCGCGCCTGCACGCGTCCATTCATTCGCGACATTCGCCGGATTTCGCCCGACACTCCGCCCAGCGCGGACGCTTCATGCTGGCTCGTTCGCTCGAGCAAGCTTTTCCACCACGGCACTTCTTCCGGGAACCGCTCGATGCGCACGCGCGCTTTCGGACTGATCTTTGCAAGCTGCTTTGCCAGCGCCAGCGCGCGATCCATGCCGCCAACTTCATCCACCAGCCCGATCTTCTGCGCCTGTGCCCCGGTCCACACGCGTCCCTGCGCGATTTTCTCCACCGCCGCCTCGCTTAGGTGCCGCGCATCCACCACGTCCTCTGTAAACGCGGAGTACGTGTCGTCAATCATCCCGGCGATGGCCTTCTGCTGCTCCGCCGTAAAATCCTGTTGCTGCCACATCAGGGTCGCGTTGTCGCTCGTCGCCAGATGATCGGTGGAAAGCCCCGCGAGATCGTAAAGCCCGGAGAGATTAAACTTGCCCATAAAGACGCCGATCGAGCCCGTCAGCGTCGTCGCATCCGCCACGATCTTCGTGGCCGGCAGCGAAATCCAGTAGCCGCCGGAGCCTGCTTCATCGGACATCGACGCCACCACTGGCTTCGCGTCACGCGCGCTCTCGAGTTCCCTGCGAATTTCATCCGAAGCCGTCACCGAGCCGCCCGGCGAATCCACGCGAAACACAATGGCGCGCACGTCTTCATCCTCCGCCGCCTGGCGCAAATCCCTCACTACATCGTCCGCGCCCATCACAAATCCCGATACCGGACTCCAATCCGAATCACCTGCCTTGATTTCCCCCGTCGCGTGTACCACCGCAATCGTCGCCGAGCCGCGATTCCCCAGCGTCTTCACGTAATCGTCCAGCTCGATGGGATTCCAATCCTTCAGCCGGTCGTCAAAGAGGTCCTCGATATCGTCCCAGTATCCCGTTTTGTCAACGAGCCGCGCGTCTTCCGCGTCGTCGCTCGAGTAAGGACCATCCTCCAAAAGCTCCGTAAATTGCTGCGGCGTAAATTTGCGCGCCGCCGCGGCGCCGTTCACGTATTGCTCCATCGTGCTCTGCATCAAAGACGCATCCATTTCCTTCTGCGCCGCCGTATATTTTTTCTCGGTGTAGAAATTCACAGCCGTTTTATAGTCGCCAATCTTCGCGTAATCGGGCTTCACGTGCAGCTTATCGAGCGTGCCGCGTACAAACGTCGACTCCGTCATCATTCCCGCGATACCCAGCGTGCCGGTAGGCAGCATCCACACGCTGTCGCACGCGGACGCCACGTAATACTCCGAGTTCTCGTTGTAGTCGTCGGTAAGAAAACAGATCGAAGGCTTGCCCGATTTGCGGAACGCGAGGAGGTGTTCGTGAATTTCTTCGAGCTTCGCCCACCCGGCCTCGACTCCCTCAATTTTCACGATCAGCCCGGCAATGCGAGAATCGTTTCGCGCCGCATCGATTCCATCGGTGATTTCGTGGAGCACCTGCATGTCACCGGCAATGAGTGACGCGCCCCCCGAGGCCGCCTGCTCCTCGATCTCGCCATTGAGCTCAATCTGCAGCACGGAGTTGTAAGGCACGTGCTTGCCCCAGGCCGCCCACACCACCGCCAGCACAATCGCCGCAAGGATGCCGATCAGCCAATACCGCCGCGTCTTCCCCGCCATAGCACACCCTCCCGCAATTGAACCCAAAAGGTCGCCGCGAGCCTACAGCGGACGCAGTCCCCCCGTCCAGCCCAGTAGCGATAAGCGGTGCGGGCTCGCCTTTGCCTGTGTAGCCCGCCCCGTTTCGTAGGGGCGGGGTCTTTGTGTCCACCGGTCCGGCCCTCTCAATTTGGGCACGCGCCACCGTCCAGCTCGGTAGCATCGCGCATGCAGCCCCACCTGTAGCCCAGGGCGGTGTCATAGCCCTGGGGCTTCTCTCAACGCCTCGGATCGCGCGATCCGACAGACGAGTGAGGCAGGTGCGTAAGGCGTTCGGCCTCGGGTGTTGCTGTTTTCCTGGCGGCGCAAAGATTACCGTCGCGTGGGCTCAATCGGCGAACGATTCTCGCGCCTTTCCCGTGCCGCTCGGTTGGTATGCACGAACCCACGTGCACTAAAATAGGCGCGCGATGCCGTCTCCTTCCACACGCAAACGCGACTCATGAAAATCACCCTCGACGATCTCCGTCGCTTCGCCGTCACGCGTACCCTGTTCCCGCCCACCACGCTAAAACGCGCGCTTCACAAACTCGGCTTCGTGCAGGCCGACCCTATTCGCGCGCCGGCCCGGGCGCAGGATCTGATCTTGCGCCATCGCGTGAAGGATTATCACGCCGGCGATCTCGAACGCCGCTACGCGCAGCTCGGCGTCGCGGAGGATTATTTCGTCCCGTATGGCTTCATCACCAGCACGATCCAAACGCTGATGCATCCGCGCTCGGCGGGCCGCCGCCCCTGGTCCGCCGCGCGCAGAAAAAAAGCCGAGCTGCTGCTGGCTTTCGTGCGCGACCGCCGCGAAGCCCATCCGCGCGAGGTTGACGCCCATTTTTCGCACGGCACCGTGAGGAACTATTGGGGCGGCTCGTCCAACGCCACCACGCATCTGCTGGACTCGATGCACTATTACGGCCTGCTGCGGGTGTCGCGGCGCGAAAAAGGCATTCGCGTATATGCCGCGCACGAGCACGATGCCGTGCCGCTCGATGAAGCCGCGCGCCGCACACGAATCGATGCCCTGGTTGACGTGCTCGTCCGCCTCTATGCACCGCTGCCGGCTGCAAGCCTCTCAGTGTTCGTGCGTGCGTTGCGGTTCGCGGTGCCGCAGTGGCGCGCGGATTTGGGCAGCGCCTTGCAGCGTGCCCGAGAGCGCCTCTCGCACGCGCGTGCCGACGGCGTGGATTGGTATTGGCCGGCCGGGGAAAAGATCACGCGCCGCGAACCCGAGGACAAAGTCCGCCTGCTCGCGCCCTTCGATCCCATTGTGCGCGATCGCGCCCGCTTCGAATTGTTGTGGGGTTGGCCTTACCGCTTCGAAGCCTATACACCGCCACCCAAGCGCAAGCTGGGCTATTACGCTCTTCCGCTGCTCTGGCGCGATCAGGTGATCGGCTGGGGCAACCTTTCCGTGAAAAACGGCGAGCTCAACTCATCGTTCGGCTACGTGGTCGCACGCGCGCCGCAAGATCCCGCCTTCGCGCGCGCACTCGAAGCAGAGCTGGCCCATATGCGTGCCTTCCTCCGCCTCGAGTCCTGAATGTCAAAGTGGGACTGCGAAGATTCTCTCCGCAACTTGCGCTGCGCCGCCTAGGTCGTCCGCTTCTGTAGCCTGGGGCGACGTGTCGCGTTTTCCAGCGACGCGTGCCCCGGGGGCCGTTCCGCGCAAGTTCCCAGCATATGCATCAGCACGTTTCGACGTGTTGTCCCGATACCATAACGCGATTCTCATGGACGTCGGTTCGTTTCGACCAATGCGCAACGGACAAGCTCACCCGAAGATGACAAGAAGTAGAGGCCGCCGTCCGACGATGCGCCGAGAAGCACGCCGAAATTCACATCTTTATCCGCGGACCACAATACTTCTTGCTTGGGATTGAGCAAAACAAGTCGCTCCGAATCGAACACATCGGCTATCTCAGACTTAGACCGGCGCTGTGCCAGAAAATTTCCATTGGAAAGAATTGCAAGCCCCAACCATTCCGCAGAAGGGACAAAAGGTCCCGCACCGCTGGAATAGGAACGGACGCCTTTAGCTGGCAAGCTCGCTTTCGGATCGAGAAACCGAATTTCGGGGTCGCCGGGGAGGGCGTAAATGATCCGCGCATTATGCGGATCCCAATCTAGAATTGCCACTCTCGCTGCGCCCACCAAGCTCGATACCGGCTCTTCGGCAAGAACGCGCCAGCCCGTTGATTGCGTCGGAATTTGCGCGATCACGTAGCGCAGAGGATCATCGACTCCCAACACGTAGGCGGTGCCATCCGGTGCGGCCAATAATTTGAGCGCGAGACAGGGCAGCCGCGTTGACGATTCAAGGCGTAGCTTTCCAGCGGGAATTGTTGAAAATGTCTTGAGCAATCCGTCGAAAACGTAGAGCTGATTCTGCGGGCCACACGCCACGGGTGTTCTCCGACTCGGAGTTGCCACTTGGGGTTGTTCGAACACCAGCTTTCCATCGGAGCCGATGAACTTCGCGCGTCCCTCTTCATCCACGACATAAGTCTCACCGCCGGGACAAACGGCAATGTTCCACGTGTGCTGCTGTCCTCCCAAAGAAGATCCCCACTGCTTCACGAGGTCGTAATTGCGCGAATGACCTTGGCGCGGCATTGCCCAGCTCGCGCACGCGCCGAGGAGTAATGCGCAGATCACAATCAAACTCCGATTTCGTGCGTGGGCCATCACAGCGCTCCCATCAAGTGGCCTAGATGCCACCGTTAGTACATCGGTTTTTCGGTGTCTCGTGCGACTACTGGAACCTTCCGCCATCATGCGCATCGACTCCGCATCGCGGGCACATTGGCTCCGCTAAGCCCTTTGTTCCCAGCATTCGGAGCACAGAATGTGCAAATGTGTATTTTTTAAGTCACCTATTTGCAGTAGATTGCGCACATCGGAAGCTGTAAGTCCAATCCCTGCTGTATTTACATCAACATAGGGGGGTGGGGGTCGACGCGCCTTCGATCGCTCTGCGAGTTCCAAATCGGGACACGTCGAGAATGGGGAGCAAATAGGCATGTGTCGAGCGGCTCGACGCGCCGGTCCGTGGTAAAGGCTCGGAATGCGGGATCGTTGGAGTTATTTTTCCGCGGGCGCTGCGACCACCGCCTCGCGCAGGAATCGCGTGGATTCTTCGGGCGGCGTGGGACAAATATAGAAACCACTGCCCCACTCGAAACCGGCCACCTTCGTCAGCTTGGGCATGATTTCGATGTGCCAGTGATAGTGCGGATTGGTTTCTTCGCCGATGGGCGAGGTGTGAATCATCAGGTTGTACGCCGGATTATCAAGCACGGTTTCAAGGCGCATCAGCAAATCTTTCAGCACGTGCGCGAGCGATGAATAGACCGTGCTCTGATTGTTTTCAAAAGCCGAGCCATGCTGCTTCGGCATCAGCCAGACCTCAAACGGAAAACGCGGCGCGTAGGGCGAAATCGCGATGAAGTGATCGTTTTCGAGGATCACGCGGACGTTGTCTTCGCGCTCCTGGCGGATCATGTCGCAGAAAATGCAGCGTTCTTTTTCCTGGTAGTAGCGCTTGCAGTTGTCCACTTCCTCGCGGACGCGCTTCGGCACGATGGGCAGCGCGATCAATTGCGAGTGCGTGTGTTCGAGCGAGGCGCCGGCCGCGTCGCCGTGATTCTTGAAAATCAGAATGTAGCGGAAACGCTTGTCGTTCTTCAGATCGAGCATGCGGTCGCGAAACGCCCAGAAGACGTCTTCGAGCGACTTTTCGCTCAGCCGCGCGAGCGTCGCCTGATGGTCCGGCGTTTCCACAATCACTTCGTGCGCCCCCACGCCGTTCATGCGGTCAAAAATGCCTTCGCCGACGCGGTCGAGATCGCCCTCGATCCCCAGCGCGGGAAACTTGTTGGGAACCACGCGCACGCGCCAGCCCGGCGTGTTCGCCCCGCCGCCGTTCCGGCCATATGTCAATAACTCGGGCGGCGTCTTTTCCTCGTTGCCGTAGCAGAAGGGGCAAAAGCCCGTGCCCTTGATCTTCACGCTCTCGCGGACAAAGTCATTGGGCCGCTTGCCGCGATCGGTGGAAATGATCACCCAGCGGTTCGTAATCGGGTCTTTGCGCAACTCGGGCAAGAGATGCCTCCTAAAATTCGGAAAGGGGTCAGGCGCGGCTGGAGCGACGCCGAATGAGTCATTTTAAGCAGGCAGGCCCGCTGGCGCAATCGCCCGGTGGAAATTTCGTGCGCTATGCGTCAGCCACAAACGCGTCTTTGTGCAGGCGCACGATGGGTTTGGAGCCGGCGGCCGTTTCGATGGCCAGCACGTCAAAGCGATATTTGGTGTCGCGTATACGCCATTGCAGCAGGAATTGCTTCGCGATACGCGAGAGGTGATGGCGCTTCGCGGGGGTGATCGCGTCTTCGGGTAGCGCGCGGCGCAGCTTTGCGATTGCGCTGGTTGTTGGTCCGGTCCTCGCAGCCTGCTCGCTCGCTGAGGCGACGTCTCGTGATGCAGAGTTTGGCTGCAGCTCGAAAGCGCGGAGCTTTACCTCGACGAAGGCCAGCACATCGCCATCGCGCGCTACGAGATCGAGTTCGCCGTGCATCCCTGGCACCGTGAAATTTCGTGCGACGATGATGTATCCATGCCGCCGCAAATACCAATATGCAAAAGTTTCGCCGCGAATTCCGGTTTGCCGCGTGGCCTGCTTTATTTCCCCTTCGCCGCCTGCCAGACCGCGGCGCGCAGCAAGATTTACCAGGCCAAAGATTAAGCGTGCAAAGACCGGCATTTGCGCCGATTCTAGCGCAGCAAAACGTCACCGGCGCACGTAAAAGCGCGTGTTCCTAAAATGCGCTTCGCCCTAGCCGAATCGGATAGCTCGCCGCGATTCGCGGAAGTGAACTAATTCTTGGGAGCGCGAATTTCTCCGGCTCCGAGCGAGCGCGTCGCGTTCTGATCCAGATCGACGGCGTAGAGCAGGCTCGAATTCGTCGCGTAAAAGCCTAGCTGCAACGGTTCGCCACCTGGGGTGATGAGATTCATGATCCCGTGGCCGCTACCATCCGCGTCAATGGCATACGTGCCGGTGAGCGTCTGCGATTGTGCGTCTGAACCACTGATTTCACCGGTGACCGTGCCGTGGCCCGCATCCGTAGCCGTCAGCGTGAGCTGGCCGATCGAATTACTGCTGGCCCCATTCGCTCCCGGCGCGGAGAGGCCGAAAACATACGATCCCCCAACGTCACCTGGATTCGCATCGTGCGCGGACGCATCCTGCAATTGAAAAGAACTGGCGCCTCCGGAGACGCTGCCAAATCGCGCGTCCGTTGGGGCGGCGAGGGTTGGCGTTACGCTCGCCTCCACCATATAGCCGCTGCGGCCATCGGCGGCGAGCGTGAAGGCTAGAGAATATTGCACGGCGGGATCGGATTTCAGCTTGAGCGTAATCACGCCGGTGGCGTCAGCGTTCAAACGGTAGCTCCCGTCGTATTCAGCCTTCGTCCCGGCGACTGGCGCGCCACCATCGAGCGGAAAGGCTACGGAATCCACAAATGCTTTGCTGATATTTCCAGCGCCGTCCGCTTGGAAGATGCCCACGGCGCGCCCGGGTAGTGTGCCATTGGCCGCAGGAATTTCTCCGCTGAGGCTAAAGACAAATTGGCCAGCAAGGCGCGCATTTGAGTTCGCGAGAACGGTTACGGTGACCGAGGCTTTGGCGCTCGCATCCGCGCCCGACGTAGCCGTCACGGTGACGGTTGCGCCAGCAGGCACGGTGGCGGGCGCGGTGTAGACGGCTTCTGCGCCGCTTTGCGTGGCGGTTGGCAAGATAGTGCCTACGGTGACATTCCCGCCGACCACACCATTCACTTCCCACTGCACGCCAGCGCCATTGTCATTGGAAATGGCGGCGATGAATGGAATCGTGGCGCCGATCACGGCTTGCGTGGTGCTGGTGCTAGGTTGCGTGATCGCCACCACCACTTGCTGCGGCGCAACAACGAGCAGGGGCACGACGTTACTGGTGACGCCGCCATAGGACGCGGAAATTTCGGCCGTGCCTGTGGTTTGGCCTGCGCCGCCGGTGCTGGTATTTCCGGAGCTGTCGATTTTTGCCACGGCCGGATTCGAGGAAACCCACGTGGCGGAGTTGGTGACGCTTTGCGTGCTGCCATCGCTGTAGGTGGCCGTGGATATGAATTTTACCGAGCCTCCAATGGTGACGTAGGGCGGTGGCGAATTCGGAAAAACGGTGATGCTCCGAATGCCTGTTGAACCGGTGGCAGCTTTCGTAACCGTGAGAGTGGTTTGTCCGGTGACGCCGCCGAGCGTGGCGGTGACGCTGGTGGTGCCCACAGCTTTTGCGCTGGCATTGCCGGTGTTGGAGACAATGGTTGCGGTAGCGGCGACCGAAGACGACCACGAGACCGAGTTTGTGACGTCGCTCTGAGTACCGTTGGTAAACGTGGCCGACGCGTGGAACTGCTCGCTTTCACCGACGGTGACCGAGGGGTTGGCGGGCGTGATGAGGATGGCGACTGGGGTTCCGGGCGAGGCGAAGCCTCCGATTCCCACGCAGCCGGCAGATGCGAGCGCTGCCGCGACGCAGCAGAGTAGAACCCAACGGCGATCTCGCGATGCGGATGGTAGGCAAAGACGTGGTCTCGAACGGCGCTCGGCGTCACGCACCCTTTGCCAAAGGCGCGAAGACGTGCGGACGATAGCCGATGCACAAAGACGGACGATCCGACCGCGATTTGCCTGGCAGCGCGAACGGAGATTTGGAAAAACAGATGCGATTGGCGCCAGCGACCGCGTCCACAATCTTCTTAAATGGCCCATCATTCCCCCGAGAAAGAGTCTTTCGTAAGATGAGAGCTGCTTTTCAGTGGATGCCGCGAGGGGCGAAGTTGAGGCGGAAACCTGCGGCGAGGGTGGGGCGATTCCAGGCGGCCACGTGAATGTGACGCCAGGGTGAAGAATCGCTCTCGAATGACGATCGTGGCGCGCACCCTTTGTCAAAACGCAAAGGGATGCGGCACCCAACTGCGGCACCCAAATACAGCACCAACGGCGGTGCCCGGCAAATCCCTCCTTCCCTGAGGCCTGGCATGGTGAAAAGAGGGCGTGACTTTTTGGCCGCCCGGCCGTTTACTCCCATGAGGCTGCGGTCTGGAGAACGGATTGGCGGATCGAGAGGCTACATCGACGAGCGGGCTCTGGTGGAGGCGGCGCAAAAAGACCCAAAGCGTTTTGCCGACCTCTACGAGGCCAACTTTGAACGCGTATATGCGTTCATCACCCGCCGTGTGCGCGATCGGGATGTGGCGCAGGACCTGACGGCCGACGTTTTTCGTACCGCACTTGCCAAGCTCGCACAATTTGAATGGCGCGGCGTGCCGTTTGCCTCATGGCTTTACCGCATCGCCTCGAACGCGATGGCGGATCGCTGGGAACGCAACGCCAAAGAGCACGGCAGCCCGATGCCCGAAGATTTCACCAAACCGGAGATGGAGGCGATCGAGCAGCGCGCGCTCCTCTCGCGGCTCGTGAGCTCATTGCCAGAGGACCAGCGCCGCGTGGTATATGAGAGATTTGTGGAACAAAAGAGCATCCGGGAAATTGCTGCGGAGTTACGGCGGAGCGAAGGCGCCGTAAAGCAGCTCCAGTTCCGCGCGCTGCAAAACTTGCGAGTGCGCATGGAAGAATCGAATGCCTGAGCGAACCTTGATCGAACAACTCGACGACGCGATC
Source organism: Candidatus Acidiferrales bacterium (assembly GCA_035602725.1). Lineage (GTDB taxonomy): Bacteria > Acidobacteriota > Terriglobia > Acidiferrales > UBA7541 > DASTCZ01. The sequence goes on from DATNLT010000014.1 coordinate 26,601, forward strand.
CAGGCGCTGCTGGCGCGGCCGGATGTGGAAGTGTCGGCCTCACACCTGGGCGTGGACGAGAAGCTCGGGCCTTTACTGACGATCGCCTCGGAACTGCGCGATCTGCCGCGATCGGAATTCAAGGCGCGTTTGAAACAGGATTTGCTAGGTGCAACCCAAGATCAGGAAAAGTCTGAAAGGAGCAATCCGATGGCGACCCCAGAATCAGCAGCATCCGTACATTATTTGCCCAAGGGTTTTCATACGGTGACGCCCTACATCATGTTGGGTGCGAACGTGAAAGCCGATGAGTTTATCGAGTTCTTGAAGAAGGCTTTTGGCGGGACGGAAGTCCTGCGAGTGCCTCGGGGGGACGGAAAAAGCATCATGCACGCCGAGGTGCGCGTGGGCGACTCCATAATCGAGACGGCCGACTTTAATCCGCAATACCCGCCGACGCCGGTGGGTGTAATCCTAGCCGTGGACGATGCCGATGCGGTTTACAAGCGCGCTATCGAGGCGGGCGGCGAATCGCTCCACGAACCGGTGACGCAACCGTATGGCGACCGCGAAGGCAGCGTAAGAGATTTGGCCGGCAATTACTGGTTTATCACCACGCGGCGCGAATCGGAGCACACACCGAAGGATCAGTTGACGGTGACTCCTTGCCTGAACCCGCGCGGGGCGGCGCAACTGATCGAGTTTTTGAAAGCGGCGTTCGGGGCGGAAGTGTTTGCACGGTACGATTCGCCTGCGGGAGCCGTCGAGCATGCCAAGATCCGCATGGGTGATTCGTACCTGGCGCTGGGCGAAGGGGAAGGCGCAAAGTGGCCGCGGCCGGCCTGCTCGTTACATATGTACGTGCCGGATGCGGATGCGGCCTACCGGCAGGCCGTCGCCGCCGGGGCCACTTCGGTGCGCGAGCCGGAAGATGCCCCATATGGCGACCGCGTAGCCACGGTACTCGATCCGGCGGGGAATCAGTGGTTCCTGGCGACGCACATCAAGGATGTGGCTTTCTGAGATATGGCGCATCGAGGTGGGGCTAACGGCGACGGCGCCAGCGGTCGCGGCGCTTCTGCCGATTGGAGCGCGTGTCTGGCGGTTCGGAAGGCCATGGCAGAATTGCGGCCAACATTAGAGCACCGCCCAACACAGCAATCATCACGGTTGGACCCGTCTCCACAGTGCCAGTACGCGGGTTGTAGCCACTGGACCAGAGATTTCCATCATTAAAATTTCGCCAACCGCTCCAAGCCATCAGTGAGCCAACGCTCAGAACGATGAGCCTGACGGGCCAGAGACGCAGCAGAAAGAATCTCTTCATAGGCCAGTATTCGCCGTTTGGGCTTTGAGGCTATCACAGCACGTCACAGCAACTTCGCAGGAACCGCGCTTGTGGTGATCGTGGAGCCAAGGCCACAGCTAGTGGCGAATTTCTTTCGAAGCCGCTTTACAAGACGAGGCGGCTTTGCTAGCTTATTGGCTGTACCGCCATCGTAGCGCCAGGCGGCTGGGCCACTGCTAAGCGACCCTCCAGAGTTTTTGTCGGAATACCCCTCTAACCCAGGCAAAGGACCGCGCATCTCTGCGCCGCATTGTGTACGCGGGCTGGGGATGGCGTGGGGAGAGACAGGGCATTTTGCTTAAACTGCGCAAGGTCGAGATCGTCGGCTTCAAGTCATTCTGCGAAAAGACGCAGGTGACCTTTAGCGGCACCGGGCTCACGTGCATCGTGGGGCCAAACGGGTGCGGCAAATCCAATATTGTGGACGCCATTTCGTGGGTGTTGGGCGAGCAGAGCACCAAGTCCCTGCGCGCCGAGCGGATGGTGGACTGCATCTTCAGCGGCACGGCCAAGCGGCCTCCCTTGGGGATGGCGGAAGTGATTATCACGCTAGAAGATACGGAGCTGGCCGAAGCGGGGCGGTTCATTCTGACTGGGCAGATGGATGAGGCTGCCGAGGCTAACGGGGGCAACGCAGACGCGAGCAGGATAGAGTCTGGGCCGATGGCCGTCAGCGCGGCAGGCGAAGCCGTGGCGGGCGACGCGAGCGTCGGTACGGCCGAAGCTGATCAAACAGAGCCTACGGCCCATACGGGCAATGATGCGGAGCCTGGAGGCCAAGGTCCGGCAGCGGCGATCCAGATGGAGAGCAACGTATCTGAGATCACCTCACAACCTGCTGGCGAGCAAGATGGCGCGGTGGACGGGAAGAAGAAGCGATCGGCAAAGCCGGCGACGCTGGTGAAGCCGGGCCAAGTGGTGATCGGGCGGCGTCTTTACCGCTCCGGGCAAAGCGAATACCTCATCAACGGGCGAACGGGGCGGCTGCGCGACGTGCAGGAAATCTTCATGGGCGTGGGCCTCGGTCCGGACTCCTACGCGATAATCGAGCAGGGGCGCATCGGGCAGATTCTTTCCAGCAAGCCTTCCGACCGCAGGGCGATCATTGAAGAAGCCGCAGGGATCACCAAGTACAAGACGAAGAAGCGTTTGGCGGAGGCGAAGCTTGAATCTTCCAAGCTGAACCTTTCGCGCGTGAACGACATCGTGGTGGAAGTGGAAAAGCAGCTTGCGTCGCTGAAGCGCCAAGCCTCAAAGGCGCGGCGATACGCGGAGATTCGCGAGGAAATGCGCGGTTTGCTGCGGCAGGTGATGGCGAGCAAGGCGATCGAGCTCGATTGCGAAGCCGAACGGCTGGCACAGTTGTTGCAAGAGGTCACGGCGGCCGAAACGGAGCACGCGCAGACGGCCGGCGGCCTGGAAGTGGAATCGGAAAAATTGGGAACGCGGACCTACGAACTGGATACGGAGCTGCGGCAAAATCAAAACTTGCTGGGGCAAGCGACGCTCGAGCTCGATCGCGCTGAAAATCGCATCGCGTTTAACCGGCAGCGCGCGCAGGAGATGGATTCGCGCACGCAGCAAATCGTGGGGCAGATCGAGTTTGCGGTTGCGCAGGCCGGACAACTGACCACCCGCGCAGCACAGCACGAAGAGGGCGTGGCGGAGCTACGCGCTGAAACGGCGCGGATCGAAGCGCTGGTGGCGGAAATTGCGGGGATCGGGCAGCGCATGTCCGCGCGCACGCAGGAAATTGAGGCGCAGATCGCGTGCTTACAACGTTCCGCGAATGTTTCCGGCGAACGGCTGCACCAATTTCACGCGGAGCAAGGGCAGGCCGAGGAAGCGCTGACGCATTACGTGGAAACCCTGAAACACAAGCAGTGCGACGAGCAAAACCTACTGCAGGAATCGATCCGCTACAGCGAGCGCGCGGAGACCGCGAAACTTCACTTTGAAGAGGTAGGTGAACGCGCACGCCAACTGGGCGAGCAAGTGCAGGAGGCACAGGCCCGGATCGCAGCGCTACAAAGCGCGGAGCACGAATGGAAGGCGCGAAGCGACAGCGCGCGCGATGCACTGTCGTCGGTACGCGCGCGACGCAGCACGCTCGAACAAGTGCTGAACGACCGGGCTTACACCGCGGATGCAGTGAAGAAGCTCTTCTCGGTGAATGCAGGCGCGGGCGCGAACGAAAGCCACGATTTCCGCGCGGTAGGATTGCTAGCGGATTACGCCGAAGTGGAAGAGCAACATGAGAACGCCGTAGAACAATTTTTGCGGGAAGAGCTCGAGTACGTGATCGTGGAAACGTTTGACCACGCGCGGACCGGCATTTCGATGTTGCGCGAGGAGTTGGGCGGCCGCGCGACTTTCTTTGTGGACTCGCTGAAGAATCTCCGGCTCGACCCGGAAGACCAGGTGATTCCCTTCCCGACCGCTGGCGGCGTGATTTCACGGCTTGACCGGCTGGTGGAATTCCGCGACCCGCTGGGAGCGGCGGCAAAGCGCTTCCTGCCGCGATTGAAGTCCGCGTATCTGGTGGAAACGCCGGCGGCCGCGGAGGCTTTGGCGAACAAGTATCCGGCTTATTGTTTCGTGACGCCTGATGGCACGACGTATCAGGGCCGCATGGTGAGTGGTGGCCGGGCGACCGAAGCGGGTCCGCTGGGAATGAAGCGGGAGCTGCGGCAACTGGAAATCGAATACGCGCGCCGCGAGGAGGAAGTGGCGCAAGCGCAGCAGGAGTTGGACCGCGTGGAATCCGCGCGACACGAGTGCGACGAATTGTTTAAGCGCGTGACGTTCGATCACGTGGAAGCGGATAAAGCGGTGGTCGCTGCGACGCACCAACTCGACCAGGCACGGAGCGAGTCGGAGCGTGCGGCGGGCCAATTGGGCGCTTGCCAAACGGAAATGCTGCGCCTCAAGGAAGAAGTTACCGGGGCAGAGAGCCGGGCCGAACGCGCGCAACAGCAACTTGCGGAGGCAACGAGTTCACGCGTGAATGCCGAGCAAGCGATGGCGGCGGCAAGCGAGCAATTGACGCAGATCCGGCTGCTGGCGGAAACGCACCAGCATGATCTCGGACAAAAGCGCGAAGAAATGGCCAAGCTGGCGGAGCGGCTGGCGACCGCGGAATTGCTGGCGAACCGGCTGGAAGAGGAGCGCCGGGAGGCGGTGCGGCGCACGGAAGAACTTCGCGGCCAACAGCACTCACTGGCGATCGAGCGTGGACAGCTCGAAAGCGAAAGCGCGGAGCAGGCACGGCGCGTGGAATCGCTGCAAGCGGAGAAGGAACGGCTCGAGGCGCGCAAGGTGGCGCTCGAAACGGAATGGGAGCAGGCGCGCGTGCGATCGTTGCAAGTGGACGATGCGCTGCGTACGGCACGGCAGAAGCTGACCGATTTGCGCGAAGAGCGTGGGCGGCTCGAGGTCGAGCGTGCGCGAAATGATTCCGAGCGGAGCCACCTGCGTGAGACTTCGATGTCGGAACTGAACGTGCAGCCGGAGGATTTGATCGCGGAGTTCCCGGTGCTGCTTAGCGGCGAGGGGCTTGCCGCGGCGGAGACCAACTATCGCGAGATGCGTTCGCGGATCGAGGCCATGGGTCCGGTGAACATGATGGCGCTCGAGGAATACAACGAGTGCGAGCAGCGCTACAGCTTCTTGACGAGGGAGCGCGACGATCTGCTGGCGTCCATTGCGGACACGCAACAGGCGATCACCGAGCTCGACCTGGTGTCGCGTGAGAAATTTGAAGAGGCGTTCGCGGCGGTCAATGCCTCGTTTACAGATGCGTTCCGAACACTTTTTGGCGGCGGAACGGGGGAGATGCGGTTGACCGAGGCGGACAGCTCCGGCGATCCGGGCATTGACGTGGTGGCGCAGCCGCCGGGCAAGCGTTTGCAGAATGTGGTGTTGCTCTCGGGCGGCGAAAAGGCGCTGACGGCGCTGGCGCTGCTGATCGCGATCTTCCGTTACCAGCCAAGCCCCTTCTGCATTCTGGACGAAGTGGACGCGCCCCTCGATGAAGCGAACGTGGGACGCTTCGCGGATATGGTGGCGCACATGGGCGCGCAAACGCAGTTTATCGTGGTGACGCACAATCGCCGCACGATGGAAATGGCGCCGGTGTTGTACGGCGTGACGATGCAGGAGCCGGGCGTGTCCAAGCTCGTGTCGGTACGCTGGAACGACAATGCCGGACAGGCGCGAGCGGCTTCGAACGCGGCGTAACACGGCGCCGTGCACGGCGTGGTTGTGACGCGTTCGGCGACGACACAGCAGCGTTTGCGATTGAAGACGCGGTAGCTCGTTACCGTACATTTCGGTTTCCTTGGCGCAGTAGCTCAGTCATTTTGCGCAAGAAATTTTCCACCGCGATGCACAGGTACTGAAGTTCCTTCCGGATTGACTTCTCGACTCTGTGCGCTAGAATACCCGCCTCTTCGCCAACCTGGAGCTGCGCGTGGCCTCACCAATCATGAACGGAACAGTTTTTGAAACGCATCTGAGCGGAGCAAAGCTGCGCTCGCGCGGAAAAGTCCGCGATATCTATGAAGTGGGCGACGCGATCCTGCTGGTGGCAACCGACCGGCTTTCCGCCTTTGACGTGGTGTTGCCAACGCCGATTCCCGATAAGGGACGGGTGCTTACGCAGCTCTCGAAGTTCTGGTTCGACACGCTGCGTGACGTGATTCCGAATCACGTGATCACCACTACGGATTTCCCCGCGGAGCTTAGCAAGGACCACAGCGTGCTGGAAGGCCGCGCCATGCTTTGCCGGAAAACGGAGCCGATTCCGATCGAGTGCGTGGTACGCGGATACATCGCCGGGTCCGGATGGAAGGATTATCAAAAGACGGGGCGCATCTGCAGTATCCAGCTAGCCGCCGGGCTGCGCGAATCGGACCGGCTGCCCGATCCACTGTTCACGCCTTCGACTAAGGCGACGACCGGCCACGACGAAAATATCGCCTTTGAAGAAGCTGCGGCCATCGTGGGGCGCGAGCTGGCGATGCGGTTACGTGAGGTGAGCCTGGAGATTTACCGTCGAGCCGTAGCGTATGCGGAGCCGCGCGGAATCATCCTGGCGGATACGAAATTTGAATTTGGGCTGGACGGCGACGAGCTGGTGTGGATTGACGAGGCGCTTACGCCGGATTCTTCGCGGTTTTGGCCGGCCTCGGAGTACGAGCCGGGGCGCGCACAACCTTCCTTCGACAAACAATACGTCCGCGATTACCTCGAACGCATCGGTTGGAACAAGCAGGCCCCCGGGCCAGAGCTGCCGGCCGACGTTGTCGCGCAGACACGATCCAAATACCGGGAAGCATACTTTCGACTAACGGGCCACGCACTCGACTAAGCGTTCGTCGAGGAATTTCAGATACTTTCGCGGAGCGTGCGGTCGTGATGAAAGACCAATTGGAAGCCCTTGTGGGGAAAATGGTGGAGAGCGGAATTCTCTTCCCCGAGGCGGTAAACGAATTCGAAAAGAAATATATCAAGCGGGTGCTGGACCGCGTGAAGGGCAACCAGTCGCGCGCCGCGCGGGCTCTGGGAATCCACCGCAACACACTGAGCCGTAAGATCGGAACATATAAGCTGGACGGGCGCCCGCGGCACCGGTAACAGCCAGGATTTGCGGAAATTCTCTCTCGCCTAAGCTCTTTCGCCGAAAGATCAAAAGCAAAGCCCCCGGGGCACGCAAACAAACGGCGTTTGCTTTGCGCCAGGCTACAAACAAAAGCGGCCCCGGTATCTGCCGGGGCCGCTTTGTTTTCAAACCTGCTGGAAAATTCTTAGTGCTTTACCGGACGCTTCTTGGTGTCATTGGCCGCCGGGATGTCTTCCGGGTTAACCTTGCCCTTTTCCCAATGAAGCATGAAGGGATTCTGGTCGTAACCGACGAGCGTGGCGTCAAACCGCAAACCGTCATCGGGCTTCACGCGCTTGGCGTCGGGCTGATCCGGGACCTTCACTTCCATGTCGGGTGTCTTGCAGGCTTCGGTCTCGTCGGGCGTGGCACCGGTGCAGAGATGCAGCACGACCGGGCCGCTATCCGGAGCGTCCACGGAGATTACCTTGGCGACGACTTCCGGGAACTCGAGGCCGCAAGTGGCCAGCCACATCATCTTGCCCTGGTCGCCACCGGTACGGAGATAGGCGAGGAAGTTGGCCGTATCGGCGCGAGACTTCTGCAGATCATCGGACGTCGGAAGCGTGAACGTCGAGGGGCGATCTGGCGAGCTGGCCGCGAGCGTAACCATATTATTGATCTCATCGTCGGCAAGGTTATCGCAACCAAGCTGCTGATAATTGACGATCTGGCTCTTCAGGTAGGTGCGAAGCTGCGCTTCGTTCGCGGGTTTGAGCGAGATGGCCTTGGCGACCGCCCAGTAACCGTCGAGCGTTTGGGGCGGATTTTCCTGGAGCAGCGAAACACCCAAGCGCGCCCAAGAGGCGGCGTCGTCAGGAGCGATGCCCACGAGCGTCTTGTAGGCGCCGGCGGAGGCTTTCCAATCCTTTAGCGCGTAGTCCGCGGTAGCGATCACCGTGTCAAACACGCCGGTGATGTTCTTCTTCTGTTGGGCGAATTGATCGTCGGTGACGTTGGCGGGCTTCTGCCAATTGCCAAGATCCGTCAGACCCTGCTGCGCGGAATCGCGCGCGGCGGTAAGCTGCGGTGGCGTGTTGATTTCGGGCAGAGAGACGCCGGCATTGAACGTCTGCGCGCGAGCCAACCGGGCGTTAAGCTGCGAGGTGAGATCGAGCTTATCGCCAAGCGACAACAGCTTGTCAATGTACTTGATCGTGTTGGGAAAATCCTTCAGCGCGTAATACGTCTGGTAGTAATCGTTGTAGATGTAAATCAGGAGCGCCGAGCTGGGATACTTGGCGACGAAATCGTCCAGTTGTTTGATTTTCTGCTGGGGATCGGTCTCGCCGTGCGCCTTGATGTAGGCGTTGTACTCTTCCGTGGTGTAAGCGGGCTTTTGCGCCGCCTGATCCTGAGCGTATACCGGAGTCATGGCACCGCTCATGCCTGTCATCAACAACGCTCCGAGCACGACGCCGAACGCAGCTTTACCGATCCGACTCATCTTCCTCGTGCCTCCTAGGCAAAAGTTCCGCGAAGCCACCACCCCAATTGCAAAGGCGCGTGCCTTGTCCGTAGACCCCGACTGAAACAAAAACTGCTGGATTATAGGGAATCGGTGCAGGTCCTGCAAGCAGCTTTCGTGAATGCACGCGATATACCGGCAACCCTCTTTTGTCAGATGAAGATTCGGCTGGAATGGTCGCCTCCGCTTACCCGCCGACACGGGCCATGCATCTGAGGTGTACAGACACCGGGCAGGGGAATCTGGTTCCAATGCTTGGATTGTGAGGGCCTATGGAAAATGAGAAGCCATTGCAGGGACAAGTGGCGCTGATTACAGGCGCAAGCCGCGGAATCGGGTTGGCCATTGCGGAAACGCTCGCCGCCATGGGCGCGAAAGTTTCGATTTGCGCGCGGAAAGCTGAGGAGCTCGAACGCGCGGCGGCAGGGCTGCGCGCGATAGGAATGGATGTGTTCGCCATGCCGGCGGACATGACGCAGACAGCCGATATCGTCCGGCTGGCCAAAGAGACGGAACGCAAGCTCGGCCCGGTGGACATTCTGGTGAACAATGCAGGCGTGGGGCGCTTCGGTGCGTTCCAGGAGCAATCCGAGCAGGATTGGGATGCGGTCCTGGACACCAATCTGAAGGGCGTGTTTCTGCTTTCGAAGGAGATCGCGCCGAGCATGATTTCGCGGAGCACGGGTCACATCATCAATATCGCGTCGCTTGCGGGGAAAAATGCTTTTGCCGGCGGAGCGATTTATTGCGCTTCCAAGTGGGGACTGCTGGGGCTGACGAATTGCATGGCGGAAGATTTGCGCGCGCACGGAATTCGCGTGAGCGCGATTTGTCCCGGGTCCGTGGCCACGGAATTTTCGCCGCCAACAAAGAAGAACGCGGAAAAGATGCTGCAACCGGGCGATGTGGCGCACGTGGTGGCGTCACTGGTGACGCAGGCGCCGCAAAGTTTCATGAGCGAGATCCTGATCCGGCCGACGCAGAAGCCGTAGGCATTAGGCAGGGCCGGCATGCTTTCCAAGTCTCCGGGCCAGCGGGCCGAAATTTTGAGAGTATTGTCGGCACGCGGAAAGCTCCGGATTGAAACCTCGGAGAGGCCCTGCGGTTTGCATCAATACAAAATCACCGGGGAGGAAATTCCATGAAACCTTACGTGGAGCTACTGGGCCGGATTTTGATCAGCACGATTTTTGTTCTGACGGGATTTGCGAAGCTGACGGGTTATCCGGGCACGAGCAAAATGCTTGCGAGTATCGGAATTCCGCTGGCGTCGGTAGCCGCAGCCGTGGCGATCCTGGTCGAGCTGGGAGGCGGGCTGCTGCTGGTGGCCGGCTGGCAGACGCGTTATGTGGCGACGGTGATGTTTTTCTATCTGATTGTGATCACTCTGAAGCTGCACAATTTCTGGAATGCGCCGCCTGCGATGCATCAGGACCAGTTCATTCACTTCTTGAAGAACGTCGCCATCATGGGTGCGATGTTAAAGCTGGCCGCGGATGGAGCGGGAGCGATTTCGATGGATCGGCGGAGGCGTCACACCTAACCGCAATCGCGCACCGCGCAAGCGGCTGAGGCGTACACACGCACAACAATGAACGGAACACTGCAATTCTTGATTCATTACGGGTACCTGCTGCTCTTCGGCTGGGTGTTTGCCGAACAGATCGGCGTGCCGATCCCGTCGCTGCCGCTGCTGCTGGCGGCCGGCGCGCTGGTAGGCAGTGGGCGGATGAATCCTGCCGCGGCGCTGGCGTTGCCGGTGCTGGGTGCGCTCTGCGCGGACGTGACCTGGTACGAACTGGGGCGGCGCAAAGGCGTCCGTGTGTTGCACCTGCTGTGCCGAATCGCGATCGAGCCAGATTCGTGCGTGCGCAATACGGAGAATGTGTTTGCGCGGCACGGATCGCGTTCGCTGCTGGTGGCGAAGTTTGTGCCGGGGCTGGGGACGGCGGCGGCGCCGCTCGCGGGCATTTTTCACATGAAGCTGCGGCGGTTTGTGCTGCTCGATGGCGCGGGCGCGGCGATCTGGGCGGGAGCGTACCTGGCGCTAGGCTACATCTTCAGCAACCAACTTGATGCGGTGGCGAGCCACGCGGCGCGGCTGGGAGCAGGTTTGCTGGTGCTACTGGCTGCGGCGCTGGTCGCGTGGATTCTGTGGAAGTTTATCCGGCGCACGCGGTTTATCCGGCAATTGCGGATCGATCGCATCACCCCGCAGGAGTTGAAGAAGAAACTCGACGCGGGCGAAAAGGTGGTGATCGTGGATTTGCGGGGGTCGCTCGATTTTGAGGCGGAGCCGCACACGATTCCCGGAGCGGCGCACCTCGATCCCGCGGATATTGACGAAGTGAAAGACGTGTTGGCCGAGGCCGCGGAGGTGGTGCTCTACTGCACTTGACCAAACGAAGCCACCAGCGCCCGTGTGGCGCTGCTACTCAGACGAAGAGGGGTACGCAAGATGCGGCCGCTGGCGGGTGGATTGGCGGGATGGCGGGAGATGGGGTACCCGGTGGAGCGGGGGGAAAGCGCCACGATAGCGCAAGGCCAGGAGTAGGTGTTCAGATTTGCGGCAATAGCCTCTTTACACCATGCTCGTTCGATGTTTGAATAATCACCAATAATGAACTACTGGGAATTTTCCGAATGGGACAATACTTGGATCGACGCCGACGTCGCGTTGATTCAAGACAGGCTCAGACGCGCCCAGTTAGAGTTGATGCAGCTGTACACCGCTGCTTCCGACCTCGCCATACGAACGAATTCCGGACCGGGTGTGTTTTACTGGCTGCCGTTTAGTGGCGACGGCCCGATTCAAACCGTAACGTCGACGACATTTCAGCGCGAAGACTGGTGGCGATTCAACAGAATCCGCGTCACTAATTTGCGGGAAGCGATCAGTCTTCTAAGACAGTCTTCTCGGCTATTAGGCCACACGGTCAGTCTACGGCTCAAAAAGCTGACCTACCCTCATTTTTGCTGCCAACTCGTCACCAAGGATAGGATCTGGTGCCTATTGCATGGTGCACATCCACCGAGAACGGATCCGGGAATATGCCGACCTGTTTCCGCAGAACTCGGGAGGGCGCCGTGCGGTGCGGGTTTGCTGACCTGCTAGAAATCCCCCAGAACTGAGCCCTCCCGAAATTAGGCAGTGAGGAGGGTTATTTGTCTATTGAATCCAATAAAATCATCACACCGCTTTCGAATGGAGCGGCTCCCCGTCGACTTTTGGTTCACCACGTCGCAAAGAGGCTCGGCCTTTCCTGCCGCATGGTGCGACACTTGGCCAAAATTGGAGCTTTGCGAGCGCACAAGGCTGGAGAAAAAATATGGGAATTTGCAGCGACTGACGTTAATGAGTTCCGAACGCGCCGAGAAGCTGACCGTGTGTGACGAGCACTCACAGTGGCGTTCCCGATGGCAAGCGAGAGAAGTGCTGCCGCTCTATTACCGCAAGAGAACTCGCTCAAACGGACAAAGTGATGAAGTCAGCCTCGGGCCTTGCGCGGTGTGTCTTTTCAGGTGGGCGATAGTCCTCATTTTGGGAATAGGGCTCATAGCGCTTGGGGACGAGGGGCGTTCCTTCTTGGTTCGTATATTTCTAAGAATCTTGCCCTGATTAGCTGAGCTAGCCGCCTTGGCAAAAATATCAATCCATCGGAATTCGTGTCTATGACAAGTGAAATTTCAGCGCAAATTCACCGAGCGAGTGAACATCTGGCTCAGGATACCGGCAGTGCTGGCTCAAGCGTCGGGCACCGTCTGGTTGTAGTGCTAAATCAGTTCTTGGGCTGGCCATTTCGGGCAGCGTGTGGTCGCGCAGTTGACTCAAACGGACGCAAAAGCCCGCACTTTGCGGCTGCCGTCTACACTTCATCTGACGACAAGGCATCGTCAGAACCCGTCGAAATTCCTGCTGATGCTCTGGCGTGTGTCATAGACGTTTGCGATTGTATCGGTTTGGATGAATTAAGTGCGGCTTATGCACGAATTGCTGCCGCAAAAGCACTAAGAAAGTCCCCTACACCGCACTTAGACGGTGCTACAAACGCCACGCTGGGCATCATTTTTGCCAGCACCGCCGCCGTGCCTCTCGAGGATCTAGCTGAAGAACTTGATCGTTTGAACCGGAAAAACCCGAATGGGCAATGGCCAGACATGCTCGTCGTCCTGTCAAAGGGTACGATCAGCTACGCCGTCCAGTTTCCTTGTGAAGGGCCATCGGGCGATTATCTCCCACCTGCCGACGGCGCTCCTACGTTTACGCCGCCGATGTACATCGTCTTAGTAATTAAGCCGGCGGCGTCTTTTGCCTTCAACAAGATGTGTGCAGTTCTGTTCGCCCACCTTGCAATCTTTTCGCCGGGCGCGTGCGTGCCAAAATGGACCGAGGTACTAAGGGGCGTTACGAAGGATGCTCTCACCGTTTGCGGCTACCAATACGATCTTGCAGGCCAACTGCGTCCTGTCGCACCGGAGTTTTACAATGGTCGTTACGTTTCTCCGCGACCCGTACATGTGGAGGATCAGGAAGGGCGCCGTCTCGGTACTTTACAGTTTCTCCCTTGGCAAGATGGTGGGGTCGTCTTGTTGCAGGGTCAGCTGCCCCTGGAAGGCCTGTTGATTTTTCTGGGGAAGGACGTATTTAAGCGTGCCGGGATTGTACGGCGCGGTGATATGCAGCTGTCGTACGCGCTGCCAATCACCCACGCCGACTTTGCGGATATGCTGGGTCGGCTCCAGCGCCAGTCCAATATGATTTTGCGCACTGACTCGACGAGTTTTGTAGTCCAGAAGCTCTCGGAGGAGGGCTCCAGCGCCCCTTTCATGGCGCGCATCTTCTTGGGGATCTCCCGTTTGCGAGACTCCGCGCTTCCAGATCGTGCGAAGAGGCAGGATTTTGACAAGGGATACGAATTCGTTCTGATGACCCTTTTAGGTACCCAGACAACCGCCCGCCAGATTGTGAAGCTACTTGAGGACCACTCAGGGAGGGTCGCCCGAGGTGAGGTCGCACGAATTGTGGGCCCAAATCTCCATATCGACGAAACTATTGATAAAGAGTTGAGACGACAAACTGAGGATTTTCTGAATAGCTCAGTTCGGGTCCTTAAGCAGGGGATGCAAGAGGTAGCAAAAGCGTTAGACGTAGAGATCGGATTCCTGTTCAAAAAGCTCCAGACGTTCACAAATGGCATCGCCGTGTTGAGAGCTTCAGATCCTGAACTCGCAGAATATTTGCTGAAGACCCGAGAATGGTCCGAGCGCTTAGTAGAGTCTAGGAATGCATTGGAACATGCGGGATCGGTGCTCCCACGAGTACGGTACGAACATATACACAGTCAGCTCCGCATGGAGGAGCCCTACCTTGCCGGCCAGCCCGTTTCTAAATTTATCACTACCATGATTGATCGCTTGACATGTTTCGTCGAGGAAGTCACAGCGCATTGTCTTCAGAAACGCTTGCCTGAGGGTATTTCGATAACTGAGCTTCCACCTTCTAAGAGGGATCCGGATTCGCCAGCCCGCTTTCGTCTGAGCGTAAAACACGGAGGTCTGCAGGAGTGGGTGATTACTTATCATCAAAGCGCCTTCGTCGATTCCTAGCATTATTTCGGCTGCGACAAACCGCAGGGCGCGACCTGCGCTACACGGGCGTTCTTCGCCGATACAACCGAAACTCCGATTCCCCGCCCCTACGAAGCGGGGCGGGCTACAGGGGCCGGGTCACATCGCTTGACAGCAAGCCGGGGAAAAGCCGCAGGTCCAAGGACCTGCGCTACACGGCGAATCGTGGTGCGCATCACGGCCGAACACCTAAAGGCCCCGCCCCTACGAAACGGGGCGGGCTACACGGGCTAAGGCAAAAGCATTATAGGCGCGGGAGGACGATGCCCTGCTGGCTCTGGTATTTGCCTTTTTTGTCTTTGTAGGAGACTTCACAGGGTTCGTCGCTTTCGAAGAAGACGACCTGGCACAATCCTTCGTTGGCATAAATCTTGGCGGGGAGCGGCGTGGTGTTGCTGATCTCGAGCGTGACGAAACCTTCCCATTCCGGCTCAAACGGAGTGACGTTGACGATGATGCCGCAGCGCGCGTAGGTGGATTTGCCGACGCAGATCGTGAGCACGTTGCGCGGGATGCGGAAATACTCGACCGAGCGCGCGAGCGCGAAAGAGTTCGGCGGGATCAGGCAGACGTCACCCTTGAATTCCACGAGCGAGCGCGGATCGAAATGCTTGGGGTCCACGATAGTGGAATTCACGTTGGTGAAGATGCGGAATTCGTCGGCCACGCGAATATCGTAGCCATAGGACGAGACACCGTAGCTGATCACGCCCTCACGGATTTGGCGGTCTTCGTAAGGCTCGATCATCCCGTGTTCCTTGGCCATGCGGCGAATCCAGTGGTCCGGCCTGACGCTCATAAGTGCGCTCCGATTTTTGAGGCTGCGTGCACGATGTTTTTCGGTTTCTTTTCCGGCGTTTCTCCGAGTGTTTTGGAAACGCGGATGGCGGAAAAGCAGCGAAGTTTAGTATGCCGGAGTACGCTTGACAACCCATGGAGCGCTGCATAGCATTAGGCTCCGTTGCAGCGCGGGAGGCTTGCGTGATCAAGCTGGACATCGTAAATGCCGTGGTCAGCAAGACGGGCGTGAGCCGCTCGAAGGCCGAGCAGGCGGTGGAAACCGTGTTTGAGACGATGAAGGACGCGCTCGGACGCGGCGACCGCATCGAGCTGCGGCGTTTCGGCGTCTTCAACGTGAAGCCGCGCAAGACCGGTATCGGACGAAATCCCCGCACCGGAGAAGAAGTGAGCATCCCGCCCGGAAAAGCGGTGCGGTTCAAACCCGGCAAGGAACTGCAAACGCTCGGGGCGTAAAGCTTGCGGCAATTTGGCGCTGCACCGCGATTTGGCTGCGCGGCATTTGCTGAGCGGTGACCCGGGACGCCTTTTCGGATCGCACTTCACACTTACCTCGCGGCCTTCATCCTCGGCACCTTCTCGATTCGCGCATGCACACGGGCAACGGTAACGGCCACTTCCCTACTGAGGTACTTTCCCAGGAACTGCAGGAATTGACACCGGAGCCGCGCGCGCCGCGATGGCGCTGGCCCTGGAGGCGGCGTCCACGGAATTTTAGTAAGAGGCGGTCTCTGGCGATCGCGATCGTATTGTTTGCGGTGACGGTGGTCTCAACGCTGGCGGTGGGCGCGCAGTTCGCGCTGGCATACGCGACGTCGCAGGTGCCGGCGTTCGATGATTTCTTCAGCGCGTATTTCACGATCCTGCGGAACCCGCACGCGCTGGCTGCGGGTTTGCCTTTTGCCGCGACGCTGCTGGGAATTCTGCTGGCGCACGAACTCGGACATTACTTCACGTGCCGCTATTACGGGATTGCAGCGACCTATCCTTACTTTATTCCCGCTCCGACGCTGATCGGGACGCTGGGCGCGTTTATCGTGATTCGCTCACCGATCGTGAATCGCCGGGCGCTGTTTGACGTGGGGCTGGCGGGTCCGGTAGCCGGGTTTCTTTTGATCGTGCCGGCGATGGCTCTGGCGGTGCTGCATTCGAAAATCGTGCCGGGGCTGGAGGCAGGCTCGGCGATTGTGTTTGGCGAGCCGCTGCTGCTGAGGATTCTGCTGGCGCTGCTGCGACCGGGCGTGCATGCCGGGGACCTGCTGCTGCATCCGGTGGGGCGCGCGGCGTGGGTGGGACTCTTTGCCACGGCTCTGAATCTGCTGCCGGGCGGGCAGCTCGATGGCGGACACATTCTTTATTCGGTGGCGCGCGAATCGCACCGGCGCGTGACGTATTTCCTGGCGATCGCGCTGGTGCCGCTCGCGTTTTTCTGGTGGGGCTGGCTGCTGTGGACGGTGTTGCTGCTGGCGCTCGGATCGCGGCACCCGCTGCTGCTCGATCCCCAACATGGGCTGGACAACAAACGGCGTGCGTGGGCGGTGGTGGGCTTGGCGATTTTTGTGCTGTCGTTCATGCCGGTGCCGCTGATTATTCGGTGAAGATTTGTGAATGATGTGCGTCCGATTTTGCAACGTTGGGCAATCCGAGAAATTTGCGTGCAAGGGCCCCGGGGCACCCGGCAAAAACGGCCGGGTCGCCCCAGGCTATACGTCCTATTCAGTCCTTGCTTGACGCCGGTGGGTGCGGGCGTATGATGCGCCCAACTTGTCAGCCCCGGCCCAACCTGCTGCTACACAAGTTGCGTTACAGCCTGCCCTTCAGCGGACGATCAATCTTCGCGATTTGACCTGGCTGATTGTGGGAAGCGTGATCGGCTCTGGAATTTTTCTGGTGCCGGGGC
>DATNLT010000029.1:0-5656 GCA_035602725.1 Candidatus Acidiferrales bacterium
GGTGGCCAAACCCATGCCGCGAATCACGGGCGCCAGCGCCGCTTCCACCGGCAACCCGCCGAGAGGGTCGGGCGTGGCTTGCTCGATTTGCAAGGCCAGATCGGCCACCTGCGCGGGTGTTGCCGCGTCAAAGCCCTCCGCCCGGTATTCCGCCATAAATTGTGGCGGCTGCCCGGAGGCTCCGATGGCGGCTACGCAACGCGACGCCTTCAGGTGTTTCCCAATCTCATTCGCCGCCAAGGCCAGCATGGCGCGGGGATTCGGTTGCCGGTAAATGCTCTGCCCAATTTCCGAAATCTTGGCGAGATCGCGCAGCGTTTCGGCGGTGTAGTCGCTGCCGCGCGCGCTGGACGACACGGTTTTGCGCTGGGTCTCGGCCGCGGCCGGTGTTTCGTTGAGTGTGCGCGAAAATCCAGGCGGCCACCACTTGGCCGAATCGCACAGATTGCGATAACGCTCGTTGCGCTCGTCCTCGCCGGGATACAATTGCGCGATGCGTTCTAAGCGCTCGACCGCTTTCGGGTGGAGCGAGTACTGGAGAAAAATCTCCGCCTGCACCAGAAGATCGTCGAGCGTCACTTCCCTGGGCTGTGAGGGATTTGCCAGCAACGCTGCTGCGGCCTCCTGTGCGGACTGCGGCCCCTCCGCCGTTGAGAGCGTAATACCCAGGCGCGAAGCCACGCGGGATAAGTGCTCGTTGTCCGCATGCCCGCGGAGCCGCTCGAGGCGCTGCTGATTCCGGTAATCGTAGGGGTCGATATCCACCATACGATCCAGCACGTCGCACGCCCCATTTACGTTGCCATTACTTAGGTATACGTCAAACAGGTGCACCAGCACTTCGAAATAGCGCGATTCACGATTGAGACCGCTGTAAACCTGGCTCCAGAACTCGATAATCGGCTGTGACGAAGCGTGTGCCTGAGCGATGCGGTCCAGCCGGACCGCGAATTCCTGTTGTGCCGACGAGTCGCGGTAATCTTTTCGAATGGAGGTAAGCAATTCGACGGCTTTCGAATCTTCACTCGCGGAGGCATAGCGCTCGGCAAGTTCAAAAAGCAGCGCGTGATCCCCGCCGGCCTGCTGGTAGAAAGCCGTCAGCGGTTCGCGGGCGCGATCGAGTTGTCCCGCGCGCAGTAGCGCCTCTCCATAACACTTCTGAAATGCCAGACTCGCTCCCTTATCCGAAAATGGTTCGAGAGTTGCTACCGCGCCTGCCGGATCACCGGCCAATAATTGTGCTTGCGCCGTCAGCAGGGCGACGTCCCGATCTTCGGGCGCCACACGGCGGGCATTTCCCATCATCTCGAGGGCCAGCGGCGTTTCGCGCCGAGTAATGGCGATTTTGCCGACGCGCACATAGCCGCGCACCGCCAAAGCCGGCTTGCCGCGACGTTCCGCGAGTTCCGCCATTTCGATTTGGCGGCGTTCATCATCAGGCGCAAGTTCCGCGACTTGCTCGAGACATTTGAGCGCGTCGTCGTCACGGCCCCGCAAAAGGAAACGCTCGGCGGCGGCAGAATAATTTTCCACCGCATCCGCGATGCGATTTTGCTTATGAAGGAGAATGGCGTAACGCGATTGGCGTTCCGGAGGCTGTTCCGCGGCGCGCAGGAAGTGCGCGTAAATCGCGATCGCTTTCGATTCTTCGCGAGGGTCCACCAACCGGTCAAAGATCATGCCGTGGTAGACCGCGGCGCGACCGGCATCGCCACGCTGTGAATAAAGATCGCCAAGCGCCTGCACGGCTTCCATTTGGCCCGGGGAGACGGCCAAAACGGACTGATAGGCGTCAATCGCATCCTGGACTTTATTCTTTTCCAGGTAGCGTTTTGCGCGCTCCAGCAGTTTTTCGACGTCGGTGGCCATGGTCCAGCGTGAGCCTCTAAACCCTTTGGGTGGCGGCTACCCCTCCATCACGGGCGCTTTAGTGCTCGCTCGTGCAAACGCGGGCGGCCCGGAGTGGGAAGGTTTGCGCCTGCGATTGCGACTACGCAAAGTGACGAACGCGCAGCCTTATTACTATATACCCCGCCCAAACTCGCGCCAACGAACGAGCGATGGGCGTGTGTCCGATAGGTTCCGCCGGCTTGATTGTGTAGTGGAAAAGCTTTGGGAGGCTAGCGGTAGGCAATGGCAAACAACCGGCGGAACGGAAACAGCACGCGGCCATCGCTGCGAGTCGGATAAGCGGGCCGAATCCCCGCGAGATATTCCGCAGCGAACCTCTTCTGCTCGGCTGCATCGCTTATGGCCTGTAGATAGGGACGCATTCCGGTGCCGCGATACCACTCGACGATTGCTTCCGCGCTGGACAGCACATGCAGATACTCGGTTTCCCAAAGATTCAGACGCGAAGCGTGCGCGGCCAAACCGTCATAATAGAATTCCACGCTATGCGAGTGCCATTCCCTGACGTTGCCTGAAGGAAACCACCGCCGCCAACCGGGCGATGATGCCAAGTCACGCATCACGCGATGAACATGTTCGCCGTAATTGGCCGGCATTTGCATAGCGAAAACGCCACCGCTTCGCACACGAGAAAGCAGTTTTGGCAGTAACGCTGCATGGTCCGGCACCCACTGTAAGGCGGCGTTGGAAAATACGACATCGTATGCAGCGCCTTCGGTAGCCGCCCAATCCTCGATCCCTTGCACGATCCACGTCCGTTCGGGCTGCGTTTCCCTTGCGCGGGCGACCATTTCCGCGGAGTTATCCAAACCGGTGATTTCGGCTTCGGGCCAGCGATCGGCCAAAACCTGCGTGCTATTGCCCGGACCGCAACCAAGATCGATCACCCGTTGTGGTTCGGCGATGGCGATTTGCGCAGCGAGATCGCGGCTCGGCCGCGTACGCTCGTCGGAAAATTTCAGGTATTGCGCGGCGTCCCAGGATGCCATGGCGCCTTCATACTAGCCGCGTGCCAGGGGACGTCAAGATGGTTGGGTTACGACGAAATCTCGCCGAGATCGTGCACGAACGCATCTGCCACAACGCGACGCTGCCCCAGCACTTTTCGGATCGTGGCTACGAGGCTGTGGTTGTCCACGGGCTTTTGAAAGAAAGCGCACGCGCCGGCCTGGAGCGCCTTATCTCTGTTGGCGAACCGATCGCGTCCAGATACGACGATGATTGGTATGACGGAGAGAGCGTCATTCGAGCTGAGAAGATCCATTACCGCAAATCCATCACCCGCAGGCAGGCCGAGATCGAGGATGATCAGATCGGGCTGATGCTTCCGTGCTTCCGCAATCGTGGTGATCCCGTCGGACGCAAATAGGGTTTCGTAGTGATTTGCTTTCAGACGAACCTGCAACCCTCGTCTTACATCCGGATCGTCGTCCACGATTAGAATTTTCTTATTGTTCATCTCGATCGCTCCCCGGTCGCGTGATGTTATCGATACATTCCTGCATTCTGGCGGCCATCCGGTTAACGAATTCTTCAGTAGGCTCGCGATCTTCATGTGGAGCCGTCGCGAGCACTCTGTGGGAAA
Source organism: Candidatus Acidiferrales bacterium (assembly GCA_035602725.1). Lineage (GTDB taxonomy): Bacteria > Acidobacteriota > Terriglobia > Acidiferrales > UBA7541 > DASTCZ01. Next base: position 3,497 of record DATNLT010000029.1, read on the forward strand.
TGGCGAAGGTCAGCCCCGATCTCGCGAGTGGCTCGTTGATGGAGAATTGTTCGCAAATCCGCCTGCTCATCACGGCGGCTTCAGCCTCGTTCGCTCGTGCCGCCAAAAGAAACATCACGTCGCCGGAGCCAGTAGGCCCCATCTCCGGTAGGAGAACGTCCAGCGAAGGAGGCAAACATCGTTGGAGGAAATTGCGCGTGTCGAGCGAAGCTTCCTCGCGCGCCTCCTCGGTGGCCCACCCGCTTTCGGGGCGCATGCGCACGACAAAGAGCGCTACCGGTTCGGCACGCTTGGTCGCGTCTCGAAACATCGGAGCAATCAATGCGGCGAGAGAAAAGATGGGCACCGTGAAGCAGAACGTGCTCCCCTCTCCTAGTCTGGTCCGTACCCAAATCTCCCCACCGTGACGGCAGACCAGTTCCTTGCAGATATACAAGCCGAGCCCCAGGCCTTTGCGCGCTGCCTGTGAATCGGGAACCTGGTAAAGACGCTCGAAAACATGCCGGCTGGACTCTTCGCTGAGTCCGAACCCCGTATCCATCACCTCGATCGATAGGAAGTTTGGGTTTTTCTCATAGATCCCGGCGTGCACCTTCACCTGGCCCTTCGCTGGAGTGAACTTGATGGCGTTCGAAATCAAGTTGACGATTATCTGGCGAATGCGCCGCGGGTCGGCGTATGCACGAGGCAATCCCGCCGATGCGTCAAACGTTAGAGCAATCTCCCTTGCGGCTGCGCTCGACCGGCAGAAGCTAATGGCCTCCGCTGCAACATCCGGTACCGATATGCAGCGCGGTTCAACCCTCAGCTTGCCGCCCTGCACGCGGGTAACGTCCAGCAAATCGTCAATCATCGAGCGAAGCTGAAGTACGTTTCTCGTCGCGATTTGCAGATATTCCGCCTGCTCGGCGTTCACCTCGCCCGCAATTCCGTCGCTGACGATCGAAACAAACTCATAAATGGCGGCAAGCGGTGACCGCAACTCGTGCGAAACGTGAGAGAGGAACTCGTCGTTGAGCTGCACCTGCTGATTCCGAATGCGCTCGGTTTCCATTGGGTCGGCGTAAGGCTCGATCGAAAAATGAAGGGCTCGCGGAAGCACACGATTCTCAATCTGGCCTTTCACGAGATGGTCGTGAGCGCCTTACAATTCCACGTCGCGAGCCCCACAACAGGAAGCAAGCATTTCGAGGACCACATCAGGCATCCGGAGAACCTTTGAAAGATGAGGATTCTAAAATTTCGGAGTACCGCGTTGGCTGCAAGCGCGGAAATGTGGCAGACTGAAGAACTCAGACGCGCCCCGGAAACCTCTCCGTGGTGAATCACACGCAAGAGCGAGTGCATGGACCCGAAGTTCATACGCAATTTCTGTATCATCGCCCATATTGACCACGGCAAGTCCACGCTCGCCGACCGCCTGTTGGAAATGACGGGGGCGTTGACGCAGCGTGAGATGCAGGAGCAAGTGCTCGATTCCATGGACCTCGAGCGCGAGCGCGGCATCACTATCAAGGCGAAGAGCATTCGCCTGCACTACCAGGCGCAAGACGGCAATACCTATCAACTGAATTTGATCGATACCCCAGGACACGTGGATTTTTCCTACGAAGTTTCGCGCGCGCTTTCCGCCTGCGAAGGTGCGCTGCTGGTAGTGGATGCCAGCCAAGGTGTGGAGGCGCAGACCGTGGCCAATACGTTTCTCGCCGCGCACCACAACCTCACCATCATCCCTGTGATCAACAAAGTGGATTTGCCTGCGGCTCAGCCGGGCGTGGTGAAAGAGCAAATCGAAAATGTGCTCGCGATCCCGGCCGCGGATGCGCTGCTAATCAGCGCCAAGAGCGGATTAGGGGTCGATCAGGTGCTGGAAGCCATCGTAGCTCGCATTCCTGCGCCCACGGGTTCGCCGGACGCGCCATTAAGGGCTCTCATCTTCGACTCGTGGTTCGATCCCTATCGTGGCGCAGTAGTGCTGGTGCGCGTAATGGAAGGCCGCGTCACACCGAAGATGAAAGTGAAGCTCTGCTTCAACAATGAAGTCCACGAAGTGGAAAGCTTGGGCACACTGACGCCCAAGCCCGTGGTGCTCCAGGCGTTGGCCGCAGGCGATGTGGGCTTCATCGTGGCGGGCATTAAGGATGTGTCCGACGCGCGCGT
>DATNLT010000040.1:0-2005 GCA_035602725.1 Candidatus Acidiferrales bacterium
CTTTAAAATTCCAAGCCTTCTTGAGCACCGTGGTCAGCAGGTAGGTATTCTCGCAGGCAAAGTCACCGTTGACAGCATTGTACGAGCACATCACGGCGCCGGGCTTGCCGATGTCGATGCCGATCTGGAACGCGAGAAGGTCGCTTTCGCGCATGGCGCGCTTGCCGATAACTACGTTCACCTCCTCTCGGCCGCTTTCTTGATCGTTCAAGGCGAAATGCTTTATGTCGGCGATCACATGCTGTGCTCGCTCGCACTTGATTCTGTTCCCCACGATTGTGCCAGCCAGGATGGGATCTTCGCCCTGATACTCGAAGGTCCTGCCATTGCGCGGTTCGCGTGCAAGATTCACGCCTCCGGCCAGGGACATGTTGTAGCCTTGCGCGCGGAGTTCGCGTCCGATTAGCGCACCGTAGTCGCAGGCGGCCTGCGTGTCCCAAGTCGCAGCGAGGGCGAGATCGGATGGCAACGCGGTGGAATAGCGTCCGTTTTCAGCGCTGCTCCGCACGCCATACGCCGCATCGCTCATTTGGATTGAAGGAATACCCAGTCTCGGTATGCCGAAGACATAACCGGCTCCGCCATTTCCCAAGAGTGTCGTTGGCATCTGCCTTCCCGAACCGGGCTGGCCATTGCCGTGCATTAATGCGATCTTCTCGTCGAGCGTGAGTTCCTTTAGCACCAGGTCGGCACGGTCGTCCGGCGAGAGACTCGTATTCATCCAGGGACGAGTTTCACTTTGGCCGGGCGAGGGATCTTGGGCGAAAGCAGCTGTGGCTGCCGGGAGCACGGCAATCGCCGTGGTGAGAATAATGGCCAAACGACGGTGCTGGTTCACTCCCATGGTTGGCTGATACCGATTGTCGAACGCACGAGCGCCATCATATCCGGCTTTTTGCCGAAACTAGCACGGAAGTCTCTCAAGGGCTTAGACGAGCTTTTCGGCCGGCGAGGGCGCCGAGATAGGGGTGCGAATCTAAGGCTTTCGCGGCATTGATTGTGCCCGGAGGCTATGCTAAGGTCGAATTTGATAGACTTATATTTTGGAGGTGCAACGTGGGTGAAAACAGCGGCGCAGGTACCAAGGTAAGTTACTTTCTAGCAGGGCTCGGGATCGGAGCTCTGGTGGGCATACTTTTTGCGCCGAAATCGGGCGAAGATACGCGGGAATACCTCACGTCGAAGGCTGACGAAGGCCGCGATTACGCGCAACGCAAAGCGCGGGAACTTCGCGAGCGCGCGGAAGACCTGATCGAGCGCAGCAAAGAGATCATGGACCGCCAGAAGGAAGGCGTGACGGCGGCGGTGGAAGCGGGCAAGGACGCCTATCGGCGCGAAGCAAAAGCCTAGCAAACTGCCGTAAGGAATCGTATGAACGTTTGGATTGAGGCATTCATTGTGATCGCGGCGGTCGCCATTGTTGTTCAGATGGCGATTTTACTGGGGATGTATCTCCAGATGAAAGGCGCGATCGAGAAATTTACGGTGATCGCCGACGAACTCAAAGGGCGCATCGACCCGATACTTCTGCGCACGAACCGCATACTGGAAGATTCCGAAGACAAAATCGCGAGCATCATGGGCGATGGAGCAGAGATTACCCGGATGGCGCGCGGGCAAGCGCAGAAGATCGACCGCGTGTTTACGGATAGCCTTGAGCGGCTGCGGGTGCAAGTGATTCGCGCCGATCAGATCCTTACCGGCACGCTGGAAGTGATCGAAGACACCGGGACGAAAGTTCGCAACACGCTATGGGGTCCCGTGCACCAGGTTTCCGCGGTACTGAAAGGTATCAAGGTTGGAATCGACGTGTTGCGTGGCGTACAAGCCCGGCGAAGTGAACCCGACGGCGCTCCTCAGGACGAAGAACTCTTCATCTGAAGTATTTCCATAGAGAAATTTCGAATCCGGCTTCCAAACTGAAGTGCGTGTTTGTGTCTAGCAAAGGTTCAGCGAATCCAGCCGCCGCCTAAGACCTGCTCGCCGGAATAAAACACAGCGGCTT
>DATNLT010000042.1:0-3092 GCA_035602725.1 Candidatus Acidiferrales bacterium
TCCAAAAAGAAATGGCGCTGCGTTTCGCAGGCGCTTCTCACTTCGGAGGTTGGGCCATCGCACTTTGCGCCAATAACTTCGTGCAGTTGTACACTGTTCGCGTGTAGGGCATAGGAAGACCCACTCGCTCGCCCAACTCCACCACGGCGCCCACCAGCGCCTCCAGTTCCATCGGCCGGCCCGCTTCGAGGTCCTGCAGCATGGAGGTTTTGTGCTCCCCGACTTTTTCTGCACCCGCCATTCGCTGATCGATGGAGACCGGCAGCTCCATCCCCAACTTGCTGGAGACCGCTTCCACTTCCTGCATGATGGTGCGTATCAGCGAGGAAACGCCCGGATCGCGCACCATCTGAACCAGCGTGGCTCGCGTGAGTGCGCTGACCGGATTCAACGAAGCGTTTCCCAAAACCTTTACCCAAATCTCGTGGCGGATGCGCGTGGTGACCGGGCAGCGCAAGCCGGAGGCGATGAGCGCCTCTGCAATTCGGCGGCAGCGTTCGGAGCGCGAGCCGCCCGGCTCGCCGAGAGAAATGCGATTACCCTCGATATGTTGAACCACCCCGGGTGAGGAAATCTCGGTAGAAAAGTAAACGATGGATCCTACGACCATGCGCGCCTCGATGGCCGAGGAAATTATGCCACCGGGGTCAATCCGCTCCAGGCGCAAACCTTCCAAATCGCCGCCGAACCCCTGGAAATACCACCAGGGGATTCCGTTTTGTGTGCTGACGACGGTAGTATCCGGACCCAGCACCGGCCTCAACTGCGGCGCAAGTTGCGGCAGGCCGTGTGCCTTCACTCCAAGAAAGACAACGTCCACCGGCCCAACTTCCTCGAGGGAACCGGCGATTTTCGGCCGCGCGATAAAATCTCCCTCGCTGCTTCTCACTTGCACGCCACGCTCTTGCATGGCACGAAGATGTGGACCGCGCGCGAAGAGCGTGACATCGAACCCGGCATGCGCCATGCGCGCACCGATGTAGGCTCCGATCGCTCCCGCTCCCGCGATCAGGAATCGCATAGTTAGACATCCGCCAATGCGGCGGCGACAGCGCGGCGGCGAATTTTTCCGGTCGCAGTCGTGGGAATGCTCTTTACGAGATAAATCTTCTTAGGGCATTTGTATTCTGCCAACAACTCACGGCAGTACTCTATGAGCGCCGATTCGGTGGCGTTGTGCGCTTCATTCAAGACCACGGCCGCAGCTACTTCTTCACCAAGTGTGGGGTGCACGCAGCCGAATGTGACAGCCGCGGCAACGGCAGGATGCCGCAGTAAAATCTCATCGACTTCGTGAGGCGCGATGTTCTCGCCGCCGCGGATGATGATGTCTTTGATCCTGCCCGTCAGATGCAAATAGCAGTCTGCGTCGAGCATTCCTTCGTCGCCGGTAAGAAACCATCCATGCACAAAAGCGCGGGCGTTGGCTTCGGGATTGTTTTCATATCCGCGAAACACGTTGGCTCCTTGAATGGCGACTTCGCCTCGCTGGTTAGTGCCGAGATCGTTGCCTTCTTTGTCCATAATGCGAACGCGAAGCCCGGTGCCCACACCGACAGAGCCCGGCTTCCGGTGCCGCGGCGGCAAAGGATTCGAAGTCATCTGGTGCGCCGCTTCCGTCATTCCGTATGCCTCGACGAAGGGCACGTCGAACAGCCCCTCGATCTTGTGAATGAGCGCCGACGACAACGGAGCGCTGCACGAACGAATGAAGCGCAGAGTGGCTGCTTCCGGTGGTTTCTGATGAGCACGGGCCAACAGAAGCTGATGCATGGTCGGCACTCCCGAATACCAGGTCACGCGATGTTCCCGAACCGTCCGCCAGAAAGAGAGCGCGTTGAATTTCGTGGGAACAACCACCGTGCCTCCGGAAAGCAAAGTGGCCATGAGCGAGCCAATCAAACCATGCACGTGGAACAGCGGCATAATGCACAGCGAAACATCTTCCTCTGAAAGCGCGTACGTGTTTGCGATATTCGCGGACGAAACCGCGAGATTGAAATGCCGCAAGGGAACACGCTTGGGACGCCCCGTGCTCCCGCTGGTGTGCAGGACCAGGGCGATATCGTCAGCCGTAGGCGCGGTTGCGGAAACGGCGGTGGTGGAAGCGCCCACGAGCTGAACGTTGCCCTGTTCGGTCATTTCCACCGAGAACACCGGGATCTTGCGGTCGGCGGCCGCGCTGCGTGCGAATTCTGCGCCTACCGGCGGACAAAGCAAAATGCGCGCGTTGGTGTCTCCGAGGAAAAACAGAAACTCCTCATACGGGTACGCCAAGTTCAAAGGAGCTGCCGTTCCAGCGATGGAAGCGGCGAGAAAGCTGACAATCGCAGGCAGGCCGTTCGGCAATGCGATCGCTACAGAATCGCCACGGCGAATCCCCACGGAGGCCAAGGCGTTCGCCATGGCCAAAACCTGCTTCCGGAGCGAATCGTAGGTGACTTGGATTCCGAGCTCTGGAACGATAACGGCCGTGTTACTGTCAGCGAAATGCAAAACGTCGAGAAGAGTGTCTACCGACTTCATTGTCATTCGTTGCCGCCCCTGGCGCGGTCGCTGGATTATCGGCCGATATTATGACGTAGCGCAGTCTTAACAGTGGGCGCCCATGCGGCAGGCGTCGTCAAACTCATTCTATTAATCGCGTGATAAGTTTTTCTTTTCACTCACAGTTCTGCGGTTTGCGCCTTGAATCGGTCCCGTCAGAATATTTCAAACTAGATCGGCGAGTGGTGTCCCTTCACGATCAGTTCCTCCGCGATCCGGCGTGCCTCGGGCAATGTCGCTGCCGCTTGGCTGTCGATCTCGGCCGGCAAATCGAGTTGCATTTTCGCCAGCTCCTCGTCAAACAAACGGGTCACCAAAGCGGAGGTGTGTTCGAGCGGTTTGCCGTCGCCGCCGGGCACCTGCACTTTGTGCCGAACGCGCTGTGCGATCATCAAGCGATAGATGCGATCGGTAGCCAGGTCTTCCATGTAGCCATCGAGCAGGCTGGCTCCTTTTCCGTTGAGCACTCCGTTGCGATAACGAATCACTGTGCGCACGGCCGCTCGCGTTCCGGCAAGCGTTATTGCTCCCACGCCCTTTGGGAT
>DATNLT010000044.1:0-97193 GCA_035602725.1 Candidatus Acidiferrales bacterium
TCCGTGGAAATAAATTTGCCGCCCATCCAGCGCGCGATGTAATCCAGCACCGAGGACGCCATGCGGATATCCGGAGTGTGCGTGAAGCCGGAAGGTTCAAAGCGCGTGTTCATCAGCTTATCCACCAGCGCCTTGAGCGGCACGCCGTATTGCAATCCGATGCTCAACGTGAGCGCAAGGCCATCCATCACACCGGAAAGCGTCGACCCTTCCTTCGCCATCTTGATGAAGACTTCGCCCGGCGCGCCGTCGTCATACATGCCCACGGTGATGTAGCCTTCGTGCCCGCCAATCGAGAACTTGTGCGTGATTGAACGGCGCTCACTCGGCAGCTTGCGGCGTTGCGCGTGGGCGAAAAGTTCCTGCTGCTTGGCGGCCGGCGCGTTCGGAGGAGCTTCCACCGGTGCGGCCTTTTCTTCCTTTTTCGCACCGGCAGCGGCCAGAGGTTGGCTGCCTTTCGAATTATCGCGGTAGATCGCCACCGCTTTGATGCTAAGCTTCCACGCGTCAATGTAGGCCTGCATCACGTCTTCGACGGTGGATTCCTGCGGCATATTGATCGTTTTGCTGATCGCGCCGGAAAGGAAAGGTTGCGCCGCCGCCATCATTTTCAAATGGCCTTGCCAGGAAATGGAGCGTCCGCCAGGACCGGAGGCCAACGAGCAATCGAATACTTCGAGATGCTCCGGCTTGAGCCCAGGGCCGCCTTCAATCGAGCCATTCTTATCAATGTGCGCGACGATTTTTTCTGTTTCTTCCGGTGTGTAACCCAGATTCATCAGCGCGTGCGGCACGGTATTGTTCACGATCTTGATCATGCCGCCGCCGACCAGTTTCTTGAACTTCACCAAGGCGAGATCGGGTTCGATGCCGGTGGTGTCGCAATCCATCATGAAACCGATCGTGCCCGTGGGGGCGAGAACCGAAGCTTGCGAGTTGCGGTACCCGTATTTTTCGCCGATTTCGACCGCATCGTCGCAAGCCTTCTGCGCCGCTTGCAGCAATTGCGGCTGTACGTTCTCAGGCTTAATGGGCCGGAGAGAGTCGCGATGCAGACGCATTACCTCGAGCATGGGCTCACGATTCACTTCGAAACCGTCGAAAGGTCCCAGTCGCTCGGCGATGCGGGCAGATTGCGCGTAAGCTTCGCCCGTCATCAACGCGGTGATCGCGCCGCACATATCGCGGCCGCCCTCGGAATCGTAGGGCAATCCCACGGACATCAGGAGAGCGCCGAGGTTCGCATATCCGAGTCCTAGCGGACGGAACTTGTGCGAGTTTTCCGTGATTTTCGGCGTTGGGTAGCTGGCATTGTCCACCAGGATTTCCTGCGCGGTAATCGTGACGTCCACGGCGTGCCGGAACGACGTCACGTCAAATTGCCCGGACGATCCGACGAACTTCATCAGGTTCAGCGAGGCAAGATTGCAGGCCGTATCGTCAAGGAACATGTACTCTGAGCAGGGATTCGAAGCATTGATGCGCGCGGTATTTTTGCTCGTGTGCCAGCGGTTGATCGTGGTGTCGTACTGCATCCCAGGATCGCCACAGTGCCAGGCGGAATCGGCCGCCATGCGCAACAGGTCGCGCGCCCGAAATTGACCTGCTGGCGAACCGTCGTTGACGTTACGCGTCCACCAGTCGCGATCTTGTTCCACGGCTTGCATGTATTCATCCGTGACGCGTATCGAGTGGTTCGCATTCTGGAAGAAGACGGAGGTATAAGCTTCGCCGTCGATCGCCGAATCGTAACCGAGCGAAATCAGGGCATAGGCCTTCCGCTCTTCTTTCCGCTTGCTCTCGATAAATTCCACGATATCCGGATGGTCGATATTCAGAATCACCATCTTTGCCGCTCGCCGCGTCTTTCCGCCGCTCTTGATCACACCGGCGAATGCGTCGAAGCCCTTCATAAAGCTCACCGGGCCGCTGGCGATGCCGCCGCCCGAAAGCGTTTCGCGGCTGCCGCGCAGCGCGGAAAAATTGGTGCCCGTGCCCGAACCCCACTTGAAGAGCATGCCCTCGGTCTTGGCCAGGTCCATGATCGCGCCCATGTCGTCGCGCACGGAGTTAATAAAGCAGGCGGAGCACTGCGGCTTGGCCTGGACGCCGACGTTGAACCACACCGGAGAATTGAAAGCCATTTTCTGCTCGACCAGCAGGTGGGTGAGCTCGTCGCGGAAAGCGTCCCGGGAAGCATCGGACGCGAAGTAATTTCCCTTTTCGCCCCAGCGCACGATCGTATCCACCACCCGGGCGATCAACTGGCGCACTGACCCTTCGCGCTCCGGCGTGTTGGGCTTACCGTGAAAATACTTGGAGGCAACGATGTTCGTCGCTGTCTGAGACCATGATTTCGGGACCTCGATATTTTCCTGCCGGAAAATGACCTGCCCTTTTTCGTTGCCGATTTGTGCCGTGCGGCGGTCCCATTCCACTTTATCGAATGGTGATCCGCAGCCATCGGTAAAATGACGCTTAAATTCAAGGCCGATCTTGCGGCTTGCTTGCTTCGGGGTTTGTACCGCAGTATTCAACGTTTCGTCGTTCAAAGCCATTTTCACATCTGCCATTTCCGCCTCCGCGCATGAACGGGAATTTCCGCGCGGATGCGGAATCCCAATTCTATATTGTACCCCCAGCGAACCGGGAGGCGGCGCCTGATTCTCCGTCAGACGCCGTTTGTTCGAAATCCGCGGGCGTTCGAAACGCCTATTCGAAAGATGAAACGCTGTCGCCATTGGCTCCGAGGGACATTGGGTTTCGGAACCAAAGCGATGCCGTGCCGGGAAAAACTCCGGCGACGAGCAACCCTGGAAATTGTTCTCAGATCGAGCCGGGCAGGCTACGTGGACTCGAGCGAGCAGGGCGGGTGTCAACGTCCTGCAGGTCGTCTCACGGTCACCCGAATCTGGGAGCGCAGTATCGACGTGTGCGAAAAGGAAGTCAAGAGGGAATCGGAACAAAATCGCAACATCTGTTGTGCAATCTGCTACCGGCATCTATTTGTAGTGGTGTAGTTCCAAGATGGCCCCAAGAGCATTTATCGGAACGAATTGACGGCAGCGCGCCAGGCTCGTACGATAGAGTTGCGGATCATCCCAGCCGCCTCCAAGGCAATGCGCAAGAGCAACTTACAACTCGGCTGCCTTCTAGCTCTAGCGGCCGCGTTCGTTGCGCCGCCGGCCATGGCGCAGCAACCCGCCGCCGGCACCCCCGCGGAAAAACTTACGCTGGACGGCGTGGAAAATTTCGCGCGGATTGACACGTTTCTCTATCGCGGCGCTCAGCCCAAGCCATTTGCCTATGAAGAATTGAAAGCCGCTGGCGTCAATATCATCGTCGATTTTCGCGATGAGCAAGAGGAAATTGCCGCGGAGCGAAGCAAAGTGGAATCGACCGGCATGCAATTTATCAGCGTGCCGTGGAAAGGCTCAGGCGAGCCCACGCATGAAGAAATCGTTTCGTTCCTGAATCTACTGCGCGACACACACGGTAAGAAAGTTTTCGTGCATTGCCGCAGAGGAGCCGATCGCACGGGAGTGATGGTCGCTCTCTATCGCATGACCTTCGATCACTGGAACGCCGACCAGGCCGTGTCGGAGATGAAGGAGTTCCACTACGCCAGCTTCACGCTTCCGCATCTGGCGCGCTTTGTGCGCGACTACCCCGCGCAACTGGCCTCCGATCCCGCATTGCGTGCTCTCAAACTGGCGGCAACCGCCCTATCCGTTCCCGAATAACATCTTGTTGTTCCATGCGTGCACAGCAATAGCCAGAGTCTGTTCTAGCGATTGAGGTCGCGCAAACCCTCGGGAAGGGACACTTCGATTTTGCGCGCATCCACGTCAATCCGCGTGCAAATCTCCGTGGCCAGCGGGATCAGCAGTTCTTTGCCATCCACGTCTACCTCCAAAAGCGGTGTGCCCGTGGCGCGTGTAACGTCTCGCACCAGGCCGAGTGGAGCCGATGCGCCCACTTCCCATATTGCGCAGCCGATCAGATCGGAGAAGTAATATTGGCCGAGGGGCAACTCCACGCGATCGGCCATCGGGACTTGCACCTGAAGGCCGCGAAACCGCTCCGCGTCCTCAATTGAATTCACGCCCGAAAAATGAAAGATCGCTTGGCCGCCGCGGCTGTGGCTGATCCAGCAGGAAACTAACGAGATCTGCCTCAGCTCGCCGTGGCCATCCCAGAGAAAAACTGTTTTTAGTCGTGTAAGCCGTTCCGGAAAATCGGTGAGAATTTCCGCCGCGATTTCGCCGCGGAGTCCGTGCGGCCGCAGCAGGCGGGCCAGTGTAATTCGTTGGGAAGGATCTGCGGCCACTACTCCAGGATTTCCAGCGTGAGGCGTTTTTTTAGCTTCATGCCCGCCGCTCCAAGAATCGTGCGGATGGATTTAGCAGTGCGGCCCTGCCGCCCGATTACTTTGCCCAAGTCGGTCGGATCCACGCGGAGTTCCAACACGGTGACTTGCTCGCCTTCGACCGCGCGTACGTGTACCTCGTCCGGTTTATCGACGAGCGCTTTTGCAATCGCCTCCACCAACTCCTTCATGTGGACCGCCTTCCGCGTGTACCCGTATTTGCCGGGTTTCCGAGCTTATGTCCCGAGACTCAGAGGTCCGGGATGCTCCGCCGGAGGGCCGCTTAGGCGATCTTCTGAGTTCGCAAGAAGCTGCGGACGGTGTCGCTCGGTTGCGCACCCTGACCCAGCCAGTATTTGATGCGGTCGGCATTCAGTTGGACGGCGGCGGGCTTCTTCAGCGGGTCGTAGGTCCCTACCAATTCCACGGTACGGCCGTTGCGCGCGCGGCTCTTTTCGATCACCACGACGCGGTAAAACGGCTTCTTCTTCTTGCCAAATCTCGCCAAGCGGATGGCCAGCACGAATCAATCCTCCTAAGGGACGATCATTATAGCCGCAAATGCGCAAATAACGAAGCAAACCGGGTCAAATACAGCCGATTGTATAACCCCCGGTTCATTCTCAGGCGTTCGTTACGCTAAGCACGTTGCCGTCCGGGTCCTTAAACCAAGCCACGCGCACGGCGCCTCCCGGCGCGGTCCAGATGCCGAGTTCATCCTGTTTGAAGTGCGGATAAACATTGAAATTGACGCCGTTCTCGCGCAGCGCCTTCACGGCCGCGGCCACATCCGGGACGTGAAAGCCCAGGATCGTGTGCTCGTGCGCCGTGAAATCAGCCACGACGGAGACGCGTAAGGTGACCCCGCCGATGCTGAAAATCGTGGCGAAGCGATCTTCGTGGGCGAGCATTAGGCCTAGAATATCGCGATAAAAAGCCGTAGCAAGCTCGCGATTCCTCGTGCAGATGATAATGGCAGGCGTAGCCTTCTCCAGAATTCCCATCTGGATTCTCCTCTATTTGGATTTTGTTTGTGTCTCAGCTTGGCCAGTGCGAATTGTGGCTTTAACTTTCGGGTGTGCCGCTGAGCTTGTCTTTGAGCTTTGAGGTGACGCCCTTTAAACGGCCAGCCGCGGCGAGGGCGCCATATTGCTTCACCATTTTGCGCATCTGGAGGTATTGCTTGAGCACCTGATTTACTTCCTGGACTGAAGTCCCGCTGCCGGCGGCGATTCGCTTACGGCGGTGGCCGTCAATCACATCATAATTATCGCGCTCGGTGTTGGTCATGGAGTTGATGATGGCCTCCACGCGCTTCAGGCGCGATTCGTCCACCTGCACATCGCGCGGGATATTTGCCAGCGGTCCGACCTTGGGCAGCATGCCGAGTACTTGTTCGAGGGGCCCCATCTTGCGAATTTGCTTCAACTGGTCGCGAAAATCGCCCAACGTGAATTCACTGCGCCGCAGTTTGCGTTCGAGTTCGGCGGCCTTCTTGTGGTCCACCGACTCCTCGACGCGCTCGATCAACGAGAGAACGTCGCCCATGCCGAGTACGCGGGAAACGATGCGGTCCGGATAAAAGGCCTCGAGCGCGTCATATTTCTCGCCCGTGCCGATGAATTTGACCGGCGCGCCGGTGACTTTTCCGATGGAAAGTGCCGCCCCGCCGCGTGCATCGCCATCGAGCTTGGTGAGGATTACGCCCGTCAGCCCAAGCTGGCGATGGAATTCGCCGGCGGAGCGCACGGCGTCTTGCCCGATCATGGCGTCCGCCACAAACAGGATTTCGCTCGGTTGCAGCTCGCGCTTCAACTGGCCGAGTTCGCTCATCAATTGCTCGTCAATGTGTAAACGGCCGGCGGTATCCACCAGGATCACATCCGAGGCGGAAAGCTTTGCCTCGCGAATCGCGCCGCGCACGATCTCAAGCGGCTTATCGGTTCCGGTCCCTGGCCAGAGCGTGACGCTCACCGCCTTTGCTACCTGCGCCAATTGTTCGCGCGCTGCGGGACGGTACACGTCCGTCGAAGTAGCAATCGGGCGATGCCCGTTGTGTGCGAGCCAGCGGCCCAGCTTGCCGGTCGTGGTCGTTTTACCGGAGCCTTGCAGGCCCACGATCATCCAGACCGAGGGCGGGCGCGAATGAAAAAGGGGCTTGGCATGCTTGCCGAGCAGTTCCAGCAGTTCGTCGCGAACGATTTTCACCACCTGCTGATCGGGCGAAAGTTGCAGTAAGACTTCCGAGCCCAGCGCCTTCTGGCGGATATGCGCGAGCAATTCTTCCGCGACGTTGACGTTCACGTCGCCCTCGAGCAGCGCTTCGCGAATTTCGCCCAGCGCGGCGTCCAGGTGCTCCTCCGTGAGCTTGCCTTGTCCGCGAAGGTTCTTGAATACGCGCTGGAGCTTGTCGGTTAAGTTTTCAAACATGCTGGAGATTGGAAGCGGAACACTGGAGGATCAAAAACCCTCGTACTTCCGGATACCTTTCATGATTTCTGACGCTTGCCGGACTCGGCGCGATTTTGTTGCCGATTACTTATTGTAACTGAAAGGTTCGACCCGCTCCACTGGCGCTGGAGTCTCCGTGATTGACCCCGCTAAGGGTCCCCCGATAGAATCGCGGCACTGAGTTCCATACCTGACCGGAGAAAAACGATGAAACTGCTGCGGTACGCGAATTTTGTCGTTGCCGTGATCTGTGTTGTGCTTCTTGCGGGCGCTCAACGAGGCAAAGCCCAAAACTCTGGAACGCAGAGTGCTGGCGCGCCGATGCAGATGCCGGGAATGGCGGGCTCCGAGAAGCCTGGGCCGGCCAAATCTGAGCCCGCGGCAAAGCTTTTTGAGGGTATGGGACCGCTGCACCATCCGATCCACACGTCCAGCCCGGAGGCGCAGAAGTTTTTCGATCAAGGGCTGACCTTGATCTACGCCTTCAATCACGAAGAGGCAGTGCATTCCTTCAAGCGCGCGGCCGAGCTCGATCCTCACGCGGCGATGCCCTATTGGGGAATCGCGTTGGCGAGCGGCCCGAACTACAACTCCAACGTCGATCCCGAGCGCGAGGAGGCCTCTTACGACGCCATCCACAAAGCGATGGAGATCGGTGTGGCCAGCCCCTCTGCCGAGCGCGACTACATTGAGGCTCTGAGCGCGCGATACACCAACGATCCGAAGGCCGATCTAGACACGCTCGCGAACGACTACGTTTCCGCGATGCGCCGCTTGAGCCAGCGTTACCCGGACGATCCGGACGCCGCGACGCTCTACGCGGAAAGCCTGATGGACTTGCATCCCTGGATGTTGTGGACCAATGAAGGCCAGCCGGGACCGGACACACCGGAAATCGTGTCCGTGCTCGAGGGAGTCTTACGAAGGTGGCCAACCCACGTTGGCGCAAATCATTTTTACATTCACGCGATGGAAGCTTCGCCTCATCCCGAAGCTGCGCTAGCCAGCGCGCAAAGACTGGAAACTCTAGTGCCCGGTGCCGGGCACCTCGTTCACATGCCGGCGCACATCTATATCCGCACGGGGGATTTCGCCGCCGCGGTGAAGAGCAACGTGGCTGCCGTGGAAACCGACAAGGTGTATCTGCGCGAGCGTGAAATCACCAACGCCACTTACGTGCTCGGCTACTCGAATCACAATCTGCACTTTCTGGCCGCCGCGGCAAGTATGAATGGGGATTACCCGGCAGCTAGCAAAGCAGCCAACGATCTGGCCGTGGCAGCACGGGCCGCGGTAAAGGACATGGCCGGCGCGGAGGCATTTCTGCCGATGCCCATTTTCGTGGACCTGCGCTTCGCGCGTTGGGATGAAGTACTCGCTCTGCCGCAGCCCGACGAGCAGCTTTCCGGGCTAACTTTTTTCTGGCATTACGCGCGTGGATGCGCGTTTGCGGGGAAGGGGCAGCCGGACAAAGCCGAGGCCGAGCGCGAAGCGATGGAAAAGGCCTACAAAGCGCTGCCGCCGGGTCCGGCGTTCGGCATGGTGTACAACGATTGGAGCACCATCCACGATGTCGCGGCGCACTCTCTATCGGCGCGCATTTCGGCGGCGCAGGGAAACGTAGCGGAAGCAGTGCAACATTGGCGCGCTGCCGTGGCGGTGCAAGACCAGATGCGCTATGACGAGCCCGCCGATTGGTATTACCCCGTGCGTGAATCGCTAGGCGCAGCGCTGCTGCGGGCTGGGCAAGCGGAGGAGGCGGAAAAGGTGTTTCGCGAGGACCTCGCGCGCAACCCGCGAAATCCGCGATCGCTCTTTGGTCTTGAAAAATCGCTTGAAGTGCAGAGGAAGGACGCCGACGCTGCCTGGGTAACCTCAGCTCGCCGAGCGGCCTGGGCTGGCCCGGCAGATGCTTTGCGGATCGAGGATTTCTGATTTGCGGCGGTGTCCCTCAAAACTTTTGTACAACTTTCGCGTTGCTATGGCTTTGTTCTGCCATAGACTAGGCTGCTGAAAACTTCAGGCAGATGTGTTTCGTGGGTGCGGAGGCAATCCTTGCGCAATCGAACGGCGAAGACTCTGGTGATTTGCGGAATTGGCGCGCTGGCCATATTGATTCCGGCGCGGTGGGCGGGCGCGCAGCAGCAGGCTGTAGCTCCCGCAATGCCTCCCGATCTCGCGGCGAATCTGGTGAAATTGCGTGATGCTGCGATGGCCAGCGATTACGCCTATCGGCAAGTGGCGCATTTGACGGAGAACATCGGTCCGCGATTGAGCGGATCGGCGCAGGCGCAGCAGGCGGTGACCTACGTCGCGGATGAGTTGCGCAAGCTGGGGCTCGAAGTGACGCTCGAAAACGTGATGGTGCCGCACTGGGTGCGCGGCGAAGAGCACGCCGAGCTCACCGTGTTCCCTGGCCAGGCGCCGCGTACCACGCAGAAAATCGTGCTGACCGCCTTGGGAAACAGCGCTGCGACGCCCGCGGACGGCCTGACGGCGGAAGTGGTTGTCGTCAATAATTTCGACGAACTCGCCGCCGCCGGCCGGGAAAAGGTCGCGGGCCGCATCGTGCTCTTCAATGAAAAATACGATAAGCGCATGGCCGCTCAGGGCGAAGGCTTGGCTGCCTACGGGCAGGCTGTGGTTTACCGCGGCGAGGGCGCGGTGAAGGCCAAGGCGCTTGGCGCGGTAGCGTCTCTGGTTCGCTCGGTCGGGAATGCAGATTACCGGCTACCTCACACCGGGGACAGCACCGCCGCGGGAATTCCCGCCGGCGCGGTTTCTGCCGAAGACGCCGACTTGCTCGCACACCTGACAAGCCAAGGCCGCGTGGTGATGCACCTGGTGATGACGCCGCAAACGTTCCCCGACGCCGTGAGCTACAACGTGATTGGCGACCTGAAAGGGCGCGAGCATCCCGAGCAGGTGGTGATCGTTTCGGGGCATCTGGATTCGTGGGACTTGGGTACCGGCGCGATTGATGATGGCGCTGGCGTCGCGGTGGCCATGCAGGCGGCGAATCTCTTCAAGCAGCTCGGCTTGCAGCCCGCGCGCACCCTACGCGTGATCGCTTGGATGAACGAGGAAAACGGCTCGCGCGGCGGCCAGGCGTATGCCAAAGATCACGCGGCGGAGCTGCCCAATCACTTTGGTGCGATCGAAAGCGATTTAGGCGCCGATCACCCGCTGGGATTCGGCGGTACGCTGACGCCGGCGGCGATAGAGACGCTGCTACCGGTCGCGAAAGCCCTTGAGCCGATCGGGGCCAACTTGTTGCAAAACGGAGGCGGCGGCGAGGATATTTCGTTTATGGCCGGTGCCGGGGTGCCGCTGTTCGGTCCGATCCAAGACGCCCGCTTTTATTTCAACTACCACCACACCGCCGCCGACACGCTCGATAAAATTCACCCCCACGAGCTTGCCGAAAACGCGGCGGCCATGGCAGTGCTCGCGTATGCGCTGGCGGAAATGCCGCAGAGAATCAAGCCGTAACGATATCGCGACGCCTTGCGGCGCGAGAGGTTGGGTTTCCTTGACCCTGCCGCAAGGGCCGTCTAAACTTAGCCGTTTGATCCATTACTATTGCGGGAACCGGGGGAGAGATAGTTGTGCCTAAACGTACTTATCAGCCCAGAGTGCGGCGGCGCCATAAGAAACATGGCTTCCGCTCGCGCATGAAGACCGCCGGTGGCCGCAAAGTGCTTGCGGCGCGGCGAAGGAAGGGGCGTCATCGCCTCACACCAGTATGATGAAGGAACTCTCGACGCCACGCCGCGTGCGTCTCGGCGGTGGCCGCGAGATTTGCGGCTCGTTCGCCGGGGTGACTTCGAGACCGTTTACCGCGAAGGGCGTCGCCGCTCCAGCCAGCAATTTGTAATATTTTTCCGCCCGAATCGTATAGCGTGTAGCCGCTTCGGCTTCAGCGTGAAAAAAGCAATGGGCGGCGCCGTGGTGCGCAACCGGATTCGCCGGCGCATCCGCGAAATCGTAAGGCTGAATCGCTCGGAGATACCTGCCGGATGGGACATTGTGATTCATCCGCGAGCCTCGGTGGCGCGCGCGGAGTTTTCGCGGTTGAGCGTGGAGCTGACGGGTCTGCTGCGAAGCGCGCTATCGTGAAGCGCGCGCCGGCTACCCGCATGCTCCTGGCGCTCATTCGCGCCTATCAAGCGACCCTTTCGCCCGTAATGCCCTCGCCTTGCAAGTTCTATCCTTCCTGCTCGCGCTATGCATACGAAGCCATTGAACTGCACGGTGCGCGGCGTGGAACGTTGCTGGCGCTGAAGCGCCTACTCCGCTGCCGCCCATTTTCGCAAGGCGGCGTGGATTTTGTACCCCAACCTTCCGATCTGCCCGCCTCGCGGCAGCATCGGCCGAAGGAGTTGGCGCGTTGAGCGAGCAAAAGGAGGGGTTGTCCCACGAAATGCGGACGTTGCTCGCGGCCGTGCTCACCATGGCCGTGATCATCGGGTTTTCCTACCTCTACAAGCCCAGCGTTCCGCAGCGCCCTCCGCAAAATCAAAATTCGCCGGTGACGGGTAGCCCCGCCCAAAATTCAACGCCGCCGGCCTCTGCCCAAATCGGGTCGCAAATTACAGGTCTTTCGCCGCAACACGCCGTGCCGTCGCAACCGCTTGCGGCCACCTCGGAGCGCACGGTCGTAGTCGAAAGCCCTCTGTATCGCGTGGAGCTTTCCAATCGCGGCGCGGTTGTCCGAAGCTGGCAGCTCAACAAATACAAAGACGACAGCAACCCGCCGCGAACCCTCGACGTGGTTCACACCGAGGCGTCGCAGCAATTTGGCTGGCCTCTTTCCGTGATGATGGAGGATGCAAGCCAGCAAGACACGGCGAATACCGCTCTTTACCAAGTGACGACCGGAGGATCCGAAGGGAATTCCTCGGGTGTTTTGACGGCACCCGTCGAAGTGGATTTCAACTGGAGCAACGGGCACCTCGCCGTCACCAAGAAATTGAAATTCGATTCCAGCTATATCGCCAGCTTCAGTATTGATACCAAGCTGGACGGCCAATCCGTCCCCTTTGGCGTGGGTTGGCTGGGTGGGTTTGGCGATAACACCGTCTATCAACCGACCGCCCATACGCAGGTGTTTTACAGCCTCGAAGGCAAGCTGAAACTGCTCACTTACAAGAACCTGGGGCAGCCGAAACAACCCGATCAAAGGCAAACGCAAGCCGGGCCGCTTGATTTTGCTGGGATCGAGGACTCCTATTTCGCCGCTGCGTTCCTGCCACCGATCGAGAGCGCGGGACCGCACGCCGGCCAGCCGAACGTGCTGGGTGCATCCATGACTCTGGCCGACTGGACGCTCTCGCACGACGTGCAGAACGCCGACGGCAAAACCGAAAAGGATTACGTGCCGGAGATGGCTGTAAGCTCCGCGCGCGGTGAGCCCATAAATCTGCGATTGATGGTGGCACCGAAGGACCTGGACCAATTAAAAACCGTTCGGCCGCCGCTCAATGAGCTCGTGCAATTCGGATGGCTGACGATCATCGCCGAGCCGTTATTTTATCTGCTGCTTTGGATGCACAAATACATCTCCAATTACGGCTGGGCCATTGTGGTGATGACCATCGGCCTGAACATGGTGCTGCTGCCGTTGCGCATTCGCAGCCAGCGCTCCATGCAGAAGATGCAGAAGGTGGGTCCGGAGGTTCGCGCGATTCAGGATCGCTACAAAAAGTATTCGATGCGCGATCCTCGCAAGGCCAAGATGAATGAAGAGGTGATGGCCGTCTATTCGCGCGAGGGCATCAACCCGCTCGGCGGCTGCCTGCCCATGGCGCTGCAAATGCCGATTTGGTACGGCCTCTACCGCATGCTTACCGTGACGATTGAATTGCGCCACGCACCGTGGATCGGCTGGATCCACGATCTTTCCGCGCGCGATTCCTATTATATTTTGCCGATCCTGATGGCCATCACCATGTATATCGCGCAAAAGATGACGCCGACTCCCACCACCGACGCCTCCCAGCAGCGCATGATGGCTCTTATGCCGATCATGTTTGGCGGCATGTTTATCGTTTTTCCGGTTGCCAGCGGCTTGGTGTTGTATATTCTGACGAGCAATGTGGTGAACATGGTACAGCAATGGTTCTTGAACCGCACTGCGCCGATGCCGGCTCCCGCCAAAGGGCCGCGAAAGAAAAGCTGACGCAGCGTATTGAATGTATCAGGGGAAGCTAGGGGAACATGCCTCAGAGTTACGTGACCGACGGAAAGTTTGCGCGAGAAGCCGTGGCCGACACGCTGCGGAAATGGCTCGATGCCGTCTTGCCGCAGAGCAAACTTGCGCTGCAGTACGAAGTTCGGACGCAAGCAACTGAACCCTCCGCCAGTGAAGCCGAATTTGAAAGCCCGGAGGTGGTGGTGGTCCTCCGTGGGAGCGACCAAGGCTTGTTGCTCGAACGCAACGCGGAGCTTCTGCTCGCGCTGGAATATCTCGCCGTGCGCTCGCTACGCCTCGAGCCGCCATTCTTCGATCGCGTGCGCTTCGATGCCGGCAACTATCGCGAGCAACGCATCACGGAATTGAAACTCGCCGCCCAGGCGGCTGCTGGCCGCGTTCGCGAGACGCGCCAGGCATTTCGCTTTAATCCCATGGCGGCACGCGAGCGTCGCGTGGTGCACCTGGCCCTCAAGGACCTTCCCGGGATTCGGACTTCGAGTGACGGCCAAGGCGACGAACGCCGCGTCGTTATCTACCCCAGCGAACAGAAGTAAAAAGCCTCACCAAAATTAGCGTGTGTCCCGGACCATGCCTTGGCTGGTGATGTGGCCTGCATCATCAAACGTCACGCGAAATGTAAATCCCGGCGTGCGTTGACGTTGGCGCGTGAAAAATCGCACGTCCATTATCTCCAGAGCTGTTTGCCCGCCGTATTTCGCAAGTGTGTAGAGCGGAAAGCGCGCGAACCAAAGATAGGTGCGAGCCTCTGGCAGTTGTTCTGCCGCGACGATCATATTTCCCGGCGCGGAATCCGCATAGAAGTGAAATTCCGACGCTGCGGGCCCCAGCAAATTCTCACGTATGCGGTAATCGCCATCGCCGGTACGAATCAGGCCATCCCATCGCCAGATAGAAGGGGGCAGCGGCAACGCCGCGATCACCAGCGGTTGCACTTGACGCTGTAGAGCGAAAGCTTGCACGCGGCGAAGCGCAATGTGGTGCGTGATCGCGCACGCGCATAGATAAGCGCTCGCCGCTAGAATCCCCACGCGCGCCCAGGTGGACCGGCGAATCGCCACACCTCGACTTCTCCAAAGCGGCACAAAAAACAATGCCGCCATTAAGCCAATGGCGATGAGTATGTACCAGGGCGAAAAAGGGAAGCCTACTTCCGCGGCAAGCCACGCCGAACCAACCGCGAGCAAACTGAAGAGCGCCCACATGCGCAACGCCCGGCGCATGCTGCGCTGCGGCACGCGAAGCGTCCATGGGGCCACTTGCGGTAACAGCAGAAGCGCGCTCATCGTGAAGTCCACGATAAAAATCAAATCCCACGCGGGCCGCACGCGGCTGAACGGGCTCCAAATCATCGTGCCGAACGAGGTGGCAAGGTCGAGCAGAATGTGGCTTCCAATTCCGACGGCGTAGCACACCCACAACCATCCAAACGACGGTGCGAGGATACCGAGCCGCCGCGCTCCCCATTGCGTGAGCCACGCCAATGCCAGCGCCCACAAGGGCAGACACAGGATTGAGTGCGTGACGTAGCGATGATACTTGAGCATCGCCAGGCTATCGCGCGACACCCAGTCATAGAACACATCTGCATCCGGAAACGCCGAACCGAGCGTGACTGCGAAGATCGCCACGCGAGCCGGTGGGCCATATTCGTCTGCTGATTCGGCGGCGGGATTGAGGCGCTGTGTCGCGAATATTCCTTTGCCGAGCAGCGCGCCCGCAAATGCGTGTGTGACGGTATCCATCAGGAAATGTAGAGCAGTGGTGGCCGCTTGGGCAAAACCTTTCCAATCGCGCGAGCCGACACGTTGCACTTCTGCATCTCCGCAAGAGCGCCTTCTGCCGCGTCAGGAGCGATCGCTACGAGCAGGCCGCCGGACGTCTGGGGGTCAAACAGCAGCCGCCGATATTCTTCCGATACTCCTCGTGAGAATTCCGCACAATCTCCGATAAAGGCGCGGTTATTGGTCAGGCCGCCGGATACGTTGCCGTCGCGAGCCGCTTCCGCGGCGCCGGGCAGATATTCGATGGCGCGGTGCTCGAATTCCATGGAAACGGCGCTGATCCCTCGTGCCGGATAGCCGAGCGCCATTTCGCGCGCGTGGCCAAGTAAAGAAAATCCGGTGACGTCCGTGACGGCGTGAATCCATCGGCGCTGCGGATCGAATGCCGCCAGAGCTTCCGCCGCATCGCGGTTGAGCCGCGTCATCGAAGCCGTTGCCTCCGCAACGCTGGATTCCGATGCGGAACCGCGCTTGACCGCCGTGGTGATTACGCCAGTTCCGAGCGCTTTTGTGAGCAGCAATGTATCGCCCGGCTGCGCACCCACGTTGAGCCATACGCGATCCGGATGAATGAGGCCCGTTACCGCGTAGCCAAATTTGATCTCTTCATCCCGAATCGAATGCCCGCCGACAACGCTACAGCTTGCTTCCGCCATCTTCGCGAGGCCGCCGCGAACAATCTGTTCGAGCACCGCAGTATCGCCCTTTTCGGGGAACGCCAGTAACGTCAAAGAAGTAATCGGCTGGCCTCCCATCGCGTAGACGTCACTTAACGCGTTGGCTGCGGCGATTTGGCCAAATGTAAATGGGTCATCCGCAATCGGCGTGAAGAAATCTACGGTTTGCACGAGGGCGAGATCGGCGGAAATGCGATAAATGCCCGCGTCATCATTTGTATCGAAACCAACGAGGACGTTGGGATCAGTTTGCTTTGGCAGACCGCGTAAGACCGAATCGAGAATCGCCGGGTTCAGCTTCGCGGCGCAACCGGCCGCCTTCGCCATCGTGGTGAGCCTCACCGGCTCGGCCAAACTTCTCGCTTGGTCTTCGGGCATGGCGCTGATTATAGCGCGGTGCTTTGCCGGTTGCCGGAAGTAGGGAATCTTGGGAACAAACCCGGAGGGCTACGCCTGATTCGCCGCGCGGAATAGAATCGTAACCGCTTTACCTGCCGCGGCCGATGCCGTCATGTGGCAATTGCCGTCAAAAATACCGCCCGGCTCGATCACAAGACACGGTGTATGGATTTCGCCGCTGACCGCACCATTCGACTGAATCTCCACGCGGCCCTTAGCGAAGATAACGCCATCGAATCGGCCTGCCACGATTACGTGATTGCCCTCGATTTGGCCCTCGACCTTGGCGCCCTCACCAAGCACCAGTGTTTGATCGGAGAGGATATTACCTTTCACCTGCGCTTCCAGCCGTAGCGTGCCGGAAAACTGCAGGGTACCTTCGAAGCGAACCGTCTTATCGAGAAAGCCGGACCATTCGCCGGCAGACTCATTGGCCGCATCGCGGCGGGACAGGGGCCAGGGCATGGGAAAACCTCGGAAGACACCACTCTACTCGTCCGGGCAAAAGGGTCAAGTGTAAACGAGGTACAGGTTGCGGTTATAAACTACACACGTGGTAGCAATCTAGTGCATGAGCCGATCATAGATTCCCGCGAGCTGCGCGTCGTCGTAATACTCAATTACCAGAGCGCCGGGCCGCAGGCGCGACTTCGTGCGCAGCGTTACCCGCGTGCCAAGGTGCCGTTCGAGCTCTTCCAGAGCGGCGCGCGTGTTTGGATCCATAGCTTGTTCGACGATGGCCGGCTTCTTCGCTGCACGAGCGCGCCTGGCGGCAAAGCGCTCGAGCTGCCGAACCGTCATGCCGCGTCTCGCCGCGCGTTGGGCCAGCGCCTGGCGCAGATTCGGGTCGTCAATGCCTAGAAGGGCGCGGCCGTGTCCTGGTGTCAGTCGGCCTTCTTCAAGAAGATCGAGCACGGCCTTCTCCAGCCGGAGGAGGCGTACGGAATTGGCGATCGTTGCACGCTCTTTGCCGGTGCGTAGCGCGACTTCCTCCTGTGTCATATGGAATTCGCCGATCAAGCGGTCATAGGCTCGGGCTTCTTCGACGGCGTTAAGATCCTCACGCTGCAGGTTCTCAACCAGAGTGATCTCGAGCGCCTGCTCTTCCGGTATGTCCCGCAGGATGGCTGGTACGCGGTGAAGTCCTGCACGCTGCGCTGCCCGCCACCGGCGCTCCCCGGCAATAAGCTGGAAGCGCGCTCCGTTCTTTCTTAAGACCAGAGGCTGGATAATGCCGCTGGACTGGATGGAGCGGGCCAACTCCTCCAGCGCCTCTTCCCGAAAACGGGTTCGAGGCTGATAAGGATTGGGATCGATTAGGTCGACGTCAATTTCCCGCGGAGTCATCGCCTGGAGGGGCGACATTTCGATTATCGGCAAGTGCTCCGTCAATCGAGCCACCTGCGCCGGCTGCTGCGGCGTTTGCGGCGCCGCCGGCTCCGGCTCCCGGATCAAGGCTCCTAGTCCCCTGCCCAGCGCGTTTCTGCTCATTCTGAATGACCTCCTTGGCGAGCTGGATGTAGCTCTCAGCGCCTCTACTATGTATGTCGTAGAATATAATCGGTTTTCCGTGGCTCGGCGCCTCGGCCAGCCGTACATTCCGTGGGATTACCGTAGCGAATACCTGGGTGCCGAAGAAACTGCGAAGATCCGACGCCACCTGACGCGACAGTGTTGTTCGGTCGTCATACATCGTGAGCAGGATGCCTTCGATCGCAAGTGTCGGGTTAAGCGAGCGGCGAATGCGCATTAGCGTATCCAGCAGCTCAGATACGCCCTCCAGGGCGAGATATTCGCACTGAATCGGCACAAGCACGCTATCGCTGGCCGTAAGAGCATTGAGGGTCAGCAAATCTAAGGTCGGCGGGCAGTCCAAAACGATAAACTGATAATCATCTCGCAGCGTGCTCAGCAGGCCCTTCAGATGGAATTCGCGATTCTCTGCTGCCACCAACTCTACGGCCGCACCTACTAAGTTCTTATCGGCCGGCAGGAGATCTAAGCCGTCCACCTGCGTCTTCTGAATGATCCTGTCTGTTGGTTCGCGGAGGATCAGCGCGTTGTAAAGACTTCGCCGTCCCGGGTCTTTGGGAAAACCGATGCCTGCGGTGGTATTACTTTGTGGATCGCAATCGATTAAGAGGGTACGCTGTTCGGCGGCGGCGAGCGAAGCTGCCAGATTGATTGCTGTAGTTGTCTTCCCTACACCGCCCTTTTGGTTGGCGATGGCAATAATTCGGCCCAAGGAAATCCCCCGCGTGCAATCTAACAAGAAGGTGTGCGGCGCGCAAGATGTTTCACGTGAAACAATGTAACTCAGGATCAAGTGAGGGTCATTGTGAATTGAAGGGCCGTCGCTCGATTGTTTCACGTGAAACAATTTCCGCACTAGGGTCGAGGTAGCCGCCAATGAGCACCTAATGTTCCAAGTGAAACAATTTAATTATTTGCTTTCTTTTCTTATGTTTAGATATTATTTTCGCGTCGGCCTGCCGACCAAGATTACGCGCTGTTGAGATTCGGGGATCGGCCGTGGCAGCTTCCAAGTCCAGCCGGGGAATTCGTTTAGTCTCCTCGCTTCATCGGCGCCAAGCCATAGAAGAGCGCGCCCATTTTTTGCCTCCAGGCGATCCGACGACCACTTCAACAGTCCCTTATAGTTTCCAAGGGCGCGAGCGACAACAAAATCAAATTTCGGCGTTTCGGGGCTAAGCGCTTCGTAAGCCGTCTTATGGACGTAGACGCGCTCAAAAGCTAGCAGTCTAACGACCTCCGCAAGGAATGCGGCCTTCTTAGCATTCTGCTCGATAAGATGTATTTCAAGATTCGGCCTCACAATTTTCAGCGCCAGCCCGGGGAAACCCGCCCCTGTACCAATGTCGGCAAGCACCTGCTCATCTCCGCCAATTTCATCGCGGACAAAGAAACTCTCGCCAAAGTGCCGCGCCAACAGCTCATTTGTATTGGTAATTGAAGTCAGGCTAACCTTTTCATTCCAAAGCATTAGCATCGCGACGTAGCTCTGAATGGAATGCAATTGGCGGTCCTCTAAATTGAGCACAAACGGTCTTAATGTGGAGGCAATCGTCGCTATTGTCGGCACGCCGACAGATTTTCCGTAAACTACAATAGTAGTAATAGTAAATGACCGATCACTCATAGTCGCCTGTGGCAGTCGGCTCCCTCGGGCCGCCGTCAGACCTGCCATGCGGCCTGATCCACCGAAGGGCGACGAATCCAACCATTAGGTCGATTAATACGTGTGCCGTTATGGCGGGAATCAGGCTGCCCGTCCATAGGCGGCTCAAAGCCAGGACGATGCCGAAGATAAATGTGGTCAGTGCGCCTCGCAGGCCCTGATACGCATGGGCTACCGCGAAGAACGCAGATGAACCCAAAACGGCAAAAGTCGCGGACGGTGTGAGTCGTATCGCCCAGGCAAATAGAAATCCGCGGTAAATAAACTCCTCACACAGCCCTGCTGTGAGCACCAAAGCCACAAACACAGTGGATTCGACCGCAGTTTGCGGAACCAATAGACGTCTCACGTCGAGCATCCGGCTTGTGTGCCGTCCCGAACTGCGTGCGGCTTGGCCGAGGCCGGCAAGTTGCAGCATTCCCATCCCGAGAGCGAGTCCACACGCGACAGAAATTGTGAGGATCCAGTTGCCAGCACCTAGTCCCAGTTCCGCGAAAGTGAATCCGTGCGCGAAAGAGCGCCAGGCGATCACGAGCGCCAGAAACCACTGCAGCGCAATGGTAGAAGCATAGGTTTTCAGACGATCGGTACCGGATAACTTTTCACGTGCAAGCAATTCCCGAACGCGAGCGGCGCCGCGCCAAGGAATCGCCAGCCCGAGAAACAGTAAAATCAGAATGAGGTCCAGTGGAACGCGATCGAGCAAGCTCTGCACGGTTAAATCACAACACGTATGCCGCCTCAGAGCAAGCGCGCCTGTTGTTGTAGGCGAAGATAAGCAGCCTACGTTGACAACACGTGCCCCCACAATTATCGTTCGACGCGATGAAGATCTTGGTGATCGGTGGCGGAGGACGCGAGCACGCGCTCGCATGGAAGCTGCGTCAAAGTCCGATGGTTACCAAAATCTGGTGTGCCCCCGGCAACGGAGGCATTTCAAGCGATGCGGAATGTGTGCCGGCCGATACGGGCAACGTTACGGAGCTCGCGGCCCTAGCGGAGAAGTTACACGCCGATGTAACTGTCGTGGGACCGGAGTTGCCCCTTGTCGCCGGGATTGCGGACGAATTTACGCGACGGAAGCTAGCTATTGTTGGGCCAAATCGCGCCGCCGCGCAGCTCGAGGGTAGCAAAATCTTCGCGAAGCAATTCATGTTGCGGCAAGGAATCCCCACAGCCGATTTGGTTGGTTGCTATGAGCATTTTGCGGATGCCGAGCGCGCAATTGCTGGGGCGCGATTTCCGCTGGTAATTAAGGCTGATGGGCTTTGCGCCGGCAAGGGTGTCCTGGTTGCAACGAACCTTCCGGAGGCGCGCGATTTTTTGGAACGGCTGATGGTAAGAGGAGAATTCGGGGAAGGCGGCAAGCGCATAATTTTGGAAAAGGCCATCGAGGGAAAAGAGCTCTCGCTAATCGTGCTCACGGATGGGGAACATGTTGCGCCTTTGCTACCGGCACGCGACCACAAGCGAGTGTTTGACGGCGACAAGGGCCCAAACACCGGCGGAATGGGCGCGTATTCCACGGACGATCTATTGCAGGCGCCACTCCTAAAGGAAATATCCGAGTCTATCGTGCAGCCCGCCATTCGTGGTATGGCTCGAGAGGGCAACACCTATCGTGGCTTTCTTTATTTTGGTCTGATGCTCACGCCGCAGGGTCCGCAGGTGCTGGAATTTAATTGCCGGATGGGCGATCCCGAAACCCAAGCGATTGTTCCGCGTATGGATTTCGACCTAGCCTCAGTGCTTGCCGATTGCGCCGCGGGCCGTCTCGATCCAGGTGGTCTTCGGTGGAAGCCCGGAGCCAGCGTATGCGTGGTGATGGCCGCAGAGGGCTATCCCGGAAATTATCGAAAGAATGCGGAAATCAGCGGACTAGCGGATGTGCAACGAACCCGCCGCGCGGTTGTATTTCACGCCGGCACGCGCCGCGAACACGATACGTATTTCACCATCGGCGGCCGCGTGCTTGGCGTGTGCGCACAAGCTAACGATCTCGATTCTGCAGTAAAGGACTGCTACGCAGCGGTGCGCCGCATCTCTTTTCCCGGCGAGCATCATCGAAGCGATATTGGCCGTGCGGCTCTGGCATCGCGTTGTCCGTAGCAGCCAACAAAACTTTGCACGTTGGAGTGGGCTCATCGCGATGAGCCAGAAGAGGAGAACATGAGCGAAGGCGAAGGGCAGCGAAAGGCAATCGTAGGCATCATCATGGGTTCGGATTCGGATTTAGCGGTAATGTCGGAAGCGGCAAAAATGCTGGAGAAATTTGGCATCCCGTACGAGATTGAGGTGACGTCGGCGCATCGCTCGCCCGCGCGCACGCACGAATACGCCACCACGGCACGCGAGCGCGGGCTCAAGACGATCATCGTCGCCGCGGGAGGCGCCGCGCATCTTGCGGGTGTGGTCGCCGCGCTCACGATTCTGCCGGTGATCGCGGTGCCGATGGCCACCACCGTTCTAAACGGCATCGATTCGTTGTTATCGAGCGTGCAGATGCCCGCGGGCGTGCCGGTAGCGTCCATGGCCATCGATAAGCCCGGCGCAATCAACGCAGCGATTTATGCGGCCGAAATTCTGGGCGCTGCGGATGAGCAAATCGCTCAAAAGCTCATTTCCTATAAGGGTGAGTTGGCCAAATCCGTGGCGGAAAAGAGTGCGCGCGTGAAGCAGCAGTATTCCGGTAAGGCCCAGTAAAATTGAGCTGCGTGTCGGCTACTGATGCGGGTGGCGCAGCGAAGGTGCGCCTGCCTCGCGCTTCACGTCTGGTTCGGGTTCCGAGGGGGCCAGTACCCAGTCGAATTTATCGTCCGCGTAAAGAACTGCCAGCGAAAGCTTTGCGCCATGGGGCGCGGTGGCCTGCATCGCGCCTTTCATAAAAACAATTGCCGCAGGCGGATCGGCTTTGGTGCTGGCCCCGTCCAGAATCCGCTGCGCGGCCTGCGCCACTTTCGGATCAGTTTCGCGGACGGTCGCAAGCCGAGGGTCATTCTCGCCAAGCAATTGCGAAAGTGTGGGGCTTTTGTCGCCTTCCGGATATCGCGTTTCCACGATCGTGCGCGGCTCGTGCTTTTCCGGAGGGTAGAGCTGCACAAAGGAAGGACGCAGCGCGAGCGTGTCCCAAAAATTTTCTTGCAACTCGCGTTGCTGCACCCGATAGCTTAGGAGCCAAACCTCCGGGCCATAATCCTTGTGAAAATCCAGAAGCAGAAGTTCAACGAGCGGCTCATCAGGACCCAGGTCGATCTTGTGGTGCAGCCGGCTCGTGATGGGCCGTAACCTTTCCAGAAAAGCGATGCCTACGGACTCGATATCCCCAGCCTCATTCGCATCCAGAATCGGGCCGCCACGACCCGCAATAGAGGCCAGATGTCCCAGCTCCGCATCCAAGCGCACTGGGGGAAGGCCCGATCCGGGTTCGATCCACTCGACGGCTCCCAGCAAAACCCCAACGTAGCCGCCGTCTAACTGAACGACCAAAGGAGCGTGCGAGCCCGGTTCGATGTTTTCGTGTTCGGTGCCGATCAGAATGGCGTCGCGGGCGACGCAAATGTCCACACGCCCCGCCGCCAGGTTGGCAATGATCTCCTGATCGCTGTGCTGCGTTTGCGCGTTGGAAGCCCGGCCAGTGAAGAGCAGAGCGCCAGCACCAATTAGAAGAGCGAAAATACGAAGGCGAGGATTCATGGCCGTGGCTGCTAGTTACAACAGTTTACTATACCTCTGGTCGCGCTGTCTGATCTGCCTCATAGATCGGGTTTCCTCTAGCAACCTATCAGTGGTTCAACCTTTCCTGTAACATGATCAGCGTATTCTCACGCGAGGTGCCGAATGGGATTGCTCAGCAAGCTGTTTGGAGGCGCATCCGGGCTACGGTCAGCATCGAGTGCGCGCCACAACGGAAAACGGCTCGCCTCGATTTTAGAAGCGCATGGGAAATTCCATCGCGGCGAAGCGGGCGGCCAACAAGCCGATCTTAGCGGTGCCGATCTGGCTCGCCTCGATCTTCGCGGAGCGAATCTCACCGACGCGATTCTCAAGGGCGCTCGCTTGGAAGGCGCCAGTCTTCAGCGAGCGAAACTTGTTCGCGCGGATTTCGAACGGGCGAATCTCCGCGAGGCCGATTTGCGCAATACCGACATGACCGAGGCGAAATTGCCGTTCGCCGATCTCACCGGCGCGCAGGCCAGTGGCGTGGAGTTTTTCCGCTGCGATATGCGCGAAGCTCGCTTCGAAAGGGCCAATCTGCGCAACGCAAACTTTCGCGGCTCCAACGTGCAAGGCGCAAAGTTTTCCGGAGCGGATATGGGCGTTACGGTGCTGCGGGAGACCGATTTGAGCGGGGCGGACCTGACCGGCGTGGACCTCACCACGACCTTGTTGCCCAAGGGCTATGTTCCGCCAAATCAAAAAACAGCCCACGCGTGACGCCAGAAGTTATTTGCCCGCCGCGTTGGCGTCGCCCTCGGAGCGGCCACCAGGGCGTCGCCGCACTTCGATTCCAAGACGCTTGATTTTTTGATTGAGGGTGGAAAGCGGCACTTGGAAGCGCTCGGCCGCTTCCGTTTGGTTCCAACCGGTGCGCTCCAGCATGTCCGTAATGATGCGGCGCTCCACTTCCTCGACAATCTGGAAAAGGGTTGGGCGCGGGTGATCTGCCGCCAGGCGCGAGCCGGGCTCACCATGCAACGGTGGCATGAATTCCGCCATCTGCAGCCGCACACCGCGGACGATTTCTTTCGAGCGCAGGCTTTCGGGCAAGAGATCGGGTTCGACGACGTCGCTCGTTGCGAGGACCACCGCGCGTTCCACCACGTTTTCGAGTTCGCGCACGTTGCCCGGCCATTCGTAGTCCATCAGCAGTTTCATGGAGGCATTCGACAAACGCATGGGAGGCCGCGAATTTTCACCGCAGTATCTCGCAAGGAAGTGGTCGACCAATAGCGGCACATCCTCACGGCGATCTCGTAATGGAGGCAACTGAAGAGAGATCACGTTCAGCCGGTGAAATAGGTCTTCGCGAAAACGCCCTTCGCGCACCAGGCTCATCAGTTCCACGTTTGAGGCGGCCACGATGCGCACGTCCACCTTGATCGTTTCCGTGCCGCCCAGCCGCATGAACTCGCGTTCCTGAATCACGCGCAGCAGCTTGGCCTGCGTCTCCGGACTGACGGTCGCGATTTCGTCAAAGAAAATCGTGCCTTGATCGGCGACTTCGAAAAGGCCCTTCTTCGAAGCCACGGCGCTGGTAAAGGCTCCCTTCACGTGCCCAAAAAGCTGCGACTCCAGCAAGTCCGCAGGAATCGAGCCGGTATTCACGGGAACGAACGCACGGTCTGCACGCGGCGACGCCGAATGAATTGCTTTCGCGATCACTTCCTTGCCGGTACCGCTTTCCCCGGTGATGAGTATGGTCGAGCGAGACGGCGCAACCTGGGCAACCAGGTCGAGCACCGCCAGCATTTTCTCGCTCTTGCCGATGATGTTGGGAAAGTTGTAGCGCTGCTTAAGTGCCCGTTTTAGCTGGACGTTTTCCTCGCGCAGACGGCGGCCCTCCACGGCCTGCGCCACCTGCGCCAGAAGCTCGTCGTTCGACCAGGGTTTGGTGATGAAGTCCTGCGCGCCGGACTTGAAGGCCGCGCGCGCCATGTCAATCGAGCCGTAGGCGGTGATCAGAACGATACAAAGGTCGGGGGCGCGGCGGTGCACTTCGCGAAGAACTTCGATGCCATTTTTATCGGGCAGGCTGACGTCCAGCAGCACCAGATCAAACGGATGCTCGTCGATTTTCGTCAGACCTTCGTTGGCCGTGCCTACGCTGGTTACGCCGTAACCTTCCGAGCCAAGCAGAAGTTCGAGGCCTTCACGAATTTCCGCCTCGTCGTCCACGACGAGGATGGAGCCTCTAGACATGCACGCCTTTCCGGGCGACGGGGAATTCCAGCCGGAACGACGTGCCTTTTCCCTGCGTCGAGCGGACGTCAATCTTACCGGCGTGCTCTTTGATGATGCCGTAGCTCACGGAAAGTCCAAGACCGGTGCCGCGTCCCACCACTTTCGTGGTGAAAAAAGGATCAAAAATGCGATTCAAGTGATCGCGAGAAATTCCTACGCCCGTATCGGCCACTTCCACTTCCACGGTGCCATTCGAGCACATCGTCCGCACTTCCAGCATCCCGCCCTGCGGCATCGCATCGCGGGCGTTCATGAACAAATTCAAGAACACCTGCTGCAGGCGATTCGTCGAACCGATCACAGGCGGCAGATCGGTCTGTAGCTGGCGGACCACTTCCACGTGGGCCGTCTTGAAGGGATGCGACACCAACGAAAGCGTTTCTTCTACCACTTGATTCAGGTTTACTTCGCTGTACTGCGACGAGCCGGTGCGCGAAAAATTCAGCAGGTTGTTGACGATTTCACTGGCCCGAAACGTCTGCTTTACGATTTTTTCGATCAATGTGTGGCGCGGATCGTCTCCCGGAAGCTGCTTGGCCAGCATCTGGATGTAGTTGGAGATCACCGCCAACGGCGTATTGACCTCATGCGCCACGCCGGCCGCGAGCAAGCCGAGCGAAGTGAGCTTCTCCGTCTGCACCAGCTGCTCTTCCATGCGCACTCGCTGCGACACGTCGTCCACCAGGATCAGCTTTCCCAGACGCTCGCCCTCTTTGCCGAGCAGGGGCGCAATGGCCACGTTGACGACCACCTGCCGATGTTCACGATTGCGCAAATGAAACTTGTAGATACTCGAAACGTGTTCGTCTGCCGCCCGAGATTCAATTTCCGACACCAGGTCGGCAGGCAGAATTACGCCGATTTCGCGGCCGATCGCTTCGCTGCGCGAAACGCCAAGCAATTGTTCGAGCTGCGAGTTCCAGGACTCGATCGTTCCGTCCAGAGCCACCGCCAGCACGCCCATATGCAAGGATTCCACGATGTTTTCGCTGAAATCCTTGAGGCGCTCGATTTGCTGCGCCTTCTGTTCGAGCGAGCTGTACAGCTGCGCGTTATCGAGCGCGATGGCGACGTAGCTGGCAATGGTGAAGAGCAGCTCTACGTCGTCACTTGAGAGGAAATCGCCATCCACCGTCTTGCCCAAACCCAGCACCGCAATGGTGCGTTCGCGAATCCGGCACGGTATGTAGTAATTCAGGTCGAGCTGTTCGATCGTGCGCCGTGCCGCGGGACTGCTCTCGGGGGCGCTACGTGGCGATTCGTAGAAGAGATATCCACGCGAGAATTCTGGACGCCCGGGATCGAGGAAACTCAGGTCTAGCGTGTCCACGGCACGAAGTCCCAACGAACGGGACATCCGAATCTCGGCGGTGTTCGGAATGGTTTGGAAAATGGCAATGCGGTCCACCAGCAGCGTTTGGGAAATGCGCTCCATCACGGAACCGAGCATCGGCTCCAGATGTACTTCGTTCGTAAGCGTGCGGCCAAATTCAATCAAGGTACGGCGATAGTCCAGGCGATCGCGGTAAAAAAAGCGATCCAGGCGGGATTGCGTCCAATCGCGAAAAGGCTGCAGCAAGAAGGCCGCCAGCACAATCGCTAACATGGCGCCGCCAGGTCCCGCCGGCCACGCGGCATGAGAAAGCTCGCCTACCAGCGCCACGATCGCGAAATAGACGCCAACGACGCCTGCCGTCGCGGCCGTGTAGGCGAGGCCGCGCTTGAAAATGATATCCACGTCCATCAAGCGGTACCGGATGATGGCATAGCCGTAGCAAAGCGGAATCAGCGCGAGGGACACCGCGGAAAGCTTCATCCATGGCGTGGCCACCACGCCAAAAAATACCGGCGCGATGTAGAGCAATCCAAAGGGCAGAATGCCGCCAAACGTACCGCCGGTTACCCACTTCAATTGCTGCCGCAGAATTCCGCTCGGTGCACGCTGGTAGCTGCGCAGAAAAATCGCTGCGGCCGCGATGAAGTAAGTTCCCAAATACGCCAGCCGAATCTGATCCAACAAGATTCGCGAGCCCAGCCAGGGCACAAATCCCAATGCTCCCTCGGCTACGGCAACTTGCACCAATCCCAGAATCGCAGGGACCGCATAGACACATGCAATCACGGCGCGGCGCAGATTGCGTGCGCCGCCGCGTTCCGGAAACACCAGCGAGAAATGCAGCAGCAAGGCGGGTTGCAGCAGCCAAGCAAATACGTTCGCCCAGTAAATTTCCGTGTCAAAGGCGCTGAGCTTGCCGGTGTAGTGAAACGAACAGCCGATAAACGATACGAGGCAAAAGACGTAGAAATGCACGGCCCGCGGCGCACTCCAGCGCCGGGCAAAAATAAAAAGCCCGATAAAGAGATAAAGCAGACCGACGACGCGGAGGTAGCCTTCAATGGAAGTGGGCTTTTCCGCGGGAGCAGTGACGAGCGGCGCCGTAAACACCGAGCCATTCCGGGAAAGCTGGTAGTGGACCTGGTTCCAAAGTCCAGCCCTCCACAGCCGCTGAGTTACCTGCACTGCCCGCTCGATCGGCACCCCATCGACAGCCAAAATGCGGTCCCCCACGCGGATACCAGAACGCGCTGCCGGAGAATTGACGGTAACGTTCCAAGCCACCACACCGCTCGCCGAATCAAGCCAAGAGACCCCGTCGTCCGGGCTCTCGAACCGGGAACGCTGCTCGAAGTTGATAACAGAAAAGATGATGGCGGCCAGGGTCACAAGGACCAGCGTGACCGCCCCCACCCGGACTTGGAGAGTCTCTGGCATTAATCGACGCACCCACCACTCGCGGGATAGGCTGTCAGGAAAAGTGGAGCACGTCGTCTTCCAGCGAACGTGAACTCTGAATGGTTGTAAGTAAAAGAGAATACAGCTATTACGGACAAGATGTCGGGCGGGTAAAGCTCTCCTACCGTTTTTGGCAGCCTATCTTCCATTTATTGTAATAGTGCAAACCCTTCAGAATTGGAAGCTTAGACCGCCTCGGAACGATCGACAAATAGGCGTCAACAGGAGTTGCCCATTTTGGGACGGCAGGAAAACGTAACCTTGCGCCAGGAGATTTCGGACCTCAGCCAGGGCTTGCCAGCGCCCGCTCCAGAAGCTTCCAGGAATCGGCAATGGTTGCCGGATGCTGACGCTCAGATAAGGGTCCATATCGTAAAGTGACTCGCCAAAAGCATCTTGTTGCGTCAGAGCCGTGCCACTGATCCATTTGTAGCTGGCTATCACTTCAGTCCCGGTCTTGTGGACCTTGCCGGAAGCACGGATGGCAACACTGTGGCGGTAGCGCGTCTGAAGACCTTCCTCAACCGGGCCGTCACCCAGAATTCCGTTTGGCGACATGGCGCCGGCGTAGGCATAAATGGCCGCAACATCCAGACCGTCGGTTAGCCGCTCCTTATAGGCAATGCGCCCGCCCCAGGATTCCGAAGGTCCCGCGTCATAGGCGAATGCGTCGGAATAAGGATCGGGCAACACGTTGCCGTCCGATACGGCGCCCCGTCCAAAAACCGCAGTATCCCGGGATTGATCGTGAAACGCAGCGGCCTCGATGCTGGCTCGATCCGTGATCTTGTGCTCGATCCCGGCCTCTTCGTGCCATCCGCCTTCGAGGGCCGGCCGGCCATCACGCCGCAATAACACCGGAAAGGTATTCAATTCGCCGATGGCATCTTCCAGGCTGAGCTGTGGCTGAGATTCCGACCCTGGTTCGCTGGCAGCCATCAGATGCGCAACCCAGTTTGCGTTGAACCGGAAAGCTAGGTCGGCGTTCGGCCGAATCGATTGCGCGGTCTGGTCAATGCTCGCAGCCACGAATTCGGCGCCGTAATGCAGCGTAAAATGATCGCCAATCACGAAAGAATCGTGCTGATCCAAACGCACTCCGCGGAACGAAAAACCGCTGCCATCCAAAGGAGTTTGGCGCACGACCAATTCCGTCACCGGGCCATCTGGAAGATCGCGCAGTGGAGCCCAAACGGCGGCAAAACTTGTGGCCGGCAGAAAGTCGCGGGCATAGCTGACCTGCCCCGCGACAAGCAAGCGCCCGATCACTCCTGTCGAAATATCATAGGCAAAAGCGCTGCCGGGGGCATCCGGAGCACTAGAGATCGACCCAGGCCGGTCGGAGCCGCTCGTCAACTCGAAAAGAGCGCGCACTGATCGAGACTGCGCAGCATCATCGAGATTAGCCCCGGCGATTATCGGATTCGAGCCATCGACCCATTGCAAGACGGGCCGCGTCGCCACCGACGCGCGAAGCGCCCATTTCCAATCGTCTCCGCCGCTTTGCTGGCCGGGACCGTGCCGCAACCGGTCAAGCGATGCAAACACCGTGTCCAATTCAACGCGGACGAGCGTATTGAGATTGGGGATGACGCGCACGTCGTGTTGCACGGTGGGCAAAAACCCCGCCAGAGTGACTCGGATATCGTAGAGCCCGGGCAGAACCTGCTGATCGGCGAAGACTCCGCGCTGGTTCGTGAAGAGTTGGGTTTGGTAAGGGGTGCCGTGACGCTGCGCTAGCAAGATTACGCTGGCGCCCATTTGTGGTGTTCCAGTGGGATCCACCACGACGCCGGAAAGCCTACCGTATTCAGACGCCGCTTGCGCCGCGCCCGCGATTCCCAGGCTGATGCCCAGGACTATTGCCCATTTCAGGATCCGCGAAGTGTTCATCATCACGGCCTCCTCTTCTCTGCTTCTCCATCCACCTCTAATTCGAAGCCCGCTCCTGCACCGGCGGTTTGATCGTGAACTCTTCCGTCCGCGTCAGCGTCTGATTCGCTATTTGATCGTTCACGCTGACCTCGAGTTTGTATTTCCCCGGCTGGAAGGTTTCGAGTGGTAGCCTCGCTTCCAGTGTCAGTTCGATGCCCGTCTGCTTGAGTTGTTCTGACGTTTCGCTGGCCTTGAAGACTTCCTGATCGCCGCGCGTGACGCGATACGTAACCACAGCATTATTCTTGTGGGTCGTAGGATCTTCCTTCAGGTTGTAAATCTGCAGGTACATTCCCAGCGGCTGGTTGCTAAAAAAGTCCTGCTGCACTTTGGGCCGCACCTTGGTGTCGCCAATCACAAACGAACCAATGCCCACCTGCTTGGCCGGCACGTGCTCGATGTCGTCCGCGAGGATCAACCGGCTGCCGTCGATCTTTTCATCTTCAAAGCGGGGCACTGCAAGACGAATATTTTCCACACCCACGTTGCCGCTTTGCACGTCTTTGATCACCACATCCAGCCGGTAAAGTCCGGGCTTTAAAGGAACGGTCTTTTGATAAATGGATTGGCGCGTCAACTCCGCCTGAAAGAGCGTATCGGGAAAGTCCTTGGGAAGCGTGTCTTCAAAGGTTTGCACGATACGTCCGCCCAAAGTGCTGATCCTGGCAAAAAGATTCAGCGAGCCTTCGTGGACGCCATTCTTTTCCTGGAAGGAAATTTGATTGTTCGGGATCAGCACGGTGATCGGCACCAGGTCGCTGTCGTCCGTGATGCGGAAGAAATCCTGCCGGCAATTGAAGTTAATCTGATTGCGCACGATGCGCGCCGTCACCAATTCCGACAAGTCCTTGAACTTCACCGGCGGCGCCTGCATCACCTTCGCGTACTGCTCGATGCGCGTAAATTCCGTGTCCGTGTTGCTGCTGTCGAAAACGGAGGCCGGGCTGTGGGTTCCATCCGTGCGCGTGAACCGCTGCGTCTGGTCCGCCAATCCCATGGCTTCCATGTCGCTCAGACCGGCGCCGGGCACATAGGTAAGCGCGTCTTTTTCGGAAGGATCGGTGGTCAGGTGATACTCGCCCGATCCGCTCGGGTCCACAAATTCCATCGTGATATTGTTTCCGATGCCCTCAAGGTAGTTGTAGGTCCAATCCTCGAAGGGATAAGTGGAAGTTTCGCCACCGCCTTCTTCCGGCGTTCGGGTGTACGGTCCGCCCGCGGGATGCGTATCTTTCGAGGTTGGCGGGCCCCAGATGATGTAGATGCGTCCGCGATCTGTTTTCCAACCAGGGATGCCTGATGAAAAATGCTCGTTGCTATACGCAATTCGGCGGTAATGCTCTTCCTTGAATTCGTTTTCAGGTGTATCGGGCGTGGGATCGCGGCGCAGCCAAAAGTTCTCGATGAATTGTTCGCGCTCTTCGTTGGTGGAAAGCCTTAAAAATGCGGTGCGCTCTTCCGGCGTGATGATGTAGACCACATCCTCGTTCAGCCAGACTTTATAGCTGTTATCCAGCTCCTTATAGAGTTTCTTGAGCTGATCCTTGGTGAGGGGCTTGGTTTCCTGCGGTTTACTCTTATCGTCCTGTTTCTTGCTCTCTTGATCCGCAGTA
Organism: Candidatus Acidiferrales bacterium; assembly: GCA_035602725.1. Classification (GTDB taxonomy): domain Bacteria; phylum Acidobacteriota; class Terriglobia; order Acidiferrales; family UBA7541; genus DASTCZ01. The sequence goes on from DATNLT010000044.1 coordinate 31,397, forward strand.
CTCTGTGTATCCTGCGCAGCCACTGCGGAAACCAGCAGACCGGCCGAAACGATTCCCATTATGACCCAACGGCCAAGCCTCTTCATAAAAGACACCTCTCCCCCATTACCCAGCCGAGATTTTAGCCCTTTGCGAGAAGGCACGTCAATTGCGGATTCTGTGCCATTGCGACCGAGACCACCCCTATCCCCATTTAGAACTCTTGCAACTGCCCCGGGTTGCCTCCTTTGACCAGGTGATGACCCCGAGGATCAGGCAAGACCTGCGGCTCAGCTCAGTGAGACGCTAGTGACCGGAGGACCCTTGAAGGATGTCGCGATTATGCCGCGCAACCGCAAGAGAGGGGTCAAGGGAGAGCGCCGTCTCAAATTGCTCCAACGCCCCAGACGCATTACCCATGCGCATAAGAAGTTCCCCAAGGTCGCTATGCGCTTGCGCGTCCTTCGGTACGGCACTCACCACTTGGCGAAATTCGGCCTGAGCTTGGTCGAATTCCCCCATTTTCACTAGCGTTTTCGCCAAATTGTACCGCGCATTCACATAGCCCGGTTCCTCGGAAATTGCTGCTTCGAATTGTTCTTTTGCTTCGGGAAGCCGTCCAAGCGCTGTGAGTGCGGCGCCATATAGGTTGTGGTCCCGCGATTGCTTTGGGTCGAGTCTTACAGCTTCTTGTAGCACGGCCGCCGCCGCAGCCGGATTCAGCCGCGAAAGCATTAGCGCGCCGAGCATCATGCGCGCTTGCACGTTGTCCGGATCCTTGTCCAAGCGATGTTCCATCAACGCTTGCTCGATTTCGCGCCGGTCGTCTCCTGGCCCGGCTGGTAGCACTTGGAGCCAGAGATGTCCCATTTCGTCGATGGCCATGTTGCCACCGCGCACTCGCCGGGGCGGACGATGTGGGTTGCGCGGATTTGCGCTTGAGTTGTCGTAGTGGAAGTGCATGGAAATGACCGAGCCCTTGGGCAAATAAACCGGGTCGCGGTAGTGGTAAACGCCTTGCCAACTCGGGTCCCAATTCGGAATGCGAATCAACCATTTCCGCTCGCCAGTTGGCAGCGTCGCATAACCTTCCAAAAGGTGTCCCAGGTAATGCGCGTGTGGATAGACAGCCAGCACGTGAACGTCAACCGGCAGCCGAAATTGATCGTGGATGACAAAGTCTTGTGTGCCGGCGGGAATATCTAGATCCTGATCGTCTTCCAATTGAATGAGCATTGGAAATCGATTTGGCGGCTTGTCTGTGAAATAGAGCCCGATGGAGGGTCTTACCTCACGCGGTTTTCCGCTTGTGCGCATGTGCGCATTGAGCACCAGGTCGTTCCCCGGATCGAGTTCCCACGCCAGCCCATCCGGCTCTTGCCATGGCGTACTACCCGGTTTCCAAAAGAGAAAATGGCTATCGAAATCAAAGGTGGTGCGCATGATTTTCAAATCCATGCCTGGGACACCCGCACCGGGCTCCTTTTCCTGCTGGCGCGCGGAACGTTCCCGGTCCACGATGAGATTTGCGTGATGCACGAATTGAGCGCCACCAGGACGAATTTCGATAGCGCGTACGTAACGCCGCGTATTCAACTGCGGCGAAAAAATGAAGTTCCAGAAAACATCGGGTCCCGTGGCAGGTACGGTGATCGAGCGGGGCGCTTCCAAAATCATATCCGGTGGACCAAGTTGCCAATCTTCGGGGAAGGTGGGGGGCGTTGGAGTATTGGCGGCGGTGCCCTCGAGCGCGCCGACTCTGGCCCATTCGCCGATCAAAGCGATTTGCGCTTGGGTCAGCCGCAATTCCCCGGCAAACGACCCGTATCCGTGTTCCGGAAGCCATGGCGGCATGTATCGGCGGCGCGTGACCTCTGCGATCTTGGCCGCGTGTCCTTTCGCGTCCTCGTACGTCAAAAGCGAGAACGGCGCAGGGCCACCAGGGTGGTGGCATGAGGCGCAGTTTTGGTAAAGGATCGGGGCAATGTCACGCGAGAAGGCAGGCGAGCGGTGATTGGCGATGCCGCGAGACGTTGCGCTCTGCCCCGGGCGGGCTTGGCCCGCAGCGGGAGAGCCGTGAGCAGCGGCCAAGAGCGCCAAGCTTATAGCCAACGCTATGATTCCAAAGTTTTTAAGTATCATCACAACTGACACTCGATGGGAACGAGACACCTTCGACCGATGCGCAATTTCTCAGAACAGGTTGCTTGGCAATTACTTGGACAACCGCATGTATCGATGGGCTTTGCAATGGCTTAGCGCTCGCGTACAATGTTTGCAGTTCGCTCCATTATCGGCAGACGAGCCGGAGTATACCCGTCCGAATCCCCTTCCAGCGACACCAAAGCGCTCGGTGCGCGCGCGTGCGGACCGGTCCGGAAAAGAAACTTTTCGCCCGAGGAAGACGTATGAATAGGTGGGACGGTTGCAATCTCCTACCGAGCAAAGGTTGATCATTCAGATGAAGACTTGGCAAAAAGTAGGAATCGGCATCGGTGTACTGGCGGTGGCTGGTGGCATCGTCTGGTACAGCGTAACCCAGGCGAATAAAGACGTAGTCACTGTGCAGACCACGCACGCCGGCAAAGAGCACTTGGTGTCCATCGTGACGGCTTCGGGTGAAGTCCGGCCTAGAACCTATTCCAACGTTCTCGCCGAAGGTTTCGGCCGGATCACGGGAATCCCCGTAAAAGAAGGCGATCACGTCAAGCGTGGGGATATCCTCATGAATGTGGATCGCGTGCAACCTTCGGCCGACGTGGACGCGCAGGCGGCGCTCGAAGAGTCCATGAAGGCATCGCTCGAATCCGCGCAAGCCGCTTATCGCCAAGCCCAAGCCGACCTGCGGACGCAGCAGGCGAACCTGCAAAAGGCCAAGAGCGATAACGATCGCGGCGAACTCCTGATCAAAAACGGAATCATTCCCGCGCAGCAGTACGATCTCTATAAATCGACTTACGATGCCGCCGTTTCTTCCGTGGCCTCGGCCACGGCCCACTTGGCGCAAACCAAGGCGCAGGTGGCTCAAGCGCAGGACGTGTTAAGCCAAAGCTCGGCCACGCTCGTGCATCTTCGCGACGTTCTCAACAAGACTACCTACCGCGCGCCGATCGACGGCGTGGTCAGCTACATCGCTATGCGCGTGGGCGAAGACGTCGTGCCCGGCATTCAGAACACCACCGGCAGCTACTTGATGACGATTTCCGATATGTCCATCGTCACCTCGGAGACCATGGTGGACGAGACGGATATCATCAATCTGCGCGTCGGACAACCTGCCACAGTGACGATTGACGCGTTGCCCGGCCAGTCCTTCACCGGTACGGTCACAGAAGTAGGCTCGCAAGCGGTGTTGCGCAGCTCTGGCCTGGCCACCACGCAGAGCACCACCGGCTCGCAGGAAGCCCGCGATTTTAAAGTTGTCGTCACGATGGACCATCCGCCGCTCAGCCTGCGGCCGGGACTGTCCTGCACTTCCAAGGTCGTCACCGCTGAGAAGACTGACGCCTTGGCCATTCCCATCCAGGCGCTCGCCATGCGCTCGCGCAAACAACTGGAAGATGCGGCCAAGCTGGCATCGAAGGACTCGAGCGGTTCCGGAGTTACGTTGGCGGCCGCGAAACCCGATCAGACTCATGGCGATGGGGGCCAAAAAGACGATATTCAAGGCGTCTTCGTGGTTCGCAACGGCAAAGTTACCTTCGTGCAGGTGCAGACCGGCATTTCCGGTGTCACCGACATCGAAATCACCGGCGGTCTGAAAGAAGGCGATGAGATCGTCACCGGCAGCTACAAGGCGCTGCGAACGCTAAAACCGGACACACCGGTCAAGGTAGATAACAAGACTCCGGTCAGCAGCCAGCCGGAAACCACCTGATCGCTTCTAAACAAAATGGGAACTCAACTCACCACACCCGTGGAAGCTTCGGCCCCGTTTCGCCAGGATCTGATCGATCGTGGCATCGCCATCAAGACGGAAAACCTCTGGAAGACCTACCAGATGGGCGCGGAGAAGGTGCATGCGCTGCGCGGACTCGATATCCAGATCAACCGCGGCGAATATGTAGCCATCATGGGGCCTTCGGGTTCCGGCAAATCGACGCTGATGAACCTCATCGGCTGCCTGGATTCGCCCTCCAGCGGTAAATATTGGCTTGCCGGACGGCAGGTCAGCGAATTGGACGACGACGAACTCGCCTATATTCGGAATAAAGAAATCGGGTTCGTCTTCCAAACGTTCAATCTCCTGGCGCGCGCTTCCGCGTTGCACAACGTGGAGCTGCCGATGATTTACAACGGCACGCCCGCCGAGGAACGCCTTATCCGCGCGAAAGAAGCGTTGCGCATAGTAGATTTGGCCGAACGCATGTATCACAAACCTAACGAACTTTCCGGCGGACAACGTCAACGTGTGGCCATTGCGCGCGCACTCGTGAATAAGCCTTCCATCGTTCTGGCCGACGAGCCTACGGGCAATCTCGACTCGAAAACGGGCGAGGAAATCATGGGCGTCTTCGCCCAATTGCATCAGCAGGGGAACACCATCATCCTGGTTACCCACGAGCCTGATATCGCCCAGCACGCCTGGCGTACGATCTTCATCCGCGATGGCAAAGTCGAGTCTGACAAGAAGAACCGCTAAGTTTCTCTCGATTGCGCATTTCTCCTCGTCCCTGCACTCACCTTCTCCGCATGATAGAGTTTTCCTTCACTTTTGACGCAAGCCATGTTCTCCGTAAGAACAAATTGGAAACTCGATCCGAACCGCTTCACCCGCGCTGTCGAAAGTCGTCGTGCGAACGGCAAGCCGGTGCTCGACCTCACGGCCTCCAATCCTACTGAATGCGGTCTTGTCTACCCAGAGCGGGAAATTCTCGATGCGCTGGCTGACCGCCGCGCGTTGAAGTATGCGCCGGAAAGCAAGGGTATGCGCGCCGCGCGCGAAGCAGTGTGCCGCTACTATGCCGGCCGGCACGCGCACGGCGGCGCGCGAGGAGCGATCGATCCGGAAAATGTCATTTTGACGGCAGGCACCAGCGAAGCGTACAGCTACATTTTTCGGCTGCTCTGTGAGAAAGACGACGAGATCCTGGTGCCCGCGCCCAGCTATCCCCTGTTTCAATTGTTGGCGGACCTAAACGACATTCGCCTCGTGCCCTACCCGCTCCTTTACGATCACGGATGGCAGATGGATTTCGCCGCTCTGCGGGCGGCCCTCACGCCACGCACGCGCGCCGTGCTTTTGGTGCATCCCAATAATCCCACGGGATCTTTTGTGCAGCCTCATGAGGTCGCCGCCTTGGGCGAACTTTGTGCCGGTCGCGAAATGGCTATTGTGGCGGATGAGGTATTTCTGGACTTTGCGGATGCGACGGCAGAGCCTCAGCCCACATTTGCTTTGCACGAGGCTTGCCTAACCTTCACGCTGAGCGGTCTCTCGAAAATCTCCGCATTGCCGCAGATGAAGCTGGCATGGCTGGTGGTCAGCGGCCCGGACGCACTCGCGCAGGCGGCCCTTGCGCGCCTCGACATGGTCGCGGACACGTACCTCTCACCCGGCACCCCGATCCAAATCGCAACCGGCACGTTGCTCGGAGCGCGCACAAATCTACAGACGCAATTGAAGATGCGGATCACGGCAAACCTCGGCGCACTGGATGCGTTGCTAGCCGTGCAGGCACACGCCATGCGCCTGGAGCGCGAAGGCGGCTGGTATGCGATCCTGCGCGTGCCGGCCACTCGCCCTGACGAAGATTTGGCCATCGCGATACTCGAAAAATGTGGCGTGTTAGTTCACCCAGGCCGATTCTTCGACTTTTCGCAGGATGGCTTTCTAGTGCTCAGTTTGATCGCGCGCGAAGAGGATTTTGCGGAAGGCGCGCGGCGCATCTTGGAATTTGTGAATCTTCAGTAGGGCGCATAAGGAAAATGCCCCGGTGTGTGGCGTGGCGCAATCATTTGCGCGCCGGCGTTTCCGCGGCCGTGTAGCAGCCGAGTACGCGCATTTGAGTCGTATGTTGGCTCAATTCGCGCAAGGCCGTTTGCGTGGACTCCTCTGTCAACGAAGCGGCCAAATCCAAATAAAACATGTATTCCCAAGGCTTTCCGGTAACAGGACGGCTTTCGATTCGCAACAAGTTGATATTGCGTTCCGCGAAAACGCCGAGCGCGCCGCACAGCGAGCCAGGTTTGTGCGCGAGCTGCAGCACAAGCGAGAGTTTATTGGCGCCGGGAATGGGTTCCGAGGCTTCGCGCGCACGACGTAGCAATAAGAAGCGTGTGTAGTTGTCGCGATGATCCTCGAGGTGCTCGCCCAACACTGTGCCGCCATAGACCTGCGCCGCTCGAATGCTGGCGATGGCCGCGCGGGCGATGTCCCCAGCCTGAACCACAACGCGCACGCTTCCCGCGGTATCTTCCGCCGGGACGCGCCGAATGCCCGGATGCCTCACGAAGAAATTCTCGCATTGCGCAAGCGCCACGGGATGCGACTCGACACTGCGCACGTCTTCAACGCGGGCCCCGGGGACGCCGATCAGGAAATGGGCGATAGGATGCACCACCTCCGCCACAATGCACAGATCGCTTTCGAGTAGCAAGTCATAGCAGCGGTGTACGGAGCCGGCGAGAGTGTTTTCCACCGGAGCGAGGATCGCGTCCGCGGCGCCTTCCCGAATCGCTGCAAACAGGGACTCAAATGTAAGGCGCGGGACGGTCTCAGCCTGTGCGCCAAGCAAACGCAGCCCGGCTTCTTCGCTGAATGCGCCCCGTTCGCCTTGAAAGGCTACGCGCGGAGTTCCACGCTCAACCACGCTCACGATTGCGCCTTGCGCGCTTCCGGATCTGTAGCTCCGGGCGCTTCAGCACCGCCGGGAGAGGCCACCGCCTGCAGCGCGGCCCGGCGCGATTCGCGCACGATCTCCCGGAACAAGTGCTCGACGGCCTGCCCGCTCAGCACACCCGGATTTTCCCGCAAGGCGCGCGTCAGCACCTCGCATTCGCGGGCGGGGTCATGGATTTCCATCCCCGCCTCGGATTTCGACCGCCCAATCTCGATCGCGATCTGTGCACGTACGTTGAGCAGCCTTACAAGCTGGTGATCCACTTCGTTAATTCGTTTCCGCCAGTCTTCGATTCTCATGGCCGGTTCTCCCTTTAATTGCAAAAATGCAAAAGCCCGCCCAAAACAAAACCGGCCGCTCACCCTTGCGGGGAAGCGGCCGGTGGATCGAACTCTTGTGTGGCTTGCTACTGCATCAAAACGCCGCGCACAAGCTTCGCCGGCCCGCTCCCCTTGCTAAAGTAAGCAAGGAAGCGGCACGTAAAAGCGAAGCTGAACCGATAACCGGTGGCGCGTTGCATAATTTCTACAATCGCAATTATACGGACCCATCCGGTTGCGGGCAAGGTTCATTTCAAGTGCTGGTACTCACAAGCTAGGGAATCCGCGTCGAATGGCTCCCTATTTGCACCGAATAGCGTGGGCTTGACGTTAACAGCCCGGCACCGCCCGTGGAGTGTTTTGGAGCCCAATGCTCGCCCGTCCGGGGCCTGCCATGCAACGCAAGTATGCTGAAATCCGTCTATAGTAGTAGGTTCGTCCCTGCGGGAGGCACTATGAGCCGCCGCACCAAACGCTTTTCCGTTACTCCCGTTTTGGCCATCATCCTCATTTGTTCCGTGGCGCTGTTGGCGTTGACCTCATCGTCGTCCGCTCAAGACACAGATCAGCAACCCTCTGGCGATCCGGCCGATTCTCAATATAGCAATGCGCGCATCGTGCGTCTGAGCTACGTCGAAGGCGTGGTCGAGTATCAAAGGCCCGGTGCCGATTGGGAAACGGCACCCATGAACTTGCCCATCGAGGAAAGTTTCCGGTTGCGTACGGGCGATGGCCGCGCGGAGGTCGAGCTGGAAAGCGGCATGGTGGTGCGGCTGGCGCAGAATACGCTGGTCGAGTTCGCGCAACTCGCGCTCGTGGACGGCGGCCGCGTAACCCACATCAACGTGCCCTCCGGCACGACGATGTTCTCTACTTTGCTTTCGAATAATGACTCCTTCACCGTCACCACGCCGGATTTGCTGGTGAAGGTGCCGCAAGGTGGCCGTTTTCGCGTGGACGCCGCCAACGGCAATTCCTGGGTGACGGTGCTGAAGGGCGACGTGGCGATCGATTCCGGTAGCGGCAGTACGAGAGTGAATGCCGGCCATATGCTTGCAACGAACGGCGCGGATCAAGTCAACGTCGAACCGAGCCCAGCGCCCGACGATTTCGATACCTGGACTCTCGATCGCGACCGTGCTCTCTATGCCGGCGACCAGCAGGCCTTGCCTTACTTGAATGCCTATTCACCTGCGGCTGCTGCCGACGCCGCCGATCTCTCGAACTACGGATACTGGGCCGATGTGCCCGGCACCGGATATTGCTGGCAACCCTATGGGGTGACGGCCGATTGGCTGCCATTTTCCGCCGGCGGTTGGATGTATTACGGTGGCCACGGATGGATGTGGATCAGCTCCGAACCTTGGGGATGGCTGCCTTATCACTACGGACACTGGATCTATCGGCCCGGAAACGGATGGGTGTGGTGCCCCAGACCGTTCAACCATTTTCAATCGGGCGCGGTCCGCTGGGTTACCGTGAACAATCACCTTGGTTGGGTTCCTGCGGGCGCGCAAAATACGCGAGAAGCCCTCACTCCGGTGCGTGTGGTAATCGGTACGAGAAGCGCGAACGGCTGGGTCAGTTCCGGCGAGCGCGTCCCCGATGAGGTGGCCTCGAGCGTAAACGTACTTCCTGCGCGACCCCCTGCGCCGGTCTTTCACACTCGCGATGGCGTCGTCCTGGACCCGGTTACGCACACCTATGTAAATGGTCAAAATTCGTCTCATGAAGTCAATTTTGAGCGCCCTTCCGCCACACCCATGCCAGCCCGTGCGCCTGGGGCGGGGGTCGTGCGACCTGCCCCTGAGGCGCGTTCGAGCACACCGCCAACCGCTGCCGCAGCGCCGCGCCCAGGCTATTACGCGCCCGCTCCGCGGCCAGCACCGCCTCCAGTGAGCCACCCGGCTCCAGCGCCCGCCCCACCACATGGTTCCGGAACTGCAGCAGTGCACATCTCTGGCGGCGGGGCGCGCCACTGAAACGCTGTTGAATTTTCAGGAAGGGTCCGGCGCTTAGGTGGGGCGCTCCACGCGCACCGCGTGTGCACTGAGTGCGGGCCTCAGCCGGCGGACAATTTCACTCGAAGAAAGCTTTTCGCTTAGGATCGTCAGCGATCCATTTTCGAAATCGCAGATCCCGCACATCGTGTAATTCGAAAAAACAGGGTGGTACGCATCCACTCCCCGGCTGGACAAATCATTTTCGAGTGGGGCATCGCCGGATTCGGCCAGGTTTCCCGCGCGGAAGCCAAACGTTTCCATTTCGAAACGCGCGAGCAATGCTCCTAGGGCCTTGCGGTCTGGACGCAAAATCACGATGCATCGCCCAGCAGCTTCGCGGTAGGAAATTTGATGATGGGCGCAAAAATCCCGGAGATGATCCAGATGGCTGAAAAAATCCAGAGCTAAAGGCTCTGTGGCCGCAAGAGCCGGAATCACCGCGCTCCAAATGGCCGCGGCCTCTTCGCCGCGCGCCGGGGTATCTTCCTCGCCTGCTTCTGCCGCTATTTCGCCTAGATCGAGGCTGACGGCGCGAACATCTGAACCCAGATCCAGCGGCTCCACCAGAAGCCGATAAGAAACATCAGGCATCGGAATCAGGCGCTCGCTTCGGCGGCTCCAAAGCTTTTCTGGAAACTGGGAGATTGTTTGCGCACTTCCAGCCAGTCGAAGAAAGCATCCGGCGTGTCGAGCCACACCTTGAACCACAACATCACTTCTTCTTTTTCCGCGCGCTTCACCGGATCGACTTTGCGGTTGCGCGCGATCATCTCGGCGCGTCTGCGCCCTAGCCGGGCCACTTCCAGCACGCGCTCGGCCGCGGCGCCATCTTTCTCGGCTCGGAATTTTCGCAGCAATTCGTCCAGCCGCATCACGCAGATCTCGGCTTCCTCGAGCGTGGAGAAATGCAGCAAGTCCTGAAATTCTTCCTCATACTTGCCGTCGGTATCGGCTTTCGTCGAAAGCGCCACGCGATGCCCGCCCGCGGTGAGTACTTCCGCGATGTAATCAGCGGAAGTCTTCGCCGACACGCCAAATCGCGCGATCATCTGCCGCCGGATCTGTTCGAGTTCCGCCGGTGTGAACCGTGGCACTCCCAAATCTTCGGCCAGTTCGAGAATCATTTCCTTTTTTGTGGACTGGGAAGGTTCGCTCATGATTCTTTCTGCGCTTATTGCGCGGCTCCTGAGGGCTCCTGGCTGTTTTGCCGCAGCAGCTTCCGATAACGCGTCACGTTGCGATTGTGTTCCTCGAGCGTGCGGCTAAATAGGTGCCCGCCCTGCGTATCCGCCACGAAATATAAATAATCCACGTCGGCCGGCTCCAGCGCAGCTCGCAAGGACGCTTCGCCAGGATTCGCGATCGGCCCCGGAGGCAGACCTTGGTGATGGTAAGTATTGTACGCCGACTCGAAGCGAAGGTCCGCACCTGTTAGCGTCCCGGTGTAGACGCCGGCCTGCTCCATGCCATAGATCACCGTGGGATCGCATTGCAGAGGCAAGCCAAGCTTCAGGCGGTTCAAAAATACGCGCGCCACGATGGGCCGCTCCGCGGGCTTCGGCGTCTCGCTTTCCACGAGTGAAGCGAGCGTGACGATTTCTTGGGGCGTGCGGTTGTCGCCCGGCGCATCCGCTGCCGTCAGCGCGGACCAGTGCGAGCGAAATTGTGCGGTCATCGCGGAGATTACCTGGCCGGGCGTCACATGATGCGGAAATTCGTAAGTCGAGGGGAATAGAAACCCCTCCACGCTCGGGGCGTTGGGCGCCAAATCATGAATCGGCGTGGTGTCTTTCGTCGCATCCAGGAATGCCTGCCGCGTCATCAATCCATTCTGCTCCAGCAGCGCGCCGATCTGGATCGTGTTAAAGCCTTCCGGCACGGTGACCGAAATTTCGAAAGCCTTTCCCGCGGCCAGCGTGTCATAAACCTGAAAGGCCTGTTCCGGCTGCGTGAAGTAATACTCGCCGGCCTGCAGTGTACGGCGTGCGCGCCACCGCGCCAGCGCTAGAAAAGTCCACCGGTTTCGCACGACGCCTTGCGCTGCCAGGAGACGCGAAATTCCGCGCACCGAAGTGCCCTTCGGAATCTCCACAAACACTCCGGGCGCGCTAAAACCTTCATAGGGAACGTAGAACGTGTACGCAAACCACCCCGCGCCCGCGAGGATCAGAAAGAGAAGCAGCGCAAGGAAGCGGCGCATTCAGGCTTTTCCTGCGGTGCGCGTATCGGAGCGAATGGCCGCAGCCTTCTCTTCGAGGTAATCGCGCAAGAAAATCGCGGCGGCGACGTCATCACGCGTAGTCGCCGGCGAACCCGCTCTTCGGCGTGCCGCGGCTTCCATCTGCGCGGCATCCCACGAAGTAAGCCGCTCGTCCACCAATTCCACGGGCAGCCCCAATTGCTTCTCGATCCGTGACGCAAAGCGCTTCACTTCGTCCGCCATTTCGCTGCTGCGTCCATCGAGATGCAAAGGCAGTCCCACGACAATCTTGCGCACGGTATGCTCGCGCACGATTTCTCGCAGCCGCCGTACATCATCCCGCCGGTTCGTGCGCTCTATAGTGGATAGCGGCGAGGCTGTGAGCCCGAGCTCATCGGAAATCGCGATGCCAATTCGTCTCTGGCCGTAATCGAGCGCGAGGACGCGACCTTTCTTCGAAAGATGTGCCGAACGATCCACGTTCGAATCCGCCGCAGAGTCGAGAGGAAATGCCATGGGGCTATTATATCGCGGGAAACTCGCCCACTTGCGGCGTTTGGCTAGCTGCGCCAGCGAAGCGTCACCGGGTCTTTGATGGGGTGATCGAAGGGTGCGCCCGTGCGCCGGGAATCAAGCCAGGCTTTCTTCAACTGGAAATACCAGCGCGCCGGCCGATCCGCGTCGTCAATCAGCATTAGCGAAGGATGGTGCCGCAAGCCGATCGACTGCTTTTCCATCGTACTCGTATCTTGCGCGATGAATTGCTTGGCAAAGCTGCGATAAATCGGCATCACAAACGGTACCCAGCGAAACAAGTTCCACGCTGCACAGAAATCCAGCCGGCAGCGATCGGCAGTTACCGGCGTGACCGTTGCCCGGCTCGAAAACCAGTACGGACCACACCGTATGACTTCCAAACGGTGATTCGGCAGCACAAAGTCAATCGTCGTGATGATCGGCTCTTTGTAGATTCGCAGCAATTTGTAAGCGCCGCTATTCGCTGAAGGGGAGTGGGCCTTCATCCGGAAGCCGTAAGGAATCGGCTCGAAAATCTTTTGCTTTTCCTGGATACTGCGCCGGCTACGCCACCACCACGATTGATGCACAAAGGGACCGTGCGCCGGGTCCATCAGCCCGATGATGCCGTGATCTACGTTGCTGGGCATTTCTGCTTCGAGGCGCGCAATCCTGTAATGCTGGCTGAACTTCGCCAACTCCGGAGGATCGGAAATCGCTTCCGTGCGCGGAACTCGCGCCAACTGCTCCGGCATGTATACCCAGATGTAGCCGTCGCGTTCCTCGCAGTGATAGCTACCGCAAAAAATGCGGTCCACTTTCAGTTTCGAATCGGAGGTAAGCGAGGGAATCTCAAGACACTGGCCGGTGTGCGGTTCGAATTGCCAGCCGTGGTACGGGCATTCGACGGCTTTGCCGTCAAAGCGGCCTTCGCTCAGCGGCATCCCGCGATGCGGACAGACATCCCGTAAGGCAAACGCTTTGCCGTTGGCGTCCCGGCCAAGAACCAGCGGCTCGCCGAGCAACTGCGCGCTCAAGAGTTGCTGTCCGCGGATACGGTCACTCTGTGCGGCGGGATACCAGAACCCGCGCAGCATTTCCGCGCTAACCGTCTGTTGCGTAGCCTCGGCTGCACCGCTCATTCGAAAAGGCGCATCTCCGGCGCCAGCGTACTACACGCCTCCGGCACCGGCAACTTGCCGCGAGCGATCGAGTTTCGAACGCGCGTGCGCCGTTGTTTGCTAGCTGATGGCTTTCTTTTGAAATTGGCGCAGGCCGGCGATAAGCAACAAAACGTCAAACATCAGCAACGCTGCCAGGATCCACGGCAGGGACAAATGCGGAAATTGCGGGACGAGCGTAGCGCGCAGACCTTCGCTCGCATAGGCCAAGGGGTTTATTAGGACGATTTTCTGCAAGATCGGGAAATTGCTCAGCGCACTCCACGGGTAATAGGTGCACCCGAAAAAGATCATTGGAGTCAGGACCATGCTAAACATCAACCCGATGTGCTGCTGATCCACCGTGCACCCAAGCGCAAGGCCGCCACAGGCGGAAAAGCCCGCGACCAACAGCGTAATACATGCGAAGAGCACCGGGTTCGCCAAATGCAATTCCAACCCCGGCCGCAGAATGATCCAACCCAAAGGGAGTACGACCAACCCCGCTATCAGAGCTTGAATTAGGCCGGCCACTACTTTTTCCACGGCCACCCAGGAAAGATTGACGGGCGCCAGCAGCCGATCTTCAATTTCTCGCGTGAACTGAAATTCCGCGATGAGCGGCATGGCCACCGCCCAGATGCCGGTGAACACCATGCTGATAGCCATGATGCCTGGCAGCAAAAGGCTCTTGTAGGCCGCTGGAAGATAGCCGCTCCCCACCATCACGCGGCCGAAAATAAAAACAAAGAGCAAGGGCTGCAGAAACGTCTGAAAAAATAACGGAATCAGATTGCGCCGGGCGACGTGCGCATCGCGGGCCAGCATCGCCAGAAAGGCCTTCCCGTTCATTCGCGCAAGCTCCTTCCGGTGTGGTGCAGGAACAGATTTTCCAAGCTCGGCTCGGAGATGTGGACGTCCGAAAGATCGACGCCAAACGCCGCCGCCGTATTCACGATTTCCGGGATCAGCGATCCGCCGCGACTCGCGTATACGTCCGCGTTGGCCTCGCCCGAGGCGCGCACTTCCGTCACCCCAGGAAGGGTCGCCAGCCGTTCGAGCAGGGCCGCAGACTGCTGCGCAAAGCGTAGCCGCAAGAGGAATCCGCCCGGGATCGAAGCTTTGAGTTCTGCCGGGGTGCCCGAGGCGATGATGTGCCCATGATCGATGATGGCCAATTGCCGGCACAACGTATCAGCCTCTTCCATGTTGTGCGTGGTCAGCAAAATCGTGCGGCCTTGTTCGTTATATTCGCGCACAATTTCCCATAGCAGCAGCCGCGTTTGCGGATCGAGGCCTGCGCTGGGCTCGTCCAGAAAGAGTACCTGCGGGTCATGCATCATGGCGCGCGCAATAGAGACGCGCTGCATCATGCCACCAGAAAATCCACGCGTGAGCTGGTCCGCGCGGTCGGAGAGCTTAAAACGATCGAGTAACTCGCTGGCGCGGCGCGTGCGCTCGTGCGAACTGAGGCCGAAATAGGCGCCGTGAAAGAGCAAAATCTCTCGCGCGGTTAGCGAAAAGTCGAGGTTCGGGCGCTGTGCTACCACGCCGATCTGCCGTTTTGCCGCCGTCTGGTCGCGCCAAACGTCGTGGCCGCCCACCCACGCCGTCCCGCTCGTCGGCCGCACGCGCGTGGTTAGGATACCGACGGTCGTGGATTTTCCCGCTCCGTTCGGTCCGAGCAGCCCAAAAATTTGCCCCGGAGCAACGTCGAGATTGATTCCGTCGAGCGCGGTGACCTGCGGTTTCGAATCCTTGCTGCGTTTCCGCGCACCCGAAGCATCGCCGCGTCCTGCGCCGGCGGGCGGAGCAGAGTGATAAACCTTGCGCAGTTCCTGCGTGCGTATTGCTGCGTCCATTCCAATTCCTTGCGGAGAAAATGCTCCTGCGAATCGACGGTGCCCGAAGCGCGAAATTCTGTGCCCGGGAGTATACCTAGCTACGACGCGAAATCTCAAATGGCAGCGCTGGCGGTAAACTGGCCTTTGTCGATTTAGCTGGCGCCCACGATGCGATCCGCAATCCGCGCCGCCCGGACCATCTCCCTAACGTCATGTACGCGAACCATATGCGCGCCACCGAGAATTGCCGCGGCCACGGTAGCAGCCGTGCCCGCAAGACGATCTTCGGGGTGTAAGGCAGCTTTCGTGCCGCCAGCCACGGCGCCCAAAAAAGTCTTCCGCGATGTGCCGACCACGATAGGCAGATGAATTTCGGTGAGCTCCGAGAGCCTCGCTAAAATTTCGAAATTTTGCGCGGAGTTCTTGCCGAACCCGATGCCCGGATCGATCACCAGCCGCGATTTCGAAATCCCCGCGCGGCGAGCTCGCAGCACGGCCGCACGTAAACCTGCCGACACGTCTCGAAGCACATCTCTCGCGAACGGCCGCCGATGCATGGTTTCTGGTTTGCCGCGCATGTGCATCAGGATCAGCCCGGCGCGATGCTGGCGGACGGTCGCCGCAAGCGCGGGATCGAATTGCAGCGCGGAAATGTCGTTAACGATCTCGGCGCCCTCGGAGAGCGCTACCTCTGCCACCGCTGCCTTCCGCGTGTCAATGGAAATGGGTATGGGAAATCTGCCGCGCAAGCCCTTTAGCACCGGCATGATGCGCGCAATCTCCTCTTCGGCGGAGATGCCCGTCGACCCCGGTCGCGTGGATTCGCCCCCCACGTCCAGGATGTCTGCGCCGGCTTGCGCCATTTCGAACGCGTGCCGGATGGCCGCGCGTGCATCGAGGAACTTTCCACCGTCGCTGAAACTATCGGGCGTGACGTTCAGCACGCCCATGATCAGCGTACGCTCGCCCAGAATCAGCGTGCGCGAGATAAGTCTCCACCGGAATCGGCGGCGAACCATCGCATCAGTGTAAACCAGCGCACTTCACCGGGACGGCGCTAATTTCCCGCGGGAACGTAGTAGGAGGGCCTGCAATCCAAATGTGCGCCCTGGTGCGCGGCGGCATCGCTGAATCCAATCGTAAGATTGTGCCAGCCGGCGCGTGCCGTCGCGCCGTCCGGATAAAACCCAAGCAAATACTCGGTGCGGAGGCGTGCCGCGATTCGCCGGTAGGCATCCCCCAGATTCCCCATCTCGCGCAGAAAATAAAAATCGCCGCCCACCCGCCGCACCAGTTCCGCTAGGTAAATTGTGTAGGCAGGCACTCCAATCCGCCGTGACTGCCGCGAAATCAAAGTCGGCCCGCGTTGGGCCGCCAACCAGTCCGGCGTCATGCGCTCGGGCCGGTTCTCGGTCGAGATGGCGAAAACTTCCACGCCTGCAGAGGAAAGCTGGCGGACCATATCCTCGAATGTGAGCCAATTTGCGCTGTTGTCGGGCGGGAACATGCTGGCTGGATCCCAAGTCAGCTTCAGCCCGCTATCCTGCCCATCGGTGAGCAAAATGATTGCCTTACGTCCGTGGGGCGCATGCGGCCCACTAAAAAGTTTGAGCGCCGCCAGATAGACGGCGCTGTAAATATTCGATCCCTCTTCATCGAGCGAGCGCATCAGGTCCACCCGGCTGAGCGCAGTCTCCAGGTCTTGCCGATCCGTCGAAAAGGGCAGTAACAAGTGAGTGTGCCCGGCAAAGGAGAGAACCGCCACTTGATCTTGTGGCGCAAGCTCGGCCGAGAGTGCACTCGCCGCCGCTTTCATATCGGCGATGGACCGGGCCTCGCTGGGGCTCGCGTCAAGGACCAACGCGATGTGTGCCGGCTCGGTTGAAGCGTCAAGGTGAGAAATTTGCTGCGTAGCGCCATCGGCTGCCAGGCGGAAATCCGGAATGGTCAGCCCGCGCAACGGTGAGCCGTCAGCCGCGACGGCCGAACAGGTTGCCGCGATCAATGTTACTTGGGAGCGGAACGTATAGGGCGCGGTGGAATCTTTGAGAGGGCCTGTTGAAGGAGACTCGCCTTTTGCAACAGTCCGGATCTCGCCTGTCTTCGCGTCCCGCACATACTGAAGATCGCGATCGAGGTCCTGCGGTTTTGGCAACTTATGTTGAGAAGTGGCTTGCGCCAGCGCCGGAGCGATCGCCGAAAGAGCGGCCAACACAACAACGGCACATCGCTCGGCAAGCTGCGGCACGGTCAATCAAGATCGAAATCGCGGACGGGCTTTTCCACGGGTTGCTGGCGCGCTTTCTTGAGGTTTTCTTCGAACTTGCGCGTCAGTACGTCTTCTTTGCTCTTCTCGGCTTCCCAGGATTGCTGGAACTTCGCCTCGCGCTGCGCGGCTTGGTCGGCAAGGATGCGCGCCGCATCGTTCAAATCCACACCGGATGCCGCTCGAGGAGGAGGCGTGTGGGAGAGCACCACCGCCAGCTCCGGATCAACCGTCATTTGGGCCTTGCAGCAAGGGCAGTGAATCTCGATGGGATTGAGTCTCTGTTTCTGTATCATACGGCCATTCTACGCCAAAGCGGCGCTCCGGGCGCGACCGGCTTTTTGCCGCCTGGCCTACCGGAAGAATCATTTCCAGGTCGAAAGCGCCCGCCGATTCAGCCTTTGGTGAAACCGGGCGCGGGCCGCAACTCCGGCCGCGCGACCGGTTTGGGTTCCGCGGCAGGAAGCGCTGGCGCAGGTGGCGGAGGCGCCGACGGGCGCTCGGGAAGAGGCTTGCCGTCGATCAGCAAACGAATTTGGTTGGCGTCGAGCACTTCGCGTTCGAGCAGCGCGACGGCAATGCGTTCGAGCGCGTCGCGGTGCGATTCCAGCGTAGCACGCGCCCGCGAGTAGGCGGTGGTGACGATCTTCTTCACCTCGCCATCGATGCGGATCGCAGTTTCCTCGGAATAGTCGCGATGCTGCGCAATTTCGCGTCCCAGGAAGATCGCTTCCTCCTTCTTGCCAAAAGAAAGCGGTCCCAAATCGCTCATGCCCCAGTCGCACACCATCTGCCGCGCGATTTCCGTGGCATGTTCGATGTCGCTGCGCGCCCCGGTGGTTAGGTGGCCGAAGATAATTTCTTCGGCAGCGCGTCCGCCCATGGCGACCGCGAGTCTCGCTTCGAGAAAGTCTTTGCTGTAAGAATGCCGGTCATCAATCGGCAACTGCAGCGTCACGCCCAGAGCCATGCCGCGCGGGATGATGGTTACCTTATGCAGCGGATCGGTTCCCGGCGTCATCGCCGCCACGAGCGCATGCCCCGCCTCGTGATACGCCGTGTTGCGCTTTTCTTCTTCCGAAAGAATCATGGACTTGCGCTCGACGCCCATCAGAACCTTGTCCTTGGACGTTTCGAAATCTTCCATGATCACGAGCTTGCGGCCCTGCCGCGCGGCCCACAGTGCGGCTTCGTTCACCAGGTTTGCCAGATCGGCGCCTGAAAAACCCGGTGTGCCCCGCGCGATCACCGAAAGATCCACATCCTCGGACAAAGGAACTTTGCGCGTGTGCACCCGGAGAATCTCTTCGCGGCCCTTGATATCGGGGCGAGGCACCACCACCCGGCGGTCAAATCGGCCGGGCCGCAGCAATGCCGGATCGAGCACGTCGGGACGGTTCGTCGCCGCGATCAGGATCACGCCTTCGTTCGATTCGAAACCATCCATTTCAACCAACAGGGCATTCAAGGTTTGTTCGCGTTCATCGTGACCGCCGCCCAAGCCGGCACCGCGGTGGCGTCCAACGGCATCGATTTCATCGATGAAGATAATGCAGGGAGCATTCTTCTTCCCTTGTTCGAAAAGATCGCGCACGCGGCTCGCGCCCACGCCCACGAACATTTCCACGAAGTCTGATCCGGAAATCGAGAAAAACGGCACATTGGCCTCGCCCGCGATGGCGCGCGCCAACAGCGTCTTACCCGTGCCTGGAGGGCCTACGAGGAGCACGCCCTTGGGAATGCGCCCGCCCAACTTCTGGAATTTTTGCGGATCCTTCAGGAAATCGATGATTTCCTGAAGCTCGTCTTTCGCCTCTTCAATCCCCGCCACATCCTTGAAGGTGGCTTTTTTCTGCTGCGCGGTCAGCAGCCTGGCGCGCGACTTGCCGAAACTCAGCGCCTTATTTCCGCCCGCCTGCATCTGGCGAATCATGAAGATCCACAGGCCAAACAACACGACGAAGGGCAGCAGGTTAATCACGATGGCGACCCAATCGTTGCCCCGCACTTCCTTCACATTGATGGCCACGCCTTTATCGCGCAATTCCTTCACGAGGTCGGGTGCAGCTTCCTTGAAGATCGTTACGCGGAATTTCTCGGCAGGCTCGCGATATTCGCCATCGATCTCATAGCTGTTCTGGGAAAGCAGCATCGTGACTTCTTTCACGTTGCCGCGATCCACATTGGTCATGAAGACGCCATAGGTCTCGTCATACACGCGCGAGGATTGGCTGGTCGGGGTAAACACCTTCCAAAGAACCAGGCCGAGCAGGATGATAAACATCCAGACCAGAATTGTTTTTGCCGCTGAACTGGAATTCACGACTTACCTCACCTTGATCCGGATACCCTTCGCCCTGCTTTGATGCCCTTGCCGCGCACGCTCCGTACCGAAGAGGAACCCTTCAGCGACCCAACGAAGCTAAGATTGCGGTAATGACCTTGGCGATCCGCCAGTCCGTATCCTACTAGTTGATTAGATGCTCCCGCAAATCCGAAGTAATCCGGCTTTAAGTCTACCCGGCGGTCGGAGGGCGCGTCCACCAGCACCGCGATTCGCAGCGACCGGGGCGCAGTTTCTTGAATTCGCTTCACCAGGAAATCCAGAGTAATCCCCGTTCGTAGCAGCGTGTCCACCAGCAATACGTTGCGCCCCTTCAAAACTGGCGCACGGCTGAAAAACACCTCGCGGCGGGCGTAGCCAGCCATTTCAATGTCTCGCAATTCCGAGCGCACAAAGTGGCAGACCACCGGAATCTTTATGGCCCGCACCAGATCCGCGCCGAAAACAAAGCCATTTTCCACTAGGATAACTACGTCGAGGTCTTTCCCCGCAAAGTCGCGGGATATCGCGCGGCCCATCGCCGCCACCCTCGCGTCCAGCCCCGATTGCGAATAAACGACCCGCGGTTCCACCTTCAAAGCGGCTCCTCAATCACTAATACGCCCAACCGCGTTCGCGAGTTCGCGACAAAATCCGCGGCGAAGGGGAATCCTCTGGTCCAAGCTACTGAGCCAGCGCTGGTTAGGACGGGCCAGTTGGCTCTTTCGCGCAAGGCCACACGCCTCTCGCGCAGCAAGTGCTTCAATTTTCGCTGGTGCAGACGTCCCTGTGGCCGATACGCGTCGCCCGGTTGCCAGTTGCGCAGTTCCAAAGGAGTTCGCAAAAGGTCCAGATCAAGCGCGTACGGATAAGTGTCCCTCTGCCTCGTGGACCAGTCAATTACTTTCAGGCGCAGACGCCGGCCCGTTTCTGTAACGTCAACGGCCAGGTCTGATAGCCCTTGCAGCGCCACCTCGTAGCGGAAATCACGGCGCTTGGATGTGAGCGTCTGTGCATGCTTGCCTTCGCGGGCATCTCGCCAAAAGCACAACTCGCCAAACGTTTTTTCCACGACGATGCCCGCAGGAAGCTCAAGCCGGCTTCCGCTTTGGGAGGTTTGCGCCAGAGCAATTACGTCTTGGATGTGGCATTGATTGAAGCCCCGCCGCGAGCCCTTCACTTCCTCGAGGATGCGGCGAACCAACCTCGTCGAAACGGCCGTGTTTACCTCCTGCGCACCATGCGCAAGACGCCCCATCGGGGCCAATAGATCGGCGGTGACGACCCTGACCGTTCCCCCGTCAAATCGGGCCAGCCTGTGAAACTTCTCTTCGATGAAATGCTGCCAGAAGCATTCGTCTTCTCTCGCCAGGCTAGCCAGCCGCGCCAGATGGCCGGTGATCGCCGGTTGAAAGCTTGTCTCCAGGCTGGGAATCAGTCGATTTCGGATGCGCGCGCGAAGTCTGGTTTCATCCTGATTTGTCGAGTCCTCGCACCACGCCTGTCCTCTCGCGGTCAAGAAGTCACGCAACTCCGCCCGCCGCACCTCTAAGAATGGGCGAATCACATTTTCGGCGACCGGATAAATCCCGGCCAAGCCCGTCGGTCCCGTCCCACGAATGATTTGCGCAAGCACGGTTTCCGCCTGGTCATCGGCCGTATGGGCCACTGCTACCTGGGTAACGCGTCGATCCCGCACGAGGTCCGCGAAGAACTGATATCGCAGCCGCCGGCCCGCGTCCTCCAGATTCCAGGCGTGTTCCTGAGCGCAGGCCGCCACGTTTTCACTTCCGCCGATAAACTCGCACTCCAAGGCCGCGGCGAGTTTCCGGACGAACTGCTCGTCCCGGTCGGCTTCCTCGCCGCGGAGCTGGTGGTTGAAATGAATGGCCGCAAGCCGAATTCCGAGAGTGTCACGCAGCTCTTTGAGCACCAACGACAGCGCCACCGAATCAGCGCCGCCGGAGACGCCGATGCCCACATGGGCGCCGGGCGCCGTCATGCGGTGGCGGCAAATCGTTTCCGCGACGCGCTGAATCAGGGATTCTGCCATCTGGATGTGTCCGGGGACGTAAGTATTCTAGCAGCCCGCGCGCCTGCGACGCACGATTCCTTAGACCGGGCGGAAAGCAAGAAGAATCAGAGGGAAGCCGAAAGCTGTTCGGCGATCATCCGGCGGCTATAGGCGATCTGGCGATCCAGGATCACCCCGGCGAAGTGCGCGCATTTGGTGCGTTCGCCATCAACCCAAGCCCGGAGCGCGGGGAAGATGCTACGTGGCGCCACGCCGGCAAAATTCAATAGGCGATAATAGACCCGCACGGCAGCGACATCATTGCCCCGACTGCTCGTTCCGGGGCACAGGCACGAGAGCCGAACCAGCGCGCCAAATTCGCCGGCCGCGATATGCCCCTCTTTCGTGCCGGCGATCCCGAGAACGTGCTCGGTAAGCCTCACCCGGGCGCTCGAGGCGAGCTGGGTCCGGCAGTAAGACACGAAAAACTCCAGTAGCGCTCCAAGCGAAAGTAACAGGATGCAGCCGCCGATCATGAGTGCCCCGGCGCGATCTGCGCGGTCATCAGCTTGGCCTCGGCCGGTACCTTCAGGAAGGCATAACCCCAGGCAATCGGGAGCCACAGGGCCGCTACGTAGCAGACGCCTCGCCAGAGCCAGCTATACGGGGAGATCCCTGCAAATGCATAGCTGGCAGCAAATGCGCTAAAGTAAACGCCCAATGCTAAAATGATCTGAACGACGCGTGTGTGCATTTGGTGCAGTTTCAGCACCGCAAACCAGAGCAGGTACGTCAATACTGCGCCCACGAAATAGAGGTTTTGCGTCAATTCGTAGACGAACTTGGCGCCGTGAAGATTGTTGGCATCCGTTAGGTCGCCTTGCGCGTGCCGCACAATCAGGAAGGAAACCCCCGCCGTGGCGATCAGCACGAGCACGGCGCCGAGCCGGATATGCTTGCTGGCTCCCATTTCCTTAAACACGTGCACGAAGAGGCCGCTGAGCGCGAGATAAAGGCAGATGGTCAGCAGCAAGTCGGAATAATAGTAGTTATAGAAGTATTGCGTGGAGGCAAGCCCGTAGTGAACGAAAATCAGGTAACGCAGGGCGGTGGCCAGGCATGCGGCCACCAGGTAGAAGTTCAAGAAAAAGAACTTGAAAAAACACTTCGCCCGTAGCGAGCACACCACCGCGGCGGCCTGCAGAACGGCGCTGCCAAACCAGAGAAAATAATCAAGCGGGCCATGCATGGTGCTTCACAGCTCCAAGCCCTGGCCCGCCCGTAGGTTAACGTTCTAACGAGCAACCAGAGCCACTACACCAAATTATTCGGCGGCGTGGGCGGAATCGGCCCTCCACCGTTGAAGTTATTTGGTGGTGTCGGCGGAATCGGGCCCCCACCGTTGAAGTTATTCGGCGGTGTGGGCGGAATTGGGCCGCCACCGTTAGCCGTTTGTACCTGAGTGTGATGGATCGGCAGGTTGCACAGACCCACTGTGCCTACCAATGCCACCACAAGTACTGCAACTACGAACATCCGCTTCATGGACCCTCCATGTTGCGAACAGCGGAGGGATTATAGGAAGCGGTGGTCCAAACCGATACCGAATTGGCCGTTTTGTGTCTAAAAAGACAACACCACGGCCTTTTGGCCTGGTAGGGCGCTTTTTCTGCCCACCGGGCCAAGAAAGTACAAACTGGCTTGTAGCAAGGTAGCGGCGCACCGAGAAAGGGTCAACGGTACCTCGGTACTACTGCCCTCGTATTAAGCATGGCCCTTTTTCCGGGAGAGGAAACGGCACGTTGCGCGGTACCGCTCTGTCAGACCGGACCAGCGGGGGTCATTGCTCCGGGCCAAGAGGGCGGCTGATCCTTAAGCTTGCGATTCCAAAACTGCTGCCGGATGCGTTCGGTCCAGTGATTCGCTTTGCTTGACACCGCTCCGCGCTCATCCTTACTATGTTGCACTCCGATTCGCCGGCGTAGCTCAGTGGTAGAGCGAGGGTCTCATAATCCCTAGGCCGTGGGTTCGATTCCCCCCGCCGGCACCACACATTTTGCAGGAGTTAGGTTCGTTTTGTGGGGTCCGAGTAACTTCCGCGTATCCTTCCCCCGCGATGCCCGTCAGAAGATATTGGTTTCGGGCAGACAAGCTGCCGGAGCCTTCTACTTGGAACGGCTTAGTCAGCGATGTGTAGAATCAGGTATGCTCCCGGCCATGGCCGTAAACACGAAACTCAGCTATGTACTGCGAATATTCGCAGTACTGAACATCATGATGCTGCTCGTCTGGGGATCCGCGGATCGGCAAAACGCTTCGCATTTGCTGGTCGACTGGCTTATGTTTTCTTCCCTAGGCCTTATCGCGTTATTCGTGGTCAGCTTGTTTTTTCCAGCCGATCAATCGCGCAAGACGGGTAAGCTTACTGATGTTCTTTTCGGCCTTTTAGCGATAGCAATGGTCATCTTTTTGGCAATCTCGTTTCTTCCCGTAATTTAGCATTGTTGGAATCAGCGATCGGACGGTTTCTTTCGCCGGGCGGGGTGGGCACTGATGCTGACGACAGGTGCCGCAACGGCAATAGCCTTAGTCACTCTGCTGGTGTCCTGTGTGGTCGGTAGCGTAGTTGGCTTCTTTACGTGCTTGGTGTGTCGCCTTCCTTGGAACTTCAAAGTGGCCGCCTTGGATGGGGGTCTCGCGGCTGTAGTCAGCATCGCAGCCGCGTATCATACTCAGCCCTTGCGATGGCCCGCGGTCAAGTAGACTCGGGAGTGACGTGGATCTTATTGACTGCGGCGGCGGCTGTCGTGGTAAGACATCTTATTCGTCTCGCACTCCGGCGGGTGGCGCAGCCTTGAAGCATCACGCGCTTTGAAAACTCTTCCGCGTTTAGGATCGGCGTCCGCGTTCGATAATTGGCAATACAGCAAGCAAGCGAGGGTGGCCCACCTTTTGTCTTGTAAGGGTGGGGACGCGGCGTACGATAGACGAGAAACGTTCGGCGCTACAAGGGACGTGGTGCTCTGCATTTGCGTTCAGGGATTACCTTGCGCATGAACTCGAAACTGACACTACCTCAGCGAAGCCGCAGCAAAACCCCACCCTTCAGAAAACGAAGGGTTGGGCATCCTGCACCTCGCACTGACCTTAAACGGTTTACGATTTGGTATCACGAGTCGTTGTTGGCCCAGATGAGGTGAGTTAGACTTCGATTCTTCAATGAGAAGCTTACTTATTGTCATAACCCTCGCGTCGCTGGCGAGTTCTGCTGCTCCGGAAAAGCCGCCAAAGGCCGATGATATTCTCGCTGCGGCCAAGTCTCAAGCGGCCGCGCAACACAAGAACATATTCCTGATATTTGGAGCGTCTTGGTGTGGAGATTGTCTTTCGTTGGACGCATTTCTCGGCGCACCGGAAATTCAGCCACTTTTTGCTGACAAGTATGTGATTTCGAGGATTAGTGTCGCTGAAGAATACGGCAAAAATCCCGGTCTAAACAATCCGGGAAGCATGAATCTGCTTATAAAGTATGGCGGCGTTGGCCCAGGGGGACTCATCGGACTGCCTTACATTTCTATTTTGGACGAAAAGGGCAATCCCATCATCGATTCGAACCGCCCAGTCAAAGGGAATGCGCACGGACAATGCATCGGGTACCCTTCCCAACCGGAGGAGATCGACTGGTTCTTGGTAATGCTGAAAAAGAACCCACTGTTTACAGAAGAGAATGCTAAAGCGGTGAAGATTTGGTTGTCCTCTAATGCGGCTAACTGAGTCGTGTGTCCGGCATCCCGTTAACCATCCGCGAATTTGTTGAATTGCTCCGACAACAGGCGCGCGTTGACTTGACCCCGAGCGCATCCTAAATATCAGCGCCACGCGATGCCTGCGCCCCAGCCCCTGATCGGCCCGAACGATTTCTCATTAACCGCGTCATCGAAAAGCTCGAAGGTGCATGGGCGTTGTCTACCAGGCCGAAGATGCAGCACATCCTAGACTTTGCTGCTCAGCATTGTAGAATAGCCCCGGCCTAATTGACTCGCGGGTAGAATCTGAAGGCACATGGCACGAGGCTAGACATGGCAATCGCAACCCCTGAGAAGATGGAGGATATCCTAGCTCGAGCAACGCAACAGCGAGACCTTGCACGAGCGGAAGCTCTTCTCTTGTATGGCGCCGAATTGCCTGCACTTTTGTCCGCGGCTACATCGCTTCGAGATCGATGCCACGGACGCAGGGTCACCTTCTCAAAGAAAGTATTCATTCCGCTAACCCCACTCTGCCGCGATTATTGTGGCTACTGCACTTTCAGACGCGATCCCTCGGAGCCTGGCGGCCGCTTTCTAACTCCGGACGAAGTGTTGGACTTGGCGCAGCGCGCGCGTCGCGCCGGATGCAAGGAAGCTCTCTTCAGTTTGGGGGATCAGCCCGAGCGGGTTTTCCCGGAAGCTGCCGAGCAGCTTCGACAATTGGGCTTTGCGCGGACCCTCGACTATCTCGTGGCAATGTGCGAATTGACGCTTGAACGTACCAATTTGCTGCCTCATGCGAACCCAGGGCTGATGGGGAAGAGCGATCTAGAGCGGTTGCGGCGCTCGAATGTGAGCGTAGGTTTGATGCTCGAGAGCACCAGCACCCGGCTGATGCGCAAGGGCGAAGTCCATTGGAATGCGCCGGACAAGGTTCCCTCCCTCCGTTTGCGGACAATCGAGGAGGCCGGACGACTCCGCATGGCGTTCACCACGGGAATGCTGATCGGAATCGGCGAAACGCTGGAGGAGCGCGTCGAGTGCCTCTTTGCCATTCGCGAATTGCATGCCCGCTACGGACATGTTCAGGAGGTGATCGTCCAAAATTTTCGCGCCAAACCGGGCACGCCGTGGGAGCTTATGCCGGAGCCATCCCTTGAAGATATGTTGCGCACATTGGCCATCGCGCGCCTGATTTTGGGCGGTAGAATGAATTTGCAAGCGCCACCCAATTTGAGTTACGCAGATTTCCCGCGCCTCCTTGAGGGAGGCATTAATGACTGGGGCGGAATCTCACCGGTGACTCAGGACTTTATCAATCCCGAAGCACCCTGGCCCGATCTCGCCTTACTTAAACATGAGACAGAAACTCGGGGATACGAACTGCGCGAGCGTTTGGCGATTTACCCCGAGTTCGCCCGTCAAGCTGAATTCGTCGATCCGAAATTGCGATTTCAGCTTGGACAATGGCTGGATACGGAAGGTTATGCCCGGTCTTGTGCCAACTGAACGTCGAGCTGAGATGTTTCGTTGTCTCCCAAAAACGTCATGGGAAGATGCTTCGCGGCATGCAAGTCCCGCTGTGGTTCGTATTCTGGAGAGAGCACTCTCTGGAGCGCGGCTAACGTTTGAAGAAGGTATGCAGTTGGCCACCCCGGGTTCAACTGACCTGGCTGCCCTCGTCACAGCAGCTGACGAATTGAGACGTAAGGCGGTCGGTGATGTAGTTACATATGTGGTGAACCGCAACCTGAATTTCACCAACGTTTGCTTCGTCGGCTGCGAATTTTGTGGTTTCAGTCGCGGTCCCCACGCTTCGGATTCCTATTTTCAATCTAATGAGAAGCTTATCGCGAAGGCTCGCGAGGCGGTTGAATGCGGCGCAACGGAGGTGTGTATCCAGGGCGGCCTACCGAGAGACCTCGATGGATTTTACTATCGGAATCTTTTGCGCGACATCAAGAAGGCTCTGCCGCGAATCCATGTCCACGCATTTTCGCCGATGGAAATTGCCTATGGCATCGAGAAAACCGGGCTGCCCGTGAAGGAATATCTCTTGATGCTGAAGCAAGAGGGATTGGGAAGCATTCCTGGCACCGCTGCGGAGATCTTGGACGACGAGGTGCGAAGCCTCCTAAGCCCGAACAAATTAAAAGTTGCTATGTGGGTAGAAATCATACGTACCGCTCATATGCTTGGCATTCCGACCACTTCGACGATGATGTATGGACACGTGGAGGGGCGCGAACACTGGGTGCGCCACATCCTGCTTCTGCGCGAAATTCAGATGGAAACACACGGGTTCACCGAATTTGTGCCTCTGGGCTTCATCCATCCAAAGACCCGCCTCTATCGGATCGGCAAATCGCGACCCGGATATGCGGAGGAGGAGAGCGTAATCGTTCATGCTCTCGCACGCATACTCCTCAACGGCTACATCCGCAACATCCAGGTCTCGTGGGTTAAGCTCGGACTCGAAGGCTCGCTCGACTGTTTGAATGCGGGAGCAAATGATTTCGGCGGAACACTCATGGAAGAAAGCATTTCAAAGGCGGCTGGCTCCATGCACGGGGAGTATGTATCGCCCGCGCAGCTTCAATCGCTGATCCGCTCCGCCGGCCGCATTCCAGCGGAACGTTCGACGACTTACAAGATCCTGCAGACATTTGATGCCAATCGGGAAGATGAAGCCAAAAATGGCGGAGATCACATCATGCATGCGAAGTCGGCGGTTTGATGCGCATCGCCGCGTTGGCGGGAGGCGTCGGAGCGTCGAAGCTGCTGCTGGGTCTCGCGCGTGTGATGGATCCACGGCAGTTGACCGTGATCGTTAACACGGGCGATGATCTTGCACTTCACGGACTGGAGATTTCGCCGGACCTCGACATTGTGACGTACACGTTGGGCGGCGTCGTGAGTCCGGCTACGGGTTGGGGGTTCGACAAGGACACTTTCGTTCTATTGGAACGTCTCTCCGTTTTTGGATGTCCGAAATGGTTCCAACTGGGCGATCGCGATCTGGCGACGCACGTGTACCGCACCGATGAGCTTCGGAAAGGTGCAACGCTTGCCCAGGTTGCCGATTCTATCCGCAGGGCGCTCGGCGTGAAAGCTAGAATCCTGCCGATGAGCAATCAGCCCGTTCGAACTATGATCGGCACGCGGAAGGGGTTCCTCCATTTTCAGGAATATCTCGTCAAATTGCGTGCGAGGCCGGCCGTTCGGCGGATTCGCTTTGAAGGAAGCCGCGAAGCAGAGCCGGCGCCGGGTGTCTTGGAAGCTTTGCGGACAGCGGATGGTATCGTGATTTGCCCAAGCAACCCGCTCATCAGTATAGGACCTATTCTTGCTGTCCCCGGTATTCGCGAGGCGCTTCGAAAGCGGCGCGACTGTGTAATAGCCGTTTGTCCGCTCGTGGGCGGCAAATCTCTGAAGGGTCCGTCGGACCGGATGATGATGCAAATGGGTCTGGGGACCTCAGTCTCCGCGATTGCAAAGCTCTATCAGGATATTTGCGGAACGTTACTGATTGACCGCGCAGATTCGGCCCAGGTGCGCGCAGTCGAGGCGTTAGGTGTTCGCGCGATTTGCGGTCCAACGGTCATGCGAACAATCCATGATAAGGCGCGGGTTGCACGGTTAGTGCTGGACTCTATTTCGAATCACGCCGCGCATAGTCGATCGCAGGTTCGCGGGAGATCGTCTCTTATTCGAAGCACACGGAGAAGAAAATAAACGCCCTTCTAATCCCCGTGAAGGAACTTTCGAAAGCGAAGCAGCGTCTGACAGCGCACTTCTCAGCTGTTGCGCGTATTGAACTAGCGGATGCACTATGGCAGGACTTCTTCAATGTCGCCGCAGCCGCGCGAAATGTTGACAAGGTGTTTGTCGTCAGCGCCGAGCCGCGAGTCCTCGATCGAGCGCGCCGTTTTGCATGGGAGGTGATTTCCGAGTCGCGGCAGGTTTCGGAAAGCGACTCAGTGGATTTCGCGTCGCGATGGTGCGTCGAACATGGTGTCGACGCCTTGCTTCGCCTGCCCGTGGACCTTCCGCTCATCCAGCCCTGCGACATCGAGTCGCTGTTCAGTGGGCTGCCATCTGGGTCGGCCACCGTAATCGTCCCGTCGCGCGATGGAGACGGAACCAATGCACTTCTCCGCAAGCCGCCAACATTGTTTCCGTCTCGGTTTGGTCCGGGCAGCTTCGCCAAACACCTGGCTGAGGCATCTCGAGTCGGTTCGCAAATAAGTGTGGTCAGGAATCCGAGGATTGAAGTGGACATCGATGACGTGGATGATTTGCGACTGCTGAGCGCCCAGGACGTGCGGTCCAACGCGACTCGCACCTGGCTGCAGTCCCACGGTTTTGTGCCCGGTGCCGAAGAGCCGGCGATAGGCAGGAAAGTTCCGCTTGCCTAGGTCAGCTTTGGGGACCCGCGATCGGCAGCCCCGTGAGGCGCAATCCCACGCCATGCACCTTATATCGTTGATTGATGGTGATGAGCAGCGCGGTGATCTGTTCCACGATTCGAGAATTTTCCAAGCGCCCGCCGTTGATGGCACGGACGCCGGGGATCTCTTCGGCCAATTCCGATGCGACTTTACGCGCATCTTCGTCATCTGTGCAGATGATGGCGTCGCAATCGACAGGGTTCTCGCCACTTAACGCCCCGGCCGGGATATTGTGGAACGCGCCGACAACGGCGACGCCCTTCGGCACCAATTCAGCCGCCTGCTCTGCCGCGGAACCTTGCCATACGGTTAGAGTCCTGGACGGAGCACCACCGACGGCGGTCGCCAAAGGCACGGTCGCGTCAATCAGGATCGCTCCCGGTTTGAAGGATAGTTTCAGGTCCTTGAGCAAGGCAGCTTGGCCGGAGAAGGGAACGGTCAGAACGACGATTTGTGAGGTCCCAACCGCTTCGGCGTTCTCCATGCCTCGAACCGACGCCGTTCCTCCCGCGCGAAGTGTGATGTTTGCTGCGGCATCGCGGGCGCGTTGCGCGTCGCGCGATCCAATCAGGACTTGTTCACCTGCTCGCGCCCAGCGGAGTGCTAGTCCCATGCCCTCCGGTCCGGTCCCACCAATGATTGCAATCGTGTGGCTCACGCGGCCTACTCCTGCCATCTGCGAACGATCCAGCTTATATTCCGTTCTGGACACTGCATCATAGTCCCCTGACTTAATTTGTAAACTTAAGCGGCCGCTAGCGGAAAAGGTCCTTCTCTCTGGGGCGAATCAAGTCGGCGCCGCTTTGGAAATTGCCATTGGCCAAGTAGCCCCGAATGATGGTTGCGGGTACTCGTTCAGATTTACCCATCACGAGTTCAGCGGCGGATGCCAGTTCGTCCGCGACAGCGATCAACGTGGCGTTTAAGGTTTTGCCGTTCGCATCGGGCTTGCCACGATAGTCAAGCAGCGACGCGATGCCAGCCACCCCTAGCGCCACGTTGACAAGGCCCTCTCGCCACGGGCGCCCAAAGGTATCTGAAATCACAGTGCCAACGCGAACCCCGAATGCTCTTGTGAGCCCGTCGTGCAATTTGCGCGCGGAGCGATCCGGATTCTTGGGCAGCAACACAGCCGTCCCGTCCGGGCTGTTCGATACATCCACACCCGCGTTAGCGCAAACAAATCCATGTCGGGTTTCCGCCACGATTACCCCGCGTTTCATAAGTACAATGCCGCTGGCCTCGCGGAGCACTAACTCGATCAACCGCGGGTCTTTGTTGTATTTGCCTGCCCATCGCGCGGCTTTGTTGGAGGGTTTGATCGAGTCGAGGTGAAGTATTTGGCCTTCCGCCTTCGAAACAATCTTGTGCGTGACGACGAAGATGTCTCCCTTGCCAACGCGCACGCGCTGTCGCCTCGTCGCTGCGACGAGGAGCCGAACCAGTTCATCGCCGGGTACAACCTCCGGCAATCCGCGCAAGGGAATGATTCGAATCGAAGGAATAGTCGTTCTGAACTCCTTGGACGTGCTAATAGCAAACCGGCTCTTGATTCGACTCTCCGGTTGAAATTCTACTGCCGCCCGATCCATAGAGACACGCAAGTATAGCAAGGTGAAACTGTGGATTTAAAGCAACTGTACCCTGGGGCGAGCGCCTCTCTCTCGGTCGGACGATATCTAATGTGCATTCAAGAGTTTACTCGGCGCAGCGACAATCCACCCGGAAAATGGCCTGGGGTAGATAGCCTTTCCCGCGGCCCATCACGTTTTTACCCGCAGGTAGAAGTTTTTGTTGACGATGCGCTTTCGCCACAGTAAAGTCTGCTTTCTATCTTGCGCCGCCGGAGCACTCAGGCACCTGTGCAGGCTGATCCTTTTCTGAACGGAGGCCCCTTGGGCTCGATTTCTAAAAGACCTGATCCGCAACAAGACTTGAAGAAAATCCGATTAGGGGCCGGCTCCGCCTCGTGGGGAGACATGCTGGATCCCGCTATCGACCTAGTAAAGTACGGCAAGCTCGACTACATCGGTTTCGATCACCTTGCTGAACTCACGCTTTCAATTCTTCAAAGGATGAAAGCCAAGGATCCGAAGAGGGGATACATTCCGGATCTGATTCCATGGACGCAGACCCTTCTACCTCTCTGCCATGCGAAGGGCATCAAGATGCTCACCAATGCCGGAGGTGCGAATCCGGAGCAAGGGGGTGAAGAAGTTCTGAAGATTGCGAAGGCTGCAAACCTTCCCGGGCTGAAGGTAGGCGTTGTCGCCGGCGACGACATCTTCGACCGAATTCAGGACATCCACAAACGGGGCATCAAGCTGGCGAACATGGATACCGGCGAAGAAGACATTGACCGAATCATGGACCGCATTGTGGCCGCCAATGTCTATATCGGCTCCGAGCGCCTGGTGGAGGCGCTTGGAAAGGGCGCCGACGTGGTGGTTACGGGCCGATGCACCGACAACGCTCTCTACATCGCACCGATGGTTCACGAGTTCGGGTGGGCCATGGATGATTGGGACAAAATCGCCGCAGGTATCACCATTGGTCATATCATTGAATGTACGACAGGGTGCACAGGCGGTATGTCGAATTTCTGGAAAGACATCAAGGAACCCTGGCGAGCAGCTTTTCCGATTGCCGAAGTCTACGAAAATGGTGATGCCATCATTACCAAGCCTAAGGAAACGGGCCGGTTCATCACGGAATGGACGGTGAAGGAACATCTTGTTTACGAGGTTCACGATCCAAGGAATTATCTAATGGCTGACGGCATTGCCGACCTCACTCATCTGTCTATTAAGGAAGTGGCCAAGGACGAGGTGAGGGTTACTGGCTTCAAAGGTAAACCAAAACCGAAGATGCTGAAGCTCTGCATTGGATATGAAGACGGCTGGATCGGCGAAAGCGAAATCAGCGTATCTTGGCCAGACGCGCTTGAGAAAGCGAAGTTCTGTGAGTCGTTCCTGAGAGGCCGATTCAAGGAGAAGAATCTGGAGATCCAAGAAATTAGGGTTGATTACATTGGGGTCAATTCGCTGCACGGGCCATTGGCAAGTGTACCGCACCCCAGTGAATTGAATGAAGTGCGAGTGCGGGTCGCGGTGAGGACCAGTTCCAAGGAAGTGGCCAATCTGGTCCGGCGAGAGGTCACACATCTTTGGACACACGGTCCCGTGGGTTCAACAGCGGTGATCAGCCCTCCACCTCCTCGGCAGGTCATTTCTCTGTGGCCGACGCTCATTCCTCGAGAAGAGGTTCCCACGCGGCTGATCATGAGGGAGGTTTGACGACGTGAAAAAGCAGATTCCTCTGATTGACATTGCTTACGCACGATCCGGAGACAAAGGGGACGTTTCCGATATCGGCGTGATGGCGAAGGACAAGAAGGCTTACGAGATTCTGAAGAAGTATTTGACGGCCGAGCGCGTGAAGGAACACTTTCAGGGCATCGTCAAGGGTGACGTTGTCCGATACGAGATGGATAACTTGGATTCTCTCGAATTCGTCATGTTCAACGCTCTGGGTGGGGGCGCCACCCGGACGTTAGCGATGGACCAAACGGGGAAAGCATTTGGGTGCAACTTGCTTAGAATGATTCTCGAAGTGGATGAATGATGCGCATTGCGCCGTTTTCAAGTGGAGCGGTTTTGGAATGACATATCCTGTCTGCAGAAGAGGCCGTGGAGTTTCGAATCTGATCGCACGCATAGTAGAGGATCCGAGTGCCAGTTGATGGGAATGGAATTGTTGCAATAATCGCGCCGATCGCTGGCGTCTTTTACCGGGCACCTTCTCAGCACGATCCTCCGTACGTCGAACTGGGGAGTAGGGTGTCGCCCAGACAGGTTTTGTGTCTGCTCGAAACGATGAAGGTCTTCAGCAAGGTCCGATCCACGGTGCAGGGAAGAATTATTGAGATTGGCTCGGCCAACGGGGAAGCGGTCGCCAAGGGCCAGGCACTCTTTCGAATCGAACAGATCTAACTGGGAGCTAGGCCTCTGTTTTCCAAAGTACTAGTCGCGAATCGCGGCGAAATCGCGCTCCGCGTGATTCGCGCCGCGAGAGAGCTTGGAATCCGGACGGTTGCGGTTTATTCGGACGCGGACAAAGATTCCATGCACGTTCGGTCGGCGGATGAAAGCGTCTCGCTCGGCGGTCGCCAGAGCAACGAAAATTACCTGAGCATCCCAAAATTGATCGACGCGGCAAAGCGCAGCGGGGCGAGCTGCATTCACCCCGGCTACGGTTTTCTCTCCGAGGACACTCGATTTGCCCTCGGATGCGCTGAGGCAAAGCTCAAATTTATCGGCCCCACCGTCGAGAACCTGCAACTGGCCGGAGACAAGCTCGATGCAAAGAAGAGTATGAGATCTGCCGGCTTGTCGGTCATTCCCGGCAGCGATGTTGCCGTCGCGAAGCTTGCCGACGCATCGGCGCTGGCGCGCGAATACGGCTATCCCGTTATCCTAAAAGCGGCGGCGGGAGGCGGTGGTCGCGGGATGAGGGTATGCAACGACGAGGCGGCCGTTAACGAAGAATTCCCCGTCGCTCAGGCAGAAGCACGAGCCGCGTTTGGGGACGGCAAGATATACATGGAAAAGTTCATCTCCAGAGGACGCCACGTCGAGGTCCAGGTGCTCGGCGATGGGAAGGGAGATGCCGTACATCTTGGCGAGCGAAATTGCAGCGTACAAAGACGGCATCAGAAGCTGATTGAAGAGTCGCCCAGCCCCGGAATCGACGCAGCGTTGAGGGAGAAGATCTGTGCCGCTGCCCTGCAGGGAGTAAAGCGCATCGGATATTTGAATGCGGGAACCATGGAATTCCTGGTCGATCCGTCAGGTAATTTTTACTTCATAGAGATCAATGCCCGTATCCAGGTGGAACATCCCGTCACCGAGATGGTAACCGGGGTAGATCTGATCAAGGAGCAATTCAAGATCGCGATGGGAGAGCCGCTCATCCCGCAAGCTGCAATCCGCAGCAAGGGTTGGGCGATCGAATGCCGCATCAATGCGGAAGATCCGGACATGAATTTTCTTCCATGCCCCGGAATCATCGAAACCCTTTTTCTTCCGGACGGGCCTGGCGTACGAGTGGATACACACATTTATGCGGGATACGAGATTCCCATTTATTACGACACGCTGCTGGCGAAGCTCGTCGCGCACGCCAAAACCCGCGACGAGGCGGTCGCGAAGATGTCGCGCTGCCTGGATGAGTTTATGATTTCGCCGACGAGCACGACCATTCCTTTCCACAAGAAAGCACTACGTGATACTGATTTCGTCGCTGGACGCTACGATACTAGTTTTGTAAGCCGCTACCTCGAGGTAGAGCATGATGAGGACGATTGAGCGCACTTGAGAAATGGTTTTCGCTTACTGGCCAAGTGGCTTTGGTCACAGGGGCCGGTAGTGGCCTGGGACGCGCCATCGCGCTAGGTCTTGCCGAAGCAGGTGCGGACATTGTCTGTTGCGGCAGGCGCCTACAGAATCTCGACGAAAGTTGCAATCTCATCGAAAGGACCGGCAGGCGGGCATTAGCGATCGAGATGGACGTCGGTTCATCGCAACAGATCAAAGATTCAGTTGCGAGGGCCTCGGCGTGGCAGGGACGGATCCACATTCTCGTCAACAGTGTCGGCGTTATGCACGCAGTTTCTTCACTAAGCACCACTGAGGAAGAATGGAACAGCGTAATCCGTACCAATCTCACCGGAACTTTCCTCTGCACACAGGCCATCGCGGCACACATGATCAAGCACGGCGGGGGAAAGATCATAACTGTAGGTTCCATTTTTGGATCCATGGGCACGACGCACTGCCTCGCTTACTCCTGCTCGAAGGCAGCGATTGACGAGATGACGAGAAGCTTGGCCGTAGAGTGGGCGCGATACGCGATTTGTGTGAACGCCATTCTTCCGGGCCATTTTGAGACAGATATGTCGGCCGGGATTTTGTCCGACCCGAAGACCAGCAAGCGGATCTTTGAGCGCATGCCGATTCGCCGAGCGGGTCGTCCGGAAGAATTGAAACCGCTCGCCGTCTACCTGGCGTCGCACAGCTCGGATTACGTTACGGGTCAGACATTTTGCATCGATGGCGGCTATAGCATAGCTCTGTATTATTGAGACTCAGTAGAACATGGTTTATACGCACATCCTTTATGAGCTGACCGACCACATCGGACGGATTACGCTCAATCGGCCTGAGAAGCGGAATGCCCTCAATCGCAGCGCGATCGCTGAGTTGATCCACGCCCTAGCAACCATTCGGGAAGATGCGCAGGTTTATCTCGTTGTGGTTACCGGGGCCGGCGATGAAGCCTTTTGCTCAGGCGCTGACATGAATGATTTCCTCAACAAGGATGCGCTTGCCAAGAGAGAGCAGAACGAGGCTTACCGCCGATTATGCAAAGCGTTTTTGGAGGTTGGAAAGCCAGTGATTGGGGCCATTAATGGCCTGGCATTGGCGGGGGGCGCCGGACTTACGCTGCTCTTCGATCTTGTTCTATCTTCGGAAAGAGCGCGCTTTGGTTTTCCGGAAATCAAAGTGGGCATCTTTCCCATGATGGTAATGGCCAATCTATTTCGCGTGATCGGAAGACGTAAAGCCATGGAACTGGTCATGACCGGCGAAATCATCAGCGCCCGGGAAGCAGAGCGAATCGGTTTGATCAACCGTGCCGTGCCGCACGAACAGTTACATTCGGAAGTGAACCGGCTGACGTCGAACCTCCTGCAATTCAGCCCGTCGACGCTTCGGCTCGGCAAGGAGGCGTTTTACAGGTCTTCCGATCTGAGCGCGAATGAAGCGTTGGACTACTTGAAAGAAATGGCCACGTTGGTCCTGCTAACGGAGGATGCCAAGGAAGGGCTGGACGCCTTTCTCGCCAAGCGAAAGCCACGCTGGAAGGGTCGCTGAGTCTATGGATTTCCCGCTGAACGACGATCAAAAGCGATTGAAGGCACGGGTGATCTGGCTGTTTGAGGACACACTGAGCCCCTTGGAAGAAAGGATCGGCGAAACGAATATTGCGTCACGCGATTGCCGGTGCGCTGGCACGCGCAGGCCCTCTTCGCCTCCTCGTCCCGAGAGAATATGGCATCGGCGGAATGCTCTTAAAGCAAACTGGTTCCACCTGACGCCGAAGCAAGAGTGGATGGACCGATCGCCCTGAAAGATGGCCGATTGCGCTTCCTCTTCACCGAAACAACAAATGGACAAATCGCAGTCTGAATATGAATTCAGCGCGGAACGAACCGTGTCTGGTCGCGGATAAGGAGTGGTTTTTCAACGAGGAGAGTCGATCACATGAGCGCTTTGGTTGAGCTTGGCAGCGATCACGATGTTGCGATCATCACGATTAACAACCCGCCGGTGAATGCGCTCAGCCCCGGAGTGGTCGAGGCGCTTTCGAAAGCAGTGGAGCGGGTCTGCGAGGACGAGAATGCTAAGGCTGTCGTGTTGGTCGGCGGTGGCCGAACCTTCGTTTCCGGCGGAGACATCAACGAGTTCGTAAAGTTCACTTCGGGTACGAAACGGCGCGACGGCTCGATCCTCCTTCAGGCGCTGCTCCAGATCGAGAACTGCAGCAAACCGGTGGTCGCGGCGATCCACGGGAATGCATTGGGCGGGGGACTTGAGCTCGCCATGGCCGCACACTATCGCGTTGCGGTCACAAGTGCGCAAGTAGGCCAGCCCGAAGTAAAGCTCGGAATTATCCCTGGTGCAGCGGGCACGCAACGCCTGCCCCGGCTCGCTGGCGTGGCAACCGCAGTGGAAATGTGTACCGAAGGAAAACCCATCGCAGCCCAGGAGGCTTTGCGACTCGGCATTGTGGATCAATTGATCGAGGGTGATCTTCTGACGGGTGCAGTTGCCTTCGCACGGAGCGTAGTTGGAAATTCGGTGCGCAGAACCCGAGATCTCACCGCGAAACTCGGAACGCCCGACGAGAATACTGCCCTTTTCGCCGCAGCTCGCGAGGCCTCAACGAAAAAGCACCGCGGTGTCGCTGCGCCGCTCGCGGCTATTGAAGCTGTCGAAGCTGCTACCAAGTTACCATTTGACAGAGGCTGCGAAGTAGAACAGAGACTGTTCAACGAATGTCTGTTTTCCGAAACATCGAAGGCAATGATTCACTTGTTTTTTGCGGGCCGCGAGATTGCGAAGATTCCCGATATACCAAAAGATGCGCCACGAGTTCCCGTCAACGTCGCGGCAGTGTTGGGCGCGGGGTTCATGGGTGGCGGCATCGCCATGGTCTTTGCGAATGCCGGGATTCCCGTGATGCTCAAGGATGCCAACCAGGAGGCGCTCAACCACGGTATGGATCTGATCCGCAGGAACTATGCAGCATCCGTGGAACGCGGACGGCTAACGCAGACGTTTGTTGACGAGCGCCTGGAACTGATCCGGCCGACGCTTCGTGACGACGACTTTTCAGAGGCTGACATTGTGGTCGAAGCTATTTTTGAGGATATGGGCGCCAAGAAGGTCGCATTCGGAGACCTGGATCGCATATGCAAACCCGGTGCGATCCTGGCGACAAATACCTCCTCACTGGACATTGACGCGATCGCATCTGTCACGAACCGGCCCAACGAGGTGATCGGCATGCATTTCTTCAGTCCCGCCCCGGTCATGCGTCTGCTCGAGGTTGTCCGCGGCCATAAGACCAGCAAAGAAGTGATCGCTACGTGCATGCACCTTGCGAAAAAGCTCGGCAAATCAGGTGTCCTCGTCGGCAATTGCCCGGGGTTTGTCGGAAACCGCATGTTCGGATTGTATCGCCGCGAAGCACAGTTCGTTGTTGAAGAAGGCGCCGACATCGAGGAGGTAGACAAGGCGCTCTACAACTTCGGTATGGCCATGGGGCCACTGAGGACAGCCGATCTTGTCGGCCTCGATATTCGCTGGCGGATTCGAAAGGAGCATCGCCATCTGGAGAGATTCGGAGTTCGGCAGCCGATAATCGAGGATCGACTGTGCGAGATGGGGCGGTTCGGCCAGAAGACGGGCGGCGGCTGGTACAAATACAACGGTGACCGCACTCCCATTTCCGATCCGGAAGTTGCCAGACTTGTGCGTCTCTGGTCCGCCGATGCAGGCATTCGGCAGCGCCCGTTCTCTGCTGGCGAGATCGTCGAGCGCTGCATCTATTCGCTCGTTAACGAAGGCGCGCGGATCCTAGAGGAAGGCTGCGCTCTCCGCGCCAGCGACATTGACGTCATCTACGTCAACGGCTATGGATTTCCAGAGCAGCGCGGCGGGCCAATGTGGTATGCGAGTGTCGTTGGCCTCGGCACCGTATACCAGCGTACTTGCGAACTCCAGCGCCAACATGGTGAGCTTTGGGAGCCCGCTCCTTTGTTGAAGCGCCT
Source organism: Candidatus Acidiferrales bacterium (assembly GCA_035602725.1). GTDB lineage: Bacteria > Acidobacteriota > Terriglobia > Acidiferrales > UBA7541 > DASTCZ01. Next base: position 70,461 of record DATNLT010000044.1, read on the forward strand.
AGCCGAGAGCGGAGAGACGTTTGCTGATTATGACAAGCGGAATGCGGACAGGGCTTCCGTCATTGCGAGCCCGTCGGCCCTACCGACCATTGTCAGTTCGGAGAGGCAGTGAACATGCGGACAAGGGAAGCGGTGGTGGTCGCCAGTGTTCGGACGGCGCTTGCGAAATCCTATCGAGGTTCTTTCAACATCACGCGGCCGGACGATCTTGCGGCGCACTGTATCCACCACGTATTGGAGAAAGTGCCGGGCCTCGACCGGAACGAAATCGAAGACGTCGTACTAGGGTGCGCGCTTCCACACGGGGCGCAGGGCAAGAACATCGCGCGAATTTCCGCCATGCTGGCCGGTCTGCCTAGCTCCGTCGCAGGCACGACCGTCAATCGGTTTTGTGCATCCGGTTTGCAGGCCGTCGCGATCGGTGCGCACCAAATCATGAACGAGGGTGCGGGCGCGATCATCGCTGGTGGAGTCGAAAGCATCAGCATGATCAAGCCCGACATTGATCCACACCCTGAGTTGCAAAAGAGATTGCCAGGGCTGTACATGGCGATGGGTGACACCGCCGAAGTCGTAGCGAAGCGGTACAAGATCAGCCGCCAGACTCAGGACGCGTATTCGCTGCTGAGCCAGCAGCGAACGGCGCGGGCTCAGAGCGAGGGTTTTTTCAAAGCCGAGATTGCTCCGATCAACGTCACCATGGCCGTCCTGGACAAAAAAACGGGCGAGAAGGTCGGAGTGCGCGACGTATTCGCCGATCGTGACGAATGCAACCGTCCGGACACGACGATCGAGAGTCTACAGGCGTTGAAGCCACACTTTGACCCCCACAGCGGCCACGGTACGGTGACCGCCGGCAACGCTTCGCAGCTTTCGGATGGAGCGTCGGCTACACTGCTGATGTCTCGCGAACGCTGCGAGCAATTGGGAATCCCTTACAAACTCCTCTTTCGCGGCTATCAAGTGTCGGGGTGCGACCCGGACGAGATGGGGATCGGACCTGTTTTTGCCGTTCCCAAACTTTTGCGGCGCTCCGGATTGACGATCAGCGAGATCGATTTGTGGGAGCTCAACGAAGCTTTCGCCGTGCAAGTTGTGTATTGTCGCGATCGTTTGGGCATTGATCCCGAAAAGCTGAATGTGAACGGCGGAGCAATCTCGATCGGCCACCCATTTGGCATGACAGGCTCGCGTCTGGTTGGCACGCTCGCCAATGAAATGGAGCGTCGCAAAGCCCGCTACGGCGTGGTCACGATGTGCGTCGGCGGAGGCCAGGGTGCCGCCGGACTTTTTGAGCGAGCTTGATGAGTCGAGATATGTGGAGGCGACCAACAAGCAGCAGCGCCGTCCGCGCTCTCCTCAGCGGAAACGCGGAATTACTTCCTTGGCGAACAGCTCTATCGAAGGCGTGGACTTCTCGACAGGAAATCCGGGCGGGTGCGCCCAAAAAATGAACTCTTCGGCGGACAGGTTCCTCTGGTGCTCGCGAATTTGTTTCTCGCATTCGTCGGGCGTGCCCACAAAGTAATTGTCGCGAGACAGTTGGTCCGCATCTGCCACGTCCGGCGCAGTCGAATCGCCGGCACTCCTATACCACTGCCGATACAGATTATGTTGGTAGAGAAAGTGCTCCTTCAGTCCCTCCCACGAACGAGCGGGATCGTCCGTGCAAAACATAGACGAAAAGGCCTTGATGCGAAAATTGCCAGGGTCGCGGCCATACTCGCGCAAAGCGGCGTGGTAGGTTTCGACCACGTCAAATTCCTTCGATGGAGATGGCAGAAGATGGCAACCGAACCGCGCTGCACGACGAATCGCAGCGCGTGATTGGCCGCCCATCCAAATCGGCGGTCCGCCCGGCTGAATCGGTTTGGGTGTTACCGACACGTTTGAGAACGAGAAATCCGGAGTTTTTGCCGAGAATTGTGCGGCGCCCCAGGATCGCTGCAGAATTTCGACGGCCTCGTCCATCCGGCGGCCCCGCTCTTTGTGAGGGACTTCGAACGCTTCAAATTCCTCAACTCGGTACCCGGCAGCGACGCCCAAGTCAACACGCCCATTTGACAGAATGTCCAGCACGGCCGCGTCTTCAGCAACCCGCAGGGGATGGTGCAGAGGCAAGAGCAGGATCAGTGTGCCGAGCCTGATCCGCGTGGTCCGAGCGGCTACCGCAGCTAGGAAGAGCAAGCTCGACGGCAGATAGCCATCGTCAGTGAAGTGGTGCTCGGATACCCAGACGGAGTCATAGCCGAGCTTTTCGGCGGCGACAATCTGGTCCACGGTTTTCCGATACAGATCTTGCGCCGGCTGCCTCCATCGCTCCGGATTCCTGAGGTGGTACCAGATGCCAAATTTCATTTAACTCCCGGAAAGTACCGGCGATTTTTCCGATTCGAGCAAACTGCGCAGGGTTCCGATAAAAGCGAGGGCCGCATCGCCATCCACGACGCGATGATCAAATGTGAGCGAGACTGGCAAAATTGCCCGGGCCACAATTTTTCCATTGCGAACCACGGCGCGCTCTTCGATTTTTCCCAAACCCAGAATAGCGGCTTCGGGATAATGCACCAGAGATGTCCCGAACCATCCGCCTGCTGCACCGACATTCGTAATCGTAAAGGTGGAGTGTTGCAAGTCAGAGGGTTGTACGGAGCGATTACGCGCCGCTGCGGCTAATCGCGCGGCGGCGCTCGCAATTTCAAAGAGGCTCAGCCTATCAGCATCATGGATGACCGGCACGACCAATCCTTCTGCTGTCGCTGTTGCAATTCCGATATTCCGCCGCTTATGTACGACGATGGCTGGTCCTTCCTCGTCGTATTCCGCGTTTAGGTATGGATGATCGCGAAGCGCCAACGCAACCGCCTTGACCATGAAGGCGAGATATGTAAGCCGAACTTCCGGCGCTGCTTCCCGTTTCAGGCGCGTATAGGAGGAGATCAAGGCCACCGCGTCAAGTTCGTGAAATCCACATACGTGCGGGATCGCTCTAGCGGTGTGGGTCAAGGCTTCGGCAATTCGTCGCCGAAGTCCACGCACCGGAATCCGCTCGGTGTCGGCGCCCGGAGCCTTGTTCTTGGTGGTTTGCACGATCACCGCATGGGCACGAACGTCTCCAGGCAGGATGCGTCCACTTGGACCGGTGCCGCGGACATCCGACAGGCTCACGCGCAGCTCCGCGGCGAGTTTTCGAACTGCCGGCGCCGCTTGCGGAGCCGCAGCAGTCCTTGAAGTCATGGGTTGCGAGGGCGCCGTGCTGGCGGCCAATGTCGTGGAAGCAGCTTCCACCTTTCCTGTTGGAGCACCGGACACGGATAACACCAAGAGCACGGCGCCTACCTTTACGCGTTGCCCCGGGGCGACCGGCAGCTGCTTGACCACGCCCGTTGCTGGCGAAGGAATCTCGACAATGGCCTTGTCGGTTTCAATCTCCACAACGGTCTGATTCTCCTGGACGCTGTCGCCGACGGAAACGCGCCATTGCACAACCTCTGCTTCCGCGAGGCCCTCGCCGATGTCCGGGAGACGAAACTCGAAGTCCTTCATATCAAGCTTGTACGACATTACGAATGATCCGCATCAGGCGGTCGGGATTGATGAGATAGGCGGGTTCCAGCACTTGCACTGGATATGGTGTATCGGGGCCGCAAACGCGGGCCATCGGCCCCTTCAGCGAGAAAAACATTTCCGTGTCCTCTTGGATAGTCGTGATAACTTCCGCAGCGTAGCCGCCGGTGCAAGATGCCTCTTGCAAGACGACGACTCGTCCTGTCTTTACGACCGACTCGCGGATCGCGTCAGTGTCGAGCGGTACCAGCGTCCGCAGATCGATTACCTCCAAGGATATTCCCTCAGCCGCCGCAATCTCGGCCGTCTTCGTGGCGACTTCGACCGCGGCACTCCATGCTATTACAGTGCAGTCGGTGCCCGGGTGCGCTACGCGCGCGCTGCCGATCGGTATGGTAACGTCGCCGGTGGGGACGGCGCCGCGAATCAGCCGGTATCCTCGCAGCGGTTCCAGGAACATGACGGGATCGGGATCGCGAATCGCGGATAGCAACAGACCGCGCGCGTCAGCGGGAGTGGCTGGAGCAACCACTTTCAGTCCCGGGCAGTGCGTGAAGTGTGCTTCGAAGGCATCCGAATGCATCTCCGGCGCGCGAACGCCGCCACCGAACGGTGCGCGAATCGTCACCTGAGCCGAGAGGCTGCCGTAGGAGCGATAGCGAATCCTCGCGAGCTGTTCCGTGATTTGGTTGAAACCGTTATGCGTAAACCCCATGAATTGAATTTCAACTACTGGCACAAGGCCCGCAAGAGCGAGGCCAAGTGCGGACCCCACAATCGCGCTCTCCGCAAGCGGCATGTCGAATACCCGCGATGTTCCAAACCGTTTCTGTAAGTTCTCGGTGGCGCGAAACACGCCACCCGAGCCACCGACGTCCTCACCCAGAACAACCACGCGATCGTCACGGCCCATTTCAAATTCCAGCGCGTCACGAACGGCTTCGACGATGGCCATATCGCCCATCAAGGCTTCTCCAAATTTGCTTCAATTTGTGAGCGAAGTCGAGGTGTCATCTCGGCAAACACATGCGAAAGGCTCTCAGCAAGTGAAGCGGACGGTTCGGCCTGTGCACTCTGCCAGGCACGGTCAAGTTCCGATGCAATCTCCTGCTCCATCTGTGTCCCTAGTTTTTCCGTCCACACGCCACACTGTTTCAGGTAAAGCTGCAAGCGGATCAGCGGGTCTTTCAGGCGCCACGCATCACGCATGCCCGGCGGCTCGCATCGCGAGCCATCGTCGGCTGTCGTGTGCATACCCAGCCGATACGTGATCGCCTCGATCAGTGTCGGTCCCAACCCCGATCGCGCTCGCTTGATCGCGTCGGACGTAACTTGATAAACAGCGAGCAGATCGTTGCCATCCACTTGAACGCCCGGGAATCCATATGCACGCGCCTTCTCCGCAAAGGTTGTGGAAGCGGTCTGAAGTTTGCTTGGAGTTGAAATTGCCCAATAATTATTCTGGCAGAAGAAGATCACCGGCGCCTTCATCACTCCGGCCAAGTTGGCGGACTCATGAAAATCGCCCTGAGAGGTAGCACCCTCGCCAAAATGCACGACCACCACGCCCGGCTTCTTTTGTAAGGCCAGGCCCCAGGCTAGACCCACAGCATGGGGAATTTGGCCGGCAACGGCGGCCTGGAACGGAAGCATGCGCAATCCAGGCGGGATTAAGAAGCCGAGCGGACTACCCATATGCCACAGAAACGCCTGTGCTAGTGGCAGTCCATAAAAGAGCTGCCCAGCTGCCTCCCGATACTGCGGCACGAACCAGTCGGTGCGCCGTTCTAGCGCCATAGCGCTGCCCACGCTACATGCTTCTTGTCCGATGCCTGGAGCGAGCGTTACCATCAGTCCGCGGCGTTGCAAGTTGACACATCGTTCGTCAAATCGCCGGCCAAGCAGCATGGCCCGCAAGCCTTCCAGCATGAGGGCTTCGCTCAGTGGAGCGGACTTCGAGGTCAGCACGCCTTTGGAGTCAAGAATCTGTACGATGGACGGCGACAACGTTTCGCGACGCCCGGATGGCGTGCTCCGCACCCCGTCAGAGGCGTCTTTCGGTTTCAGCTTTGTGCGATTGGGCGGCCGCGCCATGGCAAGGCGCGTATTGTTAGATGGGCATGTCGGTCCTGTCAAGATAAATTAACCCGAGAGTCAAATTACAGTGTGAAGGCAAATTGCTGCCCATCCGGCGCGCGGCTGGCCAGGGTAATTCGGCGGCGGCATGTTTGACCCATAAGTCAAATACTGCGATGATAGGCGCTCCGAAAGAGGCCCTGGCAGCTCTAGATTGCCCATGGACAGAATTGGAGAATGATTGCGCATGAATCCGCCTGTTACAACCCCGCGCTGGATTGAGCGGCTGCTCGCCAAATTAGCGGACGCAAAAGCCGCCGTCTCTGGGATGGGAGGAGACAAAGAGATTGCCAAGCAACACGCGCGCGGCAAGCTGACGGTGCGTGAGCGGATTGAGATATTTTTCGATCCCGGTACGTTCGTCGAACTCGGCGCACTCGTGCGTTCTCAGATACAGGATTTTGGGATGAACATGCGGGACACTCCGGCGGACGGTGTAGTGACCGGACACGGCAAAGTCAATGGCCGCGAAGTCTGCGTTTATGCGACAGACTTCACGATTCTTGCTGGAAGCGCGGGCGAAGCTCACTCGGCCAAGATTGCCTCGATCATTGAGTTGGCCGGTCGCATGCGAGTTCCCATTGTCGGTATGTTGGATTCAGCCGGGGCGCGCCTTCATGAGGGCAGTGCCTTGAGCCGCCCATTCAACCGTATTTTCATTGGCCAGTCCATTTACTCTGGAGTAATTCCACAGATACAGATGCTGTTGGGGCCTTGCGCTGCTGGCCAAGGCTATTCGCCGATGCTCTCGGACTTTCTCATTATGACGGAAAAGACCGCATACATGTGGCTCGGTGGTCCTCGGCTGACGCGGGCCGCAACTGGCGAAAATATTGACGACGCGGTCGTCGGTTCAGCGCTTTCCAATATGAAATCGGGGCAATGCGACCTGATCGCTGCTGATGATGAGGCCGCGATCGCAGCCGCCAAAAGGCTCCTGGATTATTTGCCGCAGCACTGGGGGGAACAGGCTCCGGTTGCCGAGTGCGATGATCCCGCCAATCGGCGCGATGAGCAACTACTGGATGTGCTGCCGGCATCTTCACGCATGACCTACGACATGCACGAAATTGTCGAGCGCATCGTGGATCGCGAAAGTTTCTTGGAGCTGAAACCCGATTTCGCTCCAAACATAATCACTGGATTAGCGCGGCTGAGCGGACGTGTAGTCGGTATCATCGCCAACAATCCCGACGAAATGGGCGGCGTGATGGAAAATGACTGCTCAGATAAGTACATGCGTCTGATGACGTTCTGTGATGCTTTCAACATCCCGATTGTCACGTTTGTGGACACGCCCGGATTCGTGGTCGGCCGAGATTGGGAAGACAAAGGCATTCTGCGTCATGGTGCCAAGCTTTTGTATGCGTACGCATCTGCGACGGTACCGAAGATTTCGGTGATCATTCGACGCTCGTACGGTGGAGGCAATGTCGTTATGGGATCGAAGACCATGGGCGCCGATTTCTCGTTTGCGTGGCCTACGGCGGAGATTTCCATCATGGGGCCGGAATCCGCAGCTTCCGTCATTTGGGCGCAGGAGCTGAAGGAATCGAAGGAATCGACGGATGGTGCCACGATCCTAGAAGCGAAGTGCAACGAATATCGGGAGAAGTACATAGACATCTTCAAATTGGCGGAAAACTACAGATTCGATTTCGTCGACGATATTATTGATCCCTGCGACACGCGCGCTGTGTTGATTCGAGCTCTGGACGCGCTAAGAAACAAGAACGTGGACCTGCCAAAGCGAAAGCACGGCAATCCGCCACAGTAGATGCGGCACCTACTTGATGGCTAGTGGATTGATCGGTGAACCGACGGCGCCTGTGATGCGTAATGGTTGCCCTATGAAAAGGAATTCGTAGACGCCGTCCTTTTGGCAATCTGCCGCAAGCTCTTCAAGATGAAACATCTCTCCGATCGTCATACCTAAATCGCGGATCAGGACGCCATGTAGAGGCAGTATGCCACCTTCAGATTCGGCTGGTTGTACCTCTGCGGCAATGTTGTCGAGCGCGATGGCCGAGACGTCGTGGTCGTGTAGCCATTGCGCGGTCGAGCGCCCTAGCCCTGGCGCTCCCTTCCAGAAGTCGGCCTTATCTTTAAGCTTGTAAAACCACGGCAGATGTCCCGTTCGCACGAGGACAATATCGCCGGGTTCGACAGTCAAGCCTGCTTGTTTCGCCGCGCGATCTAGATCTTCCGCCAAAATCGCGTACCCGGGCTCGAGCCGGTCGCCCGCATCAAGCGCGCGAACCACATCGAGCAGGATTCCGCGGCCGACAAAATGCTTACACATTTTCTCGATGCCAAGCCGCCGCGCGCCCGTACTGCCACGAACCTCGCGCTGGCTATATCCATTGTAGAGTTCCGTGCCATACCACGCGTGAGATAGTGCGTCCCATTGAGTCGAACACTGTAGGGCCGCGAAAAGATAATCGTCTGCAAATTTAATCCCGCCTTCGGGATCGCTTCCCATGCCTCGCTGACCCGCTTCGTAGTCGGATCCGGAAACACTCATCATATGCTTGGGAGGGAGGCGACCGGGGTAGACAGGCCCGCGATCGTCTAACGGCGCTGCGCAGCTAAAGACGACGCCACGTCGCACCAGACGCGCGGCACGAACAATCCTGTCTGGAGTGATGAGGTTGGCAGTCCCAATCTCATCGGTCGCACCCCAACGGTGCCAATTACTGAGCTGCGGGTCAGGGGGCATAAGTTGGTTCAGTTCTTCCCGGGTCGTATTTTGTCGAGCAATCGCGCCATCCTGCTGATGCCTTCTCGAATGTCGTCTTCCGAACAGGCGTAGGCGAGACGCAGAAACCCTTCGCCACCGTCCCCGAAAGATGAACCGTGAACCGCTCCGACGCCTTCTTCGTTCACGAGTCGCATGGCAATTTCGCGCGAGGGCATGTCGAACGACTTCACGTTTGGGAATACGTAAAACGCGCCGGCCGGTAACTGCACTTCGACACCGGGAATAGCGCGAAGTAGCGCAACGATAAGTTCGCGCCGCCGCTTATACGCATCCACCATCGTGCGAACGCAGGCATCGCTTCCGTCGAATGCTGCCACAGCAGCGCGCTGATTGAAGGAAGCGGCACATGTCACCGTGTAGAGATGGACCCGATTGACGGCATCAGCGGCCTCCTCCGGACCGCAGAAATAGCCGAGCCGCCATCCCGTCATGGCATAGGTTTTTGAAAGACATCCGATCGTAATGACCAAGGGGGACGAGCGGGGCAGCGAAGCGGGGCTCACGTGGGGTGCGTCATACGTGATTCGCTCGTACGCTTCATCGGACAATAACCAAATACCTTGGCTGCGTGCCACCTCGATGAGCGCTCCGATTTCTTCCTCAGGTATCATTGCACCGGTCGGGTTATGCGGCGAATTGATGATGATCATGCGCGTCCGCGGCGACAACAGCGCAGAAACATCGGCGGCTTTCATGACAAATCCATCTTCGGGTCGCAGGCGGGCGAACACAGGCGTAGCGCCGGCAATTCGAATGCAATGCTCGTAGTGTGGCCAGGCGGGGTCCGGAATTATCACTTCGTCTCCCGGATCAACCAACGCGATGATCGCCGCCGATATCGCTTCATTTGCGCCACATGTGACGACTAAATGGCGAGCCGGATCGACGTCTATTCCATTTTCACGCTTTAGCTTTCGCGCGAGTGCATCCAGCAGGTCCGGGGTACCACGGCTGCTCGTGTAGCGGACGAACCCTTCACGAACGGCTTTGTAGAGTGCTTGCTTGATATGTTCTGGTGTATCAAAGTCAGGCATGCCGAGATGAAATGGGATGGGTCGCCGCCCAGGGGTGCGGGCTGCCCAGATGTTCAGCGCCTCATATACCTCGCGGATTCCCGAAAGGGAAACTGCCCGCATACGTTCCGCTTGAAGTCGTCTGTCATTCACGCGAATCACCCGAGGCATCCCACACGGGAATTAGGCGATGCGTTTGGCCGAGATAGACGCACACACAGAGGAGTTCGATGTTCTCAGGCCCGGGATTGCGCAGTCCGTGTGCGCCGAGGTTTCGAAGCATCAGGAAATCGCCGGGGCCGACGGGGTATTCTTCGCCGTCTAGCAGCGCCACGCCATGTCCCTTCAAAATGACGTAGAGTTCCTCCGATCCGTCGTGGATGTGCACACCAAATTGGGTTCCTGCAGGAATGGTCATGTAGTCCACGCATTCCCAGCCCCCCACTACGCCGTCGGATCCGCGCTCAAACGCGCGTTGATAGAAAGTAACGCCGCGATTGGTCGGCATGGCACTTGTTGTAAGCGGGAGATCGCGTAACTTCTTGACGATTGTGTTCATGAGCCCGGCTGCTTTCTCGTAAGGTTCACGATCCCGGCAACTGCAAGAGATCGCTGGGATAAATCAACGTACCAGCCAGCCGCCATCGACTAAGAGCGTAGCCCCGGTAATGTACTGCGCGTCCACAGAGCATAGGAATGCACAGGCTCCGCTAACGTCGCTGGGGCTCCCGAAATGGCCGAGCGGAATCTCAGCCATTGCAGCCGCTGTGGCCGCGTCATCTAGTAGACATGCGCGCGTCATTCTCGTATCAATGTTTCCAGGTGCAACGGCATTCACGCGAATTTGCAGAGGAGCCAGCTCTGCTGCCAGGCTAGCGACCATTTGCCGAACGGCTGCCTTTGACATGTTGTAGGCACAAAGGTTCTTGGACGCACCGGACGAAAATGCGCATGTGGACGCGATTTGCACGATGCATCCACTTCTTTGTGACGCCATTTGGTGCGCGCAGGCCAGCGCCATCACGAAAGAGCCGCGCACGTTGACACCCATCACGCGGTCATACAGCGGCAGCTCAGTTTCCAGAAATGCTTGCATCGGTGCGACGCCTGCATTGTTTATGAGAACGTCAATCGCGCCGAAATGGTTCAGCGTGGCTGCTACTGCGCGCTCGATATCATCGCTGCGCGTAACGTCGCATTCGATGCCCAGTGCGTCCGCATGATTTGCGTAACTCCCGCGAGTCGTCTCTTCTATATTCGTATTCGCCAAATCCAACAGCGCTACGCGAGCGCCCTCAGACAGAAACCGCTTCGTGATCGCTCGCCCGATGTCGCCTGCGGCGCCCGTCACGATGGCCACCTTGCCGCGCAGTGAGGCGTTCACAGTGCCAACCAGGATGACAGTCTACACGCGCGAGTCATGCCACGCCGCTCGTGTCCGGTGCGCCTCGACGTGGCGCTCTGTCCCGCCGCCTCGCGGAAACGGCACGTTTGTCAACAACCTCTTCGGGTAGTGTTCGGGATGCCAACGCTGGCGCCAAAATGCCGTAAAAAAAGAAATCGATGTATGCTTCCACGATCTCTTCCACCTTCAATGATCCGTCGGAGCGATACCATCGAAGCAACCAGTTGACGGCGCCGAGGATGATTCGAACTGTGACTTTAGCGTTCTTTACGCGAAATTGTCTTTGGCGAACCCCCTCGCGGATGATTTCAAGCACCCTCTGTTCGTAGGCGTCTCGGAGTCGCACAATTTCAGCGCGGTAGTTTGCCGGCAATTCATATTCCTGTTGAAGCAAAAATGCGCCTTCATAGTCACTTGCGAGCACGCGGAGATGTTCCGTGATGACGCCTTCGAGTTGCGCAATTGGTGTCCTCTCGGTTGTGAGAATGCGGTCTACCCGATCAAGAACGTCTTGAAGAGAGAGAAGGTGGACCTCAAACAGAAGCTCTTCCTTGGTAGAGAAATAGTAATAGAGACTCGCCTTGGTCAGGTTCAGGTCTGCCGCGATTTCCTCAAGCTTTGTCGCGTGAAAGCCCTTTCGGCCGAACGCTTGCGCCGCCGCACGTATAATGAGAACTCGTTTACGCGTGAAGCGCGTGCCCGGCTGACTTTGTACTATCCTGGTGGCCATACCGTTCCGTGCCCTTCCAAAGCCGAGCGAGTCTGGCGCTCCGCCGAGCCAGCGTGTTCCAAGTACCATAGTCTGACCCTCTGGTCAATCCGCGCGCTGGCTCTCGACTCTGCGATGCATAAAGAAAACGTGCCAACCCTAGTTCGCGGCGCATGAAGAGCCCTTATTCGCAATCGCCGCTAGAGTGGCCGTGATTCCTTCACGGAAACACCAAATACAGAACTTGACTCGCAGTACAAGTAGTTCTAGATTCTACCCGCCAGTCAATTCAACTGATCCTTCCTCCTCTTCGCGCGCCCCCAGAAAGCACCTCCGCGCGAAACGGATGCGGCGACCAATCGAAGGTGTTCGTTGAGCAATGTGCGATGGCACATCACGGCGATGCTCGTCGGTTTCAGTGTCGTCAGCTACATCGAGCGGATGAACATATCGGTCGCGGCACGTTACATGATGCCTGAGCTCGGGTTGTCTCAGGTACAGATGGGGCAGATCTTTAGCGCCTTCCTGATCGGTTATGCGGCGTTGCAAATTCCACTTGGAATGTTCGGTGACCGGTGGGGTCCATCCCGCGTTCTCGCCGCGATCGCATGGTTCTGGGCGGTGCTCACTCTCCTGACAGGTCTTGTGCCGGGTCGCGTCTCTATTCCCATGCTCGGTACCTTCGGCACGCTATTTGTCATTCGGTTGCTGCTTGGTTTCAGCATTGCCGGCGTGTATCCGTTGGCGGCGAGAGCGATGGAGGCATGGCAGCCTCTGACGGACCGCGCATTTTCCTATTCGCTGATCATAGCGGGGATTTGTATTGGGTCGGCAGTTACGCCTCCCGCAGTGGCGTGGCTGATGGTCGTTTTGGGTTGGAGACAGTCTTTCTACTGGGCAGCCGGGCTGAGCGCTCTGATTGCAATAGTGTGGATGAGATGGGGGGCTGATACGCCTGACGCGCATCCTGGGGTCAGCGCCTCAGAAAGAGCTCTGATTGCAGCCGGCGCAACGGCGAGCGAGCAGGCGAAAGTACCTTTACGAGGCGGTTGGATCAAGATTGTGCAGGATCCATCGATCCGCATTCTTTGTCTCAGTTACTTCCTCACCGGCTACGTACTATATGCGTTTGTGTTCTGGCTTTATACGTATCTGGTGGACGTTCGAAAGTTCGGCATCGTGAGTAGCGGGGTGTTCGCCAGCCTTCCGTTCGTTACTGCGGGAATCCTGTCGCCTGCCAGCGGTGTGATTTGCGACCGGTTGACAGCACGCCTAGGCCCGCGGTGGGGCCGGCGAATTACGGCAATCGTAGGTCCGCTGGCCGCCTCCATGTTTTTGCTTACCGGCGCCCGTACCATGCATCAATATTTTGCTGTCGCAGCCTTGTCACTCAGTTTTGGTTTTCAGATGTCTGCGGAGAGTGCGGTTTGGTCCACCGCCATGGATATTGGTGGTCGTTTCACGGGCCTTACTACTGGAATTGTAAACACGGCGAACAATCTAGGAGGTGTTGTTTCCACAGCGCTCATGCCGATTCTTGTTTCCCGGTTTGGCTGGGTCACGGCACTGGACAGCTGCGCGGCGCTCGCAGCAATCGGTGCGCTCCTGTGGTTCGCTGTTAAACCCGACCAGCGGGTAGGATTGTGACTGGATATTCTACTCTTGGGTCAAAAAAAGCTTGACAAGATTCTACTGGCGGGATAAGAAGCGCGGCTAGCGAGCGTTAAGCAAACCGATTGAGGCGACATTTCTTTCGCATGCCGGCCTGGACATGAAAGTCAATTCTTCACTTTCGAGGTGGGAATTATGCTCAACGTAACCCGGCAATTGCTCAGATTCCTTTGCTTGATGGCATTTATCGCCTTCGTCTCGATGAGCGCGAATGCGCAAGGGTTGACCGGTGCGATCGATGGTACGATCCACGATCAGTCGGGGGCTGTTATGCCCGGCGTCAAAGTTACGCTCGCCAGCCCACAACTAATCGGAGGGCCCCAGACCGCGATCACAACCCAGGATGGCAAGTTCCATTTTCCTGTTCTGCCGCCAGGCACCTATGACGTCACCCTTGAGGGGCAAGGCTTCGAGAAGATTGAGCTGAAAGATACTAAGATTTTGCCGGATCAGACCGTGACGATTGACCAGCAGATGCATCCGGCGACTGTCAATCAGCAAGTGACGGTCACCAGTGCGGCCCCAACTGTCGACGTCCGGAGCACGGAGTTGGCGACCACGGTCGGCACAGAGGTAAGCGAAGAAACACCCGTTGCGCGACGATTCACAGACCTCGTGGATCTGTTGCCTGGCGTACAGAACGGTCTGTATACATTTTCGCCAACGAATGCGGTGAACGGCAGCGGCGTCACTGACAATGTTTATACGGTTGAGGGAATTAGCATTGTTGATCCTCAAGTTTCTTCGGTCGTTACGGATGTTCCGTATGACGACATACAAGAAGCGCAAGTGTCCACTTCGGGTCAAGCCGCCGAATTTGGAACGGCGAGTGGCGGCGCCTTCAACTATATTATTAAGTCCGGTAGCAATCAGTTTCACGGAATCGCGGATGGTTATTTCCAATTGCATGCCCTCACGGCGAACAACATAAGCACAGCCCAAGCGGCAGAGGGCATCACGCCGACTGCGTTCAATCACATCTATGAAGGTGGAGCTAATATCGGCGGCCCGATTCTTAAAGACCGATTGTGGTTTTTCGCCAGCTACGACAAGTTGTCGGAGACAGAGAGCATATCGTCATTTCCTGTGCCGATTCCGATAACGAATTGGTCGACTACGGAAAAGGGCGACCTACGAGTTAACGATAAGAATAAACTCTCCCTTTTCTATAACTATCGCGGCCGGTACTATTTCCCTTTCAACTTTGCGATCACCACTGCAGGCGATCCGGAATCTTGGATCAGCGAACGATGGGAAAACCGAGTGTACGGCCTGAACTGGACATATACACCCGGTACTAACACTGTTTTACAGTTTCGCGCTGGTGCCGCACTGTTCAACGGAATTAATGGACAGCCGAACGTTGTCCCGGGGACTCCGGTGTATGTTGAAGAGAGCACCGGCCTACAGTACGGCGGCCCCACTCAGACCGCGGCCCTTTACAAACGGAATCGCTTCGAGATTGACGGCGACGCTTTGCATTTGTTTAATCGGTTTTTGGGTGGCTCACATGAAGTCAAAGTCGGAGCGAATTTCGAAATCATGTTTATGAACACTCAAGCCTTTGATCAGGGGTTTTACGACGACACCCATCTCCAGTTGCTCAACGGCCTGCCTTATCGGATCCAAGAGGAGGATCAAGATGGACATCTCATTACTGGGATTCACCACCAAGATTTTTATCTCGAAGATCAATATGTCATCGGGCGGCTGACGATTAATGGAGGCGTGCGCTACGACCACTGGAGCGGCTCGGTTGGTCCAGACGAGCTGACAGGGGGGCATTGGTTTTCGCCGCAGATGTATCCGAAAGCGTCGGTCGTATCTTTGAACAACTTTGCGCCGAGAATCGGCGTTGCCTTTGACCCGACCGGTAGCCGGAAGTGGGCTATCCACGCCAGCTATGGCCGCTACTATGACCGCATTGACGCGGTCACAATTAGTTTTGCACGCCAGATCGCAGCCGGAGCGGTGACATACAATTGGACCAACACGTGCGCCGCAGGCGTGAAGTTTAATCCGGCGACGTTTCCGACGGAACCGGCTTGTCTTGACCCAGGTTTCCCCCCTGTTTTTGCTCCCGGCGAAGTCGGTAGCGTGGTAAGTGATACACGCCCCGTTGCGCCCGGTACGATTGATCCCAATCTGAAGATGCCGTACACGGACTCCTATAATGCCGGCGTTCAACGCGACCTTGGGCACGGCTACAGCTTGTCAGTCAGTGCTTTGTTCAAGGCAGGTCGTGACTACTGGAGCGAGGTCAACAACGCCGACCCATTTCCGAGCGCGTACAACGCCGTGACGGTTACGAATCCGCTCACCAGCCAGCCCATGGTGATCTACGCTCTGAAGACGGCTTATCTGGCGCTGCCGCCCCAGCTTGAACTGACCAATCCGACCTATCTCGGCAGGTTATACACCGATTACAACGGACTCGAGGTTGTCATGCGCCGGCCCTTGACGCATCACTTCATGGCGCAGGTCTCCTACGACCTTGGCCGGAGTTACGGAAATATTGGCACCCTATTCTTCGATCACCAGTCGAGCCCGTATCTGAACCCCAACAATCTGGTCAACGCGGACGGCGATCAGGAGCTTGACCGGCGTCACATCGGTCAGTTCATTGGCTTATATCAATTGCCCTGGGGGATCACGCTCTCCGGCCACTTCCAGTTGCTTTCGGGTATGCCGCTTACCACGACACTCTCCGGTGGTGCTGGTGTAGACGGTGCGGCCTATGGACGATTCACGGCAGCCCAATATCCGCTAATCACTTCGGCCGCTTTTCTGGACGTTCCTGTGCAGCCACAGGGTACGCTTCGCACTGGTTGGCAGAACACTTTGGATCTACGCATCGAGAAGCGCTTCAAAATCCGAGAAGGCATTCATTTGGACATCATGGCCGACGTTTTCAACGTCCTGAATGCCAACACTCTAACTGCGGTAGATTCACTAAAACTTGCGGTGCCAAGCCAATACCTCGTTCCGGCTTTGATCATGACTCCACGCGCCGGGCGCATCGGGGCAAAATTTGAGTTTTAAGGTGTCTGCGATGCCTGTCTAGCTGCTGCGCGGCACGGACCGAAACATCAACGCGGCCGGTTCGGTTCTTACGAACGCCGGCATACAGGCGACAGGCACAGTTTTGGGCATTGGGCACGAGTCTCGCGTAATTTCGAACATCGGCAGAGTGCCTTGCACGGTGCTGGCTGGGAGCACCATGAGTACCACGATCAAACAGCTCACATGTGGCGCCGTGGCTTTTCTGTGTGTGGTGTCGGCAGCTGCGTGGGCCGATGAGGCGCCGGCTCACCAGCCAGCCTTTAGTCTCGAAGAAATCGTCGAGACGCGCGCGCCGGGCCAGTTCGTACTTTCTCCCGACCGCTCCACTGCTGTTTTCAACTACGCCAGCCGGTATTTTGGCCATCCTCTTTTTCCGGATTTCGGTAATGACAACAACCTGTTCCTGGTAAGCCTTCAGACGGGCGAGCGGCGCCAATTGACTTCAGGCACGCGTCCGAAGACGTACCCTGTGTTTTCGCCAGATGGAAACTTCGTCGCGTACGAATCGGAAGGCGATATCTGGTCGGTCAATGTGCACACCGGAGTAGCCGCCAGGCTGACCACCAACGTTGCGTCGGATCGTAGCGCAGCGTGGTCGCCAGACGGACACAGTATTGCATTCATCTCCAGCCGGTGGGGTCGGCCCGCGATTTACGTCATGGACGCACGAGGCGAGAACGAAGCTCTGCGACGTATAACGCCAGAGGGAACGGCCGGCGCGCTTCCCACGTGGTCACCGGATGGCAGCTTTATCTTGTTCACGGGCACGCGGGGGGAAAGTTTTTACTCGCGCGAGATTTACCGCGTCTCTGCAGCCGGCGGAGGCACGATCGCGCGGATCACACCGGACGATGGCGCGCGAAACAATCTGCCGACTTTCTCACCAGACGGTCGCCTGGTCGCCTACATCTCCGATCGCGCCGGGTATTTGAACATTTGGACCATGAGGCCGGACGGTACGGAGCAGCATCAGCTCACCCACGTTGCCCAGGATCAAGACTATCCCGAGAATGACTACTTGCAGACTATGGGTTTGCATTGGTCGCCTGATGGCACACGTCTCCTCTACTTCACGAATCGCTTTGGCAATCTGGACCTCATGGTTGTCACCGTTGCAACGGGTGCGACTCAAGCCATTGAAACCGCTGACGGCGAACATCACCCAGTAGGCTGGAAGGACAATCAAACCGTCGCTTACGTGTACGAAAATTATCGTACTCCGCCGGACCTCTTCGTTAAAGCAATGGGCGGGACGGCGCGGCAGATGACTTTTAGCAATCACGTTTCTTACACGCCGGAGAACTTCGATCAATTGGAGTCCGTCTCGTGGCAGAGCGCCGATAACGTCACGATTCACGGTTACTTTCGACATCCGTCGAATATGCGTCCTGGCGAACGACTGCCCGCAATCGTCACGAGTCATACCTACAACGTGGGCCAATTTTACAATCAGTGGAATCCGATTTTTGACTACATCGTGCAATCCGGTTACGTGATGCTGATGGTGGATCATCGTGGCTCGAATGGGTATGGCGTCGCATTCCGTGACCTGCCCAAGGGCGACTGGGGATTCGCTCAGCTCAAGGATATCGAGACGGCGGCTGCCTGGCTGAGGGCGCGACCTGAAGTCGACCCTGCGCGAGTCGGCATGATGGGTTACAGCATGGGCGGCTACATGACGCTGCTCTCGGTTGGTGCTCGCCCGACACTCTTCAGGGCTGCGGTGGATGTCTTTGGCTTGGGCGAGATTTATGGCGACCCCCTGCATGACTCGAAGAACTACGTCTGGCACATTGGGGGCACCGAACTGGAAAAGCCGGAGGAATATAAGAAGCGCTCCCCGGTCACCTACGCTGCGCAGATCCAAACTCCACTCCTAATGATCGGAAGCGATGGCGATCCGATCGAGCCAGTCACCAAAACCTACAACATGATTCAAGCCTTGGACAAAAATCACAAGAAATACGAGGCGTACGTATACACGAACGAGCTGCACGGTCTGAAAATGCTCGACCATCAGCTGGATTCCTACCAGCGTGTGGTCGCGTTTCTCGATCGGTATTTGAAACAGTAAGTCGGAAACTCAAGAGGCAATCATGAGTCGAGGGTTCTGGGTAATTCTGAGCTGTGTTCTCTTGCTTGTGGCCGTCGCGCCAATGATGGCCCAACAACAGCACGCGGAAGGCTACGAACTACTCGTGCGGTTGAATGACGAGATTCGCGCGGATGCCGTGCCGCCGGTGGTTGACGGGGTGCCGGACTACCGCCCGGCGGCCATCGCCGTCCGGCAGCAAAAGATTGGCGAGTTTAGGCGCCGCCTCGCCGCAATCTCACCTTCCAGCTGGACAGTGTCTGAAAAAGTAGATTATCTGCTGGTGCAAGCGCGGCTAAATGCGCTCGAGTTCCTGTTTCGCGTCCAGCATCCCTGGAGTTCCGATCCGGGATTGTACGTGGACGCCGTGCAGCGCGTCGCATTCGCAGAACTTCCTGTGCAGGGCGATGCGTTGACCGCACTGCAAGGGCGTCTCGCAGCCGTACCCACGATTCTGACCCAAGCAAAAGCAAATCTGACCCAGGGTCAAGGTGAATTCGTAAAGCTCGCGATCCGCGACCTTAGCCAGTCCGATGGAGTTGAGGAAAGGTGGCCCTTCCGGAAGGTCCCTCCGCCTGGGGCGCGTGGTTGGTATACAGATTTCATTGAACGGGCCAAGGCACAACAGCCCGAGCTTGTGGCCCCAGCCGAGAAGGCACTTGCTGCCGTGAACGATTTCGACGCGTGGTTAAAACAGCATGCCTCTGAGATGAAAGCTCCTGTCGGCGTGGGACAGCCTGACTTCGAGTGGTATATGCGATACGTGCGCTACATGCCCTATACCATGGAGGACTCCGTCAGAATCGGGAATCGTGAGTACGAACGCGGCATGGCGTTTCTGGCGCTGGAGCGGCACAAGAATCGGGATCTGCCTGAGATCGCACTCCCAGTGAGCAAAGAAGAGTATGACAAGCGAATGTTGGACGCGCAGGACTCAATACGTGAATTCCTGATCAAAGACGAAATACTGACGATTCCGGACTACGCATCCGTGCGCTTGGCGCAGGAAGTTCCCTGGACCGAGCGTGTCGGTGGGAAGCGCAATTTCTGGGAGGAGATCCAGTTCCGCGATCCTCGGCCGGATGTTGCGCACGCCACACTGCCAGGTCACGCTTTCGATGCTATCGTCCGTCGCCACGATACGCGACCAATTCGCGGCACATTTAGCGATGGCGGGCGAGCGGAAGGCTGGGCGTTCTACCTCGAGGAAGGCATGCTGCAGGTTGGATATCTCGATGATCGCCCAAGAACAAAAGAGCTTATCTACATCTTCCAGGCGGCTCGAGGCGTTCGCGATCCAGCCGAGGCCAAGATGCAGACAAACGAGTGGACGGTCGATCAAGCGGTTGCGTACATGGTCGGCAAAGTTCCCTATATGGACCGCGACGTCGCTCGCGTTGACGCCGCGATCTATTTGCGGCAGCCGACTTATGGCTTGTGCTACCAGCTTGGCAAGATGGAAATGCTAAAACTGGTTGGCGATCGCGAGCACCAACTCGGCGAGAAGTTCAACCTGAAGGAATTTGACGATCAATTCATCGCGTCAGGCACGATCCCGATTTCACTAATCCGATGGGAAATCACGGGGCTGGATGATGAAGTGAAGGCGTTCTGGAATACACCGGAGATTCCGTCGGTGGCAGGGAAGCGATGAGACCGACGGTTGCTCTGGTTCACGACATTCTTAGATTCACAAATGAAGAGGTTGGAATTCAGCCGATTATTTTGAGGAGCGTGCTATGAGTGGGCGATTCGGAACAATAGTGTCTGGCATTTTGGTCACGCTAGTATTTGCGTGTCCTACATTTGCGCAGGAGCAATCCGCCGCTGGGTACAACACGCTGGTTGCTCTCTACAACGAGATCCGAGCGGACGCGACGCCGCCCGTGGTGGACGGAGTGCCAGACTATCGCCCCGCAGCAGTCGCTCTACGGCAGGCAAAGGTCGCGGATTTTAGGCGCCGCATGGCGGCAATTTCGGTGGAGAATTGGCCGGTCCCGCAGCGCGTGGATTATTTGGTCGTGCAGGCACGTCTAAACGCTCTGGATTTTCAATTCCGCGTGCAGCATCCATGGATTTCCGATCCGGGCTTCTATACCGAGGCTGTCGAACGTGTCGCTTATACCGAACTTCCCGTCAAGGGCGACGCGTTAACGGCACTGCAGGGCCGCTTGAACGCTGTCCCGAGCATACTTGCCCAGGCAAAGACCAATCTAACCGAGCCGGCCACGGAATACGCAAAACTCACGATTCACGACATCAACACGGCAGATGGCGTCGGCCATGGCATGCCATTTCGCACGGTTCCGGCGGCGGGCACACATGGTTGGTATGCGGATTTCATCGAGCGAGCCAAAGCGCAGCAACCGGAACTGGTGCCCGCGGCGCAAAAAGCCTTGGCCGCGGTGGACGATTTTGATTCGTGGTTGAAGCAAAACCTTTCGAAGATGACGGCGCCAGCGGGTGTGGGGCGTGCAAATTTCGACTGGTATCTCAAATACGTTCGTTACATGCCTTATACGATGGAAGATTCGGTGAAGACGGGTCTGGAAGAGTATGAACGGGCGATGGCGTTTTTGGCTCTGCAACGGCACGTCGATCGGAATTTACCGGAGATCGCGCTGCCCACCAGTAAGGAAGAATATGACAAGCGGATGCTCGACGCGGAAAATACCGCCCGCGATTTCATTCGCAAGAACGACATTCTTACAATTCCGGACTACGCATCAGGCAACCTTGCGCAAAACGTGCCCTGGATCGAGCGGCCGGGAGGGAAGCTGAATTTTTGGGAAGAAATCCAATTTCGGGATCCGCGGCCGGATACGATACACGCAACCTTGCCCGGACATGTTTTCGACGGCCTCATCCATCGGCACGACACGCGCGCAATTCGCGGCTCTAGCAGCGATAGCGGACGGACCGAGGGGTGGGGTTTCTATCTAGAGGAGTCCATGTTGCAGCTCGGATTCCTCGACGATGTGCCGCGCACCAAGGAACTGTACTACATTTTTCAAGCTGCAAGAGGCGTTCGCGATCCCGCCGAGGCAAACCTGCATTTGAACAAGTGGACGATCGATCAGGCCGTGCAATACATGATGGAAAAAGTACCGTATATGGACGCCGACGTTGCCCGCGTAGACGCGGCGATCTACCTTCGACAGCAGACATATGGTTTGAGTTATCAATTAGGTAAAATGGAGATGCTAAAGCTTGTTGGCGATCGCGAGCACCAACTCGGCGACAAGTTCAACCTCAAGGAATTTAACGACACATTCCTCGCATCCGGGACGATACCCATCTCGCTGATCCGTTGGGAAATGACGGGACTTGACAACGAAACGAAGGAATTCTGGAAGGTTCCCGACATCCCAGAGCCCGGGAGAAGGCGCTGAAACCCTGCGCCTAAATCTTGTCAAGAAACGAATTGTCACCCAACTTCATTGATGTCCGAAAGGCAAGGTTTGTCGAGACCAGCGGGGCCTGCGCGAGCCAGGCCTCAGATCGACGTGCGTGACGTGAGGAAGGCGCTATGAGCCGACGATGTTTATCGATTCTAGGTTGTGCATTGGTTTTACTGCTCCTAGCAGGCCCCTCTTTGGCCCAAGAGGAGTCTGCGCGAAGCTATGATGCGCTCGTTGCTTTGTACAACGAAATTCGCGCGGACAGCCAGCCGGCCGTCGCCGATGGCGTGCCGGATTACCGCCCGGCTGCGGTTTCCATACGGCAATCGAAGGTCGCCGAATTTCGCCGTCGCCTCGCAGCTATCTCGCCCGCGAATTGGTCTGTAGCCCAACGCGTTGACTATCTACTGGTGCAGGCCCAGCTCAATGCCCTCGATTTTCAATTCCGCGTGCAGCAACCGTGGGCTTCCGATCCGGGCCTTTACTTGGATGTTGTGGAGCGCGCGGCATATGCTGAACTTCCCGTCCGAGGTGACGCTCTGGTTGCCCTTCGGACTCGCCTGAATGCAGTGCCGTCAACACTCGCGCAAGCGAGAGCCAATCTCACGAGTCCTGCTGGGGAGTATGCGAAGCTCGCCATTCACGACTTGGAAACGGCGAGTGGCGTCACTGACACCGTGGCTGCCGGAAGTCACGGAACGCCCGCACGCGCGACTCAGCCTGCGGGAGTGCACGGCTGGTACGTGGATTTTATTGAGCGTGCCAAAACGCAGCAACCCGAACTAGTGCTCCCCGCGCAGAAGGCCCTCACCTCCGTCGATGATTTTGATTCCTGGCTAAAGCAAAACCTCTCGAAGATGACGGCCCCTGCGGGAGTCGGACGTGCGAATTTTGACTGGTACGTGAAATACGTGCGTTACATGCCGTATACGATGGACGATTCCGTAAAGACGGGCCTGGAAGAGTATGA
The DNA here is from genome assembly GCA_035602725.1 of Candidatus Acidiferrales bacterium. Classification (GTDB taxonomy): domain Bacteria; phylum Acidobacteriota; class Terriglobia; order Acidiferrales; family UBA7541; genus DASTCZ01. The sequence continues at coordinate 93,249 of DATNLT010000044.1, forward strand.
ACGTGCAATGGCGTTTTTGGCGCTGGAGCGGCACGAGAATCGGAATCTGCCGGAGATCGCACTGCCTACAAGTAAGGAAGAGTACGACAAGCGGATGGTGGATGCGCAGGATGCGATCCGCGCTTTTATCACCAAGAACGACATCTTGACGATTCCCGGTTTCGCCTCCGTCCGACTTGCGCAAAATGTGCCGTGGACCGAGCGACCTGGAAGGAAGCTGAATTTCTGGGAGGAGATTCAGTTCCGCGATCCGCGCCCGGATACCGTGCACGCGACGCTGCCTGGCCACGCGTTCGATCTGCTCGTTCATCAGCACGACAAGCGCCCGATTCGGGGAAGCTATGTGGATAGCGGACGGCAAGAGGGGTGGGGCTTCTATCTAGAGGAGTCCATGTTGCAACTCGGATTTCTGGACGACGTGCCGCGCACAAAAGAGCTTTACTACATCTTCCAGGCGGCGCGTGGCGTGCGGGATCCGGCCGAGGCGAACCTGCATTTGAACAAGTGGACGATCGATCAGGCCGTGCAATACATGATGGAAAAAGTACCCTATATGGACGCCGACGTCGCCCGCATTGATGCAGCGGCATACCTGAGAAAGCCGTCGGGTGGGTTGAGCTATCAGATGGGTAAAATGCAGATGTTTAAGCTCGTTGGTGATCGCGAGCACCAACTCGGTGACAAGTTCAATTTGAAGGAATTCAACGACGCATTCTTTGCATCCGGGATGATTCCGATTTCGCTGATCCGGTGGGAAATCACTGGACTCGACGACGAGGTGAAGGAATTCTGGAAGGTGCCCGACATTCCGTCGCCAGTGAAACACTGAGTTTGATCCGGGTCGGTCGGAGCGAAGGCCGCAATTTCGGCGACTCGGTGAAAAAGCCGCGTCTGCCATTGCGGCTGTCTCGAGATAGGCTTCCGGCTAGACTTGCCGGTGGCTATGCTCGCGACTGGAGACCGCAGACGCGGGCAATTCGCTCCATCTCCGCGGCCAGGATCTCCAGCTTCGGATCTTCCTGTTGGATGGGCGTGTCGGCCACCAGATGCGTCACACCGAGTTCTAGATGACGTGCGTGAGATTCCGCTGTCACTGAATAGGTGTTCCCGGGTCGCGCGACGATGGGGATGGTGGCGAAATCGCGGCCAAATTCCTGGCAATACGTTCGCAGTTTCGCCAGGCCGTCGCTGAGCTGATCCAGCGTAATTTGCGTCGGATGCCAACCGTCGCCCGTGCGCGCGCAACGCTTGATGGCGGCATCGCTGTGGCCGCCCCAAATGATCGGAATGTTGCCGCGCACCGGTTTCGGATACATGCGAAACCCGCTGACCTGATAGAACTCTCCCTTGAAGTCTACCGTTTCGCCGCTCCAGCATTGGCGCATTAGCGCCACCATCTCGAGCAGTCGCTTACCTCGGTTTGAATACGACTGCCCGACGAGGTTGAATTCTTCTTCCATCCAACCGGCTCCGGCGCCGAGGATGAAGCGCCCGCCCGTTAGGAAGTCCAGGGACGCAATCTGTTTTGCCAGCAGCAGGGGATTGCGCAGCGGCACCACGATAATTGAAGTACCGATCTCTAGCTTTGGGGCCGCCGCAGCCGCCCATTGCAGCGAAAGAAGCGGATCGAGCCAATATGTATCCGAGCGATAGTCCCACCTGCCATGGGTCCGATAGGGGTACCACGAATTGACCTGTTCGGGCAACGCCACATGGTCCGTCACCCAAACCGAATGGAAGCCCAAACTCTGGGCCAACTTCGCAACGCTGACGATATTTTCCGGACTGGCCTTAGGGCCGGCGTTAGGAATAATGACTCCGACTTCCATCGAATGAATCCTCTTTCCGGGAAGAAAGTCCCTCGCACACGCTATGTCTGCTGTTTGTGCCATACGGTCTGGGCGCGGTCAACAATAATTTGACCCACGAGTCAGATCACGAACGTGACGTTCACGATCTTCAACGGCACAGACGCTCAATGAGACCGGCGCAAAGGCCCCACCCTTCAGAAAACGAAGGCTCGGGCACCCGCCTAACTGACTCGTGTTGTCCGGCATCCGCTAGCCATCCGCGGATTTGTTGAATTACCGTGAGAACGATCGTGCGTTGACTTGACCCCGAGCGCATCCTAATATGAGCGCCACGCGATGCCGGACCCCCAGCCTCTGATCGGCCGAACGATTTCCCATTACCGCGTCATCGAAAAGCTCGGTGGCGGCGGCATGGGCGTGGTCTATCGGGCCGAAGACGTAAAACTGGGCCGGTCGGTCGCCCTGAAATTCCTGCCGGACGAAGTCGCCAAGGACCCGCAAGCGCTAAGCCGTTTCCAGCGCGAAGCCAAAGCAGCCTCCGCTTTAAACCACCCAAATATCTGCACGATCTACGAAATCGATGACCAGCACGGCGAAGCGTTCATCGCCATGGAGTTTTTGGACGGGATGACGTTGAAACACTATATCGCCGGCCGGCCGTTGGAGCTCGAGACGACATTGTCTCTGGCCATCGAGATTTCCGATGCTCTCGATGCCGCGCATGCGGAAGGAATCATTCACCGCGATATAAAGCCCGCGAATCTGTTTGTCACCAAACGTGGACACGCGAAGATTCTCGATTTCGGCTTGGCCAAAATTCACGCGAGGGATGGACGCGAGGCGGTTACTGCCGGCGCTTTGCCGCAAGCGACGCAGGTCACCGAAGAGCACCTGACGAGTCCGGGCTCAACGCTCGGTACTGTGGCTTATATGTCTCCCGAGCAGGCCAAAGGGAAAGGTTTGGATGCGCGGACCGATCTTTTCTCGTTTGGCGTGGTGCTCTACGAAATGGCCACCGGTGTATTGCCCTTTCGCGGCGACACTTCCGCCCTGATTTTCCAAGCAATTTTGAGCCGTGCTCCGGTCGCCCCAGTGCGCGTAAATCCCGACGTGCCGGCCGAGCTTGAACGCATCATCAATAAGGCGCTCGAAAAAGACCGCGAGCTGCGTTACCAATCCGCGGCGGATATGCGCGCCGATCTGAAACGGCTCAAGCGCGAAACCGATTCGGGACGCTCGGCCGTCATGGACGCGGCGGAAGAACCGGAAGAGGCCGCGGTTGCCGCTCCACCTCAGACGCCATCGAGTTCGCGAAAGCAGGCCAAAGCGGATTCGGGCCCCGCGATTGCGTTGCCCGTTGCCGTCCTCCCTGCTGCCGCAAAAAATCGCAGCCTGTTGCTAAAAATTACTATTCCGGTGGTGGCGGCGCTGGTGGTGGTTGCTGTGTCCGGGATGTTCTTTTGGCGAACACATGCCAATCGCCTGACCGAAAAGGACTCGATTCTTCTCGCCGATTTCACAAACACCACCGGCGATGCGGTATTTGACGGCACGCTGAAAACTGCGCTGCAAGTCAGCCTCGCGCAGTCGCCATTTCTCAGTCTTGTTCCCGATCAGACCTCGCGTGACACCTTGCGCCTGATGGGCCGGCCGCCCGACACGAAGATCACCCCAGAGGTTGCGCGTGAGATCTGCCAGCGCCGCGGTGTGAAGGCCATGGTGCACGGCTCGATCGCCAGCCTTGGCAGCGAGTACGTGATCACGCTCGCCGCCATGAACGTTTCCAATGGCGAAACCATCGGCGAAGAGCAGACCCAGGCCGCCAGCAAAGAGAGAGTGCTGGACGCGCTGGGCCAAGCGAGCACGGAGTTGCGCGGCAAATTGGGCGAATCGCTCAGCTCGATCAAGACCTTCGATAAACCGCTCGCCGAAGCGACGACGACTTCACTCGAGGCGCTCAAACTCGAAACCGAAGCCGCGCACCTCAACAACAACGGCGATTTTCACGGCGGCATTGAACCCACCAAGCGTGCGATCGAGCTCGATCCGAACTTCGCCATGGCCTACGCCGCCATCGCGACCGATTACTTCAATCTCAACGAACCCAAGCTAGCCTCGCCTTACTACCAGAGAG
>DATNLT010000048.1:0-15201 GCA_035602725.1 Candidatus Acidiferrales bacterium
CCATTTTGGCCCCGCCGCAAATCTTGCACGCGCAAATATCAGCGCTGTAAAACGCTGGCGCGCGCCGAGCTAAGCTTGCTTGGTAAACCAGTCTGCGTTGATCGGCGTGAAACTCTGCCACTTCTCCGGCAAGTCTTCGAGGGCGAAGATGGCTGTCACCGGGCAAACCGGCACGCAGGCGCCACAATCAATGCACTCCACGGGATTAATGTAGAGCTGTGTCTCGGACTCATAGTTCGCCTCGTCCTTCCGAGGGTGGATGCAATCCACCGGGCAAACATCCACGCACGCGGTGTCCTTGGTTCCGATGCATGGCTCAGCGATCACGTAGGCCATTCCAGTTTCTCCTTCAGGCGTTCACGGCCCCATTCGCGCAATAACCCGGCGGGTGGCCGAAAAAGAAGTGCGTATATACCATCAAACATTCCGGCAGACAAGGTTTCCCGATGCCGCCGAAGTCCTCACCATTATGGCGCGGGGCGCATTCCCGTGCAACCCCGGCAAAGCATTCGTACGGCATTTGAATCTTTCGGTTGCCCGCGAATACAATGGCGCTATGACACGTTCGAAGTTTCTGTCGGTTTCCGAGGAACGCGCCTTTGGACACGGCCACTTCCCTTTCCATGAGATCCTGGCGGTCCTTTGCGGCGCAGTGCTGCTCTGCGCCGGGACCGCTCTATCGCAGCCTGCGCCGCAACCGCAGGCCTCCCATCCGGCTGCGGCATCCCATGTCGCGCAAGGCTCCCAGACGGTGAAAGATCCAGAAATTATTACGCTGCAGGGGTATGAAAAGCTTCTGGCGGCGCATCGTGGTAAGCCGTTGCTCGTCAGCTTCTGGGCCACCTGGTGCGAGCCTTGCCGGGACGAATATCCCTTGATCAACGAACTTGTGAAGCAGTACGTACCGCAAGGTCTTACCGCCATCGGCGTGAGCCTGGATGACGATGCAGAGATGCATCTGGTCCGCCATTTCCTGGCGAAGTTACAGCCGACTTTCCCAAACTATCGCAAGCGCATGGGCGGCGTGGATGAATTCGACCATGGCGTGGACCCCACGTGGCCGGGCGAACTTCCTGTAAATTTTCTCTTCGCGGCCGACGGCAAGATGATCGCGCGTCTTGATGGCGAGCGTCCCCGCGCCGACTACGAAAACGCAATACGTGCCACGATCCTCGCCAGCGGTTCATCTCATCGCTGAGAAAAAACTCTCATTCGGTGTAAGGAGATTCCATGTTGCCGACACGCGGAAATAAGGTCACTTATCTCGGCCACGCCACGGTGAAAATCACCACCCCCGATGGCAAGGTGATCCTCATTGATCCCTGGGTCATGACAAACCCACAGTGCCCCGACTCTGAAAAAGAGCTTTCGCGCGTAGACGTGATCCTGCTGACGCACGGGCACGGCGACCATTTGGGCGACCTGATCGAGATTGCCAAGGAGCACGAGCCACAGGTAGTGGCCATTTTCGAGACGGGCAAATGGCTGGAAAAGAAAAAAGTGAAAAACGTGTCGCCCATGGGGAAGGGCGGCACGCAAAGAGTGGGCAACATCGAAGTAACGATGGTCCACGCCGTACACTCCAACTCGCTGGAGGACGGAAAAGACCTGCTTTACGGTGGCGAGCCAGCAGGCTTTATTGTCCGGCTTCCGGGCGGCTTAACGCTCTACCACGCGGGCGACACGTGCGCCTTCGGGGATATGAAGCTGATCGCCGAATTGTATAAACCCGATCTCGCGTGTTTGCCCATTGGCGACCACTTCACCATGGGACCGCGAGAAGCCGCCGTCGCGATCCGCCTGCTCGGCGCGCACCACGTGCTGCCGATCCACTATGCTACATTTCCGCAATTGACCGGCACCCCCGAAGCGTTGCGTGAAGCCACGCAGGATATCGCCGGCCTCGAGATTCACGCGCTGAGACCCGGGGAGTCGCTGGGTGAATCGCACGCCGCAAAATCAGGCGGGTAACGATTCGGAGGAGATTACGTGCACATCGTCCATCCAGCCGTCGACAAATATCTGTACGCGCAACTGCCGAAGAGTGACCCCATACTCGCGGAAATGGAGCGCTATGCCAAAAAGCATGACGTGCCCATCGTCGGACCCGCCGTGGGACGCCTGCTCTTTCAGCTTGTGCAGCTCATTGGCGCGAAACGCATCTTCGAATTGGGTTCCGCAATCGGCTATTCCACTCTGTGGATGGCGCGGGCTGCAGGTTCGGACGCAGAGATTTATTACACCGACGGCGACCCGGCGAATGCGGAGCGCGCCCGTGGATATTTCGAGCGGGCCGGCGTGACCAACCGGATTCGCATCGGCACAGGCGACGCGCTCGAGTTGTTGAGACGTACGCCGGGAAAGTTCGATCTGATCTTCAACGACGTAGACAAAGAAGGCTATCCGGATGTCTTCCAGCAGGCCGTGCCGCGCGTGCGCTCCGGAGGATTGTTTATCACGGATAACACACTCTGGTCCGGCCGGGTCGTGAAGAAGGCGACGCAAGCCACGACGCGCGCCATCCAGAAATTCAATAAGCTCGCCTACGCTTCCGAAGAGCTATTCCCCGTGTTGGTGCCGCTGCGAGACGGCGTGTTGGTCTGCCGCAAGAAATGAAGGCCCGCGAGCTCTTTTTTAGCCGCGGAAGAGATTCTTTGCGAAGAACAGGAGATTCGCTGGACGCTCCGCAAGTCGCCGCATGAAGTAGGGAAACCAATCGCTGCCGTAGGGAATGTAAACGCGCATGTTGTAGCCTTCGCGGACGAGCTGCTGCTGTAGATCGGTGCGGATCCCGTAGAGCATTTGAAATTCGAAGGCCTCCTTGGAGATTCCCTTCGCGGCCGCAAATCGCTTCGTCGCGTCGATCATGTTTGGGTCATGTGTAGCGATACCGTGATAAATCCCACTCGGTAGCATCGTCTGCATCAAGCGCACGTAATTCGCGTCCACGTCGGATTTATCGGGGAAGGCGACGGTGGCCGGCTCTTTGTAGGCGCCCTTGCATAAACGCATGCGGCAGCCGGCGGAGATCAGCTCTTGCACGTCTTTCTCCGTGCGGCGGAGGTAGGCTTGCACGACCACGCCGACGGCCGGTGTTTTCGCGCGAGCCTGCTTCACCAGATCGATGGTGCGCTGTGTGTAAGCGGACGCCTCCATATCCACACGCACGAAATTGTTGTAGGCGGCGGCGTGGGTAACCAACGCATCGAGGTATTCATGGCATTTTGCCGTGTCAATATCGAGCCCGAGTTGCGTCAGCTTGATGGAAACGTTCGCGTCGAGTTTTTCCTCGGCGATGCGATCGAAGATGATGAAATATGCTTCGCGCGCACGGCGCGCTTCTTCCGCGTTTGAAACGCTTTCCCCGAGCAGGTCGAGGCTCACCTTCAAACCATTCTGGTTGCACACGCGTGCTGCGGCGATCGCCTGGTCCAGGTGTGCGCCGGCCACGAAGCGCTCGGACATGCGCCGAGTGGTCTTGTGAGTGGTCACCCAGCGCGCCATTCCGGGGCTATTCGAAAGCTTCAAAAGGATCGATCGCATCATGAGTGGGCCCTTGGATCGCTACTGGCTGGGTGGATGAGCATGCAAGGCGGATTCATTGGCGAGGCAGCCAATGCCATCGAGCCGGATTTCCAGATGTCGCTCACTCGATGCCATGCGCTTCGAGGAACCGCTCCGCATCGAGCGCCGCCATGCACCCAGACCCAGCAGCGGTGACGGCCTGGCGGTACACGGTGTCTTGCACGTCGCCCGCTGCAAACACGCCTTCGACGCTGGTGCGGCTGCCATCGTGCGTAACGATATAGCCTTTGGCATCGAGTTCGATCTGGCCCACAAACGGCTTGGTATTGGGCTCGTGACCGATGGCCACGAACACGCCTTCGACCGGAATCACCGAAGTCTTGTCCGTATGGAGATCCCGCACTCGCATGCCCTCGACCGAATTTTTGTCCAAGCCCAAAATTTCCTCGACCACCACGGGCGTGACGAACTCGATTTTCGGATGTGCTTTCGCCCGGTCCTGCATGATCTTTGACGCGCGAAACTCGTTCCGCCGGTGCACCAAACTTACCTTATTCGCAAAGCGCGTGAGAAACGTGGCTTCTTCCATCGCCGAATCTCCACCGCCAACGACAGCGATGTCCTTGTTGCGAAAGAAAAAGCCATCGCAGGTGGCGCACGTGGAGACGCCGTGCCCCACGAGTTTCCGCTCGGACTCGAGGCCGATCATGCGCGCCGAAGCCCCGGAAGCAATCACAAGCGACTGCGATTCATAAGTTTCCTTGCCGGAGATAATGCGGAAGGGCCGCTTGCTCAAATCCACGCTGGTAATGGCACCGGAACGAAACTCCGCGCCAAATCGGAGCGCCTGCTTGCGCATATTTTCGGTCAGTTCTGGGCCGAGGATGCCGTCAGGAAAACCGGGGAAATTCTCGACCATGGTGGTGAGGGTCAGTTGGCCGCCGGGCTCATAACCATCGATGACCAGCGGCTTCAGATTGGCGCGTGCCGTGTAGATCGCGGCAGTAAGTCCCGCACAGCCGCTTCCAATTACGATGACGTCATGCACTGGGTAGCCAGCCTCCAGACAAGAAATCGGTTACGGCGAATGACACAGAATTACAAAAGAATTTGTATTGTAGCATTCCGCGGGAAAATTGGGTCGCCATGTCGTTCGCGGCCTGTTTGACGAACTAAGGCGCGTGCCGCTATAGTGGCGTCCCTCAAATCCGAGAGTTGCGCGCGGGAACAGCGCGAAATTCCGTGATCCTGGAGGCTTCTGTGAACGATCCGCGCTATCCCATCGGCAAGCTCGAAAAAAAAGGCCCGTTCACACCCGCTGAACGTTCCCACATGGTGGAAAGCATCGCCACCGCGCCGGCTCAGCTTCGCGCCGCCACGAAGGGACTCGACGACCGGCAACTCGATACGCCCTATCGCGAGGGCGGATGGACTGTCCGGCAGGTGATCCATCATGTGGCCGACAGCCACATGAACTCCTACGTGCGCTTCCGGCTGGCGCTTACCGAAAAAGAACCCACGATCAAGGCCTATGACGAAAAGTTGTGGGCGGAATTGCCAGACGCCCGCAAGGCCCCCGTCGATACTTCGCTCGCCATGTTGGACGCCATGCATCACCGCTGGGTGATCCTCCTGCGCTCGTTCAAGCCCGAGGATTTCGCGCGGACCATGCGGCATCCCGAGCGCGGTCCGATGACGCTTGACGATAGTTTGGCGATTTACGAATGGCATGGACGGCATCACGCCGCGCACATTACGGAGTTGCGCAAGCGTAACGGCTGGTAGCACGGATCGTTGCCGGGCGCGGAGCTTTGCCGCCTATTACGAAACGCGCCCCGCCGTTTGCTTCCCTCCGCTTGGTGCGGGATAATTTTTGCTCGCCCCGCGGCGAAAGGGAGAATCCACCGAATGACGCGTACGCCCGGCATTTACGCCACGTTTGAAACCTCACAGGGAAACATCGTCTGCAAGCTCTTTGAAAAAGAGGCGCCAAAAACCGTTGCCAATTTCGTCGGGCTGGCGGAAGGATCGAAGGAGTTTACCGATCCGCGCACCGCGCAGAAGACCAAGCGCGCATTCTACGACGGTTTGAATTTTCATCGCGTGATCCCACAATTTATGATCCAAGGCGGATGCCCACTCGGTACCGGCACGGGCAGTCCCGGTTACAAATTCGAGGACGAATTCCATCCTTCGCTGCGCCACGACAAGGCCGGCAAGCTCTCCATGGCCAACTCCGGACCGAATACCAACGGAAGCCAATTCTTCATCACCGTGGCGCCAACGCCGTGGCTCGACAACAAGCACACCGTTTTTGGCGAGATCGTGGAGGGAGAAGACGTCGCGAAGAAAATCTCCGAAGCCAGCCGCGACGGTAGCGATCGCCCCAGGAATCCGATCGTTTTGAAGCACGTGAAGATCGAACGCGTCTAATCCCGATGCGCAGCACCATCCAGCTCTTTCGCCTTTTCAACGAGCTGATCTTCGTGTTGCTCGGCGGCATGCTGATCTGGGTGGGCGCGACGAACCGCTTCTTCTTCGATCCCCGGCGCATGGCGTGGCTGCTGCTCGCGGGATTGGTCCTCATCTTCGGCTTGATTGCATTGCTCACGCGACAGCCGGGCCGTGGCATCGAAGGCTGGGCAGCGCTCGTTCGCGGCGCCTCGCTGGTATTGGTGGGCGCCGTGATGCTCGCCATGGCCTGGGTGCCCATCGGCTGGGTGGTGTTGCTGCTGATGATCGCCGGGAGCGTGCTGGTATTGCGCGGCTTGCTGGGCGCGGGGATGGCGTTGCGAACTTCGCTGCAACATTGAAACGAGGGACCCATGGATCCCAATGAGAAAAAGAAAGCGCTCCGCATGGTGACCTACGGCCTCTACGTGGCAACCTCGCAGGACGCCGAAGGACCCGCGGGGGGCACGATCAATTGGCTTTCGCAAGCGTCCTTCGAGCCACCTCTGATCATGGCGGGAATCAAGCAGGACACGCGGCTCTACCGCGCCATCGAAGCCTCGCGAACCTTCGCCGTGCACATTGTGGGGAAAAGCCAGAAGACGCTGGCAACCAGTTTCTTCAAAGGCGCGACGCTCGAAAACGGCAAGCTGAATGGATATGCCATGCGTCCCGGCGAGACCGGCTCGCCGATTCTGACGGATGCACCCGGCTGGTTCGAAGTTCGCATAACGGATTCCGTGCGGCGCGGCGATCACACCATCTTCGTGGGTGAGGTAGTCGCGGCCGGCACGCACGGAGAAGGGGAACCGCTCACGCTCCGTGAAGCAGGGTTCAACTACGCCGGCTGAAAGTGCCGCGCCCCTGTTTGTAACTCCCGCTGAAATTGCATAGGATAGGCGCACCGCCGCCACAGCCCGGCGGGTGTGAGTCTGCGTCCGCCAAACCCGAAAGCTTCCGAGCGAATCGTCTGCAAAGGAGATCCCAATGTGGAAGGAATTTAAAGCGTTTGCCATGCGCGGCAATGTAATGGACATGGCCGTGGGCATCATCATCGGTGCGGCCTTTGGCAAGATCGTAGGCTCGCTGGTGGACGACATCCTGATGCCGCCAATCGGACGAGCGCTGGGCCATGTGGACTTCTCGAACCTGTTCTTCTCGTTGAACGGCTCTGCCTATCCCACGCTAGCGGCGGCAAAGGCAGCGGGCGCGGCCACTATCAACTATGGTCTCTTTATCAACACGATCATCAATTTTCTAATTGTGGCATTTGCGGTGTTTTTGTTGGTGCAGCAAGTGAACCGCTGGGTGGCCAAACCCGCGCCGGTGACGCCTTCGACCCGCGATTGCCCGTATTGCCTGCAGCAGGTGCCGCTGAAGGCCACGCGTTGCCAGCATTGCACATCGCAGCTCGCCGCGGCGTAGGTTAGCTTTCGAGGGCCCCGCCGGAGCCGGCGGGGAGTTCGATTGAGAATTTTGTGCGTTTCTTTTCGGCGTAGGCGGCGAGCGCGAGTTGAATGAGGCGATCGATCAATTCGCGATAAGACACGCCGGTGGCTTCCCAAAGCTTTGGGTACATGCTGATCGACGTGAAGCCGGGGATGGTATTAATCTCGTTGAGGTAGACTCGGGCGGTCTTGCGTTCGAGAAAGAAATCCACGCGCGCCATGCCGGCACAATCGAGCACCTGGAACGCGCGCACGGCCAACTCTTGAAACTTGGCCGCCTGCGGCGCCTTGAGCGGGGCGGGGATCAGCAACTTCGTGCCTTCTTCAAGATACTTCGCAGCATAATCATAAAATTCGCGGTGCGGCACGATTTCACCGGGAATCGAGGCGCGCGGTTCGTCATTGCCGAGCACCGCGACCTCAATCTCGCGCGCATCGATGCCGCGCTCGACGATGATTTTCTGCCCAAACTCCGCCGCCATGCGGAGCGCGCCAGGGAGCTCTTCGCGGTCGTGCGCCTTCGTCATGCCCACGGACGAGCCGAGCGTGGCCGGTTTCACAAACACGGGAAATTTAACGTGCTTCTGAATCAGCTTCAGCACGTCATCCGGCGACTTTTCCCATTGCATGCGTGCAAATGCTACGAACTCGCCAACGGGCAGCCCAGCCTCGCGGAAGAGCCGCTTCTGCACGTCCTTATCCATGCCCACGGCCGAGCCCAACACCCCCGCTCCGACATAAGGCAGCCCGGCCAGATCGAGCAAGCCTTGCACCGTGCCATCTTCGCCGTAAGTGCCATGCAGAACTGGAAAAACCACGTCCACGCGTAAGGCGCCACCGGGCTTCTCGTCAATGGGCACGAGCGCGGCGATATTCGGATCGGCGGAAAGCATAACGCGCGCGCCATTTTTCAGCACATCCGGAAGCATTTTCTGCGCGGGTTTCCCGGCGAGCCAGCGTCCATCTTTCGTGATGCCGATGGGCACCGCTTCATACTTATCGGGATCGAGAGCGCGAATGACGGATGCGGCGGAGCTCAGCGAGACTTCATGCTCGCCGGAGCGGCCGCCGAAGAGCACACCGACGCGCAAACGTTTTTTGGATTTTTCCACCATGCGAGCGCTCTACAAGATCTTCTTGCCGAGTCCGGAGCAGACCATTTCCACGCCGAGCAAAGCCGTCTTGTTGTGCAAGTCAATCACAGGATTGATCTCCACCACTTCAAGCGAAACCATCGCCTCGCTGTCGGCGATCATCTCCATGGCAAGGTGTGCCTCGCGGTAGGTGACGCCCCCGCGTACGGGCGTGCCCACGCCGGGGGCGTCGGTCGGGTCCACAAAATCCATGTCCAGGCTGACGGCGACCCCGTCGGTATCGTCCGAGGCAAAGCGGATCGCCTCGCTCATCACCTCGCGCATCCCGCGCTCATCCACATCGCGCATGGTGAAAACGTGGACGCCCGACTCCTTCATCAGCCGGCGTTCGCGCGCGTCCAGGTCACGAATGCCCACCAGCGCAACATTGCGCGGCTCGACTTTTGGGTGAAAGCCCATCAGGTCCACTAGCTCCGGAGGACCGTAGCCCGTGACCGACGCCATCGGCATCCCGTGTACGTTCCCTGACGGCGAAGATTCCGGCGTATTCATGTCGCCGTGCGCGTCAAGCCATAGCAAACCGATGCGCTTGGACTGCTTGCGAAAGTGGCTGGCGATACCGGAGATGCTACCGATCGCGATCGAGTGATCGCCGCCGAGCACGAGCGGCACGTAACCTTCGGCGAGGGCTTTCTCCGTCATTTCCGCGAGGCCGCGGCAAGTCTCGGCAATTTCGTTCAGATACTTGGCGCGCTTTTCACCGTAAGGCTGTTCTTCCGGCTGTTTCACGTGGATATTGCCGATGTCATCGACCTGGTGATTGAGCTGCTTCAGGCGGGTAAGCAGGCCAGCGACGCGCAACGCGGAAGGACCCATGTCCACGCCGCGGCGGCTCTGTCCAAGGTCCATCGGCACGCCGATAATGCGGATTTTTTGCGCCACGATTTAGGCCCAGCCCCAAAGGCCTGAGGATGCAACGCGCTAAGGATAAACGCGATAGATCATCCTCGGGAAGGGTATAACCTCGCGGATGTGTTCAGTTCCGCAAATCCAGGCCACGGTGCGCTCGAGGCCCAGTCCAAAACCAGCATGGGGGACCGAACCATAGCGACGAAGATCAAGATACCACTGGAAGGATTCTTCAGGCAGCTTGTATTCGTGAAGTCGTTGAATCAAAAGGTCATAGCTGGAGATGCGCTCGCCGCCGCCGATGATTTCGCCATAACCTTCGGAGGCCAGCATGTCGAATCCTAGGGCCAATTCGGGACGTTGGGGGTCGGGCTGCATGTAGAAGGCCTTGATGGCCGTGGGATAGCGATGGACCATCACCGGGCGGTCGTATTGGCTGGAAAGGATGGTCTCCTCGTCGCCGCCGAAATCATCGCCCCATTTTGCGGGATTGCCGCTCTTCTGCAGGATGGTGATGGCTTCGTCGTAGCTGATCCGCGGAAAGGGAGCCTTCACAGTTTCAAGTTTCGCCGTATCGCGCTTGATCATTTCGAGTTCGCGCGTGCGATTGGCGAGCACACTTTGCACCACGGTGCTGACCAACCCCTCCGCAAGCATCATCATGTCTTCCACGTGTGCGTACGCCGCTTCGGGTTCAAGCATCCAGAATTCGGTGAGGTGGCGGCGCGTCTTGGATTTTTCTGCGCGGAAGGTAGGGCCAAAGCTATAGACCTTGCCGAGCGCTGCGGCCGTCGCTTCGAGATAAAGCTGCCCGGACTGCGTGAGGTAGGCTTTGCTCTCATCCACGTAATCCACTTCAAAAAGCGAGGTCGTGCCCTCGCAGGCCGCGGGCGTGAAGATCGGCGGATCGGTCAGCGTATAGCCCTGGCTATCCATGTAATTTCGCGCGGCACGGACCACTTCTGCGCGGATGCGTAGTATGGCAGCCTGGCGTGGCGAACGAATCCAAAGATGACGGCGGTCGAGCAGAAAATCCACGCCGTGTTCTTTGAGCTGGATGGGATACGGATCGGATTCGGAGATGCGTTGCACGGTCTCGACGCGTGTAACTTGCATTTCATAGCCACCGGGCGCGCGCTGGTCGGCACGAATCTTGCCAGTGACGATCACGCTCGATTCCTGCGTCAGCTCGCGGAGCGCGGCAAACACTTCGGGATTTTCTTTCTGCGACGCGACACCCTGTAGGATGCCGGTGCCGTCACGAAATTGCGGGAACACCAGCTTGCCCGATTCCCGCAGGTTGTAAAGCCAGCCGCGCAGCGTGATTTCCTGGCCATCGTAACGGCCCACATCGGCGATATTCACAACGGGCATCTGGCAAAAACCTCCGTGGAAAATGGGCGGCTTGGTCTAGGAACGGGCGCGCTCGACGCGATCCACCATGGCGCGCACGGCGTCCAAAGACGGCGTCTGTGGCGATTGCTCGCGCAGCTCGAACACCAGCGGCAACTCCGCGGGCATCGTGGGCAGGAGCTTATCCCACTCGATCGTGCCCTCGTAGGGCAGCAAGTGCTCGTCTTTTTCCGCGCCGTGATTATCGTGAACGTGAGTGGTCGCGGCGAGTTCGCGCACCACATCGAAACCCGACAGCGCCTCCCCCTCGAGGTGCGCGTGGCCGGTGTCAAAGCACAGCTTTAGGCCCGGCAGGCGCGTGTCTTCGAGGAAGTGGCGCAGGTTCGCAGGTTTGGCCATTTCGCCGGGCGTGTTTTCGAGGGCCAGCGAGACGCCGCGTTCGCGCGCGAAGACGTTCAGGTTCTCGAGCGAAGTGAACGCCGCGTCCCAATGCCGGCGGTCGTTCGGGTCGCGCGAGGTGCAGACGTGCAGAACCATCAACGGAAACGGCACCGTCTCGGCCACGTCCAACGCGCGCTTCACTTCGTCCACCGCATCGAGCCTTCGCGTCGGCTCAGGATCGCAGATGGAAATCGGCGTGCCGCTCTCGCGCGCGGGGCTGAAGTCGCGCTCGGTGGGAGCATGAAGTGAATGCAATTTCAGGTGATGATCGCCGATCCAATCGCCCAATTCGCGAACGGCATCGGCTGAGCGGTAGTTGAAATGAAAGCCGGCGCAGAAAATCTCGACGCCGTGAAAACCGGCGCGTTCCATATCGCTCAGATGCGTGGTGGTGAGCTTCTGCTGAATGTATAGATACGTGGATAGAATTCGCTGCATCCTGTGGCCCTCAGACCGCGGAATATTTTCAGTTGCCCAGCGCGGCGCCCTGGCGGCGCGGGTCGGGAGCGCCGAGGCGTTCGCCGCTCTTTGGATCGATGCCGATGGCGTTCACTTCGCCGATCCAGGTGCGCTTCACCACGTTGTAACCCATCGCGGTGAGCTGCGCGGCCGTGGCTGCCGGAAAATCCTGTTCGACAATCAGCGAATCCGGCATCCACTGGTGATGGAAGCGCGGCGCATTAATTGCCGCCATGGCACCGCGGGCATCGAGCGGACCAAAACGCATCCAGTTGATCACCGTAAGCATCGTAGCGGAAATAATCTGCGGGCCTCCGGGAGAACCGGTCACAAAGCTGAGCTTGCCGTCGCGCAAGACGATGGTGGGCATCATCGAGCTGAGCGGGCGCTTTCCGGGCGCGATGGTGTTGCCCTCGCTCTGCATAAGGCCAAACATATTGGGCTGGCCGGGCTGCGCGGTGAAATCGTCCATTTCGTCGTTGAGTAGGAAGCCGCCCGGCGCGGTCACGCCGGAGCCGTAACTGTCGTTGATCGTGTAAGTATTGGAGACGGCGTTGCCGTCGGCGTCAACAACGGAAAAGTGTGTGGTGTGGCCTTCGCGCTGCGCTTCGTAGAGCGAAAGCGCCACGGCTTGCTCGCGCGAGAAAGCGTCGGGGTGCGTGACTAAACTCGCCGCCCCGGCCGCGGCCTTCGGCTTATCAAATGGCGTGGGATCGCCGGCGCCGACGCTCTGGCTCGAAGACGCGTGTGCGGGATCGATTGTGGCACGGCGCTCGGCAGCGTAGCGCGGATCGGTGAGGCCCGCGAGCGGCACGTGCACGAAATCGGAATCTCCGAGGAATGTGGCGCGATCGGCAAAAACCAGCCGCATGGCCTCGGCCACCCAGTGCACGGAGGTCGCGTCATTCCAGCCCTTGAGCTGCTCGGGCGAAAGGATATTCAGCGCTTCGATCATGGCGATGCCGCCGGAGCTGGGGGGCGGACTGGTGTACACGTCCCATTTGGATCCGTTGGCGTCGTAACTCGCATGCAGTGGCGTGCGAATTTTGGCTTTGTAGGCGGCGAGATCGGCCATGGTGAGCAGGCCGCCGTTCTGTGCCATGTCCGCGGTCAAGTCTTGCGCCGTTTTTCCCTGATAGAACTCCGCGGGACCATTTTGCGCGATGCGCTTCAGAGTTTCGGCGAGCGCAGGCTGTTTGAGCGAATCGCCTGTCTGGTAGAGCTTGCCGCCATTCAGAAAGATCTGGTTGCTGCGATCGAACTGCTGCAGTCGCTTGGCAGAATCCTTGAGCGAAGTCGCCAGCTTGTCGCTGATGGTGAAGCCCTGCGCCAACCGAATGGCAGGAGCCATCACGTCAGCCAGCTTTAGCCTGCCGTAGGTTTTTACCGCGAGCGCCATTCCGGCCACGGTGCCCGGAACTCCCGAAGCGCGGTAGCCGAGTCGCGAGCCTTCCGTGTCATAAGTGCCGTCGGCCTTTTTGTAAAGCTCGCGCGTGGCGGACCCAGGCGCTTCCTCGCGATAGTCCACGAAAACCGTCTTGCCGCTAGCCAAGCGCAGCAGCATGAAACCGCCGCCGCCGATATTGCCCGCGCGCGGCTCGACCACCGCCAGCGCAAAGGCCACGGCCGCCGCCGCATCCACCGCATTGCCGCCCTTCTTTAGGATTTCAAGTCCGGCTTTATCGGCAAGAGCGTTGTCGCTCACGATCATGGCTTCCGGGGCGCGCACCGCTTCCTTAGGCCAATTCCGCGCGGCTACATCGGTCTCGCGATACTCGAGGGGCCCGGCCTGCGGCGCGGATTGTTTGGTCTGCGGCTCCGCGGACGCGGGCTTTTGCTGCGCGGCGATCCATAGTGGGCCCAGCGAACTGAATGCGAGTAGGGCGAGAATGGCAGTGTTTTTGCGGCTCATGGGCGGCTCATTTGCGGCACATACGGGCGCGTTTGAGACTATGCGAAACGCCGGGGAGCGTCAAGGCAAGGCGGCGCACACGTCAATGCGTCAAGACTTACAAGAATTTGGGCAGAAAGCGGGGCTTGGCGCCCATTGCGGCGCGGTAGGCGGGGTCGGCGAGCAACACGCGATCCTCGACGGCTAGGCGCTCGTGCAGCACCCAGGCGTTGCCGATGGCTGCGCCCAGCGCCGTGATCCACGCGGTGTGGATCAGCGGCAGCGAAATCATTTCGACATAAACCGCAACGTAATTCGGGTGGCGCACCCAACGATAAGGACCGGAAGCGACCACGCCGAGCGGTACGGAGTTCATCACTTCCACGTTCCAGTGCTCGCGCATGGTGCGAATCACCCACCAGCGCAGCGCGTTCGAAAGCACGAAGAGCGCGCCCATGGCAATCGCCAGCGCGGGAATCAGCGGACGCCGTGCCACGATCACCTCGACGGCCGCGCCCACGATCACACCCGTATGCAGCAGCACCATGGCGTTGAAATGCGGTTCGGCGACGCGTTCGCCGCCCGCTTGCATTACTTTGCGTTGATTCGCGCGGGAAATGCGCAGTTCGAGCAGACGCCCTGCGGCCACGGCGGCGAGCAGGAAAAGATAGGCGATCCGGCTTACGCCCATTCGAGAAGCAGCATCTCCGCGCTAAAACCCGGCCCAAACGCGGCGAGCAGGCCGTGGGAGCCTGCGGCGACCTTGCCCTTGCGCAGCCATTCGTGCAGCACGAAGAGCACGGAGGCGCTCGAGAGATTTCCGTAGTCGCGCAGCACATCCCACGAAAATTGCGTCTCGGAGCGATCGAGGCCGAGTTCGTCTTCCATGTATTGCAGGAGCTTTTGGCCGCCGGGGTGCAGCACGAACGCTTTCAGGTCGCTGCGCTGCAAGCCCTGCTCGGCAAGAAACGCCTCAAACGGCGCGCGGATATTTTCGCGGATCAGTTGCGGCACATCTTTCGAGAGCACGATGTGGAAGCCGCCATCTTTCAAGTCGAAGCCCATGGCGTCAATCGTGTTTGGAAAAAGGTGGCTCTTCGAGCCGATGATGCGAGGGCCTGGCTTTGCGGATTCCGGATGCGACGAATCTACATTTGCCGAATTCCCATTCGACGTGCCGACACTCGCCGCGCGGCCGTTCACGTTCGCCGCGCCCTTTTTGCCGCGCGTGATCGCTGCGGCCGCTGCGCCATCGCCAAAGAGCACGGCCGAAATCAGATTCGCGGGTGAAACATCGCGGCGCTGGAAGGTGAGGCTTGGCAATTCCACCGCGACGATCAGCACCACGCCTTCCGGCACGCCGCGCAGATAATCCCACGCGCGGCCCAAAGCTGCCGCGCCACCCGCGCAGCCAAGCTCCGTAATCGGCAGCCGGCGCACATCGCTGCGGAAGCCCAAGTCATTCACCAAGTGCGCGTCGAGCGAGGGAATGATCACGCCTGTGCAGGAAACCGTAATCAGCAAGTCCACGTCGGTAGGCGCCAGATGCGCGCGTTTAAGGCAATCGGCGGCCACGCGGCGTCCCAGGAGCACGGAATGCTCGAGATATTCGCGCGAGGTCTGCTGCAGC
>DATNLT010000055.1:0-38571 GCA_035602725.1 Candidatus Acidiferrales bacterium
CGCGCGCCAGCACTTGTTGCTCGAAGCTCCAGATCCGCGCGTTTGATGGGTTGTTCACGGGATAAGGCGTCGTCATCCGAATCACGTTTTGGGGATCGAAACCGAGGTTCTCGCGATACAGATTGTGGAGCGTTTCACCCAGGAGCGCGGCTCCGATCAGTAACGAGAGAGAAAGTGCGACCTCTGCGATCGCGAGCACATTACGAATGCGTCCATGAGATGGCCCCTGCGCGCCCGGTCGGCCTTCTTTCAGGGTAACGATTACGCTGGTGCGCGCGGTTTGCCAAAAAGAGCCCAGTCCAAAGATCAGGCTGGTGAAAATGGCCGTTCCCAATGTGAAAAAGAGCACCCGCAGGTCAATACGCACGGAACTGGCGCGGCCCGATAAGTCCCAGGGGATCGCAGCCGCCAACCCGTGCAAGGCCCACGCTGCCGCCAATAAACCTCCTGCGGCGCCCATCAGCGCGATCAAGAAACTCTCGGCGAGAGACTGACGCAAAAGACGGCCGCGACCCGCCCCGATGGCAAGGCGAATGGCGGTTTCCCGGGCGCGGCCATTCGCGCGCGTGAGAATCAGGCTGGCGACGTTGGCACATGCGATCAGAAGCAGAACCGCAACCGCCCCAAACAAGATCAGCAAGCTCGGACGCAGATCCCCGGCAAGGGCCTGCTGATAGCTCATTACCGACAATCCTAGTGGCGCGACGTTTTTGTTCGGCAGTTGCTCGTAAAGGCCGCTTAGCTGCGCCCGCGCTTGCTTCAGACTCAGGCCCGGCTTCAATCGCGCGATCACTCGCGTGTTTGTTCCGGTGTCGCCGATCGAATGTCCCGGGTGCAAGGGGATGAAAATATCGCTGGGCTGTTCGATGAAATCGAAATCCGGGGGCAGCACGCCAACCACGGTATAAGCATCCGTGTTGAGTGTAATCTGCTTTCCAATCACGCCCGGATCGCCGCCGAAGGCGCGGCGCCAAATGCCATCCGAAAGGACAACCGCAAGGGGACTACCCGGCCGGGTTTCATCGCTCGATATTTCGCGGCCAAGGATTGCGTTTACGCCCAGTGCTGGAAAGAATTCGTCCGTAACCGCCAGGGCCTTCAACCAATCCGATCCGTCTCTCTGTTTGAGCTGCAACGTGCCCGCGCCGCTATAACCTGCAACGTCCTCGAACACGTTGCCTCCGTGCTCGCGCAGGTAGACGAACTGAGGGACGTTCACGTCGCTCGGGACCGGGTCTTCATTGCGAAGGCCCACCTTCGCGATGCGCTGTGGCCCGGCATAGGGCAATGGCCGCAGCAGCACGGCATTGATCACCGTGAAAATCGCGGTGTTAGGCCCTATGCCCAGCGCCAGGGTTAAAATGGCGGTGATCGCAAATCCAGGGCTTCTTCGCAACGTTCGCCACCCGAACCGGAGGTCGTGCCCAAGGTCCTCGAGCCAGCGGAGGCCCCACACGTCGCGCGTCGTTTCTTTTACCAGACCAACATTGCCAAATTCTCTTCGTGAGGATCGATCGGCCTGTTGAGGCGCCTCGCCGCGCTCGACGCGATCCTGTACTGCCATATTCAAATGGCTGAGAATTTCCGCTTCGATTTCGTCGTTGGGGTTCCTACCGGGTCGCCAGAAGGCCATTTATGCCTCCGTTTCCTGCTTGCCGGGATGCAGGATTCCCGCAATCGCTTCAGAAAGTTGCGCCCATCGGGAGCGCTCCGATGCCAATTGCTTCCTGCCGGAAGCGGTAAGACGATAGAATTTGGCTCGTTGGTTGTTGTCTGAGACCTTCCACTCCGAGGCGATCCATCTCTGCTTTTCGAGCCGGTGCAGCGCGGGATAAAGCGACCCCGTGTCTACTTGCAGGATTTCCGCCGAATTGGCGCGGATCATTTGGCTGATGCCGTAGCCGTGTCGCGGCCCCCACACCAGCGTCTGCAAAATCAGCAAATCGAGCGTTCCTTGCAGGAGTTCGATGCGATTCTGGTAGCGATCTTTCGCGGTACTCATAAGGTAGTAGGCATTCTACTCCCACGGCAGTAGGTTGTCTACATGCTGGTACCTGATTGTAGGGGAGCAGCGAGAGGCTATCAAGGAAGCAATCACCGAACGAAGGTCTTAGGCTAGTCTCGCTCCTGCGTCACGATATGGATGTCCACGCCGGGCGTGGATTCCAGCAGCCGGTCCATAGCGCGTAGGTATTGCAAACGCCGCCAGCCGTTCGCCGCCGTGCGGCCAAAAATCAACTGCGTGATGTGCTTTTCCCGGACGTAGGCGGCCGTGGCCACCGGCACGCTATCGCCCTGCAAGCTCACGACTTTCGCTCCGAGGCTTTCCGCAAGCTGCAGGTTCGCTGCCAGAGACTTTTGATCATTCGCACCGGAATCTTGGCCGATGTCCACGTGCAACACGTAAAGCTCCGCGTGGAGCCGTCGCGCCATGCGCGCCGCGCGCGCAATCAGATATTGCGCCTTGGGATTCGAGCTTACGCACACGGCGATTCGTTCGTGAACGGGCCACAGGTCGCGGATATCCTTTTCGACCATGTACGTCTCAAGGCTGCGATCCACCTGTTCGGCCACTTGCCGCAATGCGAGTTCGCGCAACGCAATGAGGTTCCCAGGACGGAAGAAATTGCGCAGCGCCTGGTCCACTTTTGACCTGGCGTAAACGTCGCCGCGCTTCATGCGATTGAGCAACGCTTCCGGAGTCAGGTCCACCATCACGGTCTCGCTGGACATCTGTAGCACCCAGTCAGGGACGGTCTCGCGAATCGTCACGCCGGTGATCGCCCGTACGGTGGGCGCTATGCTCTCAACGTGCTGAATGTTCACCGTGGAAAGCACATCGATCTTCGCCTGCAGAACTTCGAGCACGTCTTCATAGCGTTTGCGATGCTTGCTGCCGGGAATGTTCGTGTGCGCGAGCTCGTCAAGCAACACCGCGTGCGGCTTTCGCGCGATTACCGCGTCCACATCCAGCTCTTCAAATATCGTTCCCTTGTATTCGATTTTGCGTTTAGGCACGGCTTCCAGCTGCTTCGCCAGTTCGATGATGCCTTGCCGCCCGTGATTTTCCACGACGCCGATTACCACGTCTTCTCCGCGGCTGTGGCGCCGAATCGCTTCACTCAACATGCTGTAGGTTTTGCCCACACCTGGCGCATATCCAAGGAACAGCTTTAGCACGCCCCGGGCGGGTTGATCTGGCGACGCCTCCGCCAGCCATTCCTCAGGAGTCTTCGGCATGGGGGCATTCTCGATTAGAGGCCTGCGAAAAGCTAGGGTAGAATGCGTTGGTGCGCGACCATTTCTCGACGCGCCTCTTCAAATTCGTCGCTGCTGGCCTGATCGTAGCGGCCATCACCCTATTCTTTCGCAGGGTTGTACACGCGAACGCCACCACGGTCGCCCTGGCGCTTCTCCTCTCGATCTTTATCGTTTCTACGGTATGGGGATTGGCGGTGTCCGTCTTCATGTCCATCGTCGCCATGCTGGCTTTCAACTACTTCTTTTTACCTCCGGTCGGGACGTTTACGATTGCCGACCCGCAAAATTGGGTGGCGCTTTTCGCTTTCCTGGTCGTCGCGGTCGTATCGAGCCGTTTTTCCTCCCGGGTTCGGGAAGAAGCGGATGTGGCGGCGGCGCGCCGGCATGAAATCGAGCGCCTCTATGCCTTCAGCCAGAAGCTATTGGAGAGCGGAAATGTGATTCGACTTCTCAACCGCATCCCAGCGGACATCGTGAACGTCTTTGGAGTGGGTGCGGCAGCCCTCTTCCTGGCGGAGAAAGAGAAGGTCTACCACTCGGGGCCCGCGATCCCGCAACTGGACGTCGAGCGTCTCAAAGCCGTTCTGGCACGGGACGAGCCTATGATTGATCCGGCTGCGGGTCTCTGCTTCGTGATCGTCCGGCTCGGAGTCCGGCCCATCGGCAGCCTGGGAATCTCGGGAGCGGTGCTCTCGCGCCAGACGCTCGAAGCCCTCGGTACCTTGATTGCCATCGCCATGGAGCGCGCACGCGCGGTCGAGCAGTTGGGCCAGACCGAAGCCGCGCGTGAGGGCGAACGCTTGCGTACCGCGCTGCTTGACTCTGTCACGCATAATCTGCGGACGCCGCTCACTTCGATTAAAGCCTCCGTGACCAGCCTGCTCTCCGGCTCCGCGCTTAACGAATCGCAACGAAAAGAATTGCTCGTGATCATCAACGAGGAAAGCGACCGCCTAAATCGCATGGTTGGCGAAGCCTCAGAAATGGCGCAGCTCGACACCGGTGAGGTCAAGCTTCGGCTAACGGCGCATCCTATCCAGGAGGTGATTGCCGCTGCTTTGGATGATTGCCGGGCACTGCTCGCTGGCCGGGATGTTCAGGTACTGGTGGCCGAAAATCTGCCACCAGTGGATGTCGACTTGCCCCGGGCGAAGGAAGTCCTCGTACACTTGCTCGAAAACGCCCATCAGTATTCGCCTGCCGGGCAGCCCATTACAATTTCGGCCGAGGCCAACCAGCGCAACGTGGTAACCAGCGTGGCCGACCGAGGTAACGGTATTGACGATGGCGATCTAGGCTTGATCTTCGACAAGTTCTATCGTGGACAGGACCAGCGCTACCTCGTACAGGGCACGGGCATGGGTTTGCCGATCGCAAAAGCCATTGTCGAAGCCCATGGCGGCAGCATGAGCGTAACCACGCAACTTGGTCGCGGCTCTGTGTTCTCGTTTACGCTCCCTGCCGCGCAGGCTACGCGAGCATCCTCATGAGCTCCGCGTCGATTTTGGTGGTCGATGACGAACCGCAGATTCGCCGTGTGATGCGCACCACGCTCGCCTCAAATGGCTACGTGATTCTTGAGTGCCGCAGTGGCGAAGAAGCCCTCGAGACTCTGCACCGCGAGCGTCCCGATCTGGTCCTGCTCGATATAAATATGCCCGGAATGGGCGGACTCGAGACGTGCCGCGAAATTCGCGCTGGCTACGACATCCCCATCATTATGTTAACAGTACGCAATTCCGAACGCGACAAAGTCAATGCGCTGGATGCCGGCGCCGACGACTACGTGGTGAAGCCCTTTGGCATGGAGGAACTCCTCGCCCGCATTCGCGCAGCATTACGGCGTGCCGCTCCGCCGGATGCCATTCCGGCTTTCGTGTCCGACGAATTGACCATTGATTTTGCCACGCGAAGCGTTACCGTACGTGGCCTTTCGGTACGCCTTACGCCAAAGGAGTTTGATTTGCTTCGACTCTTGGTGACGAACCAGGGTAAGGCCCTGCCCCACCGTAAGCTGCTGCAAGCGGTATGGGGACCCGATTACGGAGAAGAAACGGAGTATCTGCGCGTATTCATCAACCAGCTACGCAAGAAGATCGAGTCCGACCCAAGTAAGCCTCGCTGGATTCGCACCGAGCCGTGGATCGGTTATCGTTTCGAAGCGCCGCCTGCAGGCCCCTCGACCTAATCATCTCCCTCTTGTGTTCCCTCATATGTTGCACCGCATGGGTGCGAAGCATCGCTTTTGAAACATCGTCTGACGAAGTCCTCGTTTAGAGACGATTTGGAATCACCCGATCCCGATCGATCTACAAGTTGCACCGTCAAGCAGATGTCCAACATTTGGCCATTCATGTGCTTTACCACATTGGCGAATTGCGGACGTGTCCGCGGAACCCACAAGTGTTTCAATTTGGACCTTGCGCAACCGATACGCCTAACGCGCATGAAGAAGTTCGCGAATCCAAACGAACCTCAAAGCCTTCGTTGCCGGCTCACCATGATCTCCCGCGCGACGCAATTCTCCGTGTTGATCCTTCTGTGTGCCGCACTCGCGCTGCCAAACCTAAACGCACAGAGTCCGAGCGAAGAATATCGCGTCAAGGCCGCTTTCCTTTTCCACTTTGCGCAACTTGCAGAGTGGCCCGTCGGCGCCTTCGCGCCGACTGAGAATGATTTGACGGTTTGCACCATCGGTGGCGATCCATTTCAAGGTCAATTGGATATCGCTTTGTCAGGAAAGATTGTCGGGTCTCGCGCCGTCAGGGTGAAACACTTGAAGGCTGCAGAGGATGCGAGGAGTTGCCGAGTACTCTTTGTTGCCACTGCGAATGCGAAAGAAGTGGCGTCGCTCATTTCGCAACTCGGAAACGCGCCGGTGCTCACGGTAGGCCAGACGGATTCGTTTGCACGGGACGGCGGCATCATTGGGTTTTGCCTGGAAGACGGCAAAGTGCGTTTCGAAATCAACCTGGCCGCTTCGCAACACGCCGGGATCAAAATCAGTTCTCGGCTGTTGCTCTTGGCGAAAGACGTTATTGCAAATTAGGTCTGAGAAAATGACTCTGAAGAATCTTCCCTTGCAGCGGAAGTTGACGTTACTGATGCTGGCGGCTAGCGCGCTTTCGCTATTTTTGGCGTCGGTGGGTTTTGCGCTCTACGAACGCTCCAGATTTCGCGAATCGAGCCGGGAAGAGTTGACCGCTCTGGCCGAAACCCTGGGGGCCAATACCGCTGCCTCGCTCGTATTCAACGATCCAAACACGGCAAAAGATATGCTCGGGGCCTTGCAAGGCGAGAGCCACATTCTGGCAGCATGTCTCTATGACGGCCACGGCAGATTGTTCGCCGCCTATCGCCGTGGGGATCTTCCGGCGGATTTTCCCCTGCCGGTTTCCAATGGCCCCACGTCAGATGCCGCAGGCAAGTCCGTGATTTTGTCGCGTCCGGTTATGTTGGGCAGCGAGCAAGCCGGTACGATCGCCATCGTGTCGGACTTAAGCGGATTTCGGGCCAATATCATCGAGTACGCCAAAATTGCCGTCCTTGTCCTGCTGGTTTCCATGGAAGCCACCTATCTGGTGTCGCTGCGCCTGGTCCGTGTTGCCATCGGTCCGATCCTAAAGCTTTCCGAGACTGCAGCCCGTATCTCGACCGATCAGGATTATTCCCTGCGCGTAACCGCTGAGAGCCATGACGAAGTTGGTACTTTGGTGCGCTCTTTCAATGGGATGCTTTCCTGTATCCAGCAGCGGGATTCCGATCTGCAAAAGGCAAACGATGGATTGGAAGAGCGTGTCGAAGCGCGCACCGCCGATTTGATCCGCGCCAAGTTAGCCGCCGAAATTGCCAGCCGCGCCAAAAGCGAATTTCTCGCCAACATGAGCCACGAGATTCGTACGCCGCTCAACGGCGTTATTGGAATGACCGATCTCGCGCTCGAAACCGAGTTGACCAACGAACAAAAGGAATACCTGGAAACAGTCAAATTGTCCGCGGATTCGCTACTAACGGTAATCAACGACATTCTCGATTTTTCGAAGATCGAGGCCGGGAAAATCGAGGTGGAAGCCATTGACTTCAATTTGCGCGAATGCCTCGAAGCCACGCTAAAGACGCTCGCGCTGCGTGCCGATGAAAAAGGTCTGGAGCTTTTGTGCGAGATCGCGCCGGAAGTCCCCGAGATGGTTCGCGGAGATGCCAATCGCTTGCGGCAAGTCATCGTGAACCTGATCGGAAATGCGATTAAGTTCACACAACAGGGCGAGGTTGCTTTGAAGGTTTCGCTGGACTCGGAACAGGGTGACATCCGCATCGTTCACTTGGTTGTGTCGGATACGGGCATCGGGATCGCGCATGAAAAGCTTAAGCTCATTTTCGACCCCTTCATTCAGGCGGATTCTTCCACCACGCGCCAGTACGGCGGCACCGGTCTGGGGCTTACCATTTCTGCGCGGCTTGTCGCCATGATGGGCGGTCATACCTGGGTCGAAAGCGAATTGGGCCATGGCAGCCAGTTTCATTTTACGGTCAAGCTCAACACGTCGGAGGAAAAAATCGAGGTCGGCGAAGTCGCTCCGCCGGAAATCTTGCACGGCGTCAAGGCGCTTGTAGTAGATGACAATCGCACGAACCGCAGGATCCTCGAAGGCATGATGAATCGTTGGCAAATGCGGACGGGCGTGGCGTCGGACGGTCAGGAAGCTCTCGTCTATTTGCAGGCCGCGCTGGAAGCCGGTGACCCATATTTATTGATCCTCACCGATATGCACATGCCTGGAATGGATGGCTTTACCTTCGTCGAATCCATCCGGAAAACCCCTGCCCTCGGAGCCGCCGTCATCATGATGCTCACCTCTGCGGGACATCGCGGGGACGCGGAACGCTGCCGCGATTTGGGGATCGCTGCGTACCTAATGAAACCAATCCGCCAATCGGAATTGCGCGAATCCATCGCTCGCCTCCTGGGGGCTCGCGAGCATGGTGGCGCGATTCCGCTCATCACCCGGTTCTCCTTGCACGATGCTCGGGAGGAATCCGAAATGTTGCGCGTTCTGGTCGTGGAGGATAACCCGGTGAACCAGCGGCTGGCCATGAGGCTCCTCGAAAAACGCGGTCATCGTGTGGAACTTGCGGCGAACGGCCGAGAGGCCGTGCAGGCCTTGGAAAAAAGCGCGTTTGACCTGGTTCTGATGGATGTGCAGATGCCGGAGATGGACGGGCTTGAGGCCACCTCTGCCATTCGGAGTAAAGAACTGGTGGATGGTCGGCATCAACCCATCATCGCCCTCACCGCGCATGCCATGAAAGGTGATGAGGAGCGCTGTCTGGCGGCCGGGATGGATGGTTACTTGACGAAACCTATCCGCATCGAGGAACTCGATGCGTTACTCGATAAATATGTGGCGCGTCGCAAGGAAAGCCTCAAGCCGGCCGGGGCCACGATCCATGCGCCGGCAGATTCACAGGAGCGCTAAACGTGCCTGATCGGTCGCAGGATACGAATTCAACACCCGCCATAGAGCGCCCATCACAGGACGCTATCGATCGGGAGTTTTTGCTCAGCGCCGTCGAGCACGACGAAGATCTGCTGCGCGATCTAGTGGGTGCTTTCAACCTCACATACCCGCAATTGCTCGGCAAGCTGCGGGAATCCATCGTTGCCGGGGCCCCCAAAGAAATCCGGGCCGTGGTTCATCAACTGCAAGGAATGATGGCCAGCCTCGGTGCTACAAAGGCGGTCCTGATACTGGCGGAAATGGGTGTGGCTGCTCGCGACAATAATCTCGCGCTGCTTCCGCCGCTGCTCGATTGCGTCAGCGGCGAACTTGCCCGCGCCAAAGTGAATCTGGACGCCATCTTGTCAAAGCTACTCGCGCGCGCCCAAGGCCACCGCTGAGCGGCTGCGGCAATGAATCAGTGAACAGGATGGGCCGCGTCCAACTCTAGATTTAGCTCGAGCACGTTCACTCGTGGCTCCCCGAGGAAGCCCCACTGCCGGCCGGAAGTATGTCTTGCCACTGCTGCCCAGACATCGGTCTCGCTCATCTTGCGCTCGCGGGCAATTCGCGGCACTTGAAAATCCGCTGCTGCCGGAGAAATATCCGGATCGAGGCCCGAACCTGACGCGGTCACCAAATCGGCCGGAATGGACGTTCCTGGATTTTGCGCTTGTAGTATTTGCACGCTGGCCGCGACGCGGTCTACGAGCGCCTTGTTTGTCGGACCCAGATTCGACCCGGTCGAAGCGGTCGCGTCGTAGCCCGCTGGGCCAGCCGCCGATGGCCGCGAGTAGAAGTACCTTGCAGAAGTGAACGGCTGCCCGATCAGGTGAGAGCCGAGTGTCTTGCCATCCACTTTTATCAGTGATCCGTTCGCTTGCCGCGGAAACAACACTTGCACGAATCCTGTCATCACCAGTGGATACACCACGCCCAGCAGCACCGTCGTTGCCAGCGTCATCCAAATCGCCGTCAGTAGCTGTTTTTTCATCTTCGCCTCAAACCCAGTGCATCCAGGTAATCAACACATCGATCAGCTTGATCCCTACAAAGGGAGCGATGATTCCGCCAAATCCATACAGGAACAGATTTCGGCGGAGCAGCGCCTCCGCTCCCAAGGCGCGATAGCGCACGCCGCGTAGCGCCAGCGGCACCAGAATGATGATGATGATGGCATTGAAGATCACCGCGGAGAGCACCGCCGATTGCGGCGTTCGCAGCCCCATGATGTTCAGAATGTTGAGCACCGGAAAGGCGCCCGCAAACATTGCCGGAATAATTGCGAAGTATTTCGCCACGTCGTTGGCTACCGAAAAGGTGGTCAACGCTCCCCGGGTAATCAACAATTGCTTGCCGATCTCCACGATCTCGATCAGTTTCGTGGGGTTCGAGTCCAAGTCCACCATATTTCCGGCCTCTTTGGCGGCCTGCGTACCGGCGTTCATGGCCACACCCACGTCGGCTTGCGCGAGCGCCGGGGCGTCATTGGTGCCGTCACCCGTCATCGCCACAAGCTTGCCTTTGGCCTGTTCGCTCCGAATGAGCGCGAGCTTGTCCTCGGGTTTCGCCTGCGCCAGAAAATCGTCCACGCCCGCTTCCCGCGCTATCGCTGCGGCGGTCAGGGGGTTATCGCCGGTGATCATCACGGTGCGAATGCCCATGGCGCGCAATTGATCGAACCGTTCGCGCATGCCGCCCTTCACGATGTCTTTCAGGTAGATCGCGCCGAGCACCCGCCGGTCCTCCGCCACCAGCAGGGGCGTTCCGCCGGCATTCGAAATCCGGGCTACAGCATCGCGAACTTCCTGCGGGGTGCTTCCGCCCGCCTCGGAGACATATTTCGAAATCGCTTCGGCAGCGCCCTTTCGAATTTGCCGGCCGTCCAAATCGACGCCAGACATTCGCGTAACCGCAGTGAAGGGAATGAACGTAGTACCCGATGCGCGCAATTCGCGCCCACGCAGTCCGTAGCGGTCCTTTGCGAGCACTACGATCGAACGGCCCTCCGGCGTTTCGTCGGCGAAGGAGGCCAATTGCGCCGCGTCGGCGAGCTCCGCTTCGGTCACACCGGGCGCCACAATAAATTCCGTGGCTTGCCGGTTGCCCAGCGTTATCGTGCCGGTTTTGTCCAGCAGCAGCGTGTCCACGTCGCCTGCCGCTTCTACCGCGCGTCCGGACATGGCCAAAACATTGCGTTGCACCACGCGGTCCATGCCCGCGATTCCAATCGCGGAGAGCAGCCCACCAATCGTGGTGGGAATCAGGCAGACCAACAGCGATACAAGCACGAAGAGCGATTGCGGTGCGCCGGAATAAATTGCCATGGGCTGTAGCGTCACGACTGCCAGTAGGAAAATAATTGTTAGGCCAGCCAGCAGAATATTGAGCGCAATCTCGTTGGGCGTTTTCTGTCGCGCGGCGCCCTCCACCAGCTTGATCATCCGGTCCAGAAACGTCTCGCCGGGATTCGATGTGATCTTTACCTTGATCTCGTCGGAAAGCACTCGCGTTCCGCCCGTCACCGCCGAGCGGTCGCCGCCAGACTCGCGAATGACCGGGGCCGATTCACCCGTAATGGCGGATTCGTCCACGGACGCGACGCCTTCGATCACTTCGCCGTCACCCGGAATAAATTCTCCGGCGGCAACCACCACAACATCGCCGGCGCGAAGTTGGGAACCGCTGATTTCGTCCAGGTTGCCGCTGGCGTTCAGCCGGCGGGCGATGGTTTCGGCGCGAGCCTTCCGCAAGGTATCCGCCTGCGCCTTTCCGCGGCCTTCGGCCATGGCCTCGGCAAAATTTGCAAAGAGGACCGTGAACCACAGCCATAGCGTGATTTGCAGCGCGAACGAGAATCCCGGTTGATGCTTGGTCAGACCATAAATAAGATCGATGGTCGTCACCACCGAACCGACTTCCACCACGAACATCACCGGGTTCTTCATCAGGGTGCGAGGGTTCAGCTTGAGTAACGAATCCCACATCGCCCGCGCGACGATTGCCCCGGTCCAAAGCGATTTATTTTCACGCCCTTTGCCGATCATGGCCTAGAACACCCTTCCCGCACGCAGCAGCAAATGCTCGAGAATCGGTCCCAGGCTCAGCGCCGGAAAAAAGGTGAGCGCGCTCACGACCAAGATTACGGAGATGAGCAGCCCAGAGAAAAGCGGAGTCGTCACCGGAAATGTGCCAGCGGATTCGGGCACGATCTTTTTCCGCGCCAGGTTCCCGGCAATCGCCAGCACCGGAATCACCATGAAAAAGCGCCCGAGCAGCATGTCAAACGCCATCGAAACGTTGTACCAGGGCGTATTTCCATTGATCCCCGCAAAGGCCGAGCCGTTATTCGCCGCGCCGGACGTATAGGCGTAGAGAATCTGCGAGAGGCCGTGCGGGCCCGGATTCGAAATGCCCGCTTTGCCGTACGGCGTCACCACGCCAATTGCCGTGAACACCAGAATAATCACACAAAAAATCAGCACGGAAAGCATCGCCATCTTTACGTCATATGCTTCGATCTTCTTGCCGAGGTATTCCGGCGTGCGGCCCACCATCAAGCCGGCGATAAACACCGAAAGAATTACAAACACGATCATGCCGTAGAGTCCTGCGCCTACCCCTCCGAACACCACCTCGCCGAGCATCATGTTGATCATCGGCACCATGCCTCCGAGCGGCGTGAAAGAGTCGTGTACTCCGTTCACGGCCCCGCAGCTTGCATCCGTCGTGATCGTCGCAAATAGCGCAGACCGGGCGATGCCGAAACGAACCTCTTTGCCTTCCATATTGCCGCCAGGTTGCGTCGCGCTGGCTTTCTGGTCTATGCCATGCAACAGCGGGTTCCCGCGCGATTCTGCCGTGTAAGCGGCGGCCACTCCGGCCAGAAACAGCACCGTCATCGCGCCCCAAACGGCCCAACCGTGCTTCTGCGAACCCGTCATGCGCCCAAGCGTGTAAGTAAGGCCCGAGCCGATGGAAAAAATGAGCAGGATTTGCGCGAAATCGCTGAGCGGTGTGGGGTTCTCAAACGGATGCGCACTATTGGCATTAAAAAAGCCGCCGCCATTGGTTCCCAACATCTTGATCGCTTCCTGAGACGCTACTGGCCCTTGCGCGATCACTTGCTCCGTTATCGTTTGTTGTGCGGTTTTTCCATCTGCCCCAGTGACTTGCACCGTCTGCGGGTCCATCAGCGGAACCGTGGTATAGGGCTTGAGGTTCTGAATTGTTCCCTGCGAGACGAGAAACAGTCCGATGATCAAACAAAGCGGTAGCAATATCCATAGAGTGGCTCGCGTAAAGTCCACCCAAAAGTTCCCGATCGTATTCTTCTCTTTGCGAGCGATTCCGCGGATCGACGCAATCGCCATGGCTATGCCCGTCGCCGCTGACACAAAATTGTGGTAAGCCAGGCCGGCCATCTGTGTCAGATAACTCATGGCCGTCTCGCCCGAATACACCTGCCAATTCGTATTGGTGGTAAACGACACGGCCGTGTTGAAGGCCAGGGCCGGTGCGACGCCCGCAATTCTTTGCGGGTTCCACGGCAGCCAATATTGCAACCGCTCGATCGCGTACAGCAGCACCAGCGATACCACGCTGAAGATCAGCATGGAAAACGCGTATTCCGTCCAACGCATCTCGCTCTTTTCGTCCACTCCCGTCACGCGATAGAGCAGCCGCTCCACAGGGCGGGCGATCGGATCGAAGAATGTGCGCTCGCCGCTGAAAACACGCGCCATGTAAACGCCCAGCGGTTTGGTAATCGCCAGCAGAATCACCACATACAAACCGATTTGAAACCAGCCATTGGCCGTCATCGCTAGAACCTTTCCGGCCACAGCAGCGCCGCCAGCAAATACCCCACCAGCAAGACGCAAATGGCCAGAAGCAGAACCGTACCCAACATAGAAGCTCCTATTTCAAGCGGTCGCACGCGCGTACATATGCGAACGACACGAGAAAAAACGCGATCGAGAGCGCCACAAACACCAGGTCATCCATGACTTTTCCTCCGGATCGCGGAAATTCCCCGTCCGAGGTCCCCACTCTGCCGTTCGATAACGTGCAAGCCTGTGTCGACCAACGGCTTGACCGCAGCGCCGATTCCCATTTGCTCGCCCCGTTGCGGCGATACCCGCGTGGCGATCGCGTCAGGAACGTGGCCGTCACGCTCCTCATGTAGGGTCTGGCGAAGAATGATTATCTCGTCCTTCAGTTTTCTCTGTCTCCACCCTGGGTATTTCTCTTCGCGGCGGAGCTGGAAGAAAACGTAAACGTAAAATCCGCAAGCCATCACCGCTAGGACGTCAAAAATCACTGCCATGGCAAGACTCCCCACAGCCGCCACTTGTAGCTTTGACCCAGGCCAATTGCGATCTAGAACTTGATCAAGATCGACATATCAATGAACGATTCATTCTTGCGCAAATCCGGGAACCACACGCTGCTCAAGCCGCCGCCACAAGCGGCTTCGGCCGCCGCAAGCGTTCCTTGCCCGGAGGAACTGCCATTGCTGCAGGTAAGAAACTGCGGGAAATTGTTATTTCCGCCGGGCGGCGTGATTCCTCCGGGTCCCGACCAGTACGGCACGCTGGCGTGTCGATAGTCGTATTCCCAGCGGAACGTGATGTATTGCTTGGGCATGTAGTCGAAAGTAAGCGACGAATCCCACGCCTTGAACGGGTCGCCGGGATTTTCCGTAAAGTAAGGCGAACTGGTAGCCGCGCTGATGGCGCTTTCGCCATTGATCGGCGGCAGCAACACCAGATAGCGCCCAGGATTGTCGATATGGCCGCCTCCCACGGTCAGCCCGAAGAGGTCCTTGTGGAACCAGAACCGGTTGTAAATCATGTAGCCCGCAAAGCTCTGCTTGGGACCGCCCGGCCGGTTTCCGTAGCAACTTACTCCGCTGCCATATTCGCAACCGAGATCGCCCGTGAGCGTGAACGCCATTTTGTCCAAGCCATCGTCCGGACGGTCGTAGTACTTAACCTCGATACTGTTATCGGTGTGAATGCGCTTGCGGTGCGGCACGAACAAATCGTCTTCGCCGAGCCCATAGTTGTTCGAAATCACGTTGATATAGCTCGTCGGAGTCCATTTCAGTTGGCCTCCTAAGCCGGGCGTGTGGTTCGCCGAACCGTAGGCCTGCCAGCCATTGATGAACCACGGCTCAATCTTCAAATGTTTGTTGAGGAACACCTGCACGCGCACACCGTTGAAAAACCATGGTGTGTTCGAGGAAACGTACGAGGGTTGATAAGCCCAGTTGTCAAAATTGTAGTAGCTGAAGAGTCCCACGTACGACATGAAAATGCCGGCATCTACGTTGACCCCGTCCAACACGTTGAAGTGATATCCGCCGTACGCCTCGGAAACATATCGGTAAGCGTCGGCGAGATCCCATTGCCCGTTTCCTGGGCTCGGGTCATTTCGCGGCGTCGTCACCGAATACATGCCAAATTGCGTCATCAGTCGCGCGCGCACGTTGTCCCAATGGAAGTCGCCGCCCACGCCGAGTTGTTCTAATTGCACTTCTTGCGAGCGAAAGAGTTCGCTCGACCCGCCCATCGAGTGATCCGTCGGGTGGTTGAAGTCATACACATAGTCCACATCGCTTCTGATCTCAGGCGTGAAGAATGCGCTGTCCCAGAAAATGTCCTTCGTTCGCGGATTGCCGTTCAACCAGGACCAGTCCGCATCCGAAAATGGAGCGGGCTTCGCGGATGCCGCAGCGGGGTCTTTTACGGCTGCCGAAGCCTGTACCGCAGGCGTAGCGCTCGCGTCCGTTTGCGGCTGGCTTGGCGTGGTGGCCGGCGGCGCGCCGGCCGATGCCGGTGCGGCGGTAGCGTTGTTTGTGACCGTGTCCAGCGCAGCGCCAGCGGCGGACGGAGCGGCCGTTGCGACTGCAGGCTGGCTGGCCAGCCGCGCTTCCAAATCTGCCAGCCGCGCTTCGAGGCGTTGAACTTCCTCAAGAAGATATTTCTCCGTATCGGTCTTATCGGAGGGTTTCATGCTGCTGGGTGTTCCAGCGGTTTCTGTTGCGTCTCCTGCAGGTGCGGCTTTCAGGGTCAGATCGACGCGCAAATTCTGCTGGGGCGCTAATTCTACGGTGACCTTTGCGGATGTGATGAAATCCGGTTTGTTGGCCGTAAGTTCGTAACTTCCAGGCGTCAAGTCAAAGATTAAGTACTGGCCGTTCGCACCGCTTACCACGTTGTGGGTCACGCCATCGTTCAAACGGCGTACGGTGATCCGCGTTTGAGCGAGCGGCAACCCCGACGATGACCGCGTAACTCCTTCCAATACGCAAGAATCTGCAGGAGCCAGTCTGGCTCGTGACGGCTCTTTGACTGTTGGCGAGACGGAATTCGCCCCGCCCGCGTTCCCCTGAGCATGCACCGCCGTTGTCCATGCGCCAGCCATCAGCAATAGAGCTGCAGCTCCGCGACGCTTGTGGTCCATGTGATCCCTCGTTTCGAGTAATCAGTGTCGTTCAGACACCGCAAATCCTGTTCGCTAAGAAACTATCTCCCGCCTTTTGTCGCGGACGTGACGCCGGTGAGCTTCTCCCATCAGCTAGGCGGCAGCGGCTGGTCGGTCTTCGATTGCTGTTGCCGTGTGCACTCGACCGAAGCTGCTGCCTAAGGCGCCAGACTCTAGTGCTTGCCTGTGCGGTACGGTCTTCCGGCCGTTTGGCGTGCTGCCCTCTTCGCTGCTCATCGTGAAATGCGACAAGTACATAAACCAGGAACGTACACGCCAGAAGACATACGATATTCAATGCAAGCTCGCCCATGGTTGCCTCGGCTGCAAACTGCAAGCCGCCGCGAAGTGCACGGTTTCACCTACCGAGGCTAAGACGAAGATCCTTTAGAAGGCATAAGCAATCCATAAAGATTTTGTAAGGATCCGCAGGAAGAGAGAAGTCGTGCCCCCAATACAAAAGCATCTACCGTGATTTGTCGAGCATCAGACTACGCAGATGGCACCAAGCCCGGCGAAATGCCCAAACTGCTGGAGCGGGCCTGGCCAGCGACCTGCTTTTCGCCGCACAAACTTCTTTGGGTAGGCAGGGGGTATTCCGCGTGAGTCGAGCTACAGATGTGTTTGTGATCGGTGGCGGGCCAGCCGGTCTCGCGGTTGCCATTGCCGCTCGCCGCAAGGGTTTTGACGTCACCCTGGCCGACGGGGCCGCACCCCCGATTGACAAGGCTTGTGGCGAGGGTCTTTTGCCCCAAAGCCTTACCGCGCTGCATTCCCTCGGTATATCCATCCCGCCTGAAGATGGGCATCCGATTCGCGGCATCCGTTTTTGCCACCGGAACACTCAAGCCGAAGGGCGGTTCTTGGGATCGAGCGGTATCGGTTTGCGTCGCGTCGCTTTGCACGCACGCATGGTCGCAAGTGCGCAGTGCTGCGGCGTGCGCCTGCTCTGGAATACCTGCGTTGCTGGGATTTCCGCTAAAGGTGTGCAGGCGGGCAAGAATTTCGTCTCCGCCAAATGGGTCGTCGGCGCGGACGGGGCCACCTCACGTACGCGCCGCTGGGCGCGGCTTGACCGCCAGCAAGTCTCCACGCAGCGCTTTGGACGCCGCCAGCATTTCGAAATCGCGCCTTGGTCGGACTGTATGGAGGTCTACTGGGCAAAGAATTTTCAGGTTTACGTCACGCCAATCGGGCGCCGTGAAATTTGCGTGGCCATGCTGTCTCGAAGCCCGCAACGGGACATCGGCGGGGCCATCGCGCAATTTCCTGCGTTGGGCGCGCGCCTTGCAATGGGCAGACCCTCCACGCCGCTACGCGGCGCCGTCACGTTCACCACGCGCCTCTCGCGCGTTCATCGTGATCGCGTCACGCTGGTGGGGGACGCCTCGGGCAGCGTGGACGCCATCACCGGTGACGGTTTGCGCCTGGCGTTTTTGCAGGCTTTGGCCCTCGCCGACGCTTTTGAAACGGACGATCTTGCGGCTTACGAAAGCAAGCACCGAGAGATCGCGCGCGGACCCCGGCTAACCGCTAGGCTGCTTTTGTCGCTCGACGGCCATCCGTTTCTTCAACGGCGCACCATCGGGGTTTTGTCGCAAAACCCCGCGTTGTTCTCCCGCTTGATGGCCGCGCATGAGCCAAAACCCGCCGTGTCAAGCTTGCTCGGAGCGGGCCTCCATCTCGGCTGGCGTTTGCTCACGGCGTAACCGCGCATGCGAAGAATTGCCACAGTGGCTCTCCCTCTGAAGCATCGAGGGTTACGCACCTATCAAGCGCTGTGTGTCTATGCTCTCGCCGCGCTGGTTATTTTCTTTTTCCCCGGTCTCGTAATTTCACAATCTCGTGACGCCCAGACTCCTCGCGCCTTTTCCACCACGCTGGATGCTCCAAAGACCGCCGTGAGCTTCACTCTGGCCGCCACAGCGCACGAGGTCCATGGGGAATTCAACATCCAAGAGGGCCATGTCAGTTTTGATCCCACCACCGGCAAACTCTCCGGCGCAATCGTTGTGGACGCGCGCACCGGACGTACGGGCAACGACTCTCGCGACCACCGCATGCACCAGGAGGTTCTTGAGAGCGATCGCTACCCCGAAATTACCTTCCGTCCCGACTTGGTGATGGGCACATGGAATGCTCAAGGCCAGTCTCACGTCACCGTTCAAGGGCGTTTCCTGATTCACGGAACCGAACATCAAATCAACGTCCCAATCGATGCCGATTGCGAATCGGAAGTCTGCGCGATCGGAGCAAACTTCACGGTGCCTTACGTTGAATGGGGGATGAAAAATCCTAGCAATTTTCTCCTGCGCGTAGGTAGGTCTGTGGAAATTCATTTCCGCACAAGCATTCGAATTGATTCTTCCCAGGATACTCAACGGTAGGAATGGAGGAAAAGCGCGCCTTCCCGCACGCCAGAGTGTTCTAGCGCTCGCCGGGTTTTCCACTGGCCGCGTCCAGTTGTAGCAACCTTTTACTTATCAATATCATCTCAATAGACACCCTAGTTTCACTTTGCCCCAGGACATGCACTCACAGCCATATCTGCACTTTGCTTTGGTCGCCAAGAGTGGCTCTGCAAGAAACGAGATCGGTTCACAGGGCTGAGGGCCGCATCGAGCGGTAAACGCACTAACCCAGCGAACAGCACTGCAGGGTGCGGCCCACAGCACGTGATTCGATTTGCGGACCAGTCGCTACGCGCTTTACTTCAATCTCAAAGCCTTCGCAGAAGCTAAGCGTTATCTCACTCGTGCCGTAGCGCCACCATCGGATCGACCCGCATCGCCCTCCGCGCCGGCAACCAGCAAGCAACCATCGCCACGCCGACCAGGACTACGCACACTGCCACCAGCGTTACGGGGTCCGTGGCTGTCACGCCGAAGAGCAGTCCTTGCAGCAACCGCGTCAGCGCCAGAGTCGCTCCCAGTCCAATAGCCAGTCCTAACAGCGTGAGCCGCAGCCCCCGCCCCAGGACCATGCGCGAGATGTCGCGCGTTGCCGCTCCCAGCGCCATACGGATGCCGATCTCCCGCGTTTGTTGCGTGACGGTGTACGCGATCAGGCCGTAAAGCCCGACCGCCGCGAGCACCAACGCCAGCGCTGCAAAAAGACCCAGCAATTGCGCGGAAAAACGTGGCTCGGCAATGGAAGCACTTACAACGTCATCCATGGAACGGATGGCCGAGAGTGGCAAATCCTTATCGATCGAGCTGACCACGTCTTGCAGAGCCGTGGCGAGGTGTCTTGGATCGGCGGCAGCGCGTACCACCAGGCTCATTCTGTTCTGCTTCGACTGCGCGAGCGGGATGTACATCTCCGGCCGCGGGTCTTCCCCCATGGAGTAGTGCTGGATCGTGCCGACCACAGCCACAATCTCTCGCGCAGACTCGCTGCCTCCAACTCGCAGATAGCTGCCCATGGGATTTCGCCCGGGGAAGAATCGCCGCGCAAAAGCTTGATTCACAGCAATCACGCTGGCTTCATTCGCCGTGTCGCGATCGTCAAACCATCGCCCGGAAAGCAACGGAATCCGCATCGCCGCCAAATACCCCGGCGTCACTTGCCGCAGGTCGGCGTCGTCGTACTGATTCGGCGGCGGCGGGTAGGCGCGCCCGTCCACGGTAAAGAAGCTGTCGCCGTATTCTCCGTTGAGCGGCAGTTCGGAAATGGCCCCGGCCGCCTGCACGCCCGGCAGCGACTTCACCTTCTCTTCAAGCTGTCGAAAAAAGGTCACTCGTTTGGAAGCATCTCCATATACCGCGGTAGGAAGACTGATTTTTGCGGTGATCACGTGGTCCGCCCGAAACCCGGTGTCCGTGTGCGCCAGCTTCCAGAAACTGCGCAACAGCAACCCTCCTCCCGCCAGCAGGCAGAGCGACATCGCGATTTCGCCGACTACCAAAGCATTTGCGGCACGGCGGCGCGTCACGCGCGCCGTGGCCCGCCCAGCCTCGCGAAATGTCTCTTCTATGCTGACCTTCGAAACCTGCAGCGCGGGCGCGAGGCCAAACACCAAGCCTGTTATGACAGACAGCGCCAACGTGAAGACCAGCACGGATCCATCGACGGCCACTTGATCGAGCCTCGGTAGATCGGCAGGCGCCAGCAGCCGCAATCCGTGCACACCCCAGACGGCCGCCAGAACTCCCAACGCTCCTCCCCCGAGCGAAAGCAGCATGCTCTCCGTCAACGTTTGCTGCACCAGCCGCCACCGGCTGGCGCCGAGCGCGCCGCGCACGGCAATTTCCCGCCGCCGGCTCTCCGCGCGAGCGAGCAGGAGATTCGCCACGTTTGAGCAGGCCACCAGCAGCAGCAGACCCACGGCACAGAGCAAGACCAGAAGCGCGGGCCGCACCGATCCCAGCGTCACTTCGCGCAGCGTTTGCATCCGCAAGCTCCAGCTCTTGTTCGTCTCCGGATAGGTAGCCGCCAGTCGATGTGCAATCGCATCCAAATCTGACTGCGCCTGTCCCATGCTCACGCCGGACCTGAGCCGCGCCACCACCACCAGAAAATGGCTTTGGCGATTTCTCATGCCCGTATTGAGCATCGGCGCCGGCGTCCACACTTCCGCCTCGGAGAGCAGCGGCACGTCCGCCGGCAAAACTCCCACCACCGTCACTGGCCGGCCATCGAGAGAGATTTTTCGGCCTACGATCGCCGGATCGCTGCCAAAGTGCCGTACCCAAATCCCGTGCCCCAAAATGCCTACTTGCGGAAACTCCACGTGCTCGTCATCGGGCACAAACGACCGGCCCAACATCGGCCGCATCCCCAATGCATCAAAGAAATTCCACGACGCAATGTTGGTCAGCACCTGCTCCGGTTTGTCGCTTCCGGTAAGATTCGCCGACGAGGCCAGGAACCCCATCGCAGCGAACTGATCGAAGCTGCGTGTTTCCGCGCGATAGTCCGCGAAATCGGGCGGCGAAACCATAGCCGTGTCGCCCAAAGGAAATTTCGCGTTCACCCAAACCATCCGGTCGGCGGCCGGAAACGGCAGGGCGCGAATCAGCACTGCATCCACCACGCTGAAAATGGCGGTATTCGCTCCAATCCCGAGCGCTAAAGTCAGCACGGCAACCGTCGTAAATCCGGGATTCTTGCGTAGCGCGCGCAAGCCGAACCGCAAATCTTGCAGAAGAGTCTCGATCGCAGGCAGCCCCCTTCGTTCGCGGTAAGCCTCTTTCACCTGGTCGACGCCGCCAAACTCCCGTCGCGCCGCATACCGCGCCTCCTCGGCGCTCATGCCCCGCCGCCTGTTTTCTTCCGCGGCCATTTCCAGGTGCGCCCGCATCTCGTCATTCAGATCGGCGTCGCGCGCCCGCAAGCGCAAGAACCCAGCGATCCGCGTCCCAAGAATCCGCCAACGATTGATGCGCATTTAAACCTCCTCCGCCGGTTGCAGCAGACGCGCAATAATTCCCGAAACCCGCTCCCAATTCTTCGTCTCGGCCGCAAGCTGTTTCAACCCGCTTTTCGTAATCGCGTAATACTTTGCCCGCCGGTTGTTATCAGAGACGCCCCATTTGGAGCTGACCCAACCGCTTTGCTCCAGCCGCAGCAGCGCCGGATAGAGCGTGCCCTGATTCATACGCAGCAGGTCGCCGGAGATTTGCTCGATCCGCCGCGCGATACCGTATCCATGTTGCGGCCCCATGGTCTCGAGCGTCTTCAGCACCATCAAGTCGAGCGTACCCTGCAAAACTTCGGTATGGCTTTCCGGGTTTCCGGTGCCGGTCATCGCCCAATTCCTCCTGTGGAATATCAACAGGAAGATAGACGCAGCCCTGTTGTTTGTCAACAGGGAAGACGACTGTTCACCTTTACCGGGAGCAATCGCGTAACAGGATGGGCAAACGGAAAGCCCACCCGCGAGGGTGGGCTTTCGAGAGGGGAGAATCATTCAAGGCCAATGCGCGGTAGGCCCGGAACTCATTTCCTCAAGGAAAGTCTAGAAGAGCCTTCGACATTCCGTCAAGAAAATAAGGGGTGTGCTTGGAAAGTCACTAACACATGCAGAATCATGTACTTAGATGTCGTATGCAGCCGGCTCTTAGCGCTTCGGCCCTCGCTCCGCGAAGTAGAAATCCCGCGTGTCCACCGGGTGATTCGTGAGGCCCAATTGCAGAATTTCGATGGATTGTGGCCGGTCAAAGACCTTCCCGGGAAAGAAAAATTTCATCACCACTCGGAAAACAGCAAAACCCAGCCCACTGA
The DNA here is from genome assembly GCA_035602725.1 of Candidatus Acidiferrales bacterium. Classification (GTDB taxonomy): domain Bacteria; phylum Acidobacteriota; class Terriglobia; order Acidiferrales; family UBA7541; genus DASTCZ01. The sequence goes on from DATNLT010000055.1 coordinate 22,476, forward strand.
TGATGGCGTAAACGACGATCAGCCCCGTGCCCGCGAACGCTCCGACAATATAAACGGGCCAGGTCTTTTCGCCGGGTATCGGCGCGGGCTCATTCCACACCACATCGTGCCCAAGGATCACTTGATCGAGCAGAGCGCTCGCGTAAGGACCGCGCCGTGGAACAAATGCTACCGATACCAGCCCGGCTTTGCGTTGGGCGGTGATCACGGGATGATCCGCATTCGGATCGGCCGGAGTATCGCTCGTCGCCAGCGCCGAAATCTGGCGGAAGTGCCGCGCGGCGATCTGCTGCGTTGGATACTCGATCACCAGCAACGTCGCCTCTTGAGCGCCTTTACGATATTTTGCCTCGATCGCCTCGGCGCCGTCGCCAAATCCCAACCAATCACCCGTAGCCAGTGGCGCGAACTGCTGCAACGCGAGCGGTCCCAAAATGTAGCGCTCCGAGCCTTCCTGCAGACCCTCGGCCGGCAGGTGGTCGCCAATGGTCGGGAACGCGCGCGGGTCTGCTTTGGACTTCAACGCGGCTGCCAGACCGCTCAAATCGTCATCCGCCCGATGGGGAATGTGCTTGCCCGTCACGTCCAGCAGAAAGTTGCCCACCACCAGGAGCGCGCGGTCGGGGCCGAGCGCTGCATAGCGCTCGAGCGTCGAGCCTCTCATGTCGGGAGCGTTCGAGCGGAATAGCGTAAATGCGCCATACGCCGCCGTCGGATCGGCCATGGTGTAGAGCGTCACATGCAGCGTATCGCCTTTACGCAGATAATCGCTCTGCTGCAGCGATTGAAAGCCGTATTCCTTCAGGATTGCGGCGTTCGCGCCCGCCACCTGATCGAGCGAAGGCTGCGCGCTCGCAGCCAGCGGCACGCCAGTCCATTGGCCAAAGCTCGCGGGCAAAAGGCTTTGCGCCGAGACCACGCCGCACGTCGCGAGGAAGCAACAGAAAATCAGAAGTTTACGCACGCAAGCTCCTGCTGGGCTGAGACAGGCGATTAGATGCCGATCAATCAGCGCTGGTTCCCGGAAGCCGTCAAACTTCCGGGACGAAGGCCGGGCGCCGTCTTGGCTTGCGCCTGGTTTAGGGTGAGGCTGTTGATGCTTTGCAGGTAGGATTCCACGCCGCGGTAGAGCCCATCGGCCACCTTTTCGCGGTTTTCAGGCTTCTTCAGAAGCTGCTCGTCGGTGGAGTTGCTGATAAACGAGATCTCCGCCAGGATCGATGGCATGTTTGCGCCGATCAGCACCACAAACGGCGCCTTGCGTACGCCGCGGTCCCGTATGGCATGGTTCGTCCGCTGCAGCCGCTTTGTAAGCGAACCCTGAACGTCCGCCGCCAATTCCTTCGATTCCTCGATTTTCTCGTTGCGCGCGATCTGTTGGATCATGTCCTGCAAGTTATGTACGCCGCCCTGCGCCGTGGCGTTTTCGCGCGCGGCCACTTCCATTGCTTCCGGCGAAGACGAAAAATTCAAGTAATACGTTTCCACACCGCGCGCGGCCCGGTCCGCGCTCGAATTCGCGTGGATCGAGATAAAGAGGTCCGCTTTGGCCTGGTTGGCGATGGCCGTGCGTTCTTCCAGCGGAATAAACGTATCGTCGCTGCGCGTGTAAACCACTTCTGCGCCCGGCAATTGCTTCTCAATCAATTTACCGAGCCGCAACGCCACATCCAGGCACAGGTCCTTTTCCATCAGGCCACTCGGACCTATGGTTCCGGTGTCGTGTCCTCCATGCCCGGCGTCAATCACGATGCGGCCGATCTTCAAGCCCAGCACGCGCGTCAGCGAACGTTGCCCATCCAGATTCGGTTCCGGCTCCGGCGGCGGCAAGAGTTTCGCCGCCCGTGCGATCTTGGCCGTTTGCTTGGCGGGCATCGCCGGAGGCAGCGCCACCGGCGCTTCCGTGTGCACCGGGCTGGCCGGACTTGATGCTTCCAGCGCCGCGTCCGCAGCCTTTTCTCGCGCCGTCAACTCGCGCGCCAATTCGGCATCTTTCCTCGCGGATTCGGCGCTCTTACCATTCGGGGACGCCTTCCCATCGGCAACAGCCGCCTCACTGTGTGGCGCAGAAGGCGGTGCCGCTTTGGCGTTGAGGGATTGTTCCGGGTATACGTCCACCACCATCCGGTAAGGATTGCGCAGCAGGAAAACCGAGTAGTTCTTCACCTTCTCGACTTCGAGCACCACGCGCACCACGTCTTCTTTGTTCTGTGCGATCCGAAGGTCCTTCACCAAATCGGCCTGCACCTGCACCGGTTCGTGCAACGAAGTGCGGTTCAGATGTGTCGCACTCAGATCGAAGTAGATCCGCTGGGGATTGCCGATGCGCGCCGACTGATACTTGACCGGCCCATCCAGGCTGATCACTAGCCGCGTGTAATCCGGCGTAACCCACGTGTTGACCTGCATCAAATTCGCGGTCTTGCCGGTAACCGGCGCTTCCATCCGCTCGGCCGGGCTGATATCGGTAAGGGAAGGCAGCGGCACGGGAGCAGACGACGCAGTCACGTGCTTATCCGCCGCTGGAGTGGCATGCTCGCTCGACTTCTCATTTTTCCCGGCGGCTTCGCTCTCGGATCGCACGGATTCTTTTTGTCCGGCATTCGCCCCCGAGGTCGCCCCCGGCGGCGCAGACAACTCTGCCAGTGCCTCCTGCACATCTTTGGCATGCGCCGAGTGCGGGTGCAATTTCACGAACAATTCATAGGATTTCTGTGCGGCAGATCGGTCGTGAAGGTCATCCTTTTCGATCTGCGCTACGTCATAGAGCGCTTCTTCCCGATAGCGCGTCGTTGGGTAGTCGTGCAGCAGAAATTGATAGGCATCCACGGCCGATTTAAAATACTTGGGATCGAACCGCTGGCCCATCTCCCGGTAGAGGTTGCCCACCGTCAAAATCGCTGCGGGCACGTCCTCTTCGTGCGGGGTGATCTGATAGACGCGTCGGTAGGCGTTCACTACCTGCGTGTACTGTTCGAGGGTGCGCTTGCCTTCGATGGTGGAGTTCAGCTTCTCGTGGGCGTCTTCGGCGCGGTCAAACTGATCCTCGGCCAAGGCCCGCTTCGCGCTTTCGGAATTATCCGCACGGGTAGGGAACCCGCACGTCAGGCAAAAGGCAGGCGCGAGCACGCAAAACAGTGCCGCGCGTTTCCAGCCCCGAGTTTTCCCCCCTGCTATCACTCTAGGACTCAACTTCCACAAACCGCTTTCGCCAGGCTCAGTTGTTCGTCCAGACCACCCGGCCCTGGGCGTCTCGCGTCTGGTACATCGGCGGAGACGCCGCGGCCGCGACGCTCGTGCCCGCAGACGCCGATTTCATCTTCAGGCTCGTCTTCGGGCGATCGCCTGCCGCTGCCCCGTTATAGTAAGAGTTCGTGACCTTGCGTACGTAATCCTGTGTCTGCCGGTAGTGCGGTACGCCCCGCGCCCGGTCCACCGCCCCTGCGCCTGCATTATATGCCGCTAAAGCCAAATCTAGGTCCCCATTGTAGCGCTCTAGTAACGTCCGAAGATACCGTACTCCCCCATCCAGATTGTCCTGCGGGCTGAACACATTCGTCACGCCCATAGCCTGCGCGGTCTGAGGCATCAACTGCATCAATCCCATCGCGCCCTTCGAAGATACTGCCGCCGGATTTCCGCCCGACTCTGTATGGACCACCGCTCGCACCAGGGCGGGGTCCACATGGTGCCGCTCCGCCGTCATCGCCACCAATTCCTCAAGCCGCTCAGGTGGCAGCACGCCATTGTAGGCCATTGCCGTGGAGCTTACCGCCGATTCTCTGATGGCGGACGCCGGTGGCCTGCCCAAGGCGGTTGCGCCCGAAAGGCTCGTGCCCGATTTTGCTCCATTGAGCCGCTCCTGAAGGGAGCCGGAGCGGGGACTTACGGGCTCCGCGTTTATATAAACTCGCTGGCCGTGTTCGTCCAGCACCGAAACGATCTGTCCCTGCGACGGTAGGGCAGCTAAGCATAACAATATAAGCAGGATACAGGAGCCTAGAACCAAGCGCATTTGCAGGACAGTTTTACAAGCAGGGCGGACATGAGGGCAGTGAGCCACGGCTATTTTCCCTGGGCAGCGAGTGCCTGGGACGCGCTTCTGGCGTTATGGAAGGGATTATAGCAATCGGTCTACGACGGTATAAACGGACTCAAGGGCCATATTTAGGCCAGTTGTGTCTTTACCGCCAGCCTCGGCTAAATCGGGTCTGCCGCCCCCGCTGCCGCCGACTTGCTTGGCGATTTCCTGGATGATCTTGCCTGCATGGAGTCTTGGGATCAGGTCTTTGGTCACGCCCCCAATCAGCGATACCTTGCCGTCCTCCGTGGTCCCGAGCACCACCACGCCCGAGCCGAGCTTCTGGCGGAGCGAATCCACTAGGCTGCGCAGCGTCTCGCGGTTCGCATCGGGCACGTTGGCCGAAATCACGCGAACGCCTTTCACGTCCCGCGCTGAGGCGGCCAGATCACCCGCGTGCCCTTGGGCGGTCTTGTGCTTTAGGCTCTCGAGCTGCTTTTCCAGTTGCCGGCGGCCTTCCACCAATCTCTGCGCCGCGGCTTCCAGATCGCTCGAACCTGCATTGAGTGTGGCCGCCAGGTTCCGTAGCGCTGCTGCCGCGTTCTGGTATTCCTCGATCGCTCGCGCGCCAGTGATCGCTTCCATGCGCCGCACACCCGCAGCCACCGAGCTTTCCTCCACAATCTTGAAAAGTCCGATATCGCCTGCGGCCTTCACGTGCGTACCGCCGCAAAGCTCCTTGCTATAGAAACCTCGGGGAGCCGAGGCGTCGGGAATCGTCACCACGCGCACATTTTGCTCCGGATAGCGGTCCCCGAAGAACGCCAGCGCCCCTGACGCCAACGCCTCCTCGATCTGCGTCACATCCGTCTGGATCGTGGAGTTCAGGCGAATTTCCTCGTTTACTTGCTGCTCGATGTCCCGCAGTTCGGCCGCGTCCACCGGCGCAAAATGCGAAAAATCGAAGCGCAAGCGCCCAGGTTCGACGAGCGAACCGGCCTGCTTCACGTGCGTGCCCAGGATGTTGCGCAGCGCGGCGTGCATCAGGTGCGTTGCCGTGTGGTTGCGCTTGATGTGCTCGCGCCGCCCGGCGTCCGCCACCGTTGCCACGCGGTCGCCCACATGTAGCGGCTCCTTGGCCACGATGCGGTGCGCGATCATGCGTCCGACCGGGTAGTAGGCCCCACGCACTTCGGCGAGGGGCATGCTCTCGGAGTTGTCGTAAAGCACGCCGGTATCGGCCACCTGCCCACCCGATTCGGAATAAATCGAGCTGCGGTCGAGCACGATTTCTGCTTCCGTGCCGGCCGGAATCTCATTCACCGGACCGTTCTTGGTGAGAATCGCCTCGATGCGGCAATCCTTGGCCGTCGCCCCATAGTAAAAGTCCGGCTCGGTCTTATAGGTTTCCGCAAGTTTTGCGTAAACGGGGTTCGCCGCGTCTTTGTGTGCGCCCTTCCACGAAGCTCGCGCGCGGGTGCGCTGTTCCTGCATCGCGCGCTCGAACCCTTCCCAATCGACGGCAATTCCGGCGTCGCGCGTCACGTCCTCGATGAAGTCGCGCGGCAAGCCGTACGTGTCGTAGAGACGAAACGCCTTCTCGCCAGCGTAGCTTGGATTAGTCCGGGGTTCGACAAACCCGGTTAGCTTTTGCCCGGGGCCGAAAGCTTGATCGAGCTGTCGCTGAGTGCCCTGCGCGTCGTTCGCTAAGTGTCGTTCGTTCGCAAGAACTTCCAGATCGCGTTCCAGATGCTGCAGCCCAATCTCCACGGTGCGCGAGAAGCGGCTCTCCTCGGAATCGAGAATGGCATTCACGCGCTTGGCTGTTTCGTCCAGCTCCGGATAGGCGGCGCGCATCTCGTTGCGCACCGCATCGGCCATATACGACAAAAATGGTCGTGGTGAATCCGGATTCAACTTTTCCACATGGCGCAGCGCCCGCCGGATAATCTTGCGCAGCACGTAGCCGCGCCCGTCGTTTGCCGGGATCACGCCGTCGGAAATCAGAAATGTCGCCGCGCGCGCATGATCCGCCACGATTCGCAGCGACGGTTGTAGATCACCATTGCCGGAGCCCACTCCCGCGCGGCTGGCCGCCGCCTGAATCAGCGGCGTAAACAGATCCGTATCGAAATTGCTGATTTTGTCCTGCAGGACTGCGGCCATGCGCTCGAGGCCCGCCCCCGTATCCACCGAAGGCTTGGGCAGAGGATTCAACGCGCCACTCGCATCGCGATTGAACTGCATGAAAACCAGATTCCAGATTTCCACGTACCGTCCGCAGTCGCACGGGAATTTGCAGTCCGCGTGGCCCTGGTCGGAAGCCGCCGCGCCCATATCGTAATGAAGCTCGCTGCACGGTCCGCACGGGCCGGTGTCGCCCATCGCCCAGAAATTCTCCTTCAGCCCCGGAATCGGAATGACGCGGTCCTTCGCAGCCCCGATAGCGAGCCACAGTTCCGAGGCCTCGGTATCTACTCCCAGTTTTTTGCCGGAAACTTCCGCGCCGCCGAAAACTGTGAAATACAGCTTTTCCTTGGGGATCGCGAACCACGCCGGCGAGGTCACCAACTCCCACGCAAACGCAATCGCATCCTTCTTGAAATAATCTCCAAACGAAAAATTGCCCAGCATCTCAAAAAAAGTGTGGTGGCGATTGGTGAAGCCTACGTTTTCGAGATCGTTGTGCTTGCCGCCGGCCCGCACGCATTTCTGCGACGTGGTGGCGCGGTTGTACTCGCGCCGGTCGAGGCCCAGAAACACGTCCTTGAACTGGTTCATTCCCGCGTTGGTGAAGAGCAGCGTGGGATCGTTCATCGGCACGAGCGAAGAGCTGCGCACCTCGCGGTGCCCGTGGTGCACGAAGTAGTCCAGAAATTTGCGCCGAATCTCGTTCCCAGTCACGCGTCCTCGAGGCAAATCAGAAGTAGTGCTGATTATCGCAGACGCCGCGCAGCCCCCGCAATGCGCCGCGTGAACTGATCGCTATTGGCAACTGGTGTGTGTCAAACGGTTGTGTAGCCCGCCCCGTTTCGTAGGGGCGGGGCCCTTGGCTGCCGCTTGACTCGGGGCTTCCTACTCGAGGTCGGGACCGGCGTCGTCCTCGTCCGCGGCGGGAACGTCGGCTTCCTCCGCGGCGAGCTCCTTCAACGCGCGGCGCACCGCCTCGCCGCTGAATCCCGCGCGCATCATGCTGTTGTAGAGCGAGGCACGCTTGCGCATATCGAGCGTGCCGCGCAGCAGCCGGAGCTTGCGTTGCAGACGCTTGCGCAGCAGCTCGCCCTCATCCGTCTCGGCAAACACGGATTCGAGCGCGTCCTCGATGTGGCGGTCGGGCACACCGCGGGCGCGCAGGTCGCGCGCGATGCGGAAGCGTCCCTGCTTGCGGTAGACCGCGCGCAAACGCACGAACTCCTTCGCGTAGCGCGCGTCGTCGAGCATCTTGCCCTGCTTCAGGCGGTCCATCACCCGGCGCACCAGCAGCTCATCGTCGCAGCGCTTCTCGAGCGCCACGCGCATCTCGTGGACGGAATGTCCGCGCCGCATCAATGCGCGCAACGCCACGGGGTAGAGCTCCTCTTCCGTGGGCAGCTTGCGCGTGCGATACACGTCACGAGCATAGGAGCAAAAATGCGCAGAAGCAACGGAAGGGGACGCGACGTGGCGAAAGTTACCGGCGGGCCATGCGGTCGTATTCGTTCATGGTGCGCTCCATCTCCTCGCGGGCGGCGTCGGCGGCCGAGCGGATGCCCTGCACGCGCAGGCGGAAGTCGTCCGGGTTCGAGGCGCGCAGCAGCGCTTCCTCAAACGTGATCAGGTTGCGCGAATAGAGATCGTAGAGCGATTGGTCGAAGGTCTGCATGCCGTACTGGCTGGTGCCGGCGGCGATCGCATCATGAATCAAGCGCGTTTTGTCGGCATTGATGATGCAATCACGGATGTAGGCGGTGGTGATCATCACTTCCACGGCCGGGACGCGGCCCTGGTTATCGGCGCGGCGCACCAGGCGCTGGCTGATTACGGCGCGGAGCGTGGCCGCCAACTGCAGGCGAATCTGCTTCTGCTCGGGCGGCGGAAAGACGGCGATGATGCGCTGGATGGTTTCGGTGGCGTCCAGCGTGTGCAAGGTGGAGAAAACCAGGTGGCCGGTTTCGGCCGCGAGCAGCGCGGTCGAAATTGTTTCCAGGTCGCGCATTTCGCCGACCAGAATCACGTCGGGGTCCTGACGCAAAGCAGCGCGCAAGGCCGTGGAAAAGTTCGCGGTATCCACCTCCACTTCGCGCTGGTTGATAAAGCTTTTCTTATCGCGGTGCAGGAACTCGATCGGGTCCTCGATGGTGATCATGTGGTCGGAGCGAACCGTGTTGATGCGGTCCACCATCGCCGCGAGCGTGGTGGATTTACCCGACCCGGTGGTGCCCGTGACGAGCACCATGCCGCGCTGCTCGTCGCAAATCCGCTCGATCACTTCCGGCAGATCGAGCTCGACCACCGTGCGAATCTTGGTGGGAATCACGCGCAAGACCATGCCCACGTTGCCACGCTGCTGGAACACGTTCACACGAAAACGCCCCAAGCCCGCCACGCCATAGGCCATGTCCAATTCGGCCGTTTCCTTGAATTTCTGCTTCTGGCGGTTGGTCATCATGCTGAACGCCATGCTCAGCATTTCTTCCGGCGTCACGCGGGGCACATCGGCCTGCGGATAGAGCACGCCGTCCATGCGCAGATAGGGATGATTGCCGACCTTGAGGTGCAAGTCGGAGGACTTGTTCTCGACGGCGCGTCTCAAAAGATCGTCAATGCTCAGTGGCATGCGGTCAGCTCCGCGGGTAGTACTTGGCGGGACGCAAAGTGCGCCCAAACGACGCTAGCATCGGGAATCGGAGGCGGCAACAGGCCCGGCGTCCTACGTTTCCCCGTAGTTAACGGTACCGAGGGACATTCCGCCGTCGGAGAAAGCCACGTTTCATGGCGGACGGGAGCGGTGCAAAGCGGTCTAGTAGCAGGCCGACTTGCAAGTGGGAGACGACGAACGGTGCGGGGACAATTTCGAAACCGAAGATGCGCCTCAGCGTCGCTTCTTTCAGGTCACTCGCAACCAGCGCGTCCTCGCCGCGTTCCTTGAGCGTCTTGTGAATTCTCCGGATCACCTCAACCAAGAAGGAGCCGGTGCCGCAGCAGGGGTCGAGAACAAACACGTTTGGGTCGGCGAGCCCGCTGGCAAGGCCGAGTTCTTGCCGGAGCACCGTATCCACGCGCTCGACCATGTATTCGACGACCTCGTGCGGCGTGTACCAGACCCCAAGTTGCTTGCGCAATTCGGGGTCGAATTCCTGCAAGAAAGGTTCGTAGAAATATTGCACGGCGTGTGCTTCGCTAAATCGCGTGAAGAATTGCGCGCGATCCACGCGGTTCAAAACGGCGGCGGTCCAATCGAGAACCTCGGCGAGATTCAAATTCTCGAGCTGCCCGGGATCGGCCATTTCATGGAAGAGCTTGCGGATCACGGGGACGCGGAGCAGGCGCGCCGTGTTGTTCCACTCGAAGCGATCTTTCGACGTGGCCGGGCGTTTGCGCGCCCAAAGAACCCATGCGGAGAACACGCCGTAAAACAGGGTTTGGACGAGGCTGGAACGAAAGAAATGCTCGCCCTTCTGGCCTTCAAATTTCAATCCTAGCGCTTCTTCGAGGGCGGTGCGGACAGCGGATACGGCCTCCAGGCCGACGCCCTCAATGCGGGCGAGAGCGTCGCGAGCGTAAGATGCCAGGAAAAAGGCGACGTCTTCGGGCGCCGCGAGCGGCGCGGCATGGAGCATTACGCGCTTCAAGTATTCGCCGAAGCGCGTGCCGTGAATTTCTTCGGTTTTGTGTGGTTGCGATGCGGCCTTCCAGAAGTCGGTTTCCGTGGCAGCCAGTTCATATTGTTCGAGGATCGTGGGGTTGCCGTCGAGATCGTGCCCCACAAGGATGAACTGACGGAGATTGGTGACGAGTACCTGGCGATATCGCGCGAGGTAACGCGTAACTTGTGGCCCGAGGGCCACCGTAGTTGCCTCTGCGCGTGGGGCTTTTACCTCGATGGCGCCGCGCGACGGAGGCTGCCCAGCCTTTGGCTCGGCGCCGGACTTTCCATCGAATTGTTCCGCCGTGAAGAGACCGCCATCGGGCAGGCCCGCGCCTTTATTCTTGATGTGGATGATACAGCGAACTCTCGGCTTGAGCGCCTTGCCGATTTCGTTAAAGAGGGTTTCGAGTGAACCGTAGTAGGGAGTTTCGTCGACCGCAGCGCGCGAGGAATGAATTTCGTAAACGTCGTGGAGAAATTTTTCGAGTGGCGTCATTCAAGGGCCGCAACCGCGCATGCTGGTGGCAGGCACTTGTTATCACAGAGTGAACCATTCCATCAAATGCGACGAAATGAAAGTTGCCTAAATCGGTAGACCACAGTGGTGCGGCGAATTACCCGGATGCGGATTGGGACACAGATTCTTCGGCCCGCGAAGCGGGCCTCAGAATGACAATCGAAAATTAGGGCGCGGAGGAGCGACATAGAAGTCAAAAGCCCCGCCCCTACCCTTCGTGCCTCAGGGCAAGCGCAACGGGGCGGGCTAGACAGGCTAGGCCGAAATGCCGGAGCCGGAAGCCGCAGGCCGTGAAGGCCTGCGCTACACACCCCCACTACTAGCAAAAACTTAGAGAACCCAGACGCGACTACGGCGTCTGGGGCACCCACTCGAAGCGACACCGAAGGACAGACCCGGATCGCACGGGGCGCGGTACTACATAGGCGAGCTGGCGGCGCGTGACGGGGCTGCCTCACCGATAATCCTCGACGTGTTACTGGTTGGCTTTGAGAGAGGTCCCAGGGCTTTGAATGCGCCCTGGGCTGCAAAGGGCGACGGCGGACGTTGAACGGAATGGTCCCGAAAGGCCGCAGGCCGTGAGGGCCTGCGCTACACAGTTCGCTGCGGTAAGGCGCTACGGCAGGGCGGGCTACACAATTCAGGGACAATGCGCGGGGCTAGTCTTTTTTCAGGAAGAGCGTGTCGTAGAGCCAGGCGGCGATGACGCCGCCGGCCAGCGGGCCGGCCCAGTAGACGCCGTGCTGCACCCAGTGGTGCGAGGCCAGAGCGGGGCCGAAGGCGCGGGCCGGATTCATGGCGGCGCCGGTGATGGGTTCGCCGACGAGCACGCCCAGGGTTACGGTGAGTCCCGCGGCGAAACCGGCGATGTGATGAAAGGTGCCGCGCGGGTCAACGGCGGTGGCGAAGAAGACGAAGACCAGAATGAAGGTGAGCGCGCCTTCGGCGATCATCCCCGCGGCGGGAGTGAAGTCATGTGCAAGCTGGGGCGTGCCGAGCGCGACCGCTCGCCAAACGTCTTCCGGAAACAGGAAGCGGACAAGATACGCAGCCGTACAAGCGCCCACGAGCTGCGCGGCCCAGTAAGAAAGCGTTTCAAACGTGCTGAGCTTGCGTGTGACCCAGAAGCCGATCGTGACCGCCGGGTTCAGATGGCCGCCGGAAATGTGCGCGAGCGAAGTGATCAGGATGGCGTACGCGAGTCCCTGCGCGATGGCGATTCCGGCGAGGCCCATAACCGCCGGTCCGCCGGCGCGGAGAAACTGGTCGGCGCAAATCGCGCCGATGGAAATAAAAACGAGAAGGAAGGTACCGATGAATTCCGCAATGAGCTTTTGCGGTCTGGTGTACATGCGGGCGCTAGTGTAAACCCCAGAGCGGGGGGAGTGTTGCGTTTTAGCGGGCGACCGTGACCGGTTGGCTCACCGGAGCGACGGGCGTGAGCCAGCCGTGCTTGTCCGGAGCGTTGCCTGAAACGGTGGCGAAAAATGCGTCTTGAATCTTTTTGGTGATGGGTCCGCGTGCTCCGCGGCCGACCTTGATGCGGTCGATCGAGCGCAGCGGGGTGATTTCCACGGCGGTGCCGGCAAAAAAGGCTTCGTCGGCGATGTAGAGCATCTCGCGCGGGATGGTCTGCTCTTTTATGGGAATGCCCATGTCTTCGCAGAGCGCGTTGATGGTGCGGCGCGTGATGCCGGGCAGGACGCTGGCCGAAAGCGGCGGCGTGACGACGGTGCCCTCGGTGACGAGAAAAATATTTTCGCCGGAACCTTCGCTGACGTAACCGTTCGTGTCCAGCGCGATGCCTTCCACGTAGCCATTGGTCATAGCTTCCATGCGGATGAGCTGCGAATTCATATAATTTGCGGCGGCCTTGGACATGGCAGGCAATGTGTTCGCAGCCATGCGCGTCCAGGAGCTGACGCAGACGTCGACGCCCGCTTCCTGCGCCTCCGCGCCGAGGTACTTGCCCCAATCCCAACACGCCATATAGACCTCGACGGGGCAGGGAAACGGGTTTACGCCGACTTCGCCGTAGCCGCGCATCACGATCGGCTTCAGATAGCATTCCGGCATGTGATTTTCGCGGACAACTTCGACCCCCGCGGCGCACAACTCATCGAGCGAAAAGGGGATGTCCATGCGATAGATGCGCGCGGAATTGATGAGGCGCTGCATGTGTTCCTTGATGCGGAAAATCGCAGGGCCCTGGGTGGTTTTATAGCAGCGGATGCCTTCGAATACGGCGGAGCCATAGCTGACCACGTGCGAGAGGACGTGGATGTTCGCGTCTTGCCAGCGGATAAATTTGCCGTTGTGCCAAATCTTTTCGGTCGGTTTGACGCTGCTCATCGTTCGCCCCGCGTGGAGGATTTCGCCGCACCGCGCAGCCCGTTTTTGAGCGGCGCGAAGCGATTATAGCACACGCGTTTGCGCGCCCGTGGAGGCGCGGAGAGGTGATAGTTGGGCCGCGCCGAGGCCAATTTGGCGGGGCGGCAGCGCGTGCGAGGACGCGATTTTTGTCAGGCGCGATTCCGCGACGCTCAAGGCTTGGGCACGATCACGCTCACTTCGTTGAAGTCAATGCCCGGACGTCCCTGCCGCGCTTCGCAGAGCGACTGCATTTCTTTCCACACGGCCTGCACGGACGCCGGAGCGTGATCGGGAGCCTTGTGATCAATCCAAGTGAATATCTCGGTGAAGACAGGCTTGCCGTCCTGCTCGGTGCCTTGCACGAGCACGTGCGGCTGCGCTTCGACGAGGTGTTCGCGCTGGTAGATGGCCCAGGTGCGGGACAAGACGTCAGCGAAGGCTTGCTCCTTGCCGGCTTGCACGTGATAGGTGCTCAGCACGGTTTCGGGAAGCATGGCGTCAGGATCCTGGGGGCGCACGCCGGCAATGGCAAAGCTTCCAGCGAGCAAGAATGCCGCTATGGCGGCGAGAGGGACGGTGTGCTTAGGCGACATGGTTCCTCCAATGGCAAGCATGAATTGATGAGGCTCGAGACGGGCGAGACGCGAAGCGGTTCTAAAACCTCTCATAGACCACCTGGACAATCACTCGTCTCTCAATTGGATGTCCGAATCTATCGTTAGCCGGGCGAAAACGCCAGCCTCGAACCGTTTGTACGGTGCTCTTATCCATGTCATTGTGTACGCCGCGAAGCAGAATGACGTCCTTAGCTTTCCCGTCCGGCGTCACTGTTACCAACACCCAAAGCTTGCCATGCGCTCCTGGTTCCATCCCGCCGGGCAAATCAGGCCGAGGACATTGCACGCACATTGGCTCGCGCGTGGACGATGCTTTGCCGTCACTGGGCGCAAGGTCGGGGTCTACGAGCTCTTTCGCTGCGCGCATATGCTCTGGAGCGAGTGGCAATTTGATCTGTTCTGCAAATAACCTGGAGTCTTCGTCTTGTGAGACGCTGTGCAATTCTATCGTTAGGATCGCATCATTCTTGGATACTCTTACCGCCGCCAGAACGTAGCCATCGACTTGCATTGGCGGACCCAGCCAAAATATCGTGGCAGGGAAAAAGACGCTTCCATCGCCCGCATTTTCGGAGCGGAGCCTCTCGAGCAAGGCTTCACGCGATACGACTCGAAAACCGCTAGCCTGCTTCCCTAACGAGGAATCGAGTGCGTTGCCCAATTCCACTCCAAGCTGTGTGATCCGGCCGAGTTGATCGGCTGGGCCAATCACGGCGACTCCGCCAATGTGTTTTTTCACTATGGCGTTACAAAGTTTTGCCACGGCCGGAGTCAGTTGGGCTGTCCAGTCGAGTGTGGTTGCTAGTCCTGGCGTTGATTCGGCTGATTGGTGAGAACTCGCTGGCGACGGCACAATCCAACACAAAGCGAAAGCCAAGATTCTTATAGCGGCCAGGTTCATTGTTGAAAACTCATAGGTGCAAGCGCCCCGATTCCCTAGTGCGACTATTGCTGCGGGGCGTGATCTTGCATGGCGGAGCGTTCGAGCGATTGGAGGTCAACCGTGGCCTCGTGCTTCAGGTTGCCGAACTTCCACTCGTAGCCGCCAACGAGCAAAAACGGAATCAAACAAGACACTGCCCAGAGCTTGGCTTTGCGAGAAATCTTGTCGTCCGGATCCCAGCGGAAAATTTGTTTCGAGAGGAAAAAAGCGATCAGGCCGCAGGCGACCAGCGCGATGACGTGCGGTCCGAGGGTCCACACGGAAGCTTTGCTGATCATCACGCGTTCGAGACCCATCACGACGTAAGTGCCGGGGAGAAAGAGCGCGATGTTCTGTACCCAGCCCGGCATGATGGGCAAGGGCGCGGTGGCGCCGGACAAAAAGAGCAGCGCAAACCAGACGGCGTTGTTGATGAGCTGCGTTTCCTGCATGGAGTTGGTGACGCTGGCGATGATCAGGCCGAGCGCACCGAAGGCCGCGATGCCTAGCGTCAGGATCACGAATACGCCCCAAAGATTGCCCCAATCCTTCAGATGGAAAACCCAGCGCGCAAAAATAAACTGGATGAGGACGGTGGGGATGGTCAGCATGTAATTCGCGAGAATGCTGGAAAGCAACATCGCGCCGGCACCGACGGGAGCGAGACGAAAGCGCCGGAGGATGCCTTGCTCGCGGAACATCACGAGCTGCAAGCTCATGCCCCAAAGCGTGCCCATTACGGTGAGCGCCAGCACGGAAGCCAGCACATAAGAAACCATGGCGGCGTTGCCGCGGACAAACACTTCCACGGCGATGATCAAGTAGGCCATGGGCATGATCAGGCTGAAGAAAAGAAAAGCGCGGTTGCGCATCACCAGGCGCATGCGGCTCATCGTCAATGCGATGGTGTTGTTCAATCTCGCAGCCTCCGCCCCGTCAACTCGATAAACACGTCTTCGAGACTCGGATTCGCGATTTCGAGGCCGGCCAGCTCGTTGTTTGTGGCTTCGAGGTGCTTCACGAGCGCGACGATCGTTTTCGGTACCGCGTGCGAGTGGACGACGTAAAAGCCGTCAAACGCACGGCATTCGGCGACGCCCTCCAACGATTTTAAAGCTGAGACGTCGGAGGGCTGCGCGGTGCGTAGTTCAATGCGCGTGGTGCCCGCGGAGGCGCTCTTGAGTTCTCGGGGCGTCCCTTGGGCGATGAGCTTACCGGCGTCCACGATGGCCACGCGATCGCAAAGGCGCTCGGCTTCCTCAATGTAATGCGTGGTCAGCAGGATGGTTTTCTTTTCCCGCTTCAGCTCTTCGATGATGGTGTAAATCTCGCGGCGCACCTGCGGATCGAGCCCAGCGGTCGGCTCATCCAGAAAGAGCACCCTGGGTTCGTTGACGAGCGCCATCGCCAGCGCCAGCCGCTGTTTCTGGCCACCAGAAAGCTGCGAATAGAGCGCACTGCGCTTCTCGGTGAGGCCGAAACGCTTCAGCAGATCGTCCGGGTTGCGATGCCGTTGGTAGAAACTGGCAAAGAGCTCGAGCGCCTCTATCACGCGGATCTTCTCGGGGAGGGAAGTGGATTGTAAGACGCCGCCAATCAATTGCTTATAGGCTTTGCCACTCGAGAGCGGATCCATCCCGCAGACGGAAACGATGCCGCCGTCGGCCTGGCGGAGACCCTCGAGAATCTCAATGGTGCTGGTCTTGCCCGCGCCGTTAGGTCCAAGCAATCCAAATACCTCCCCCTCGGCGACTTCAAAGCTAATGCCGCGCAGAGCCTCTACGGCACCGTAGCGCTT
>DATNLT010000069.1:0-12697 GCA_035602725.1 Candidatus Acidiferrales bacterium
ACCGTGACGGATTCCGGCGGCCACGTGCCGTAGAGACGCAGCTCGTAGCCGCGTCCGGTGAGCATGCCGGGGAAACTGCCTTCTCGCGGTAGGATTTTCATCTCGAGCGAGCCATCGGGCTGCACTCGCTGGCGGAAATGCGTCCAGGTGAATTCGGATTTTTTGTAGCCGAGCGAATCGCCGGCGTCTTCGTAGAGGCTGCCCTGTCCTTCTTTGCCGGGCGCAATTTCCAAAATGAGAGGATCGAGCGGCTTCGCATTGGTACTGCTCATTTGCGGCGCCATGGGGATTATCGCGCCAGCCCTCAAGTAGACAGGGACCTCGTCGAGTGCAAACGAGCGCGTGATTTGAAGAGGTCCTTCGAAATGCGCGCCGGTCGGCCATTCGATCCATTCGCCTTTGGGCAGCCAGAGAGAACGTGTGGCAAGGCGGACTTCAGGGTCCTGCGGCGTGACCACCGGCGCGGCGATGAGGTCATTGCCGAAAGCGTAGCCGCCATCGTGCGAATAGGCTTCATCGGATTCAGGCGAATCGTAATAGAGCGGATGCAAAAGCGAGACGCCGGAATCGTAACTTTCGCGGGCAGCGGTATAGATGTAGGGGACGAGGGCGTAACGCTCGAGGAAAGCCTTGCGCATGGCCGCGGCGTAGTCGTCAGGAAAAGCCCAGATGCGGCGCTCGGACTGCGGATTTTTTGTGGTGTGCGTGCGGAGGACCGGGCTGAAAGCGCCCCACTGAACCCAACGCGTGTAAAGTTCCGCGTCAACCGTACCGGGAAGGTGGCCGCCGATGTCGTGGCTCCAGTAGCCGTAGCCGACGTTGGCAGCGGTGGCGGTGAAATACGGCTCGAAGGCGAGCATGGGCCAGGTGGAGGTGGTGTCTCCGGAAAAACCGATTTCGTAGCGATGATTGCCGAGTCCACCCCAGCGATGAAAGAGCAGCGGGCGCTTGCCTTCGCGTTCCATATCGGTGAAGTGCACGTAGTTGAGCCACCAAGTGGGGCTGAGGTTTTCGATAGTGGTGGTGCGCTCCTGCTGCCAATCGAGCCAGAAGAAATCGACGCCCTGCTTTTCGAGCGGATGATGCAAGAGGTTCATGTAGTTGGTGGCGAATTTTTTATCGGCGATATCAAACTTCACGTACTGCTTCGTCGCAGGATCGATGCCCATGGCGCGCGCCATTTCCGGATAAGCGGTCTCGAAAGGCTGGACGCCGGAAGCGGGATGCATGTTGAGGGTGAGCTTGAGTCCCTGATCGTGCACCCAGCCGATGAATCCCGCGGGATCGGGAAAATAGAGAGGACTCCAGGAATAGCCGGTCCAGCCGACCGTGTGGCCGGAAGGGTCCTGCCGATTTTCCCACCAGCGAACGCCGAAGGTGGGATGCCAATCCATATCCACCACGAGCACGTCAAGCGGCACTTCGTGCGTGTGAAATTGTTCGATGAGTTGCTGGAGTTCCTCGTCGGTATAAGCCCAGTAACGCGACCACCAGGCACCGAAAACGAAGCGCGGGGGGAGCGGGATGCGCCCGGCAACGCGCGTGAAATCGCGAAGCTCGCCGCGATAATCGTGGCCATAGGCAAAGAAATACCAATCCTGATGAGGAGCAGCGGGGCGCGGCAAGGCCCAGGGCCAATCGCTCGAATCGAAAAGCGGGCGCGAAGTGTCGTCAATCATGACCCAGCCGTCGCGCGAGAGCAGGCCGCTTTCGAGCGGCACGGCTCCGTTGGCGCCGTCGAGAGTGCGGGTGGTGCCGCCGAGGTTGCCAGTGTCCGGCACTCCGGAGTTCCAGGTGACGGTCTTGCCGTTGAGCGAGAAGGCCACGGAAAGATTCTGCGAGGTGAACGTGCCGGACTTCAGTTTGTAACGCAGGGTTAGCTTGCCGGTGTCAATGATCAGCCAGCCGCGTTTGGTTTGCTGCGTAAACTTGGGCACCGGAAGGCGGCGATTGATGAAGACGAGCGAGGCGTGATCTTCGAATTGAGAGTTAGCAGACCATTCCATGCGGATGAGCTGCGGGGTGAGTACGGTGAAACGCGCCTGACCGGAGATGACGATGGCGGCGGGGTCGGCGACGGAATTATCGGGTTCGGCGGGGATGGGGACGGGAGTTTGCGCGAAGGCGCACGCGGGAAGCAGGCAAATCATAAGTGTGAGGGTGGCGATGAGGCTCTTCATTTGCACGGCTTTCGGCTGCGAGTTGGAAGTCTAACGCGAGATGGGCGTTGTGCAAGAGCAGAGTTGTTGAGTGAGAGATGGCGGTATACTCCGGCGATGATTCGACGAATGATAAATTTTGGGGTGATGGCTGTGTTTGTGGGCGCTTTTTGTTGCGCGGCGAGTTTTGGGCAGACGGTATCGGCGAAGGCCGACGCGGCGGGTTCGCCGGAGAAACAAGCGGCCGCGGCGCTGGCTATAACGCGTGGGACGCTCCACGCGACGGGCTTGCGCGAGAGCGTGGAGGTGCTCCGAGATCCGTGGGGCGTGCCGCATATCTACGCGAAGAATCAGCACGATTTATTCTTTGCGCAAGGATTTGTGACGGCGCAGGACCGGCTGCTTCAGATGGAATTATGGAAGCGCGCGGGGCAAGGACGGCTGGCGGAAGTGGTGGGCGAAACCGGGGTGGCGCGCGATATTGTGGCGCGACTGCTGCGCTATCGCGGCCCGATGGACGCAGAGTACACGAGCTACGCGCCGGATGCCCGCGAGATTCTGACGGCGTTCACGGACGGCATCAACGCCTACATTCGTAGCCTGAATGAGCCGGGAGGGCCGGGGCTGCCGGTGGGATTCAAGATCGCGGGATTCGCGCCGGAAGCGTGGAAACCGGAGGATTGTTTATCAAGGATGCCGACGCTGGCGGTGACGGGGAATGCCAGCTCGGAGCTGGCGCACGCGAAGCTGCTGGCGGAAGTAGGCGCGGACAAAGCCGCGTTGCTGACGGATTTTTTGCCGCCGGTGAAACTCGATCTGGCGCCAGGACTCGACCTGGAGGCATTGGCACGCGCGACGCTCGATGGATTTCAGGGCACCGACGCGAGAGTCGAATTTCCGTCACCACTCGAAGGAAGCAACAACTGGACGGTGTCCGGCAAATTGACGGCGACAGGCAAGCCGCTGCTGGCGAACGATCCGCACCGGACGATCGCGATTCCTTCGCTGCGCTACGTGGTGCATCTGGAGGCGCCGGGCTGGGATGTGATTGGCGCAACCGAACCGGCGCTGCCGGGTGTGAGCATCGGGCACAACGAAAATATTGCGTGGGGGCTGACGGTGTTTCCCGTGGATCAGGAGGATTTGTATCTGGAGGACCTGAATCCCGCCGATCCGCTGCAATACAAGACTGAGAACGGCTGGGCGCGCATGACGGTGGAAGAGGCGACGATTGAGATTCGCGGCGCGGCGGCGCGGCAGGTGCAGCTTAAGTTCACGCGGCATGGCGCGGTGCTGTGGGAAGACGGGAAACATGCACTGGCGTTGCGGTGGATCGGAACAGAACCGGGGACGGTGCCGTACCTGGCGGCGCTGTCGGTGGATCGCGCGAAAAACTGGAAGGAATATTTGAGCGCGATGCAGCGGTGGAAGTCACCGCCGGAAAATCTGGTCTACGCGGACCGCGAAGGAAATATCGGGGAGCAGTCCGCGGGGCTGACGCCGGTACGCGAAGGATGGACGGGACTCTTGCCGGTGCCGGGGGCGAGCGGGCTGGAATGGTCCGGATTCATTCCGCTCGACCAATTGCCCAGGCAATTCAATCCGACGGCGGGATTTTACGCGACGGCGAATAACAAGACGACTCGAGAGAATTATCCGTATACGGTGGGATTTGAGTGGTCGCAAACGCGGGTGGCGAGAATTGACGAGGTACTGAATCAGGCGCGCGAGAGCGGGAAGAAGCTTTCGGTGAAGGATATGGAGGATTTGCAGAACGATGTGACTTCGCTGCCAGCGCGGGAGCTGATGCCGCTGCTGCGGGAGGCTTTGGCGAAACAACCGGATTCGACCGGAGCACAGGCGCAAGGCTGCTGCTCGATTGGAATGGCAAACTTACCGAGGATTCGGCAGCGGCGGCGCTTTATGAGGTGTGGAATCGAATTTTGTCTTCGGACGTTGAGGAACGAATCACGGGCACCAAGCCCCATGATGTCCGTATTGGTCCGGAGACCCTGGTGCGATTGCTGAGTATGCCGGCCGGGACGATTTTTAAGGCGTTCTCGGTGACGGCGGCGTCGTCCGCCCTCACGCAAACATTTACTGTTGATGCGGAAGATGCCAAAAACGGCCTGATCATGGGAAGCCTGAGCGAAGCGTGGAGTGAAATGGAGAAGCTTCAGGGGCCGGATCCCAAACAGTGGAGTTGGGGGAAGCTGCATCGGGTTTCGTGGCATCACGCGCTAGATAAAAATGGCCGGTGGGCGGAGATGCTCGATCCTGCGGAGGCGGGACGGCCGGGAGATGGGAACACGGTGGATGCGACGGGCGGAACGGATTACGCGCAGACGCATGGCGCGAGCTATCGCGAGATTTTTGATTTAGCGGATTGGGATCGCAGCGTGGCGATTGATGTGCCGGGGGAAAGCGATCAGCCGGGGAGTCCGCATTATGCGGACTTATTGCCGCTATGGGAGAAAGGCGAGTATTTTCCGTTGGCGTTTACGCGAGGGGCGGTGGAGAAAGGCAAGCCGGAGAAGTTGGAGTTGCGGCCGTGAAGAGGTGTGGCAAAGATGCTGGGGTAATCGCGGCGCTACGCCCGGTGATAATTGGTGCGCGCGAGAGGGATGAGGGCGATGCGGGCGGCGTAAACTTAGATCGCGCAATTTGTGATGGTGGCGGCCAAAAGCCCCGCCCCTACGAAACGGGGCGGGCTACAAAGGCCGGACTCGTGCGATGATCTTGGGGAATGCTGATAATTCCTGGAGTGATTCATGGCAATTTTAAGGAGTGATGAAATGAAATCGTGGAGTGCGGGTGTATGGAGGCAGGTTGGCGTTGTGGCGCTGACGAGCGCGGCGCTGTTGCTGTGCGCGGGAGAATCTTTGGCGCAGATGGAGACGCCAATTTCGCTAACCGTGGATGCTTCGCAAGTAGCACAGAAGATCGTGCGAACGCGCGAAGTCCTGGCGGTGAAGGAAGGGCCGCTGACTCTTTATTATCCGAAATGGATTCCGGGCGAGCACGAGCCGGATGGACCGGTCGCGAATGTGACGGGGCTCAAGTTCACGGCGAACGGAAAGACGATTCCCTGGAAGCGCGACCTGCTGGATGTGTTCACCTTTCATGTGGACGTGCCCGCGGGGGTCAGCCGGCTAGAGATTGCGTTCGATTATCTGGAGCCGAGCGGGAGCGGTGGTATTTACACGGCGGGGGCATCTTCGACCGATAAGCTGGTGGTGGTGAGCTGGAACCAGGATTTGTTGTACCCGGCCGGAATTGTGGCGCAGGAAATGATGTTCGATCCGAAATTGGTGCTGCCTGCCGGATGGAAATATGGCACGGCACTGCCGGTGGAAGGCCGCTCGGGAGACGAAATTCGATTCAAGCCAGTGTCCCTTGACCGGCTGGTAGATGCTCCGGTGAGCGCGGGCCAATATTATCGCGTGATCGACTTGACGCCGCCGGGCGAACCGATCCATCACGAAATCGACCTGGCGGCGGACAGCGAAGAGGCGCTCGAGATGAGCCCCGCGCTGAAACAGGGATTGACGAACCTGGTGGCGGAAACCGGAAAGCTCTTTGGCGCGCGCCATTACCGCGATTACCATTTTTTGCTGACGCTGAGCGATCACGTGGCGCACTTCGGCCTGGAACACAATGAATCAGACGACAGCCGCCTCGGCGAGCGCGCGCTGATCTCTCCGGGCGGCGCGAATAGCGTGGCGGGTTTGCTGGCGCACGAATTCGTACACTCGTGGAACGGGAAATTCCGCCGGCCGAAGGATTTGTACTCGGCCTATTACGAAGCGCCGATGGAAACGGACCTGCTTTGGGTGTACGAGGGACTGACGGATTACCTGGGAAACGTGCTCGCGACGCGCTGCGGCGTGTGGAACTATAACGACTATCACACCTATATTGCGGACGTGGCGGCAAGCCTGGGTCCCGGGCGTCCGGGACGCACGTGGGACCCCCTGCTCGACACGGCCGTGGATGTGCCGGGAATGTTCGATGGTGGCGGATGGTTTAACTGGCGGCGCGGCACGGATTATTACGAGGAAGGCGATCTGATCTGGCTGTGGGTGACGACGATCATTCACGACCAGAGCCATGGGCAAAAGACACTTGAGGATTTTCTGCAAGCATTTTATGGCGGGGCGAACAACGGTCCGGAAGTGAAGCCGTATACCTTCGAGGAATTGGTGCAAGCGCTCAATCAAGTGCAGCCTTACGACTGGGCGGGATTTTTGAACGAGCGGCTGAACTCGACTTCAGCGGAAGCGCCGATCGGCGGGCTGGAGGCGAGCGGGTGGAAAGTGGATTACGCGGCACAGGGCGGAGGTGGCGGGCGGCGCGGGGCGTCAAACACCACGTATTCGGTCGGCTTGAACCTGCAGGCCGACGGAACGGTGTCTGACACGATTTATGGCGGACCAGCGTACCAGGCTGGTGTGGCGCCGGGAATGAAGGTGCTGGGCGTGAATGGGCGGACATACACGGCGGAGCGGTTGGCCGATGCGATTCAGGCGAGCCAGCGAACTTCACAGCCGATCGTGCTGTTGGTGGTGAACGACGATTACTTCAAGACCTGCACGATCAATTATCATGAAGGCGAGAAATTCCCACATTTGGTGCCGGAACAGGGGAAACCGGATTACCTGGACGAGATTCTGAAACCACTCGCGGCGCATTGACGCCAAGCGCCTGTGGAGTAGCGGAATGCGGATGAAGAAGCTTGCGTATGCGACGTTTGAGACGGGGATCGGCGTCTGCGGAATTGCGTGGAGCGAATCGCATGATGCCCGTGAAGCCTGCGCCGTGGCGCTCTTTCAGCTTCCGGAGGCGAGCGAGGGGCTGACGAAGGCACGAATCGCCCGGAAAAGCGGAGCGACCGCGGAAAGCAAGCCACCGGCGGAAATCGCGGCATTAATCGAGAGAGTGCGCAAACACTTGAGGGGCGAGATGCAGGATTTTCAAGACGTGCCGATCGAGTGGAACGGCCTGGAGGCCTTTTCGCGTCAGGTATATGAATTCATTCGGCGGATTCCGGCAGGAAGCACGATGACCTACGGCGAAATCGCAAAGGAGCTGGGCGCGCCGGGTTCAGCGCGCGCGGTGGGTCAAGCGATGGGAAGCAATCCGGTGCCGCTGCTGATTCCCTGCCATCGCGTGCTGGCGGCGGGCGGAAAGAGCGGGGGATTTTCCGCGCACGGCGGGCGGAACACGAAGCTCAGGATGCTGGCGATCGAGCGGGCGGTGCCGCTACAGCTTGAGTTCTAGCGAGGCGCGGGCGCGATAGGCGCCGTGGAATCCCTAGAAGGGTGGGAAGCTCAGCGATTTATCGTGGGTTTCGACCCAGAGGCGGACTTCCTTGGTATAACGCGTCTTTTGGAAGTCACTATCTTCGGGAAACGGAGTATAAGGGCTGACTTCGGCGGTGACCACAACACCGCTGCCGCCACGGGGCGGCGAGGTGGCGCCCTCCAGGCGAAAGCTCTTAATGGGACCGTATAACCCAGCGGGTCCCCAATCATCCAGAAAATCCTTGTAGGAATAATGCCCGGCGTCCGCATGCCAGAGCCGATAAGCCTGCTGCGTATCGCCCGCCTCGAGGGAGTGGAAGAAACGCTCGGCGGCCTTTTCCTCGGGCACGTGAAGAAAGCTGAAATATGCCCAGAACCCGCCGCCCACCACGATGACGGCGAGCGCCACGAGCATGATGACGTAGCGCCGCATCTTGGCTTTGGGGTCTTCGTCGGTGCCGTCGAAAATTCGAGTGTGGATCGCGCCCATGCTGGCTAGATCTGCCGTTGGAAAAAGAAAATACTCAGACTAATGAATACTATCGCGAAGCCCGCCAGAACTCCAATATCGCCGTAAATCCCGCTTAAACCAGTATTCTTCAGCAGAAGGTTCTTCAGGGCGTGCACCGCGTAGGTGAAAGGATCGACCACGGAAATCCATCGCAGCCAAGCCGGGAAGCCTTCGGTGGGATAAATCGCGCCGGAAGGAAAATAGAGCAGCGTATTGAGCACGCCGAAAATCGCGCGTGGCACGAGCGGATCATCCACGCGAACCATCAGCAGGAACATGAAGCTGATCATGGCGAGCGCGGTGACGGTGAGCACGACGACCAGGTAAACCAGGCGAACCGGATCCCAGAGACGTTCGATTCCGGCGATCAGGCCGCCGATGATGGTGATCGTGAGACCAGCCATCACACCTTTAATCGCGCCGGCAAACACCAATCCGAGAATCAAATCCGCCTTGCTGACGGGCGTGACGAGGTAGCCTTCGTGGAGGCCGCGGGCCTTGTCGTCGATAAAAACGATACCGCCGCCGATCATGGCCACAACGAAAATGGAGATGGAGATCGAGCCGGCGAGCAAATACTTGATGTACTCGATGTAGGGATAGACTTCGACGGTCTGGATGCTGATCTGCGGCGGCAAACGCTGCGGGGTAAACATCCTCGAAGAGTTCGATCCGCCCGCTTCGCCGGCGATCATGGGGGCCATGGTCGGACCGTTCAGGTCGGCTTGCACCTGCTGCATGCGTTGCGCGATGCCGCTCATGGCCAGGGTGTCGGTGTTGTCCTCGATAAAAGCCATACGCGGATTTTCATCGCGCATTACCTTGGACGAAAAATCCGGCGGTACGTAGACGATGGCCTTGATGAAGCCGGCCTTCAGATCCGTCATGGCGTCCGACAGACTGCCGTATTCCTCGATGCGAAACGTCTTGGGGCCTTGCGCGATGGCGTTTAATTTTTCGCGGACGAGCCGGGATTCCGCGCCGTGATCGTTATCGACGAGCGCGAGCCTCACATTCTTGATTTCGCCGCCGAAGGCGTAACCAAGGACGATGAGCTGCAGAAGCGGAAACACCATCGAGGTCATCATGAGGGAAGGGCTGCGGAGAAACTTCCGCATATCCCGCTCGATGATCGCGAAAATTCGGCCGAAATTCATGCTTGCCGCTCCCACTCCCCCGCGCTAGTGCGTATGGCGGGGCTCATTTGTAAAGGTGGCTGATATCCAGCCGCTTGCCGCCGGCCGCTTCGTCGCGCAGGGCGCGGCCGGTGTAATGCAGAAACACGTCGTCAAGCGTGGTACCCTGCACGGTCACTCGCCGCACGGTGACGCCCTTCGCGCGCGCGAGATCCATGAGGGCGGTGAGCGAGGCCGGGCCATTGTCGGTGGAAATGTGCAACAGGCCGTCCTGCTCCTTCACCTCGGCTACATCGGGCAGCTTCCGGACCTGCTCGATCCAGTCCGGCGGCTCGTCCGAGCATTCCGCTTCCACGACGTCCGCGCCAGCCACGGAATCCTTCAGGTGCATCGGCGTATCGAGCGCGGCGAGTTTGCCGTGGTCCACAATCGCGATGCGATGACACAGACGGTCGGCCTCGTCCATGTAATGCGTGGTAAGCAAAATCGTAAGGCTATTATTTTCCTGCAGGCGGCGGATCATCTCCCACACGTTGGTGCGCGAAACGGGATCGAGACCGGTAGTAGGCTCGTCGAGAAACAGGATGCGCGGCGAGTGCACGAGTCCGCGCGCAATTTCTAGACGCCGGCGCATACCACCGGAAAACGTGCGGACCATGGCGTCGGCAAATTTGGTAAGGTCCACGGAATCCAGCAGGCGAGCGATGAGCGGTCCGCGTTCGACTCGAGGCACCCGATAGAGCTTCGCATGGATCATCATGTTTTCGCGCGCGGTCATATCCGGATCGGAAGTAAGCGCCTGCGGGATTACCCCGATCGCGTTGCGAACACCATCGGCATCCATCTTGATATCGTGTCCGGCGACGCGCGCGGTGCCCTCGGACGGCGGCGTCAGCGTGGTGAGCATGCGGATGAGCGTGGTCTTGCCGGCGCCGTTGGGGCCGAGCAGGCCGAAGACTTCTCCTTCCTGGACGGAGAAGCTGAGGTGATCGACGGCCACGAAATCGCCGAAGCGCTTCGTGAGCCCGTCCACTTCGATGGAGTTTGCCGGCATCGAATCGCTTTACCAGAAATGCCAGAACCGGCGTTCGTGGGGAGGCGGAGGCAGAAGCACGTAAGCCGTCATACCCGCGAACAGGCGGCGCTGCTCGTTCGGAACGGAAACTTTGATGGTGAAGCTCTTGATGTCGCGCTTGGTGCGGCTGACGTCGCGCTGGGTGGCGAAATCGCTTTCCACGCCCTTAAAGAAGACGGTGCCATCGATGATGTCTCCCGAGGGCAGCTTGACCGGGAGCTTCTGGCCGAACTGAATCTGATCGACATAACTTTCTTCGACATCCACCTGCACCCACAGGTGATTGATGTCGAGCACGGTAACGATGGGCGCGCCGGGCTGGACCACTTCGCCCTGGCGCGCAACGCGCACCGAGACGATGCCGTCAATCGGAGAATACACATCCGTGTAGCCGAGTTGCGTTTGCAACTGGTCTTTCTGCGCCACGGCCTGAGCGATTTGCGCATGGGTGGCGGCGATATCCTGCTGCTGGACGGCGACTTGCTTGGTGTTGGCGTGCGCGACGGCGAGTTGGCCTTCGGCCGCCTTCACCTGATCTTCGAGCGCCTTCACGTTGGCCTGCGAAGCGTCCCAGGTGGCCTTGGCGACGTCACGATCCTGCGCGGCAATTACGTGCTCCTGGAAAAGCGTTTCATCGCGCTTGTAAGTGATTTCGTTGAGCTGATTGGTGGCGCGCGCCTGATCGAGTTGGGCCTTCGCGGCGGTGACGGAAGCTTCCGCCTGCTGCACGGCCGCGCCCGTTTGCGCCGCGTCCATGGATTGAGTGACGGTCGATTGCTGGAGACGCGCCTGAAGGGTGCGAATGTTGTCGGCGGCGGCGTCCCGCTGAGCTTTAAATTCGGTGGGATCGATTTCGGCAATGAGCTGGCCGGCCTTTACTTCGGAACCTTCGTCCACGAGCAGCCGTGACAATCGCCCCTGGATCAACGGACTTACGATTTCATCCGTGCCGGTGACGATGCCGGTGAGCTGGATATATTTCGTGCTGGGCGTGGAGACCGCATAGATCACCGCGGCGATCCCAAACAGGACCAGCAAGACCACAAAGAATTTCGAGACCTTCATCGTTTCCTCGCGGGTGCGACGAACAAACCGTGATCGAGAAAATCCAGAACGGCGCGGCGGCGCGCGGCCACCGCTTGCGGCTGTAGCGCGTCGTGCCCCAGAAGTTCGCCGAGCACGGGAGCGGCGGCGAAGTAAAAGACTGTCATGGCGATCAGGCTCAGGACCGTGTGCACCGGATCGACCGTGGGGAATTCGCCTGTCCGGATGCCTGCTTCAACGGCTTCCACCAGACGCCGCTGAGAAGGGCCCCAATAATCGCGCAGGATGCGCTGGAGCTGCGGCCCGCGCGACATCATCTCGCGCTGCATCAGCCGGGGATAATTCGGATGCGCGATGACGAAATCAAAGTAGCCGTTTACATAAGCGACCAAGACGTCGCGCTGCGCCCCGCCGACCGGCTGCGCCAGACGTTGGGCGGCCTGCTGCTGGCTTAAGAGCGAATCGAATACAGCGCCGTAGAGCTGCTTCTTGCTCTTGAAATAATAGTAGAGCAGCGCCTTGTTGACGCGTGCGGCATGGGCAATCTGGTCGGTCCGCGAGCCGGCCAAGCCCCGCTCCGCAAAAGCGTTTTCGGCCGCCGCGAGAATGCGGGCGACGGTGGCAGAGCGCTGCGTCGCCCGAGCGTGCTTAGCCATGGGCGGGGCTGGTGAAGCGTGCTGGTGGTGAGCTCGGGGAGTAGCCATGAATAAAAACCGTAAGCGGCGTTTTAACTAACCGGTTAGTCTAATCATAGAAAGGGTGGCGCGAGAAGTCAAGGATGTACCCGGATGCCAGCCAAGAACGCGACGGCGATTCGGACCTATTGCTGGGGCTTCTGGCGTTTTTCGCGATTACCTTGCAAATGCTCACGGAGCCGGCGCACGACCTCTGCTTCCCCGCCCCCGGCCATTTCACGATCGACTTCGTTGAGCGCGAAGTGCACTACGTCATGGTGGTGCAGCTCTTCTGGGGAGACCTGGTCGCTGAAGCGCAGCCAATGCTGGTGGATCAAATTCACTTCGTTGGCGGTTAAGTGCGGGGCGTGCGGACCGAGTAAGTAAAATTCGCGCTGGCCGCCCGGCAGGAAAATCTCCAAGTTGAACGGTGGGCGAGGATCGGGGAGACGCTCCCAGGCCAAGCCGATTTCGCGCGCCTGCTCAGGTACCGTGAGTTTGATCGAGCGGCCCAGCACGATGGTGGAGGACTTCAGACTGACCGCGGCGCGCATCACCGCGTCCCAAAGATCGTTGGATGGGACCACGGCCAGTTTGATGGACTTGCCGCGTTTTTCAGCCAGAGCCAGCGCCTGGGAGAAGAGATACTGTTCGATGCCTCCGAAAAGCTGGTTCGCTTCGAGGTCGCTTTCGCCGGAGCCCGAACGCCGCAACAACCGCACGTGCAGCACGACCACATCCCGCCGCGTGACCTTTACGCGATCGAGCACCGCGGCCAGGTGATAGAGCGCGTGA
>DATNLT010000084.1:0-23382 GCA_035602725.1 Candidatus Acidiferrales bacterium
CTTGTGCGTTGATCAGGTTGGAGCCGACGCTTTCGATCTGCTGCAGGATGTAGCGCCGGCCGGTGAGCGAAACAGTCACCACCAGCACGATGCAGGCGCTGCCGATCACCACGCCAAGCATGGTGAGAAACGCGCGGAGCTTGTTGGCGCGCAGCGCGTCAATCGCCACGCTCCAGGTTTCGCGGCCCATCTTCATGATTTCATACGCATCCTGCAAGTAAGACTAGCACAAGCGCCAGACACAGGCGTTGCAACCGCGCGGCGTTTGACGCTCGGTTGCCGGCCAGTGTCTAATACCGTTCGCGTGGTGTGATATCCGCGATGTGCCGTGTGCGCCGGCCGGCGTGGTGCCTGGAACTGGACGTTGCGACGCCTCCCCATCCGCGATGTCGCGCTGCTTCTGCTGTTGGCCTCGGCGTCCGTGGCCGTCAACGGCTATCACACGGGCTATCAAGATAGCGCTACATATCTTGCCGCAATCAAGCACTGGCTAAATCCTTCGCTATATCCGTGGGACGCGATTTTTTTTCTTTCGCTGACGCGCTATTCCCTTTTCGTCCCGCTGATCGGCGAGTCCGTGCGCCTCTCCGGACGATCCGTGGACACTGTTGTGTTTCTTTGGCACTTTCTTAGCATCTTTTTTGTTCTGCTCGCCTGCCGGACCTTGGCAAGATTTGTCTTCTCATCCGCGCGCGCGCAATGGGGGGCGATTGTGGCGCTTTGGGGAACGCTCCTCCTGCCCATCGCCGGTACCGCCCTCAACATCACGGATCGTTATTTGCATCCGCGAGATCTGGCGTGTGCGTGCGTCGTGTTCGCCGTGGTGGCGGCGCTGGAAGGGCGCTTCGCCGCTTTTGCGTGGCTGGCCGCGGCGGCCATGATGCATCCCACGATGGCCATCTGCGGCGGTTTTCACGTGGCGATACAGGCTTGGAAACCACCTCGCGCGGTAATTGCAGCCGCGGTATTGCCGCTGGCCGCTCCTGTTGCCGCGTTTGCTTGGTTTGCCAGACGGGATCCCGCCTGGTACGCAGTGGTGATGGCGCGCCACCATCTCTATCCGTTGCAACACTGGTATTGGTATGAATGGCTCGGGGTGCTTGCTCCGCTGATCTTGCTCGAATTGTTTCGCTCGATCGCGCGCCATGAAGGCAACATCCGGGCCGCGCATGTGGCGCGCCGCGCGGCCGTTGCCGGCGTGCTCGGCACGCTCGCCGCTTTGGTGATCACCACGGTCCCCGGATTGATTCCGCTCGTGCCACTCGAGCCGATGCGAATCCTGCAAATGGTCTACCTGATCTTTGTGGTGCTCGCCGGAGGCCTGCTCGGCTCCTATCTCTTGCAGGACCACCAGCTACGCTGGATGGCGCTGCTAGTGGCATTTAGCGCCGTGTTTTATGTCGCCGACCAGGTTAGCTGCCCGGCGAGCGCCCACATCGAGTGGCCCGGACGCCTGCCGAAGAATTCCTGGCTCCAGGCGTTCTTGTGGGTGCGCGCCAACACCCCAAAAGACGCGCTCTTCGCGCTCGACCCCTATTACATGGAGCATCCTGGCGAAGACGTGCACAGCTTTCGCGCCTGGGCCGAACGCAGTACCTTGGCGGATTGGACGAAGGATCGCGGCAACGTGCAGATCAACCCGGACATGGCTTTTGAATGGCACCAACAGTTCGCGGCCATTCAGAATTGGCCCAATTTTGGCGAGCGAGATTTTGCAAGACTAAAACAACTATTTCGTGTGAATTGGGTTGTGCTCGAAGGCTCGGTGCCGCCACCGGCGTCGAACTTGGATTGTCCGTATGACCACGGGGGCTTGCTCGTCTGCCGCATCCGATAGGAGCTGGATAATCTGCGGTGGCGGGCGCAGCGCATAATATGCCCGCAGCATGCAACAGCTCAGGCTTCGCCCACATCGGATGAATGGTAATGTCTGAGCGAAGCGCGCGCTGAGAACCACATGCAGCAGACGACCGTCTCCATCATCGTCCCGGTTTGCAACGAAGTTCGACAAATTGCCGAACTCATGCGCCGCATCCGGCGAGCGCCGCTTCCCGTCAACATGAAGAAGCAAGTAATTGTGGTAGACGATGGCTCCACGGATGGTTCGCGAAGGCTTCTGCAGGAACTGCCGCGCCAAACCGACGTTGAGATTCTGTTTCACGAGCGCAACCAGGGCAAAGGCGCCGCGATCCGTACAGCTTTGGAGGCTGCGCACGGCGACTTCGTATTGATCCAGGATGCCGATCTGGAATATGACCCGAACGACTACCGTGCGCTGCTCGAACCGCTTGCGCAGAATCAGGCGAACGTAGTCTATGGCGTGAGACCCGAGCGGCCGGAACGCGGTTTTGCATATTATTTCGGTGCAAAACTGATGACGGTAGCCACGAATTTGCTCTTTCGCGCAGATATTCACGATGAAGCGACGTGCTACAAGGCTTTTCGGCGCTCCCTGCTCAGCCGAATCCGGCTGCATTGCGAACGTTTCGAATTTTGCCCGGAAGTGACGGCAAAGGTATGCCGGCTGGGCGAGAAGATTCACGAGGTGCCGATTTCCTATACGCCTCGCACGGCGGCGGAAGGAAAAAAGATCCGGCTAATTGATGGTTTCACCGCGCTGCGGGCCCTCTTCCGCTACCGTATCGAGCCGCTGGCCACCTTTGTGATTCCCGAGCCGCTTGCCGCCGGACCCGCACAAGATTTTGAGCAAGCCAAGCCGCGGGCCCGGGCGGCATCGGCTCCTTAAGCTTGCGGCCGACGAGCGGGTGGCAACGTCTTTAGGAAGCTCCCAATCGCTTTAACGCTTCCCGCGCTTCTTTGTCGTTTTGCTCCAGATTCAGCGCCTCGCGGAATTCCTTGATGGCGTCCTCGCGCCGATCGAGCTTTTCGTAGAGCCTACCCAACCAGAGGTGCGCGCGGGATTGCGATGGCCCGGTGCTGCGCGGCGGAATGCGCACCGTGAAGCGGCGCAGAGACGTCTCGGCCTCCTCTAGTTTTTCGCCGCTCAAAATGTCGGCGACACCAATGAAATAGTCGAAGCTGGGACTCTGCACGTTGTTCTGGGCGGCGGATTCGAGAGCCTGGCGAATCCCGGCGACGTCACCCCGCCGTTCAAAATACTCGAGCACATCGAGATAAGGCTCGGTCTCCTTCGGTTTGAAACTTAGTACGGCGGCAGCTTCGGCGCTCGCTTGCGGCCATTGCTTTCGCACGGCATCGAGATCGAGTTGTCCGAGATGCGCTTCCGTGGGATCGATGGCTCGCAAGATGGCGATCTGGCGCTCGGCCTTCTCTTCACCGCCGCCGGCCACACCGGGGGCGCGCGCGAGGTAGTTGATCAGATCGCGTTGCGCGGGGATGTTATGCGGATCGAGGTCGACGGCCTTTTCAAATTCCGCGTGAGTTTTCTTTGCCAGGGAAAGCCCAGTGAACCAATTGGCGTGTTCGGCTTTGCGTCCGTAGGCCTTACCTAACACATGATGGTAGTCCGAGTTGGCGGGACTTAGCTCGATGGCATGCTCGGCATATTGAATGGCGTCATCGAACTCGCGCATCTCGTAGGTGCATTGGGCCAACCAGAAATAAACCTCGGCATTGTTGGGATCCCTTTGCACATCCGCGCGCAGCAGTGCCACCGCCTCTGCATACCTGCCGCTGGTATAGAGCGCCTGGGCTGACGTTACCGTGGAGCTTTGCGGGCCCGAGCTGACGCTCGCCAAGCCGAGCAGCATTCCAAGGGTAAGCCCGGCAATCATTCGGGTTCAGAAACTCGCACGCGCATGCCGTCTTTCAACTCGACGTTATTCGGCAGGGCGATCGCTTCCCCTTCGGTCACTCCCTTCACGATTTCAAACATCGTCGAGTTTGCGCTGCCGATGCGGACTTCCTGTTGGCGCACGGTCGTCTTCCCACCCGGTTGGCCATCGGCCAACACAAACACATAACGGTGCGATCCGCTGAAGACCACGGCGCCGCGCGGAACCACCAGCACGTTTTTCTTCTCGCTCACCTCAATGCGTACGTTCACATTGATATTCGGAATGAGCCGCTGATCCTTGTTATCCACCGTACAAAGAACTTCGCCCACGCTACGCGTTCCGTGCGTAACCACCTCGCGCGGCACGGAACCGGTGCGGCCCGTCCAGCTTTCGTTGGGGATCGCATCCCAAGTGATGATCGCCGCCTGATTCGCCTGCAATCCGCCCATTTCCGGCTCGTCCACATAGGCCCGCACGCGGATCTGGCGCAGGTCAGCCACCGCCGCCAGCACTTCGCTGATGTGCACCGGGTCATTCAACTTCACCGGCAAGGAATAGAGCGTTCCGTCAACTGGGGCGATTACGCGCGCGGAATGCACTCTTGCGTCATCAAAGGCGATCGTATCCTTCATTTGCTGCACCGCGAGTTCGAGCCGTCCAGTATCCACGCCGGCTTCCCGCGAGGTCTCCGAGCGCGTCGTCTGCAAGCGTTGCAAGTCCGCCTGCGTGGCGGCCAGGTTTGTGCGCGCAGTGACCAGTTCCTGCGGGGTGGCGGCCTGCTGTGCGACGAGCTTCTCGAGCGTGGCCACTTCTTG
Source organism: Candidatus Acidiferrales bacterium (assembly GCA_035602725.1). Classification (GTDB taxonomy): domain Bacteria; phylum Acidobacteriota; class Terriglobia; order Acidiferrales; family UBA7541; genus DASTCZ01. Next base: position 4,574 of record DATNLT010000084.1, read on the forward strand.
CTGTTGCCGCGTCTGATTTAATTCATCTTTCTTAATGTTGCTATCGAGATCGGCCAACACGCTGGCTTTTCCCCCGGTCCGCGCGGTACGCAGACTATCCTCATCGCTCAGAAACTGAGCCCGTGCCTCGGAAAGTTGTGCGCGCGCCGCCGAATCATCCAACTCCAGGATCAACTGCCCCTTGCGTACCGCCTGCCCTTCCACGGCGTTCACCTTCGTGACGAAGCTGTCTACGAGTGAATGCATCTCGTACGGCGTCACCGGCTCGACCTTGCCGTTCGTGGTGATCGCAGCGTCGACTTCCCCACGATTCACCGAATAAGCCTCCACGACGGGCAATGGTTTGCGCCGGCTGACGGCTACCAATACTGCCACCAAAGCTAGCGCCAGCAACAGATACACCCATACGCGCGTCGCCCGTTTCAATCCGATTCGCTCCGAAAGAATTCCGGGATTCTGCCTGCGAGGAGACCCTTCATTTTATCAGACGCACCTGGACCTACCCATGCCGGACGCCCCGACTCCACTGCCGCATACCCTACTTCAGATACCCCAGCACCACAAGAGGTTGCGAGACCTCGCGTTCGAGATGCAATGCTGCGACATGGGCCGTTAGACGCGAGTGAGATTCGCCCCGGCACCGATCTTGGCGAGAGCCTATTGCGCATCGTGATAAAATCCTCGCATGACCTCCGAACCACATGGGCATCCTCCCGCGGAGCCGAAACCCGGCGAGCAGCAGCCCGCGATTCATCGCGTATGCATCCAGTGCAACAACATGTTTCGCGTGACGCCGGACCGCTTTGACGCGAAGCAATGCCCGAATTGCCACAAAGGCTAAGGCGCGCCCTTCCTGGGGGATAGCGCACAACGGTGTGTGGACGCCCGAGCGCAGCCGGCGCAGCTCGCGAACCGTTCCAGCGTCCGGTGGCCTAATCGGAAGTTCGCAGACCCCTGAAATCTTCCGGATCGCGGTGCGTAATCACAACGAGCAGATTGCCGAATGATTGGTCGAACCAGAAAAGGGGGTTCTCCCCATGATTGAAGCCGAACATCTGTCCAAGGTCTTCCAGGACAAAAAGCGCGGCGAAGTCCGGGCTGTCCGCGATGTGAGTTTTCGCTGCAATCCTGGCGAAATCTATGGTTTGCTCGGCGCCAATGGCGCCGGCAAGACCACCACGCTGCGCATGCTCGCTACGATCCTCGAGCCCACGGAGGGCACCGCGCGCGTCGCCGGCTTTGACATTCTGAAGGAGCCTGCCAAGGTGCGCGCCAATGTGGGCTTTCTTTCCACGGCTACGGCGCTCTATGGCCGGCTGACGGCCCAGGAAATGGTCGAATACTTTGCGCGGCTCTACGGCCTGGACGAAACGACGATCGAGCGCCGAATCAATGACCTCTTCACGCGGCTCGAGATGACTGACTACCGCGACCGCCGCTGCGACAAACTTTCCACCGGCATGAAGCAGAAGGTCTCCATCGCGCGCACCCTGGTGCACGATCCGCCGGTGATGATCTTTGATGAGCCAACCGTGGGTCTGGACGTGATGGCCGCGCGCACCATCGTGCAGTTCATCCGCGAGTGCCGTGCCAACGGCAAGACCGTGATTTTTTCCACGCACGTAATGAGCGAAGTGGAAAAACTCTGCGACCGCATCGGAATCATCCATGGCGGACAGTTGCTAGCAGAAGGTTCGATCGGGGAACTTCGGCAGAAATATGGAATGCAGGATCTCGAGGATATCTTCGTCAATATCGTGGAATCGTTCCATGCGAGGGAGGGTGTCGCGCAATGAGCTTGCACACCGTTGGCGTCGTCTATCGCAAGGAACTGCGCGACTCGCTGCGCGACCGCCGCACGCTGATCTCCATGATCGTGGTGCCCATCCTGGTGATGCCGCTGATGACCCTCGGCATCGGCGTGCTTTCCGCCAAATTAATTGGCAAGGCGATGGAAGAGGTGCCCAAGGTGATGGTGCTCGGCGGCGCCGATTCACCCGGCGTAACCGCAAAGCTCGCGGCCCTGAAGGACGTCGATTTTGTTCCCGGAACCTCGGATTATGCCGAGCAAATCTCCGACAAGAAGGTTCGCGCCGCTGTGGAGATTCCGCCTGGTTTCGATGCCGCCGTGAGTCGCGGTGAGATGACCACCGTTAAGATCTATCACTACGAAGGCGATCTCAAATCGGGCCTCGCCGCCACAAAGATCGAGAAGTTCTTCGACGATCTTCGCGATAACACAGTGAAGGAGCATCTCGCGGCCCGCAATCTGCCGGAGAGCCTGGTAAAGCCGTTTGAAGTGACCAAACAAAACGTCGCCCCGCCGGAAAAAGTGAGCGGCGCGGCGATCGGTGGGTTCATCCCCTACTTCATCATCATTCTCTGCCTCACCGGCGCGATGTATCCGGCCATTGACCTGACTGCAGGCGAAAAAGAGCGCGGCACGATTGAAACGATCTTGTGCAGCCCCGTCTCGCGCACCGATCTCGTATTCGGCAAATTCTTGATGGTGCTGACGGCCTCGCTATCCACGGGAATCCTCGCGATGCTCTCGATGGGCGGCAGTTTCGCCGTCGCCAAGAGGATGCTGTCCAGCATGATGGGCAAAGACAACCCGTTGCAGTTCAGCATCGGGATCGAAACCATCCTGACGGTATTCCTGATGGTGGTGCCGGTGGCGGTGTTGTTCTCGGCGGGCCTGCTGTGCATTGCGCTTTTCGCCAAGAGCTACAAAGAGGCGCAGAGCTACATCTCGCCGCTTATGATCGTCGTCATCATCCCAGCCATCATGGCGCTCTTGCCCGGCACCGAATTAAACACCCGCATGGCGCTGATTCCCGTGCTCAACACCAGCCTGGTGTGCAAGGAAATCACCAGCGGCACCTATCATTGGAACTACATCGCTATGATTTTCGCTTCCACTTGCGTTTATGCTGCGCTCGCGCTCGGGATCGCCGTCAAGCTCTTCCAGCGCGAGGACGTGCTTTTCCGGACGTAAGCCGCTGCGCCAGGACCGGCCAATTTGGCGGCGCTTGGCTGCTCGCACCAGATCATCCGCGAGCTCGCCCGCCGAACGGCTATGCCGCTCGTGATAAAATCCGGCTTTCATGTCTAGCTCGCCGCTGATTTCGGTCCGCGATCTTTGCAAATACTTCCGTAGCTTCCGCCGCCGCGAAGGTCTCTGGGGCGGCATTCAGAATCTTTTCGTGCGCGAGTACCACACCGTTCGCGCCGTCGAGCACATCACGTTCGCTATCGAACCCGGGGAAATGGTCGGTTACATCGGACCAAATGGCGCCGGAAAATCCACCACCATCAAGATGCTCACCGGCATTCTGGTTCCCAGCTCTGGAGAATTGCTGTCGAACGGCTTCGTTCCATGGAAGCAGCGTACGGCCTACGTGAAAAACATCGGCGTGGTCTTCGGACAGCGCACGCAGCTTTGGTGGGATATTGCCGTCATCGAGTCGTTCAAACTTTTGCGCCGTATTTACGACGTTTCGCAGCGCGATTTTGACGAGCGCATGGAACTCTTCAACCAGGTGCTCAATATCCGCGAGTACCTGAATACGCCGGTTCGCAAGCTTTCCCTCGGCGAGCGCATGCGTTGTGACTTGGCCGCCGCGCTGCTGCACAATCCGCCGATCCTCTTCCTCGACGAGCCGACCATCGGCCTCGATGTCGTCGCCAAGGACAACATTCGCCAGTTCCTGCGCACCATCAATCAGCGCTTTCGCACTACCGTGTTGCTGACCACGCACGATCTCGATGATATCGAAGAGCTCTGCCGCCGCATCATGATCATCGATCGCGGCCAGCTTCTCTACGACGGCTCGCTCGCACTCCTCAAGGAACGCCTGCTACGCACGAAACAAATCAAATTTTCCGTGCGTGACGCCGAAATGGCCGGCAAGTTGGCCCTAGCAATGGAAGGCGACGGCCTCTCGCTCGAGGCGCTCGATGAAACCACGCACCGCGTGCGCTTCGATCGTACGCGCGTCTCCACGGCGGAGCTGATTCGCAAAATCCTTGGCGCCGCGGACGTTCGCGACCTGCTGATCGAAGACGAACCCATCGAAGAGGTGATCAAGCGCATTTACGCCGGCGAAGGGCTTACCGAAATGCCCGCAGCGGCGGAGAGCCGGTGAGCGCGCGATCCAACGTGCTCGCGCCGTATCTGGAATTTTCGCGCATCGGCTTCGTCAACGTCCTCGCCTTCCGCCTGCGCTATTACACCGGCATTCTGACGTATCTGATCAACGTCACCGTTTATTACTTCATCTGGTCCGCGGTGTTTCGCGCGCAATCGGCCGCGGCGGCGAGCGGCGCGGCCTCGAGCTCCAGCATAGGCGGTTACAACCTTCCGCAGATGCTCACCTACGTTTCCATCGGCTGGATCATCCGCTCGTTTTATTGGAACACCATCGATCAGGAAATGGCCTATGAGGTGATCGAAGGCAAGATCGCCATGGACTTTATCAAGCCCGTGTCCATCCAGTGGATGTGGATCGCGCGCGCGATCGGCGAATCGGCCTTTCGCTTGATCATGTTGACGGCGCCAACCGCCGTGGTGGTCGCTTTGCTTTTTCCGGTGCGCGGTCCGGCCTCTTGGAATAGTTTCGCGATGTTTCTGATCGCCGTGGCGGGCAGCTTTCTGCTGATGGGTGCGATCAACTTCATGATCGGCACTCTCGCCATTCCGCTGAAGTCCATCCTGGCGCTGATCCGGGCAAAATACTGGCTGATCGAGCTGCTTTCGGGCTTGCTGATTCCCATGACCATCTTCCCCAGGTGGGCGCAAACGGTCTGTTTTTGGATGCCGTTCGAACATATCGCCTTTACCCCACTGCAGCTTTATCTCGGCAAGCTTTCCGGCGCGGCGGCCGGAAGAGCCCTAGCCATCGAGTGGTTCTGGGTGGCGGCGCTGCTTTGGCTAGGTAAAGTGTGGTGGGACCGCGCCACACGTAAAATCACGATTCACGGAGGATGATGCGTTGGCTTCGCTCGCAAAACGTGCGCGATTGCACGCCGGCCTTCTTTGGGAATATTTCCTGCAATATCTCAAGGTACGCGTCGGCTATCGCGGAGACTTCCTGGTCAGCATCGCCACCAGCACCGCAGCCACCGTGTTCGCGTTCGCCTTCGTCGTGATTCTCTTCAAGCGCGTTACGCTGCCGCACTGGCGCTTCCAAGAAATTGCATTTCTTTACGGTTTCTCGCTCATTCCTTATGGCTTCTTTAACGTCCTCAGCCTGAACCTCTACGAATTCGGCAACACCTACATCATGGAAGGGAAATTCGATCGCGTGTTGCTGCGGCCGGTCAGTTCTTTATTTCAAGTGCTCTTTGAAAATTTCCGGATCGAATCCTTTTTCGAAGCGGCGAGTGGAGTGCTGATCGTGGCCTGGGCGGCTGCGCAATTACACTTGCATTGGTCGGTCATAGACGCGGCGTTGCTGCTCTTCTACGCGATCTGCGGCGGCGCGATTTACGTTTCGGTCTTTCTGCTGCTCAGCACCTTTTCCTTCTGGTTCGAGGACCGTATCGGCATTCACCCACCCTTCTGGAATCTGATCGCTTTCGGCCGCTATCCGCTCTCCATCTACTCGAGCTCGATCCAGTTTTTCCTGAGCTGGATCGTGCCCTTTGGCTTCGCCACGTTTTACCCGGGAGCGCGCCTGCTGAAGCACGCGGAATTTTATCGCTACGCTCTGCTCGTGCCGGTCGTCGCCGCAGCATGCATGCTCATTTCCGGTTTAGCCTGGTTGCGCGGCGTCCGCCATTATTCCTCTACCGGCTCCTAGCGCCCACGCTGTGAGTCATACATACTGCAGCAGCGTCATAAATCCAAAATCCATGTGAAGTTGCTGGTGGCAGTGGAAGAGCGTATCTCCCGGATTGTTCGCGAGAAGCTCGGCTTCCACCTGGCTGCGCGCCGGCACCACCACCACGTCCTTCGAAATTCCGGCCGCCAGCTTCCCCGCGAATTTCACCAGCTCAAACGAATGCCGGTGCAGGTGCACCGGATGCGCTTCGTCGCTTTGATTGTCGAACACCAGCTTGTATCGCCGGCCCGCGGTCACCAAAATCGGATCGGTCTTCGGAAACGACTTTCCGTTGACCGTCCAATTATCCACCCAATGATTGCCGGCAAATTTGTGGCGGAAGATCAGCGGAATCGTCTGGATCTCGCTGGAAGGCGATCGATCGGCTACGCCCGCGGCGCCAAACACGGTGTAATCCCATTTTCCCTTCGGAGGGGCGATCCATTGCGCGGGACCGTTGCTGTTCGCATACTCGATTTCGATCCCAAGACCCGCCTCGCGAATCGCGTCGTCCACCTCGCCCAGGATCCACGCTCCCGGCTGGTTCATGGTCACCACGGCGTCCACTCGTTCGGCAGGACCGAGATCGAGGGTTGCCACGTCACGCGGCGTGGGCACGGTATTCCCATCCAGGCTCGTCACCGTGAACGTATGCCCGGCCAGCGCTAGGCGATGCTCGAGCGTGGCGCTCGCATTGACGATGCGGAACATTACGCGCTGCCCCGCCGTGACGCGTACCGGTTCGCCGTGCCCGAGCGCGCGGCTGTTCACCGAAAAACTCTTGTAGACCACTTCGAGCGCGCCCTCGTCTTCGCCCATCGTGCTCAGGTACGGATCCCAGCCGTGCAGCACCAGAAAAACTTCCGCGTCGTAACGCGCGGGATCGTTCTTCGGCTCTACGTACAGCGCGCCATACTGGCCCGTATAGGTGGCGCGCTTCATATCCCGGCCGGCAAATCCGTGGCTGTGATACCAGCGCGTGCCCGCAGGCTGCGGCACAAACGAATAGCGACGCATGCCGTGCGGGGGAACAGCGGGCGTGCCTTCCTCCATGGCTCCATCCACATCGGACGGGATAAAGAGGCCATGCCAGTGCACGAACTCGGGCGTGCCAGTCGCGTTCGTCACCTCCACCGTCACACGCTTTCCTTCGGCGAAGCGCAATACGGGGCCCGGCGCCGATCCGTTGTAGCCGATCGTTTTAATCGTTTTCCCTGGGGCGATTTCGAGCGTCACCGGCGCGATCTCTAGCGTAACGTCTGCGCGCTCCTGCGCGAGGGCTTGCGCCGCAAGTCGCGGCGCCGCACCAATGCAGGCGGAAGCTCCCGCCAGCGTCAGAAACTTTCTGCGGTCCATTCTCAGGTTTATAACACCGATGCGCGGAAAAGTGCTGCGGCAATGGCCTGGTCGGGCGGTTCAGGCCGAGCGGATAAGGAATCGTTAAGGGCCTAGCGGCACAAGTCCCTACACTGCAGGCGTCCGTGTTTTCTAGGGAAGAACGCCAGAAGTTTCCCGGCGCGGGCGCCGTCTGGAATCCTACGCGGTGTGCGCGTGATCGCGCTGTAAAGCCCAGGTATCGCTCAAGCGGCGCACGGTCTCGCGGAGCCGCATTGCCAGCTCCGCGATGGTTTCGATGCGCGCGATGGTCTTTGGCGATAGGTTGTCGCGGCGCGATAGCAGGAGTTCCGCGTTGCCCAGAATTCCGGTGAGCGGATTATTCACTTCGTGGCGCAGCATGTCTCCGAAGTCGGCTTCCTCGTCATCGGTGCAAGCCCCGGCTTCCAGACGCTCTCCCAAACGCAGCCGCCGCGCCACCAGCCCCACGGCGATCGGCACAAAATCCCCGATGCGCGCCACCAGGTCCACGGCGCCCGATCCGATCAGGAAAGAAAGCGGCTCGTGATGGTGCGCCGCGCTGATCAACACCACCGGTGCGTGCTCCGTCAGCGCCGCGACCGAGGACTCCAGCGAATTGCCCTCGATTTCCAGATCGAGGTAGCGAGGGCTGGTCGCTAACATTGCCGATTCATCCACCAGAATCACCTGCGGTGACAACCCCACGAGTATCTTCAGCGCCTCCGCTACGCAGCGTGCTTGAGACGTTTGCAGGCCACACCCGGTGGCGGAAAGTCCGGCTACCAGTTTTTGTGTCAGCTCCGCGTCCGCGCAGACCACCAGTGCCGTGCCCCCTGCCATCATCGCGCACTTTCCGATGCGCGGCCCGCTATGCGAGGGACCGGAGCGCCGGATGAAGGCGCCGGGTGGGCCAGAGCTTGCGCTACGGTCGCCTTCAGATTTTCCACGAGAAACGGCTTGGCCAGATACGGTACGCCGCTCGTCTCCAAGAATTCCATCGTGCGCGTCGCTAGCGTGTCTCCCGTTACGAAGATCATGCGGTGCTGCAATGGGCTGTTGCGCCTGACGAGTTCCCGGTAAAACGCGCGCCCGTCCAGGTTCGGCATCTTAAGATCGCAAATCACCAGTTCGTACCTGCCCGTGAGCGCCCGGTCGAGCGCCTCCTGGCTGTCCAGAAAGGTGTCCACCAGGTGGCCTTGTTCGCCGAGGACGTCCGCGATCAGTTGCGCCACCGTGGGCTCATCCTCCACTACCAGTGCACGCTCGCCGCGCAGAGGCGCCGCCACAAACTTGCGCGGGACGGCCGCACGCACCACGGTCCGGCTGGGTACGTCGCTCTGCGGCAAAGCAGGAAGCACGATCAGAAAGCGCGCGCCGGCCCCCGCTGGGCTCTCCGCGGAAATTTGTCCACCGTGGTCGCGCACGATTCCGTGCACGATGGAAAGTCCCAGGCCCGTGCCCGCGCCCACCGGCTTGGTGGTGAAAAATGGATCGAAAACACGATGGAGGATCTCCGGCGCGATCCCCGTCCCGGAATCCGAAATTTCCAGAAACACCTGTCTCCGCTCGGCGCTCCACGTGCGAACGCGGATTCCTCGCCCGTGCACCGATCCCTCGACCGCTTGCTGCGCGTTCAAAATTAAGTTCAGCACCGCCTGCTGCATCTGCATGGGGTCGGCCAGCACCCGCGGCATATCCGCCCCGAGCTCCAGATCAAGCGCGATATTTTCCACGTGCAACTCATAGCTGCGAAGAGCGGCGGTGCGCCGCACGATATCGTTCAAATCCACGGGCTGTCGCTCCGGCGCAGCTTCTCGCGCGAAGAGCAGCAAGCTCTTCACGATTTGCGACGCGCGTTCCGCCTCCTGGTGAATGCGCAGAGCCTCCTGCGCTACCGACGGGGCGAGCGGCTTCCCGATCAGCAATTGCGAATAGCCCATGATGCTCGTAAGCGGATTGTTCAGCTCATGTGCGATCCCGGACACCAGCCGGCCGAGCCCCTCCATTTTGTCCGCCTGCAAACTTTCCGGACGTACCTGCGGCCCGGAAACATCCCGATAAACTTCCAGCCGCCCGAGTAGGGTTCCTGCTGCGTCCCGCACAGGGCGGCCAAAACGCTCGAGTACGCGCCGCACCGGTCGCAGAATTTCCACTTCGTCCCAACTGGTGTCCGCCGCGCGCAGCATTCGCTCGCTCCAGCAACTAACGAAGCATTGCGGATCGCGGAACTGCTCCGCCAGCGAACTCGCCAAGACTCTCCAGGTCCGTGTCTGCGCCAAAACACTCCGCTCCGCGCCCACAAACTCCGCGAATCGCGCGTTGACCAGGCGCAAGTTTTGCCCAGGATCAAATAAAACGAGCCCGACGTCCGCCGATTCTGCGACGCTGATCAATTCCGCCGGCAAGACCGAGGGTGCCGCCATGGTGGGTGCGCTCAATCTGGTCGCCTAGAAACCCGCGTGCACGATCGCGTAGCTCACCAGAATTCCCACGCCGATCGTTACACCATATTCCGCCACCGTGCGCGCAACCCGCGCCCAGCGCCTCGGTTTACGCGTCGGCACGGCACTTCGCACCAGAACAACCACAAGCATTTCGATCGGACGATCGTTCATGCTAAACGTACTGCATCATACTTACCAATCTCAGGCTTAAAATCGCCCTCGAATCAGTGGCTTACAAGTGGAGCGAAAGATGAACGATTCGGGCATTCCCAATGTGGGATCAATCTGCGGGGTAGCCATCTCGAATAGGAACAGAAAGCGGGTAAATTACGTTGTGCATTGCATCGGAAGTGGATTCATCTATCCTTGCGGACGAAATGAACTCGAAACGGCAGGGCGCGGGATAGACCTAATGAGTGGTGGGCACGTCGTACTGTTTCAGCTTCCGATATAGCGTCGTCTTGCCGATGCCCAGCAAGCGCGCCGCAGCCAGCTTGTCGCCGCTGGTTTCCGCGAGTGCACGAAAGATTGCACGCTTTTCCATCACTTCGAGCGGCACCAGTTCGTTTTCCTCTACGGGACGCTCCGCCGGCCCATATTGCAGGTTGCTGGGAAGATCCTGAAATTGCAGAACCGTTCCCGAGGCCATGGCGAGCGCCCGCTCCACGGCATTTTCGAGTTCGCGCACGTTGCCCGGCCAGTCGTAAGCCATCATGCGCCGCATGGCGTCATCTGAGAAGGAGCGCACCGGCTGCTTCAGATCGGCATGCTTTTCGAGCAGCGCGGTCAGCAGCAGCGGAATATCGCCGCGCCGCTCGCGCAGCGGGGGCAGCTTGATCTGAACGACGTTCAGACGAAAGTAGAGATCCTGCCGGAAAGTCCCGTCGCGAATGGAAGAGTCGAGATCGCGGTTCGTCGCGGCCAAGACTCGCGCATGCACGCGCACGCGTTCGTTCGATCCGATCGGCTTGATTTCGCGCTCCTGCAATGCGCGCAAGAGCTTCGCCTGCAAATCGAAGGGCAGATCTCCAATCTCATCCAGAAACAGGGTGCCTTCGTCGGCAGTTGCGAGTAATCCCTGCTTATTATGGTGCGCCCCGGTGAAGGCTCCTTTTACGTGGCCGAACAGTTCCGATTCGATCAGCGTGGGCGCCAGCGACGAACAATCCACGGGCACGAACGGCTTCTCCCTCCGCGATCCCATGTAATGAATCGATCGCGCCACTAACTCCTTGCCCGTTCCACTCTCGCCCAGAATCAGCACGGAATAATTGTGCTGCGACGCCTTTTCGATCAACTTGTAAACCTTCTGCATCTTCGCGGAGGTGCCGATCAGGCCTCCGAAGCCGGGGCGGCTGCGCAGCTGTTCCCGCAAGAGCCGGTTCTCCTGATCGAGCTCGACGGAGTGCAGCGCGCGTTCGAGCCGTGCGCGAAGTTCCGGTACGTGAAACGGCTTGGTCACGTAATCCGCCGCACCCAGATGCGTCGCCTCGAGCGCCGATTCGATCGTGCCATATTGCGTAAGCACGATCACGGCAACGTGCGGCGTATTGGCGCGCAGGTGCCGCAGTAATCCCAACCCGCCCAGCTCCGGCACTCGCAAATCGGTGAGCACCACGTCTACCGGCGACTCCTCCAGAATCGCCATCGCTTCTTCGGTAGTGGTCGCCGTGCGTACGCGAATTCCCGCGTCTTCGGCCACCCCACGGCAAACATCCCGCGTGGACTCTTCGTCATCCACGATTAATACCGTTGCGGGCGATACTCTCGGATGTGCCGGTTCACTGGACGCGAGCGTTCCCACAATGCCTCCGATTCCCAAATGGACTGCACATTGCGTGCCAATTCAGCACGTGCGATGAATGATGTTGCGCTCGCCCGATCTGTAGGTAATTGAGAAGTACAGAGCCGATCTTATTTGTTGATCTTATAGATGTCAAGAAATACACTATAGTAATATTCTACATATGACCACTGTACAGAATCGGCACACATGCAGTTTCAAAATGGCGCTCAAACCTTATAGAGGCAGGTAAAACAGTAGATTTCGAATCAGCGGGGCGAGGCGTCCCGGCTCGCCGTGTGGGTTGGCAGGGTCAGTTGTACGGCGTAAAGCCCTTCCGTAGCGGAGGCCGCAAAAAGACGCGTCGCCTGCTCTTCGGTCGTAACCACCGGGAAAAATCCCTCCGCGAGTGTCCCCGACACGCGCGCCCAGTTCTCGCCGCGATCGCGCGAAAGATACAGGCCGCCGCCGCGCATGGACGCCAAAAAGGTGGATCCTTCGATCGCCAGATCTTGAATGGGCGCCTGCGGCAGTCCGGAGCCTACCAGATGCCACGCTTTGCCACCGTCAGCCGAAAGATACAGCCCGTTCTCAGCCGCGGCTACAATCGTTTCGGGCTGGCCCGGCTCCGCATCGAGCGCCACATCCAGCCATTGCGCGCCGCCGGAATTCAGCGGCAAGTCGTGCCAACTCCACGTCTTCCCGCCATCCTGCGAGAACACCAGCCCGCGCAGCGACACAACCCACAAATCACTCCCATCTCTGGAAACGCGCACCGAACGAACCGGCAGCGTCGGCAAAGGTCCTAGCGGCTGCAGCGACCACGTGGTGCCGTGATCCATGGAACGCAGCAGCCCTTCATCGGTCGCCGCGTACCACGCCGTCTTGCAGAAGGTCATGTCGTTCACGCTCAGCGCCAATTCCGATTCGGCCGACGCCATTGGTCTTGCCCGCCTGCGGCCCTCATGTAGCTCTGCCGTCGCAATCGTGCGCGCTGCATCGAGCGTCAATTTTCCTGCAGGCATCCACAAGCTATGTTCCGCGCTATAGCGCACCAGGCCGCCGCGCCCTAGCGACGCCCACCATCCGTCCGGTGACGCATAGACATGCCGCAAATTGCCTGTGCCGAGCCCCGGACCCAGCGGAGCCCAGGTCTTGCCGCCATCCTCGGTTGCCAGAATCGGATCGGGAGCGTTCGCCAAAACCGCCAGCACGCGTCCCGAGCGTGCCGGATCGAGCGCCAGTGCCACGATTTGCCGGTGATAAAACCCGTCGTTCGACGCTCGGAAATGTTTGCCGTTGTCGTCGCTTACCAGCACGCCAAGTTTTTCCGTGCCAATCACCACACGCCGGCTAATTTCTGAATTGCCCGGCAGCGTCAGCACTGAGTTAATGATCCAGTCTTCCGGAGTCAGCCGCATCCAGTTCGATCCCGCCGAAGAAGTCTTCCACAATCCTTCGGTCGTGGCCGCGTAAACGATCGCGGGCGCCACGGGATCCTGCAGGATGGCCTGCGTCCGCCGCGCGGAATACGGAATGCCTTGAATCTTTCTCCAACCCGCCGCGCTATCTTCGCTCAAATAAATTCCCGAGCATGCGCTCGCATACACTCTTCGCGAATTGGTGCGATCCACGATGATGCTCATCACGTCGGAATCGTCGATCATCCCCTGATGAATGGGCGACCATTTCTTCCCCGCATCGCTCGTCTTCCACGGCAGGTGGTAGGTGCCTACGTAAATCACATCGGGATTCTTGGGGTCGATCGCCACGGAATCGAGGTTGCGCAGCTCTTCGTCGCCTGCAGGAGAAATGCGCTGCCACGTCTTGCCCGCATCGCCGGAGCGGTACGCGCCATCCACAGCGCCGGCCACAAGAATATCGGGATCGGAGGGCGCCGCCGCCAAAGCTCTCACGGCGTGTCCGCTCAAACCGGAATCGCGCCAGGTCTTACCGCCATCGGTGCTGCGGTAAATGCCGCCGCCGGCTGCGGGATCCTGCGTCCAGGCGGCCGCCAGCACGGAGTCCCCGTCCCGGGGATCAACCACAATGGCGGTGACCACGCTATCCTGCCGCGTACCCGCACGCCCCAAAATCATCCAGTGATCGCCGGCATCGGTCGATTCAAAAATGTGGCCGTCGGCCGTGCCCAAAAAGAGGCGCTTTGGATCGCTTGGATCGGCGGCCAGCGTACGAACATCGCCGCCAGAGGGACCCATCGGCTGCCAGGTTTGGCCCAAAACGGGAAACGCCAGAACTCCCAGGAGGAGTCCTAGCAGACAAGAGCGACGGGAGTGGATCAGCGACACCATAGGGCTATTTTAGTCGAAAAATGGCTTTCTCATGCGAATTTGCCGTTCTGGGTTCCGCCTAGGCACGACCTGAAAGTTAGATTACGGGAATCCTTCTGGCGGGCAGCTTAGAACCAAATTTCAGCCTGCTGCTACTGGGTGTTTACGACCGGCATTGGGAAAATATACGCCACTACGACGTCCGATGGCACGGGCTTGCCGTCAAGCGTCGCGGCCTGAAACTGCCATTTCTTGAAAGCTTCCAGAGCCTGCGCGGTAAACGGATCCTTTCCATAGAGCACTTGCGTGCCGGTGACTTGCCCAGCATCATCGAGCGAAATCTGCACGACCACGGAACCAGTGGTCACCGTGTTGATGTTGTTGGCATACGCGACCGCAAGAATTCCCGCCGGTGCATATCCAGGGTGTTTCGGATCGCGATGCCCGCTGTTGTGTCGCGGCGGCGGATTCCGCCGGGGCTCGGGAATCACCGGATCAAACTTGCCCAACGCCGGCGTACCAATAACGCGCGGCGGATACACAAACGCGACGGTGATCTCCGAGGGCTGCGCCGCGCCGTTCTGCACGGCGGGCTTAAATTTCCAGGATTGAATCGCGGACGTCGCGCGCGGGATCATCGATCCACCCGGATCGCGCAACGTACGAATGCGGACGATGGAGCCGTCCGAAGCAAGCTCCACGCGCAGCACAAAGAATCCATCGAAGATAACTTCATAATTGCTATAGGCGTCCCCAGCTTCCGCAACTTCCGCAGGCCGATCGTCGTGCGCGCCCGAGTCTTGCATCGCACAGGTCGGGGCAGCGCCGCGAGTCTTTCCATGCGCGCCCAATGCTGGCGAAAACAGCATCAACGCCATCGACGCCGCGCAACCGGCGCGGCGCATCACACCGAGCCGCGATTTTTCACGCGGCAAAATATTGAACTTCATAATGCGTTTGGATGGCTCGGCGCCACGTTGGTCACATGACGCCGGGCAACGAACATCGCATGTCGAGATCGGCCAAGCCGGGCCGGCCTACCGGCTGGGGCCTTCGAGATCGGCCCGCGCAGCACCTTGCTGCAACGTCATCTTTTCAAAGGAAAATGAAATCTCGGCGACCGGTTGCGAATTCGCTTCCATAGTGAATTGCAAGCCGGTGATCGCCGCCGAGGTAAGCATCGCCGATAGCCCATTCGCCGACGTCAGCGTCACCGACTGCATGCGCGTGCCCCGCGATCCGTCCGTGAGCAACTCGAGCGACACTTGATCGATGGGCCGGTGGCAGGTGATGGCGCTGAGTTGCGGTCTGCCCGCCATGCCGCTGCCGATGGAACCTGCCGGCGTCGTTATGCCAAATTGCAGCGAGTTACACGAAATGTTCTGCCCCGTCCGATTTTGTCCCTGCAGCGGCTGTGCGGCCTGACCGGTCGGCATGGGGCGGTTCATATTCGGCCGGTCTGACTGCGGCGCCGCCGCCGAAGGCAAAGTCTTGAGCGCGAGCACGGTTGAGATCGCCAGAATAAACACGGCGAGCGAGATCTTCTTCATCGTTCCTCCCGATCGAATCCGCGAACGAGGTTTCCTCCGCGGCAAAGCGCATGGCATCGCAATCAAGCCAGCGCCTCATCGCGCGGCAGCTCGTTTGCAATCGATGGCGTCGAGTCTAGCATGCTGCTTTCTGGTGCGAATGAAGCGCGTTCCAATCAGCAAACGCCCGAGGCACTGCGCGCGAGGCATGCCGTGGGGCCCGTCTCTTTCGGAAAAACTGTATCAGAGGAAACTGCGCAGCGCGGATTCTTCGTCGGGGTAGTCTTCGAGCACGCGGGTCAGATTCGTGATTTCCAGAATTCGCTGGATCTGTTTATTCAGGTGCAGCACCTTCAAATCGCCGCCCTCATTTTTCACCGTGTTGTAGGTGCGCACCAAAAGCCCAATGCCGGAGCTGTCGAGCCGCGTGACCTCGCTCAGGTTCACCAGAATCTTCTTGTGGCCGATCTTCAGCAGCTCGCACACCATTTCGTGCAGCGCCCGCGCCTCGGTATGCATCACGGGGCCGCGCAGATCGAAAATCGTGGTGGGTCCGGACTGGCGGACGGAAACCTCAAATTCCATGATTGCGCTTTCTGAGCTTGGGTACTGGAACACTAGGACGCGCCAGCCTCCAAGTCAATACAGGTTAATCGCCGTCCTCGGAAAACAGTTGGCCGCTGGCGTTGGACGATCGGAAAGGGGATATACTGGCGCGTTTTGCGAGGAGGTTGCGATGTCCCGCCGCGTTTCCGTTCCCGTGATTTTGGCCGCGCTGGTCGCCGCCACATCCGCTTCGGTGCTCTTGGCGCAACAGCGTGCTGCGAAGAATCAAACTCCCGCGAAGTCTGCACCGGAGACAGCAGCCCCCTATTTTCCCGCGCGTTTTGATTGGCAGCACAAAAAACCCGAGGACGTGGGCATGGATTCGGCGCTTCTGGATGAAGCCATGAAGCAGGCCGTCGCCATCGAGAACCCCGCTACGCACAACATGATGGAATTTCTCGCCACCACCTTTGGCGCGCACGAACCGCTCGACACGCCCATCGGCCCCATCCAGGATCGCGGGCCGGCCAGCGGCCTGATCACGCGCCACGGTTACATCATCGCGGAATGGGGCGAGCCGCAACGCGTGGACATGACCTTCAGCGTCACAAAGACTTTTTTGACGACCGTGGTAGGCCTTGCCTGGCAGCGCGGCCTGATCCGCGATGTGAAGGATTACCCCCGCGATTACATGCCCGCCGGCGTCGATCTCTTCGAGGCGCCCCACAACCAGAAAATCAAATGGGACGACCTGCTCCGCCAAACCAGCGATTGGCAGGGCACGCTTTGGGGCAAACCCGATTGGGCGGACCGCCCTGAAGGCGAAAAACCCTCCGATTGGCCAAACCGCAAACTGTGGGACCCCGGCACGCATTACAAATACAACGACGTGCGCGTGAACGTGCTCGCGCTCGCGGCCCTCCACGTGTGGCGCCGTCCGCTGCAGGAAGTGCTGCGCGAAGAGGTGATGGAGCCGATCGGCGCGTCCTCTACCTGGCGCTGGTATGGCTACGAGAATTCGTGGGTGGAAATCGATGGCCAGAAAATGCAATCCGTCACCGGCGGCGGCCATTGGGGCGGCGGAATGTTTATCAACGCCTACGATATGGCGCGCTTCGGCTATCTGTTTCTACGCAAAGGAGAATGGAATCACAAGTCCATCGTGTCCGAGCAGTGGATGCAAATGGCGCGGACGCCGGGCCCGGCGAATGACAAGTATGGCTTCGCGAACTGGTTTCTAAACACGGGGAAAAAACATTTGCCGGCGGCGCCGGAAACGGCCGTCTGTTTCGAGGGCAACGGCGCCAATATCATCTACATCGATTGGGATAACGACATCGTCGCGGTGGTGCGCTGGATTAAAGGCGGCGACGCGATGAACGCCTTTGTCGCCAAGATGCTCGGGGCAATCAAAACCCCTTGATCGCGCCAAGCGCGGGCGGTGCCTTTCCTTGGAACTCAAACTACATGTACCGGGTGCGCCACAGCCAACGCAATACGGTGGCTACAACTTGAAGCATTTGCGGCCACCGGTGCGGCGGCTGTTTTGAAATAGGAGCAACTCCTTTCTTAAGGTACTTGACAGTTAACGGCTCGTGATAGAATCCCGGCCTCCGGCTTTCACCAATCGCGCGGAATCTGGAGGCTGTCCCAACTGCAAGGCTGAAGTTCCCGACCACTCTCAGTTCTGTCTCCATTGCGGCCAGCTACAACGACCGGGGTCTAAACCCATCGGGCAATACAAGACGCCCGCATGGGTGGCTATTCCGATTATTTTATCTGTGATCCTCATTTTGTATTTGGCTGTTCACATTCGCCAAGACTCGTTGGCGGCGATAAAACCGCGCTCGGGCCTTGCCGGTTCGCTGGTGCAAATAGCTAGACGTCCTACGCTCGTGACCGCGCCTGTCGTCGTTGACAGTGCGCTCACTGTTAATGCCCGCTCATTTTCTTGGTATGCGTTCACGATTCCTGCTGGCGCAACCACAGTCAGCCTCAACGGTCACTTTGCAGCTACAGGCGGAACAGGAAACGACATTCAAGTCTACGTACTGGATGAAGACGGTTTTGCGAACTTTAAAAACGGGCACAACGCGAGAACCTTCTATAACAGCGGAAGAGCCACGCAGTCACCCATCGGTGCAGTGCTCCCGAATGCGCCCGGAAACTATTACCTTGTGTTCGACAACCGCTTTTCATTGCTGACGCCAAAAGCAGTTGCGGTGAACGCAACGCTGAGATACTTGGTGTACGAATAAGTAGGAAAGGAATCCCGTGACAACCGACAATGTTCAAGACTTGCGGAATGAACTATCCAAAATCACTGATGGCAAGATGAAGGTTGTCGTCTATCGGGAAGATGGCAATACCCCGAGGTTCCTTGAAATAGATGGGGTATTTCAGACCAGGGGAACCCCGAACAGAACAGATGGCAAGACAGTGTTTTCCTTCAACCACAAGGAACCCGCGACGTGGTTGTTCATTACTGCCAGTCCAGCCGATGAGTAAGCCTTGCCGGCGGCCGCTTCCTGTACTAATAGCCAAATCTTGCCCAAATGCCACTGCCAGAATCCGGTTGTACGAGGTGCGGGATGTATCCCTTAAAGGCCGGCTTTCGAGATAACGCATTGAGCCGTTCGTTTGCCCAAAACCCAGCGACATGAATCCAAATACCGAATCCCCCAGATTCAGCGACAGCTTCGAAATGTTCGACTCTTGCTAATTTCTCTACGGGTTGCCAAAGCTCCGATACCATCCTGCGCTTTTCGGCGAGAGGATCATACGTGGAGTACATTTTTGATTCGCTTTCTGCCTGCCCCTATCTAAACTATACACCCACATTCGGGTTGTGCCCATCCAGAAATGGCAGCTCAAGAAGGATCGCTAGTCGCGGTAGACGAATTCCAGTTGCGTTCCCGCCACTTCGATCACATCGCCCTGCGCGAGCTTCGTCGGCCGCGCGATGAGCTGGCCGTTTACCATCGGCACTTTGTCCGCCGCGCCCACGTAATACGACTGATCTTCCCGCCGGTTAA
>DATNLT010000067.1:0-2438 GCA_035602725.1 Candidatus Acidiferrales bacterium
GCGCCGTGCACGAGGGTCTCGCGCACTTCGTCCTTTTTCAATTCCTTGCGGGAAATATGCTGCGCCAATTGCTTCTCCCTGAAGAAAAAGCTTACAGGTGATGGTATCACAAAGGCGTACGCCGGGCGAAAGCGCCATCACTCCGACGCCGGCAGTGAAATGGAGATGTGTTCTCAATTGCACAGCGCGGTTTCCTCGCCGCGGCTAGGATGGATATAGCTAGCAAACTGAATTCAAACCAAGGAGAAAGAATATGGCAGCGAGTGGCCAGAAGTGCGAGCACCCGATTTGTTCGTGCATCGTGACGAAAGGCAGGTATTGCAGCGAGGCATGCGAGGCGATGGAAAAGACTCCGGACATTGATTGTCTGTGCAATCATCCCGGCTGCAAGGGCAAAACGTCCTAGAGCTTTCGTCGCGGATGGAAGCGTATGGACCGAGATAATCCGTTCGCAAAAGGACACGCCATGTCATTCGGACTCTACGCGGCGGGTTACGCAATTGTAATTGCGGGCCTGGCTTATGCGGCTTACTTAATGCACCTACCGGCACGCTGGATCGTGGTAGGCGCGATCATTCTTGTGGGAATGGGGATAGTGACAGGAGTGAAAAACACGCGCCAAAAAGATCCTCCCGGCTAGCGCGGCGTTAGCGCCTGCTGAGCGGACGTGTTGGCACGCTCCCAAACACTCGGGTCGATAGGTACCAGGAATAATCTAGCGGAAAGCGTGAATCGCGGTGTCTTCGTCCGACTGCACATCGAAGACGGTGAAAAGACGCGTGATTTGCAAAATGTCGTGCACGCGCTTGGTAAGATGAAGCAGCTTCAGTTCGCCGCTCGCATTTTTCACCGTGGTGTAAGCGCTGACCAGCTCGCCGATCCCGGAGCTATCGATGTAGTCCACATCGTACAGGCTGATGATGATCTTCTTCTGGCCGCCGTCGATCAGGCCGCGGACCGTTTTCCGCAGCAGAGCGCTGCCTTCGCCCAGGGTAATCTTGCCGCTGAAATCAAGGATTGAAACATCCCCTATTTGTCTGCATGTCGCTTGGATTGCCACGGAATAGCCTCTACCTTGATTCTACTCCGGTTGGTGGGTACCGTTGCCGGAATCTTTATCGGGAAGTTTTTTAATCATTACGAGTTCGGCACCGCCGCCAGGGGCGGTATGTACGTCGAATTTATCCATAAAGGCGCGCATGAGGAAAAGGCCGCGGCCTGAAGTGCGCAGAAGATTTTCCTCCTCGAGCGGGTCAGGGATTTCGTGCAATTCGAATCCCTTGCCCTGATCGCGGACGCGCACGATCATGTTTTCGGTATCCAGCTCGACGGTCATCAGGATTTTTTTTCGGCGGTCCTGCTGATTGCCGTAATTGTATGCGTTGATCACGCCTTCGCGGACGGCCATGCCGATCTTATGGAGTTCCTCTTCGCTGAAGCCGGCGGCCTCAGCGATGCGCATGGAGATGCTTTCTGCGAGGTCCACGCTTTCCAGCAGCGTCTCCAGCGTGACCTCGATCCGTTGAGTTTTGGCCGACATCCGCGATTCGAGGCGAGTCCTTGTCAAAAAGACGGTAAATGGTTATCACAGCGGCGGAGTACAAGTCAATGAAGTCCGGTTAGCCAAAATGGGCCTGCTTTCGGCGGTCAGGCCCAGTAGGTGCGGTCTAGGGTGCGGTACTGGATGGCCTCGCTGAGGTGCTTGGGCTGGATGCCGGGCGCGCCTTCCAGGTCTGCGATGGTGCGGGAAACCTTCAGGATGCGATCGTGGGCACGGGCGGATAGGCCCAGGCGCTGAATGGCGGTCTCCAGCAGCTTCTCGCCTTCGCCCGAAATTGCGCAGTGTTTGCGGATGAGCCTTGGAGGCATCTGCGCGTTGGCATACAACTTCTTCTCGCCGCGATAGCGATCGAGCTGAATCTGGCGCGCTCGCAGGACGCGTCCGCTGACGCACGCGGAGCTTTCGATTTCGCCGTTGCCGCGCAGCTCTTTGTATTTCACCGCGGGGACTTCGATGTGGATGTCGATGCGGTCGAGCAGCGGGCCCGAAATTTTCGAGACGTAGCGCTGAATCTGCGCGGGCGAGCAGTGGCATTCGCGCGTGGAATCGCCGAAGAATCCGCAGGGACAAGGATTCATCGCCGCAGCGAGCATGAAGCGCGATGGAAACGTGACGGAAAGCGCGGCACGAGCGATGGTCACGCTGCCTTCTTCGAGAGGCTGGCGCATCACTTCCAGGACGTTGCGCTGGAACTCCGGCAACTCGTCAAGAAAAACGATGCCGTTGTGGCCGAGCGATACTTCTCCAGGGCGAGGCACCGCGCCGCCGCCGATCAGTCCCGCATCACTGATGGTATGGTGCGGAGAGCGGAAAGGCCGCGTGCCGACCAGACCGCGCGACGCCTCAAGGACTCCCGCGACGCTGTGAATCCGCGTGG
>DATNLT010000023.1:0-52163 GCA_035602725.1 Candidatus Acidiferrales bacterium
ATCTCGGCGATCTCTTGTGCTTTTCCGGTCTGAATGACGTTTGCCAGCGCCTGCTCGAAGCTCGATCCGGCCGCGTCCATCTGCATCGCGCCGCTCAACAGTTTGGATTCGGCATCGAGCCCCGCCGAACCCGCCGGCTCAAGCTGCTTGCGGTCCGGCGTCAGCCGGTAAAACACCGCGAACGGAATATCGTAGGGGTTCTCGCCCACGATTCGCGCTGCCAGCGGCCACATTTTCTCTTCCGAATTCACCTCGGCGCTGAGCGCCGCCAGATCGCGCAGCGTGCGCAGCCGCCGCTGCCCGATCACCATTTCCGTCTGATCTTTTACGGGTGTGAACACGCCGCCAATGCCGCCCGACTCGTCCCGGATCGGGCTATAGGAAAATGTGAAATAGCACTCCTCCGGGTATCCATGCCGCTCCAGCATCAGAAGCAAATCGTCTGACCAGGTGGCTTTGCCTTGGCTCATCACGCCGTGCAGCATGGGCCCGATCGTGTCCCAGATTTCGTGCCAGCAATCGCGTCCCGGATGCCCAAACGCCGCCGGATGTTTCGCGCCAATGATCTGCCGGTAGGCATCGTTGTAGAGCATCACCAGTTCGGGTCCCCACCAAACCAGCAGCGCAAATTTCGAGTTCAAACAGATGCTCACCGCGGTGCGCAAACTTTGCGGCCAATGTTCCGGAGGACCGAGCGGCGTCTTCTCCCAGTCTGTCATCCGCATGAACTCGCCCATCTCGCCGCCGCCCATCATCCATTGCGGCGAAGCGGGACGCACACCAGCCGCGCCAGAGGCGGCCTTGTCGCTGCCGTGTTCGATCAGGCTTTCCAAGGTCGGCAGCAACTCGCGTGCAAGGTTCGCTTTCGCCACAAATCCATGCGCGCCAATCTCCGTCGCTAGCTTCTCCGTTAGCGTGCGCTCGTTTTCACTCACGATTACCACTTTGCACTCGGGCAGTTCGCTCCGTATCGCCTTGGTTGCCTCAATGCCGTTCATCCCGGGCATGGAAACGTCCATCAAAACCACATCCGGCCGCAGCGTTCGCGCGCTCTCTACCGCCTCCGCCCCATTCGCCGCCTCTCCGCACACGAGCAAATCCGTTCGCGCAGCCAGCAGCGAACGCAGCCCTTTTCGGACGGCTTCGTGGTCATCAACTACAAGAATACGCAGCGGATGCAAGGTTCTTGAACAACCTCAGGTAAGATGCACGCCCGGCTAAGATCTGGCTAGGGCCCAAATGATTACGGAGCGTTAATTGGAGCATACCTCTGAATTAGCCGAAATACATGGTTCACCCTATACGCAAGGCTCTCGTCAAAGCTCGAAGGATCATGTGCCCGGTAGCCCGCATAGCTATCCGAACATCTCGTGGCTTCGCGCTAGTCGCTATCCCGCGCATGCCGCGGCCGGATTCGCTTCCTTCGTGCGCTGGCATTGCTATAGTGAACTCCATGGCGGCGCATACGAAGCCTAAAAAGTCCGTCGCGGTAGCTCGCGCCGTCGTCGAGGTCGGTTTCATCATCTTCCTCTTCTATTCGAATCTCTTGATGGGGGAATTTGTCCGCAGCCGCCGCGACGCCAAGACGCTCACCATCGCATTGCATGACATTTTCACACGCACGAACTTCACCATCGCCGTCATCTGCGCGCTCGCCGGCTACCTCGTCTTCGAATATCTTCGCAAGAATCTTTAAGACGGCCGCCGCGCCCTCGTTCGAATCTTCCGCGCATCCAGATACGCCCCCACTGCCGCGCCGCTATCCTGGAACGCCGCCAGCGCCACATAGCCGTCCGGCCGGACCAGATAAGTTGCGTTGCGGCGCAGCCCCGCGCGGCTCATCGCGGGACGCCAGGCAAACTCGTGCAGTGGCAACTTTCGCGTTTCGCACACTGCCCGCAGTTCGCCCTGCGCCTCACCATACACATGCGCTTGCCACTCAAGCGACGTTAGCGGCGCAAAATTGTCGGCTACGCCGTGTCCTCGCGAATCTTCCGTACCGGCGCCGCCGCGGCTCGTGCCCATCCGCACCCACGGCAACCGGTCGCCGCCATGCACCATCCCCGAGCGACCTTCGCTCAAGGGACCCTCGCGATATTGCACCGCCGTCTGCGACACTGTGCGAAACAGCCATCGCCGCGCCGCGCGAAATTGAAACACGGCCGGCATCAGCAGCGGCACCAGATCGAGCCGGACCAGCCGCGCGAGCGTGCTGGCGCTCGTCACGCCGGTAAACGCCTCATCTGTCGTTGCCACCAATTTCCGCGCGAACGCAATCCGCTCCGGCTCATAACTTGCGAGCAATGAAGCATCCGCGCGTCCCTGCAGCACGGCCGCCAGTTTCCACGCCAGATTCACCGCGTCGCCGATACCCGTGTTCATGCCTTGCCCGCCCACGGGGCTGTGAATGTGCGCGGCATCCCCCAGCAAAAACGCGCGGCCCTGTTGAAAGTGTTCGGCCACGCGATGGTGTACGCGATACGTCGAAAACCAATTTACTCGCTGCACCTCGACCTTCATCCACTCGATCACGCGCTTGCTCACGTCGCCCCACGAAAGGTCATCGTGCCCGCTCGCCGCCTCGTCGCGAATCGTGCCCACTAGCCGCGCGCGCCCTTCGCCCTTCAGCGGAAACACCGCCAGAAATTCGTTCGTGTCCAGCCCCACGTGCAGCTCGCCATTCATCACCGGACCGCCGCCCTCCACATCCGCCACATAAAAGAGGTGCGTGTATTGGCCGCCCGGAAATCCGATTCCCAGCTTCTGGCGCACGATGGAATGCGCCCCGTCACACCCGGCGATATAAGCCGCCGCGCATTCCTCCTCGGTTCCATCCGGCCGCTTCAGCCGCGCCACCACGCGCCCATCGCCGTTACTCGCGCCTTGTTCTTCCCGGAAGTTCACCACTTCCGTCCGCCGCTCCACCTCCACGCCCGCTTCCTGCAACCGCGCCACCAGCAGCCGCTCGTGCTCGTCCTGCGGAAAAATCAGCGCATAAGCAAACGGGCTGATCCCGCGACCCATATCGCCCAGCACCGCGTGCGCCGCCCGCTTGCCCTGCACCCATAGGTTCACCGCCGTTACTTCGCGTCCGTGCTCCACCACCGTTTCCGCCAGCCCGATCTGCTGGTAGAACTCGAGCGTCCGCGCCTGCACTGCCAGCGCCCGCGAAGTCGTCCCCGGCTCCGCCGTCTTGTCCACGATCCGCACGCGCACACCCATGCGTGTCAGCCACAGCGCCAGCACCAACCCGGTCGGCCCCGCGCCCACGATCAGCACATCGGTATCGCTACTTCGTATGTCCATCTTCGCGTCACTCAAAAAGGTTCCTCATAGGCTACGCAAATTAGATGATCCAGCCCACACGTTGTGTAGCCCGCCGTTTGTAGCCCAGGGCGGTTCCGTAGCCCTGGGGACGTTCTCAAAGCCGTGCATTCTGCGTTGGCGCAAAATGATGTGAGGCGGGTGCGTGTGGCGTATGCCCGTGTCGCTTGCCCGAGGAACGAAGGATAGGCGCGGGCGACTTAAATGAACCTCATCGCCAGGGCCATTTTCGCTGGCGGACTCGTACGAAACAATCAACGCTCCGCATTTACCGTCGTGCCAGAGATCGCCCGCTGGCAACGATTGTGTAGCCCGCCCCGTTTCGTAGGGGCGGGGATTTAGATGCACGTCCAACTCCGCTGCCACTCTTCGTCTCGCAGCGCCGCCGCTCTCGACCCTCGCGCAACTCAAACCGACGCCAATCATGCCCTCGCATCTCGCCGGCCTTTTGGAAAAAAAACGCCACCCGACCTCAGATCGGGTGGCGCAACCCACACACAACGCGGCCCGCGCGGCGGGCCGTCTCGCGCTACTTCTCGAAAACTTTCTGCACTTGTCCAATCTTCTTCTGGACCTTCCCGCCCACCTGCTCGTCCTGACCTTCCGCTTCCACATCGGGCCGGTTGGTCGCGCGTCCTACCTTTTCCTTCACTTTGCCCTTCACTTCGTGAAACTTGCCTTCTGCCTCGTTCTTTGTGCTTGGCTTCATGGGGTCTCCTGCCTTGCCTGGAATTTGCATGCGGCGCGCGGCAAAGCGTCCTCTAGTTGGATCGCCCCTCGCAGCATTTCGTGACCGCCAACCGGCCTTATGCGTTGCAAGCTGTACAAATCGCGCCGGGTAAGTTTAGTTAGGCTCTGCAGCATACAGAAAACCCTGTAGGCCGCCTCAGCACGCCGCATTTGTCGCATGAGCCACAAAGTAAACCACGTGCCGGCGCGTCGCAATCCAGCGGTAGCCGGGACCGCCATCGCTCGATTGGCGTGGCTTTATGAACGCGGAATGGCGCCGAGAAGGAACGCGCCTATTCTTTGAAATGCGGAAATTTTTTCCTAATGGCCTTTACGATATCCCGATGAAGCTCCTTCCATCCCTGCGAACCAACATAAGTGTCGCTCAGATGGTTGAACTCCCAAGTCGGGAACCCCGCCTTGAGCGCAAGCATGTAGCCACGAACCTTCGTTGGCGTCAAAGGTTGTTTTTCGGTTTTGAGGACCGACTTCAATAACTTGAGGAACGCCGACATTCCGCGGTTCGTTGCGACAATATATCGCTCGGGATCGTTCCATTCCTTCTTGAACGTGCTATGTATAATCCCAAAATACATTCGTAGAACTCGAATATATTCCTCCGGGATATTAGAAGGATAGTGCTTCCGCAAGAGGCCGCGAGGGCCCAAGAGACCCTTCAGGTCATACCCTGACAAATTCTTTAGCGTGATTTTCTGCTGACCGACGTCTAAGAGCTTGATAGCCTTCTTAAAGGGGCTAACACCGTTAAGATCGACAACGATGCGAATGGCCATGAGCCCATTGTCTTTTTGACAGGCTACATCGTCCTGAGTGTATTTGAGGTACGCGACCAGATTTGCATCCATCCTGCGCGAGTTATCATTTATCGCAACAAATGCTTCTTGGCGTTGTTTTAGACTCAATTCCCGTACGCCTAGCACTACCAGTGCAAAGTCCTTCTTTGTCGCAGCGTCAGTCTCCACAAAGCCATAGAGCCTGTGTTGTCCGTCAATTAGCTCCATTGAGGCGTATTCCATGGGAATATTCAAGACCACGAGGTCATAGTCGGCGGATCTAGATAAGGTGATGCGATTGTTCGAAACATCTCGAAATTCGCTCTCTTTAATCTTGTCGACGGTGACCTTGTCACTAAGATGTAAAACGATATTTGTTGGCAGAAGCGAATCGACCCGAGCAACGAATTTCCTAATTTTGGGAAGTCTGTTCTTCCGGAGCATGCGTTGGTATGCGTTTGCGTCTCCGACGGCCCTGCGGTAGATGACGCTCGTCCTTAGTAAGCGGTCGGGTGCGATAGTGAACATAAAAAGCTCCGTTTTCGAACTGGCAGTAGGCTGATGCAGCCTAATAGCTAGAACTCTATGAGTGTCTTTTTCCTCCTTAGTGTGGAGGCCGAGAGCATGTATGATCTCGAACTTTGCGTATTGACCGATCGCCTCCGCAACGGCTTCTTAGTAAGAGACGTCGTCCTCGGTCCACAGACATAGACCCTTATCCTTCACGTACCGTTTGTCATCGACAGACAATTCCTTGTCCGTCACGACAAAGAGCGCGGTGTCCGCCTTCGCGCATCTTCGTATCTCGTCCCAGTCATTGACATGCGCTGACCAGGAGTCCTTTACGCCCCCAGACTTGTTCGATCCGACAATAGAGACTCCAAGAGCGCTGGCGAACAGATCGACCCGGCGATGCTTCTTGGAAGCCAGCTCAACCACGTGCTCGGTCGCGCTTCCAGAGTTAGGTTCGGTCTTAAAGCCTGCCTTTTCAAAAAGTGTCCAGATACGTCTATTTAGCGCCGCACCCTTGTCCATAGATTTATATGACCCTCACAAAGACGCATTTCTTGCGACGTTTACCCGAACATTGCTAGCGATGATCGGGACTTCCTTGGTCCTTTTGGGCGGGCCACCACGCAGGGATTCGAGGAGCCTCCTCGTCGTCATACGCCCTGATACACGATAAGTTTTACCGTCGCGGTACAAATTTAGTGCCTCGCGAGATTTCAATCCGGATCGGGTAGGGACTCGCGCATCCAAAAATTCGACTTCAACCGTCGCTCGTAACCCGTACTTAGACAGTGGAGCACGACTCAACAGCTCCCTCATCCGAGCGAGGAATTTATTGGGTGGCCGCTTTCCATTAGGGAAAATGAAAACGATGTTTAGCGAGTGCATTTTCCGAGAGAGCGCGATTACGCCAGCCACACTCGTTCGACCATAACGCTTTTCGTAAAGCCTCAAAAGCTCGCGTGGGTGTTTTGTCTTCCGAAGCTTCCAGATAAGGGAAGAGAAGGCTCGGCGTTTTCTTTCTTCACCGTGCTGCCAACGTCCGCCTTGTTGCTGCAGCGCGACAATCGACGGCAAGACCTTCCCGTCAAACATTCTGCGGTAGGCCTTGCGAAGATCAAAACCGAGATAACGTCGTTTGAGGGCCTTTGCCTGAGCTAGGACAACGCCAGATCCCGCGAACGGATCCAATACGACATCACCCTTCTTCGTTGTCAAGCGTACGATTCTGCTAACCAGTTGTGGCGGAAAAGGACAAAAGTGCCGCACCCAGTTCTCTCCCCAGCTCCCCTGACGCGGTATTGGGATCGACCACGTTCGCGTTGGCGCCTTTCCCCTTGGGCTGTAGCGCTCGGGATAGCGCATCCACCATTCCTTAAGACCTTCTGTCTCCCGAACCTCGGATAGGTAATATTTGAAGTGTTTTTCCCTCGAGAAAAATAATATGTATTCAAAGATATTCCGCAGCTTGCCTCTATGAGACCAAGGAAGGGTCTTGTCTTTGTGCCATATAATGATGTCGTGGAGTATCCAACCCACTCGTTTCAATCTACGGGCTAAGTCGAAGGGAAGAAGCTTTAGCTCGCCATTGTGTTTGATAGTGTCAATGACAATCCAAAGGGAACCGGTTTTCTTGGTTATCTTGTAGACCCCCGAAAAGACCTCCTCGAGATCATCTAGATAGGTTTCATATTGTTGGCCGAAACCCAACTGCTTCTTGCTGCCATAATCCTTTAGGTTCCAATAAGGTGGGGAAGTTACGGTAGTGTCTATTACTCTCGAGGGCGGCAAAACTGAAAGGATATCTCTCGCGTCCTCAATGTGGTAGGTATCGAGCGCGCCTAGGGTCATCAAGTGTGCTGATGGCTGCCACTAGGGTAACACCTTATCTATGTATATCAAACTTAAAGCGAGCCTCGAAAGGTGCGGTCGTCTTCACTTCCCAAACAAAATCGTAATCGTCCCCGCCTCATGGTTCGCCACCACTACATCCGCCTTACCGTCGCCATTCAGGTCCGCAACGTCTAACCCAGACCAACCGATATCTTTCATCGCGCGCGACGTAATCCGGTAGCCGCCATCCTTCGTTCCCATAAAAAATATCAGGTTATTGCTCTGCGCGCAGGAGACCACAATATCGCGGATTCCGTCACCATTGATGTCGCCGGTCGCCACGCGATCCGGACCCGTACACCCCGCTAACGAGAACGGCGAGCCGCGCATCTTGCGGAAGCCGCCGCGCCCATCGCCCAGCAGCACCGTCACGCCGATTTGCTGTGGGTCCGGCACATCTCGATCGTAGGGCACCACCACCAAATCCAGGTTGCCGTCGCCATTCATGTCTGCCACGGCCACCGCCCACGGCGCGGCGCCCGCGGGAAATGGCGACCCGGCAGCATTCACAAATCCGCCGCGCCCATCGCCCAACAGAATCGAAACAGTATTCTCATCGAGATTCGTGGTCACCACGTCGGGCCGCCCATCGCGATTGAAATCCGCCGAACGCAAACGCTGGTATGGACGCTTGCCCGTAGGAAACGGTACGCCCGGTGACGCCAAATTTCCCAAGCCATCTCCCAGCAGCAACAGAAACTGGTTGTTTCCCCAATCGTCCGTGACCACGTCCAACTTGCCGTCGCCATTGAAATCACCCACCGCAACCCCGTGGACGTGCGGTTTGGAACGCGTGGCAAACGGCGAATGCGGCGCTGGCACAAATCCACCTTTGCCATCGCCCAGCAAAATCGTCAGGTTCGGCGTGCCCGTATTCGCGATCGCCAGATCCAAATTGCCGTCACCATTGAAATCGCCGATCGCGATGTCGTTCGGTCCGGGACCCGTCGCGCACGCCGTCCCCGGCGCGGGATGAAAATGTCCGTGCCCATCGCCCAGCAGCACGCTCAGCGTCTGGCTCTCGGTATTCGCCACCAGAATGTCTGGGTGTCCGTCATGATTCACGTCCGCGATCGCAAGCGACGCCGGACCATCGCCAACCGGAAGCACCACTTCGTCAAACGCATCCGGATCCGCGGGTGCCACAATCGCCGCGTGCGAATCCGCATGGAACCTCGCGGCACCAAGTCCGAATGCAGCAAAGAGTCCAAGCAGCGCAAGTGCATTTTTCGCATTCATCGGTTATTTCGCCCCGTTCTAAGACGGCGGCACGCCCGCTGGCGTTAACAGAGGCCTAGAAGCAACGCCTTCTCTGGCGTTAGCCTTGCGTGGAAGTTATCCTCACATCGCCGCGCATATACCTCGCATTTCGGTACATCGTGCAGCGCTAACCCCTTTGCTTCCCGCATAAGAGTGCGCAATGTGCGAAACGCAGATTTTGTAAGCTGCCCATTTACAGTAACTTACGCACATTCGCTCCTGTAAGTCCAATCCGTGCCGTATTTACGTGAAAAGGGTGGGGGGAGGGAGTATCGCCCTGGTCAACAGGTGGGGCAGCCCCAAAGGCTGCCACGAAGACTGCTAGAGACTGGCGTTTCAGGGCGCAGCGCTTAGGTTAGGTGAAGTCCAGCTCGACTTCGTCTACGTAGCACCAGCCCCACTCTTCGCCCGGCTCGATGGAGCGCATGATGGGGTGTTTGCTCGCGTGAAAATGTTTTGTGGCGTGCTTATTTTTTGACGAGTCGCAGCAGCCCACGTTGCCGCAAATCATGCAGAGCCGCAGATGCACCCAGGTGTCGCCCATCTTCACGCATTCCGCGCAGACGTGCGTGTGCGTTTTGCGAATCTTGATTTGATCCATGTGCGTGCATTCCGGCATGTGTTTCCTCCTGAACTTCCAACGAAAATATCTTGCCGCAATCCTTGCGGCACAGTCGGTCTAAGATTCCGCGAGCGCGCGATGCACCAGGTGAATGGCGATCGAGCCTTCGCCCACCGCCGAAGCCACGCGCTTCACGTTTCCTGAGCGCACGTCGCCCACGGCAAACACCGCCGGAAGGCTCGTCTCCAGCATATACGGCACACGAGTCTGCGCGTGCGGCCATGCAGGACCTTGGCGCGCGCCATCCAGATCGCGCCCGGTAAGGATGAATCCCTTGTCGTCCATGGCGACGCAGTTGCGCAGCCACTCGGTGCGCGGCGAAGCGCCGGCCATGATGAACACGTGGCGAATGTCGTGCGTGGCGGTTGCGCCGGTCTTCTTGTCCCGGCAAGTGACGCGATCGAGGTGCGTGTCGCCTTCCAGGCCGACGATTTCCGTCTGATAGTGCAATTCGATCGCGGGATTCTCCTCGATCCGCTGGATCAGGTAGCGTGACATCGTGTCCGACAATTGTCCCGAGCGCACCATCATGTACACTTTGCGCGCCGTCTGCGAGAGGAACACGGCCGCTTGCCCGGCGGAATTGCCGCCGCCGACGATGAGGATATCTTCCTCTTCGCAGAGCTGCGATTCCATGAACGTCGCGCCGTAATAAATTCCCTGGCCCTCGAACCGTTCGAGGTTGGCGATGCCCGGCTTGTTGTATTGCGCGCCGGTGGCGATCACCACCGCTCGTGCGGGCACGGAATTGCCGTTATCGAGCACAAGCTGGTAGGGCCGCCGTGCGCAATCGAGCCGCGCCACGCTATGCGCGATCATCATCTGCGCGCCGAATTTTTCGGCTTGCGCGATGGCGCGGGTCGCCAACTCCTGTCCCGAAACGCCGGTGGGAAATCCCAGATAGTTCTCGATTTTTGAGCTCGATCCGGCTTGCCCGCCCGGCGCCGCGGTCTCGATCACCAGCGCGTCAAGTCCTTCGGAGGCGGCGTAGACGGCGGCCGCGAGGCCCGCAGGTCCGGCGCCGACGATCACCAGATCGCGTACCTGCGAGGCATCAATGCTAACGTTGAATCCCAGGCAATCGGCCAGCTCTTGATTCGACGGATTGCGCAGCAAGCTGCGGCCGTTGCAAATGAGCACCGGAATGTCTTCGGGCTTCACGGCGAAGCGGTCGAGCAATTCTTGCGAAGTCTTGTCCGTATCGAGATCGACGTAGGCGTAAGGATGGCCGTTGCGGCTGAGGAACTCGCGAAGGCGCAGCGTGCTGGCGGAATGGCGCGAACCCAGCAGAACCACGTTACCCTGTCCGCGGCTGATCAGTTGAAGCCGGCGCAGGATAAAGGCGCGCATAAAGATTTCGCTCAACTCGGCGTCGCGCGCCACGAGCGAACGCAAGCCATCGCCGCCGAGCTCCAGATACTCGCCCGGTTCGGTGACGCGTCCGCGCACCAGGCAGCGCTGCCCGGAGATCATCGTCATCTCGCCAGTGAATTCCCCGGCCACGTGCGCGGCGATGGGGCGCTCGCCGGTCGGACCGGGCTGCACGATTTCCATCGCTCCGGAAAGCAGTACGAAGAAGGGAACATGCGTGTCGCCGGGCTCAAAGAGCGTTTCGCCCTTCACGACCTTCCGGATCTTACCTAGCGGCCGGATGCGATCGATCTGCGCGGGGGTGAGGACCGGGAAGGCTTGCGTGGAAGCTTCGAGCGCGCTGGGGATCAGGGAAGCGGCCATAGTTTGCATATCTCCTGTGGCGAAAGGCGAGGGCAGGCGGCGTCAACCCGCCCGCGCAACAAGAAGCTTACAGCGATTCGTTGCGGATGCAAGAGACGGCCCTCGCCGCCCGGCATGAGACGAAATGTAGAGAGCCCTACAGCGAAGCGAGATGTCCGAACGTACTGCCAACTATAGGAACGTTGTACTCTTGCCGGTTTCCATCTACGAATGAGACAGTGCGTGTAGAGAGCCCTTGGCGACCAAAGTGTTTACTCCCGCTAACTCATGGAATTTCGTCTCGCAGACCTCGGAAGAGCGGCGCGAACATCCGCGTTATCCCTTCAACGCCGAAATCCTGATCAAGACGGAGAGTTCACGCGCCGCGATCCAGGCGCGCACCGCCGATTTGAGCCAAATGGGCTGCCGGGTGAACACCGACTTTGCGCTGCCGCCGGAAAGCATTGTAAAAATTCGCATCTCGACGATGTCGAACAGTTTTGAAGCTGAAGCGAAAGTCGTGTATTGCGGAGAAGGCCGGGGCCTGGCGCTGAACTTTACATCCGTCCGCCCGGAACAAGAAGCGACGTTGCGCGAGTGGTTGAACATGTTGATCGAACAAGCGCCGCTGCGAGGCTTTACAGCCCGCGTCTAGCACAAGCCAATCAGGAGATCTGAAATGGGGCACCAGGTTACTTCATCGCTTTCCGCAAGTTTGCCCGGGACTTTTGTGCTCGCCGAGCGGCGTATGCACCGGCGCTACGAATTCAGCGCGCTGGTAAAGATCGGGAAACCTCTCGAGGCGGGCGATGCATTTCCGGTGCCGGAGTGCATGGAGGCCCATGTGAGCGATCTGGGGAAGCGCGGGTGCTTTGTGACCACGACGGAAACATTGCCGGTGGGCGCGAACGTCTCCGCGCGAATCATCCAGGAGAAGAAAACCTGCGATGTGCGCGCGAGGGTGGTTTATTCGCTGCCGGGCCACGGGATGGGCTTGCTCTTTACGGATGCCGAGCCCGAACCGCTTCGTATACTGGAAGGATGGCTCGCGGCATCGCGGGAAGCTTCATGGTTTGCGTCTACGCGGCGCAGGAGTCAGCGCGTGGTGATGCGCGTGCCCGTAAAGATCGTGGCGGCCCCTGAAGCGCGCGACACCTTCGAGGAAGATACGCATACGATGGTGATCAACGCGCACGGATGCTCGTTAGCGCTTTCCCGGCAAGTTCATAAAGGCGACCAGCTCCTGCTGCGAAACCTGCAAACCGCCGCGATGCAGGAATGCACCGTAGTGCACGTCGGAGACGCGGAAGAAGGCCAGAGCGAGGTGGCCGTCGAGTTTCTGGTGCCGAATCCGAGCTTCTGGCAAGTGATGTTTCCGCCCCAGGATTGGACGCCCGGCGTAACCCACGTGAAGAAACGCGTGCCGCAGCCGATACGCCGCACGGCTAACGCTCCGGCCTAATTTTCTCTTTGAGCGACACTGCGTCCTACAAACGCGAAGAGCAGCAGCGCTATCGCAGCGAACCACCCGCCCAAGCTGAACGTTGACGGCAGATACAGCCCAATCACGGCTCCCGCGCCGATCAACGACGCGGCGAGAACACCGAACTCCCACATCCCGTACATGAATATGAACGGCAAATAGTGCGAGCCCAGTGCAATCATGACGGCCGGGTAAAACCAGTTCAGACGATACAGAGTGGCGCCGGCGACCAGCGGTAAATTCAGCGGCAGTATGAAAGCCACCTGTCTTCCGAGAGAGTTCATGGGATGGCCCTTAGGAAGCCCGGCGGGCCGGCCCATCATCCACAAGAGCAACAGCGTCAGAGGGAAGATGAAGATCCCTCCGACAACGAGCACCCAGATCGCAATGCGCGGCGAGCGCCACGTGGCCAGCGCCGCCGACAACAGCCACAGGGTGCCAGCCACTAGCTGCCCCGCAAACCCGCCCAAAAAAATAGTCCGTACATCCCTCTGCGCGTCACTGATTTCCAATGGCTCTCCTTTGGAATTGCAACTCACTATTATCATGAAAGCAGAAAGCCGAGGAGCCCCAGCATCGCCGGACGCGGCGAGTGATATTCCTCCGGGGTAATTCATCCCAGGCGTAACGCAGGCCTAAGCGCGACACCAAATATCTGGGGAAGGTCGCTGGAAGCACCATTCTTGCGGAACGGTGGTTGTAACTGGGCTACTCCGGGGATTTGGGTTCCGGAAATTGCGATGTGGGGCCTGCCTGGCAAATTCGGAGATGCGATTCATCGGAGCGGAGAGGAGGGACTAACTATCGTTTTCGTCTGGCGCGAAGATGGCCCTAATGGCATTGTTCCCAAGTTTGATCCGTATAAAAGAGAACAGCATACCAACGGCTCTCCATGCGGCGTATGAGCCGCACATCACACGGTATACCGTTGAATTTGCCCGGTTGATGCCGCTTCGCAGCCGCCGAAAGCGTATCGGCCGGGTCGAAGACTAGAAAAACTGTATTGTTCGCCACTCCAGCAAACCCCGATCCGTCCCACTCGATATGATTCAAGTCGCCGTTGGCGGAATTCGGTTGCGCCAGAACCTTGCGCTCGTATTCACGCGACCATGCCAGCCATCTGGCCGTCTCTCGGAGCGCAAACGGATGCTCGCGGTTAAAGAGGAACAAAGATGAGGGGATAGCCCAAAGGATCGCCACCGTTGCGGTTATCGCGATAAGGTGACGCCGACCGTTGCTACCAAGCCCATAAACTACCAAGGCTACGCTGATAGCTAAAAGAGCTGGAACAACGATGAAAGCGTTTACGAAAACGAACGTATCTGCCTGGCAGGTTGCTATCGGGACGAAGACGATAAGGCCAACTATAGCTGCGAATAACGGCAGTCGCCAACCGAACCGAACTGGCCCTGCTGTTTTCGGACACATTAGAGTGAATTGTAACGCTTCGATCACGGTCTTGTAGACCCAACAGTCCCAGTGCCTACCCGTTGAATCCCTGTCACGACGACAGCCCTAACCTAACGTTCGGCTTGAGCTAGCGTCTAAGGATGCGACGAGGTGTCGCTGTGCGCGGGCGCGGGACGACCTTGGCCACGGAGGGCGACGATGACGCTGCTACCGGATGTGCGCTATGCGCTGCGGAACTTGCGGAAAACGCCGGCGTTTACGATTACGGTGCTGCTGACGCTGGCGCTGGGCATCGGCGCGAATGCCGCCATTTTTACGGTGGTGAATTCGGTGCTGCTGCAAAGCCTGCCGGTGGCGAATCCCAAGACGCTCTTGCGTCTGGGCGATACGAACGATTGTTGCGTGAACTCCGGGAGCTCGACAAGCGGCGACTACAGCCTTTTTTCGACCGACACCTACGAACAGATCAAGAAGAACGCGCCGGAGTTTGAAGAACTGGCGGCGATGCAGGCGGGCTTCGGTTACCGGCCGATCATCGCACGGCGCGACGGAACGCAGGAGGACGCGCGCTCCGTGATGGGCGAGTTCGTCTCGGGCAATTATTTCCGAACGTTTGGATTGCAGGCGCGAGCGGGGCGGCTATTGCAGGATGCGGACGATATGCAGGGCGCTCCCGCAACCGCGGTGATGAGCTACGAAATGTGGCACCAGAATTACGGCGGCGATACGTCCGTGATCGGCAGCACGTTTTGGGTGAACACGAAACCGGTGACGCTGGTGGGCGTGGCCCCGCCCGGCTTCTACGGCGACCGCATGTCCACCACGCCGCCCGATCTCTATCTGCCGATCGAAGCGATGCCGGTGCTGGCGAACGTTCCGTACGTGCACGAGCTGGAAACCCAATGGCTTTACATGATCGGCCGCGTGAAGCCCGGCACAGCGATTGCGCCGTTGCAGCAAAAGGTGAGCCAGATCTTCCGCGAAGCAAGAACATCGGACAAGGATTTCTCCACGGAAGATGGCAAGAAATTGCTGGCGAAGTCGCACATCGCGCTGACGCCGGGGGGCGCGGGGATTCAGGACATGCAGGAGGAGTACGGGTCGCACCTACATTTGCTGATGTGGGTGGCGGGATTGGTGCTGCTGATTGCGTGCGCGAATATCGCCAACCTGCTGCTGGTGCGCGGAATGGGACGCCGCGCGGAAATGTCTGTGCGCACGGCGTTGGGAGCCACGCGCGGAAGAATCGTGCTGCAACTACTGACCGAGAGCGTGGTGTTAGCGGGGATGGGCGGGATTGCCGGGCTCGCGGTGGCGTATGCGGGCACGCGCATGCTGCTGACGCTGGCGTTCCCCGGGGCGCAGAATATGCCGGTCCACGCGAGCCCTTCGGTAATGGCAGTGGCATTTGCGTGCGGGCTGTCGTTCTTGACGGGCGTTTTATTTGGCGTGGCGCCGGCCTGGATCGCGGCGCAGGCCAAGCCAGCCGAGGCGCTGCGCAGCGGAATGCGCACGACGGCGGGAAGCGCGTCGCTGCTGCAGCGCGGGCTGGTGGTGCTGCAGGCGGCGTTGTCATTCGTGTTGCTGGTGGGCGCGGGACTCTTTTCGCAAAGCCTGAGCAAACTGCAAAGCACGGACCTGAAGTTGGACGCGCGAAATCGCTACATCGTGCACATCAATCCGCAGGCGGCGGGCTATTCGCAGACGCAACTCGAGGCGCTCTACCGGATCATGGAAGACCGCTTTCACACGTTGCCGGGCGTGGTGAAAGTGGGCATCGCGACGTACACGCCGATGGAGGACAACAACTGGGCCAACGGCATCCAGATCCAGGGGCAGCCGTACCTGAAGCATGGCGCCTCGTTTGTAAAGGCAAATGCGGAGTACTTCGATTCGGTGGGAACGCATGTGGTAATGGGCCGCGGAATTGGAATGCAGGATTCTGCCGCAGCTCCGCCGGTGGCGGTGGTGAATCAGGCATTTGTGAAGCTGTTTTTCGGCGATCGCAATCCGATTGGAGCGCGCATGGGCCCTCCCGGATCCATTTCGTCCGCGGCGTTTGAGATCGTCGGCGTGGTGGAAGATACGGCCTACTCGAGCGCACGTTGGAAAAATCACAGCATGTATTTCGTCCCGATGATGCAGCGCGGGCTAAACAATAAAAATCCAATGGATAAGGACGAATCGCTTTACGCCGGCGCCATGGTGCTTGAGACCGCGCGGCCCATGAGCGACATGCAAAGACTGGCGCAGAAAACGCTGGCGGACATCAATCCGAACCTGACGGTGACGAAGTTTCAGACGTTCTCGCAACAGATTGCGGACCGGTTTACCGAGGAGCGCCTGATCGCGCGGCTCACAGAGCTCTTTGGTGCATTGGCGCTGCTGCTGGCCACCATCGGACTGTATGGCGTAACGGCTTACAACGTGGGGCGGCGGACTCCGGAGATTGGCATTCGCATGGCGTTGGGGGCGGAGCGTGGCAGCGTGATCGCGATGGTGATGCGCGGCGCGATGCTCCAAGCGGCGATCGGGCTGGCGATTGGAATCCCGGTGGCGCTGCTGTGCGTGAGATTTGTGCAGTCGCAGCTTTACGGTATCACCAGCGCGGATTCGACGGTGATGGCGGGCGCGATTGCCACGCTTGCGGTGGCGGCGGGATTCGCCGGGATGATTCCGGCGCGGCGTGCGGCGTCGATTGATCCGGTGCGGGCGCTGCGGGCGGAATAAAGCCAGATTGAGCGAACGGTGCCGACAGGCATGACTGTGCGGATGCTCCTCTAAAGTTAGACTTCCTAATGACGTGGCGGAAAGGCCGCAGGTCCAAGGACCTGCGCTACACAAAACACACTCGTACCCCGACGTTGAGCTGAGGATGTGACGTTCACACACAGGTATTTATACAGGTATCGTTCGATTCCCGAATTACGCGGCGGAAAAACCGCAGGTCCAAGGACCTGCGCTACACAAAACACGCGTGCACCCCGCACGATGTGCCGAGAATGTGACGGCATCAACACGCTGCGATTTATACAGGGAAGGGGGTATAGAAAAGAAATTTTGGTGCGGGTACGCTAGCGTAGGTCATGGGGTGCCGTCCAGCGCACTGGTCTCCACCCCGCCGGAACCCAGGTCGAAATGGGCAAAACCATTCTTGTGGTTGACGACAATCCCACCGTCAGGCGATTAATTCGAGAGCAACTTGAAGCATCCGGCCTCAGTGTGTGTGGAGAGGCTGTGGACGGTGTGGACGCGATCGAGAAGGTGCAAGTGCTGAGGCCGGACGTGATTGTTCTGGATGTGGCGATGCCGCGGATGAATGGCCTCGATGCGGCGCGCGAGATCAGCAAGATTCGTCCTGACGTGTCGATCATCCTCAATACTTTGCACGCAGAGGCCATTCGTTCGGACCCGAAACTGCCGGCAGGGGTTCGCGCGATCGTATCCAAGACCGAAAATCTGGCGGATCAGGTGATGATGTTGCTGGGGCGGGGAAACGGTTCGCAGAACAAGAGGTCCGCGGCGGGTTACTAATCGGCAGCGTTACGCAGCACGTGTTTGTGCCAACTATCGACCTGGCGGACGAGCTGCGCGTAGCATTCGCAGGCGACTTCCTCTAACTTCCCGCGTTTTTCGATGTTCACTTGCCCGCGCTTGTAAGTGATCAATCCTGCCTTCTGAAGAATCCCAGCAGCAACGGTGACGCTGGCGCGGCGTGTGCCGAGCATGTGCGCGAGGAACTGCTGGGTGAGCGGGAACGATGGGCTGCCCATGCGATCGGCGCTCATCAGCAGCCAGCGTGCGAGGCGTTCCTCGACAGGATGGAGACGGTTGCACGCGGCGATCTGCGTCGCTTGCAAGGTCATTTCGTAAGAAAACTGATTGAGGCATTTTCGCAAAGCCGGAAAGCGTGGAAGGAGATCGGCCAAGCCGGAAGCGCTGATGCGATAACCGGAGCCCTGAATCTGCATCACGGCTTGCGTCGGGCTGGTCTCGAAACCAACGAGTAGCGGCAAACCGACGAAGCCCTCTTTGCCGGTGAGGCCGACTTCGACGCTCTTTCCGTCGGACATTACGTTCAGAATCGAAGCCACGCCGCCATTGATGAAATAAGCGTCCTTGACGGGAGCGCCGATTTCGTTCAAGACAAAGTGGATGGGAAGGTCGACGAATTCCAATTTTGCGAGAATGGCATCCGATTCCTGCCGGGGCAAGGCGAGCAGGATGGCATTTTGAAGCTGATTTTCCGTGGGACCCGAGGGCGCTGCGTTTGGAGAGCTGGTGTTGTGTTTAGGTCGTTTGGCCATTCAGCCGTAGAAGAATTGGAGACGTCCGATTCGGTAAGTATCCGCAGCGGGTGGGCCGCAACGGGAGCATGCTAATAAGACAGGTTCAGTATACTCCCGTTTAACAACTTTAGCTAGTCTCAGGTGGTAAGAACGCTCTTTTCAAATCACGGTACGCTGGCGTACACTTAAGATGTCGAGGGAAAGCCTGTCCCCCAGGCTTTTGACGAAAAACCGCCAACAGAATGCGCACGGCCGGAAACAAAACGAAACCGCAGGAAAAGCCCGATTGGGCCAACACCATCTCCGAGCTTCGCCGCAAATTGAATTTAAGCCAAACCACGTTTGGAAGGCGGCTGCATTCCTCCGCGATGGCCATATCGCGCTGGGAGCGCGGCGCGCAGGAACCGCCCGCGGGAAGCTACATTCAGCTCGGAAATCTCGCGGGTGATCCGCTGTGCTGGTATTTCTGGGGGCGCGCGGGACTGCGCAGTGAAGAGTTGATGCGCGTGATGCCACGGCTGCGCGAGCGGCTGGTGCGAGGCAATTCCGTGCGCGTGGAAATGGCGCATGCCGGAGGCGGGGAGAGGAAGGCGAAAGCTACGCAACTGGTGGCGATTCCCTTACTGCAGATGACGGCTGCGTCACACGGCGGAAAGGGTGACAGCTCCTCGGTGCTGCACGATGCTCCGGTAGAGAGCATGATTGCAGCGCCGACGGACTGGTGCCCGAATCCTTCGGCCACGACATGCCTGCGAGTGCACGGCAACTCAACGGCCCCGCTGATTCTGGACGGGTACATCATCGCGGTGGATTCGGAGCAGACCGAACACGCCGCGCTGGAAGGAAAGATCGTAATTGCCTGGCAGAAAGAAATGGGGTTGACGGTCACGCGGCTGCAGAGATTCGGACAAGAGGAAGTGTTGCAACCGGAGAACCGGGATTACGAGACGGTCCTGCTCGACGGCAAACAGCAGTGGAAAATCTTAGCGAAGGTTTTGTGGTGGATCGGCAAAGCTCCGTGAACGCCTCCTGACTAGGGCCTCAAGCCGGATAACCTCATAGTTCTTCTCATTTGGTACCGAGACGCACAGAAAGACCGCAGGGCCATAGGCCCTACGCTACACAAAATCAAAAACCCTCAAGGGTGGAAGCGAAAGCTGGCGGGGCGAAATTCGATAGCCCTCATAGGCCACGCGATGGGCAGGGCAGAGCGACAGTACTGCACCATTTGGTAGAGGCGTACTGTTGCTCATTGCGGGCGAGCGCCGCAGACTCTGGATACGGAGGCATTCCGTGACCAAGAGTTCTGGTACAGGCCGTAAATGGAAATTTGTTTCGCGCACGTCCGAAGAACGGCGCGAACACGAACGCTATCCCTTCAACGCGGAGATTCTGATCCGGACGCCGGTCTCGGATGCGGCGATCCAGGCCCGCACCGGCGATATTTGCCAGACGGGTTGCTCGGTGGAGAATGACCTTCCGTTGCCGGTGGATAGCGTTGTAAAGATTCGCATTTTCACGCTGTCGCGCACGTTTGAAGCGGAAGCCCGCGTCGTGCATGTGGGCGAGGGAAAAGGGGTAGCGCTGGAATTTACGGCAGTCAATCCGCAGGAAATTGCAACTTTGCGCGACTGGTTGACGATGGTGATTGCGGACGGGCGTTTTGACCGTTTTGCCGTTCGGGGCTAGGTGGCGCCGGAATCAATGCTCCTCGGTAAAGACCTGCCAGGGCCAGTACCGTCCCCTGCTCGCACACCAAGATCATTCTCGGAGTCAAACTGAGTCTCGATACCTGCTAGCCGCATGCGGGTCATGCGTGGTGGGTGCGTTTGGGATCGGACCGGTGGAATGATCTCGATCAGGCTCGGCGAGGCGGGCTCTTGGTAGCTTGCTTGGCCGGGTTCGCCTTTTGTTTCTGTTTATCGTCCTTGGGCTGGCCGTAGTAGGCGGCGGGGCCGTGTTTGCGGTGAAAATGTTTGTCGCGCAACTCATCCGAGATGGGGGTGGCGGAAAGATTGATAAGCGAGGTGAGCAGAGCCAGGCGCGCGACCTCTTCGAGCATCCAGGCGACATGCGCGGCTTCCACGGCAGTTGCGCCCCAGCAGAATGGAGCGTGGCCGTGGACGAGGACGGCGCGCATGAAGAGCGGGTCGCGTTTCGCGAAATGGCGGATGATCACATGGCCGGTGTTGCGTTCGTACTCGTGGGCGATTTCGCCGGAAGCCAGCGGAGGGGTCACGGGGATCGCTCCGTGGAAATAATCGGCATGCGTCGTGCCGAGGCAGGGAATTTCGCGTCCGGCTTGCGCCCACGCCGTGGCGTTGCGGGAATGGGTATGCGCGATGCCGCCGATTTGGGGAAACGCGCGGTATAGCGCGAGGTGCGTGGGCAGATCGGAAGAAGGTTTGAACTTGCCTTCGACAATTTTGCCCGCGAGATCGGCGATCACCAGATCGGCGGCAGACATCTTGCCGTAGGGCACACCGCTGGGCTTGATGACAATGAGACCTTTTTCACGCGCAATGCCGCTGGCATTGCCGAACGTGTCCACAACGAGACCGTGGCGAACGAGATCGAGGTTCGCGTCGAGAACTTCCGCGCGGAGCGATGCGAGCATCATGGGGCGGACCTCACTTTTGCGGCGAGCCGCCGAAGCTCCGGAAGAACGCCGCCGATTTCCACGGGCGCGGAGCCTTTCTCACCAAATGCGAAATAGAGTTTGCGATAAAGCGGAAACAACTGCTCGTAGATCTCGACGCTTGCCGCGCTCGGCGTAAATGCTCTATGCGGGAGGCAGAGCGCGCGTTGCGCTTGCGCGATGGTATCGAATGCGCCCGCGGCCAGGAAAGCAAAAATTGCCGAGCCGAGGCTGGTGACGTCTCCTTGCGGGACGAGCACGGGCTTGTTCAACACGTCTGCGTAAATCTGATTGAGTCTGGGATTTTTATGTGGGATGCCGCCTCCATTGATCACGCGCTCGATGCGCACGCCGTGTTGCTGCATGCGTTCGAGAATCACACGCGTGTGAAAGGCGGTGCCTTCGATGGCGGCGAAGAGTTCGTCCTGCGCGGTATGCGCCAGATTCCAGCCAAGCGTGACGCTGCCGAGATCGGGGTTGACGAGCACCGTGCGATCGCCGTTATCCCAGGTGAGGCGCAGCAGGCCGGTTTCGCCGGCGCGGTAGACGTCCAAATCACGC
Source organism: Candidatus Acidiferrales bacterium (assembly GCA_035602725.1). GTDB lineage: Bacteria > Acidobacteriota > Terriglobia > Acidiferrales > UBA7541 > DASTCZ01. Next base: position 21,227 of record DATNLT010000023.1, read on the forward strand.
GAGAGCACGGCCAGCTCGACTCCAGCGCGGCGGGCGATGGCTTGGAAAATGTCTCCGGTGGCGGAAAGGCCGGCTTCGATGCCGGTGTAGCGTGGATCCACCGATCCGGGTACGACGCCACAAACGCCGGGAACTAGGCCAGCACTTTCCGAAATGCCAATGATGCAAGTGGAGGTGCCAATCACGTTGACGAGGTCATGCAAATGCGCGCCTGCGCCGATGGCGTCCCAGTGCGCGTCAAACGCGCCCACGGGAATCGGGATTCCGGGGCGCAGGCCCAGCTTTTCGGCCCAGTGCGGGCAAAGCTCGCCGGCGAGTTGGTCGGACGTACCGAAGCGGCCGGCCAGTTTTTCCACGATACCGGAGAGCAATGGATCGACGGCACGAAAGAAATCGTCTGGTGGGAAACCGCCGAGCGAGAGATTCCAGAGCCATTTGTGGCCTGCGGCGCAAATGCTGCGCGGCGCGCGAGCCGGATCGGTGATACCACACAAAGTGACGGCGACCATGTCGCAATGTTCGAAAGCGGTGACGAACTTGGCGCGCTTTTCAGGGTTGCGACGCAGCCAGTGAAGCAGCTTTGCGAAGCCCCATTCGGAGGAATAGACGCCGCCGCACCAATCGATCGCCGCGACATTCATTTCGCGTGCGGCGGCGGTAATCTGCGCGGCTTCTTTCCACGCGCGATGGTCGCACCAGAGATAGTAGTCGTCGAGCGGAACCAAATCTTTGCCGACGGGGATTACGCTGGAACCGGTGGTGTCCAGCGCGATTGCGGCAACCAGCTCGCCTCGGATTTCGGCGGACGCGATGGCGGCGTGCATCGCTGAGGCGAGCGCGCTCATGTGATCCGCGTGGCTTTGCGTGGCGAAATTGGGGTCTTCGCGCTTTCGATGGAGGGGATAATCCGCAGTGGCAGAGCCGAGGCGACCGCGTTCGCTATCGAAGAGCGAGACGCGAACGTCGAGCGTGCCGAAGTCGACGCCGGCGACGATGACGCTCATGGAGTGTGGCTCGGGGTGGAGTGTAGCGACGGAGCGAACGTCATCGCGCTGAAAACTTCCAGATGGTGATCGAGTGAAAGTGTTGACCAGGCTTTAGTACCGTGGAAGGAAATGCGGGATGATTGGGCGAATCCGGAAAATGCTGCGTCTCGAGGCAAAGGCCCGCGTGCTGCTGATAGAGTTGGCCACCCTTGCCACGCGCAGTGCCGTCCAAAAAATTACCGGTGTAAAACTGGATGCCGGGCTCGGTGGTCCAGACCTCCAGAACTCGCCCGCTGATTGGATCGTGAAGCCGGGCGGCGAGAGCAGGCTCTTTGCGCGGCTCGGCGCTTAGCGCCCAATTATGATCGTAACCTCTGGCCAGCTTGAGTTGCTCATCATTTTGATTGATGCGCGAGCCGATTACCGTGGGCGTGCGGAAATCGAAAGGCGTGCCCGCGACGTCGCGCAGCTCGCCAGTGGGAATCAGACCGGCGTCCACGGGCGTAAAGCGATCGGTCTTGAGCATCAACTCATCGCCGAGAATGTCCGCGCCGCCGGGTCCGGCGAGATTGAAATAGGAATGGTTGGTGAGGTTAAGGACGGTGTCTTTATCCGTGGTGGCGGAATATTCGAGACGCACTTCATTTTGCGCTGTGAGCGTGTAAGTGACGCGGACAGAAAGATTGCCCGGATAGCCTTCTTCGCCATCCTTGCTGAGGTATTCGAGTTGGAGGGCGGGGCCAGCAGAGGCGGAAATATCTTTCGCGGTCCACACGGCCTTGTTGAAACCCTTGGCGCCGCCGTGGAGTGAATTCTCGCCATTATTTTTCGCCAGCGTGTAGGTGACGCCGTCGAGAGTGAACTTGCCGTGCGCGATGCGGTTGCCATAGCGTCCGATCAGCGCGCCGAAGTATGAGGTATCGTCGATATAGCCCTGCAGCGAATCGTAGCCGAGGACGACGTCAGCGAAAGTTCCCTTGCGGTCCGGAACCTTCAGCGAGACCACAGCACCGCCATAGTTGGTGATGGCGAGCTCCATGCCATTTCTGTTGGCGAGCGTGTAAAGGGAGATCGATGTTCCGTCGGGCGTGGTACCGAAAGGTTGCATGGCGAAGCTCCCGTTCACGTTGGGCGCATCATTTCCCCACGCCGACGCGAAAATTGCGCCGCCGAGAAGAAATGCCAGAAGAGGCGCGCCTTTCACCTAACCTCTCCCGTTGGGCGCAGGCGCTGGCGGAGTGACCTTCCAATAGACGTCATAGCGTTCGTGCACGATTTGATTGATGGGCACGAGCTGAGCTTGCGCCGATGGGCCGGTCGTGCGGAATGACAATGTTTCGTTTGGCACGGGCTCGATCCACGTGCTGGTGTCTTCGATCTTGCCATTCGCGGCCGGAAGCGGCGGGGGCGCGGCGCCGCGTTCGCGGCCGAAGGTGCCGGTGTCGCCATACCAATGATCTTGTGGCGAATTCTCATGGCGGGCGGCCAAAACCAAGGGGCCGAACATGGGCGCCTGGACGGTATCGTCATCAGGCATACGGGAGCTGTGCAGAGCCATCGGGAGATTCAGTTCGATGGTGTCACCATTTTTCCAAGGGCCGCGCAGGACCAGGTAACTGCTGGGGCTGGCGAAGACCGGCAACGTGCGGCCGTTGATTTTTGCGTTGCCGCCGTTCGCCCAGTAGGGGATTCGCAAGCGAATGGAAACGTCAGTGGGCGCTGGCGAGTTGACGATCAATTTTGCGCCTTGCTCGACGGGGAAACTTGTTTCCTGGCGAAGGCGAAGATTCTTTTCCGGCCAGTTTAATTCGGACGGGATATAGAGGTTGACGTAGACAGAGTCGTCGTCATGGAAATAAATGGTATCGGCAAGTTTCGCGAACTCTTCCACGCCGGTGCCATTGCAACACCAGAAGGATTCCGTGGGCGTGGCGTAGGTCTTGTTGAGGTTCGTGCCGAGCGGATAGTAATACATCGTGGTGCCCGTTTCCGGGTCCATCGTGCCGAGCCGGTGATTGAAAAGCACGCGCTCGTAGTAGTCCATGTAGCGGGCTTCGGGCGACCAGCCGAACAAATGGCGCGTGAGCTTCATCATGTTGTAGGCGCAGCAATCCTCGGTAGTGCTGGGGCCAAGCTGCGTGGATAGTTTGCCGGGATCGGTTTGCCAGCCCTCGCCATTACTGGTGCCGCCGTTGCAGTAAGAACGCTCGGCGACGACTTCTTCCCAGAAATATTCGGCGATGTCGCGATAGCGAGTGTTGCGCGTCAATTCATAGGCGCGCGCGGCGGCGATCACTTGCGGGATGTGCGTGTTCACATGGAGACCGCGCAATTCGTCGCGATGTTCGGCGAGCGGGTCGTAGAAGGCTTTCTTGTCGAAGCGGTGCGCGGCGGCGAGATATTGGCCATTGCCGGTGATGGCGTAAAGATTGCAAAGTACCTCGCCCATTCCGCCATATTCCGTTTGCAAAATGCTCTGCATGTGCTCGTAGCTCATGGGCCCCGACCAGGCATCCGCCCAGCCGGCCATCTTCTGGACCACGTCAAGCGCTTGTTCGTTGCCGGTGAGCAGATACATATCGAGCAAGCCGGCCATAATCTTGTGAATGGTGTAGAAAGGCGCCCAGACCTTGACGCGTTCGCTTAGGCGATCGAAGAACTCGCCGGGAAAAGCGCTGAGATAGCCATTTTTATTTTGCTCCTGGCATTGCGCCAGAATGCGAACGAGCGCGTCACCTTTTTGCTTGAGCTCATCGTCACCGGTGCTCGCGTAGTTCAGCGCGATCGCCGAAAGATAATGGCCGCCGCAGAAATGTCCGCGCAGCTCGGAGTCCGGCTTTTCCCAGCCACCGTAAGGCTGGGCCGTAGACGAAAGGTTCGACGTCAGCCGGAAAGAATGCGCGAGGCTGTCCGTGGAAAGGGAATGCAGGTATTGGCGATTCTTTTCCTGTGCTACCAGGCACGGACCGGGCAACAGACGCACCTGCTTCAGTGGGAATGGGAGGGCCGCCCATTGGACGCGTTCGCGCGTGGATTTCTGGCCTTTGACGTCGACGGCGTTTTGTACCGGATCTTGCGCGCCCAAGGCGGAGACGGGAATGAGCGAGCTTCCGGCAAGCGCCGCGGCACCAGCGATAAAAGTACGACGCGACAATCCGTTTGTATCGGCCATCGGTTGGCTCCCCCAAAAAAAGCTTACGGGTTTTGTTGTTTGGTATACACGATTCCGCACTTGGCGTCTATGTGGAGTCGAGCGTGGAGTACAGAGCGAGGGGTTCGATTTGACGCGGGAGTTTGCGACGATGGTGGAAGACGCGTTGCCATTCAAGATGAATCCAAGCTACCTACTGAGGTAGCGGCTACTATGCATCAGGTTGCGACTGACCGGACAAACCGCAGCTTCGTAGCAGTCACGAGAGTATTTTTCGATCTGTTTTTCAAGCGGCCCGCCTCTGCCCTCGAATCGCAGAACACGCCAACCGTCAACGTAAAAATAAATCGAGTAGAGGTTTGGCCGCAGATGTCGAGCCACGTAATTCACAGCGCAACACAAAATGGCTCGAAGCCGACCACGAAGGCGAGATACTGCCGAGGCCGAGCGACCCCGAAAAAGCAGTAGGCAAACTGGCACAGGAAAAACCGAAGGCTTACTGCGTCACGTGAATGGTGATCCGTACGGCGTTCGCTTCTGAATCAGGAATCGCGGACGCCGGAGCCGACACAACTCGGAAAGTTCCGAGCGCTGCAAAGTCTTCGAAGAGCAACGTGAATCGAGACCTTCTTCGCGTTCGCTGTCCAACCATAGCCAGAATAGAATCGGTTTGCAGCTTTGAGAATTTATTGAAAGGTACGAACCGTAGGCTATAATCCGGCGTTTGGTGAACTCTTCAATCGTCCACTGAACGGTAGGTCCCGCGCGCTTCGATAGTGTTGGAAGAATAGGAGGTAAAGCACTCTTGGAAGTGATTCCTGAAAAACAAAACATTAACAGACTGTTTTCAACAACGAACTACTATATCGACTTTTACCAAAGGGAATATAAGTGGCACGTTGATGACGTCACGAGACTCATCGATGACATCTTCTACCAATTCGAGCAGTCTTATACGCGCCACAATGATTTAGACGCCTCGGAAAAGGCGGTAAGTACCTATTATCCATGGTATTACTTAAATACATACATAACGAACAAGATCGAAGCTCGTATGTTTGTGGTCGATGGTCAACAGCGCCTCACTACGTTAACCCTAATATTAATCGCGCTGTATCACATGTGCGGTTCCGAAGGGTTAAACTCGCCGGAGATGCACGCGTGGTTGAAGTCAAAAATCGCCGGAGTGGGAATCGGCGGCAAGACTCAATTCTGGATGGCTCACGAAAAGCGTCAAGCCTTAATGCTTGCACTGTTCGACGGCACCGAACCCACCGAGAACATGATTGCAGATGGCATTACAGCACGACATATTATCGCTAATTACGCACTGATCCGGCGAGAGTTACGCGATAGGCTGGCGTCGAAACATAAACTCGACACTTTCGTTTATTATTTGTTGTGCATGGTGGTCATTGTTAATTTGGAGGTGCCTCAAAGTGATGTTTCGATGATCTTCGAGGTTATCAACGATAGAGGTATTCGCCTTAAATCGTACGAAATCCTGAAAGGCAAATTGCTGGGCGAGATCGATAAGGCGGAGGTCGATCAGTATGCCGACATTTGGGATTCGGCGCTTCGCGAACTTGAGGCCAGAGGCGACGAAGAGGTAGACGATTTCTTTCGAACGTACCTACGCGCACGGTTCTCCGAGACACGCAAAGAGGGCCAACTGTTTGATGGACCTTATCACCGAACAATACTGGAGGATGCGTGCAACAAAGTTCTGCGACTGAAGCGCAACGCCCAAGGGGTCAAAGATTTCCTGAAAGGACCTTTTCGTTACTACGCAAAGCTATTTCTAAGACTTCGGCAACTCGGTGAAGAATCGCAGTCCCCAGTACCGGAATGTTATTACATCTCACAGCTAAATCGGATGGACGGTCACATCATGCTAGCTTTGGCCGCGTGCGGTGTCGATGAACGCTGTGAGATCGAGAGGATTCGAGCGGTTGTAGGGGCTTTCGATCGCGCATACGTGATGCTTCAACTGAATCGGGCTTATGATAGTAACCAGTTCCAAGAACTTCTTTACACACTGCACGCTGTGCTGCGCGGCTGTCCGACTGAGAACATTCGCCAGGAAATCGACTCTCAAGTACTCGCGGACATCAACCGGCGCCGTAATGCGAGTTCAACAACCTTGCTATCTTACGCCCAGTTCAAACAAGTGGGATATGGTGATTACAACACAACTTTCCTTCGATATTTTCTAGCCCGAATTGAAAGTTTCATCGTGGATGGTTTGAAATGCGGTCTACAGGATTCGCTTTCAAACTACGTACGCGGCCAAGGTAAGAGCAACTCGTACCATGTCGAACACATCCTCGCGCGCAACGAGGAAAACCGCAGGCTGTTTGAGGGCGCGGATGGCCGCGTTGACGAGGCGCTGTTTGAGAATGAGCGAAACCGCTTTGGTGCCTTGCTCCTGCTCAGAGGCCAAGATAACCAGTCGTCGGGCAATGAGCCTTATGCGAAGAAACTCGAAACCTACACAGGGAGCGCTCCATATCTAGCACAGACGCTCGTCTCAGATTTTTATAAATCTAACACAGCCATGAAGGAGTTCATGGCAAGTTCCGGGTTGCAATTCAACGCTGCATCGCAATTCTCTAGAGATGCGCTCGAACAGCGATCAGAGCTTCTGTACGCTATAACGAAGAAAATTTGGGATGTGTGAGCTACGCCAAGCTTCTTGGCCCCAAACCGACAAGAGTGTGAGCGTGCTTTGTCTTGCAAGGAGGATAATCGCTGATGATACCTATCAAGAAGCACTCTGATTGGGATTCACTGATACAAAGAGTAACTTCGGAACATGTGCTCAAAGCAATCGTCGAGATAAAAGAAGGCAAGCATGATGTCTCCCCGCATAGAGAGGCAAGAAAATGGCACGTTAAATTTGACGGGCGGCTCTATCCTTCAAAAGCCGTATTGGCACACGCGGTAAAACTGGCCACAGGTGAAGATTTTCCGACGAATGCGAAAACTGGAGGGCGCCCGACACTAGATGCACTGCGGAAGATCTTGCAGGATGATCGCCGATTCGAACTGGTCGAGCACGGCGGATAACTGTTAAAAACAACTACAGAAAAAGATAAGCGGCCAGTTCATTCCTGATGGGGTAGCCTTTTGCAGCCGTGGCCCTTTGGCATCTATCCGCGCTCCTCGATTAGGCAGGAAGAATCGGGAGGCAGCAGGTCGTAGGGCTTGACGCGCCGCAATATACCGTTCAGTTTGCGGATCGCGTTAGTGCAGCTTTCCGGTCCGCACAGGCTGGCTGATGCGACGACTATCTTTGTTTAGGCCAGAGGTAGTCTGGCCGAGACAGTGGACTTCCATAGGCCTGCAGGTTGCATGCTCAGTCTCGGAGAGCATGCGTAGGCCGAGAAAATCTTGAAAAGCTGAAACGCACTTCACTTCGCCGGCGCCGCGGTGAAAATGGCCTTCGGGATCATCATGTGCACGCCTTTATTTCCATCTACCAGCTCGGTGATGTGGAGATCGGCGGCCACGCTGGCCAGCATATAGGCATCGTCGCGGGAGAGATGCTTTTCCGTGGCGAGGAAATCGATCATCTGACGCACCGCGAGCGTCGTGGCCGAGTTCAGGTTGTCGTCAAAACCCATGGTGATGTAGTGCGTGGGCGTTTCGGCGCGCGGCCAATCGAGGTGCAGATCTTTGCGCACGGTGAATTCAAATGTGCCGATCAGCGAAGTCTCGAGGGCGGTGATGTCCACCTCGCCATCGCCTTGGCCCGCGTGTCCATCGCCCACTTCGAAAAGCGCACCGGACGCGTGCACCGGCAGGTAGAGAGTCGAGCCGGCGACCAGATCTTTGTTGTCCATGTTCCCGCCCATGATCCAGGGCGGCGCGCTATTCCAGCGTCCCGCGCCTGGGGGAGGAGCGTCGCCCATGCTGCCGAAAAAGGGATGCAATGGAATTTCGATGCCGGGCCCGAAATTCGCCACCATGCGCTTTTCGTCGAGCGGGATGATTTTCATTTTTGCGTAGGGGTAGTCATCAGGAAGGTAGCCACGGCCGGGGCCAAACGCGTTGTAGGCGTAGGGAATCGCCAGCTTGATTGCGAGGATTTTCACCTGCAACACGTCCCCTGGCTCCGCGCCGTCGACGAAAATCGGCCCGGTGAGGATGTGGCCGCCCGGCCCTTTTTCTTTCACTTGATCGTAAATGTCGCGCAACGATTGCTCGACTTGATCGGCCGGGAGTCCGGCGCGCTCGAGCCCGGTGGGGCTGTTCGTCAGCAGGGTTTGAATTTCTACGACGTCTCCCGATTTGATCCGCAGCACCGGCGCCGCCTTCGCGTCGTAATATCCCCAAGCCACGGTTTTCGGAGTGGGCTTCAACGTGTAGGTATCCGCAGCGTCCGTGATTTGGTTCGGAGCGAGCAAGAGCAAGATGGCGAGCGCTGCGGACGCAAGCAGCGCGTGTTTTGACGGCTTCCTTAGCATAGAGTTCTTCCTTCCGCACGGTGGCGTGTGCGCCCCGAGATGATATGGGAAGACGGCGTGAGATCGTAAGGGGAAAGTTTGCCTGCCGCTTGGCCGGTGTTTCCCGTAGAGCGGCAGGCTAGACGAGCCCGCCGCCGAACTCCAAGCTCCGGCGTGGTGGCGGATTATATCGCCCACGGCCGATCAAAATCTGTAAAGGCCCGCGCGATTTAACCGCGAACCTCGCTGAAAGACTTATCGAGCAGCTTGATGGCTTCCTCTACGTCCGCTTTGCCGATGTTGAGCATGGGCGAGAGACGAATCACATTGGCGTAGAGGCCGCCTTTGCCGATCAGCAGCCCATTGGCGCGGGCGCGCTCGAGCAATTGTGCGGTGGCTTCGGGCGCAGGCTCCTTCGTTTGGCGGTCCTTCACGAGTTCGAGACCTTGCATTAAGCCCATTCCGCGGACGTCACCGATGAGCTGATACTTATCCTTTAGCTCGTCCAATTTCCCGCGAAAATACCTGCCCATGGCATGGCTGTTTTCAAGAAGATCCTCTTCTTCGATCACCTGTATCGTGGCACGCGCCGCAACGGAAGTGACCGGATTGCCGCCAAAGGTGGAAATCGTCAAGCCTTGAAATGTATTGGCGAGTTCCGCGGTGGTGATCGTCGCCCCGATGGGGACGCCATTGCCGAGCCCTTTGGCGCAGGTGATTACGTCCGGCGTAACCTCCCATTGCTCGATGCCGAACCATTTCTTGCCGGTCCGGCCGAAGCCGGTTTGAACTTCGTCGGCGATGAACAGGCCGCCATATTTTTTTACGGTCTTGAAGACGATCTTGAAATATTCCGGCGGCGGCGTGATGAAACCGCCGACGCCCTGAATCGGTTCGGCCAAGAAGGCGGCGATATGGCCGCTGGTGCCCGTCTGGATGAGATTTTCCACGTCATTCGCGCAAACCACGTTGCAATCGGGATACTTCAAACCGTAGGGGCAGCGATAACAATAAGGATTTGCAGCGTGCGAAATTCCCACGCTGACGACACCGGCTTTTCTCCACGGAGCCTGTCCGGTGACGGCCTTCGTGAGCGCCGAGCCGCCGGAATAGCCGTGGCGCAGCGCGACCACGTCAAAGCTGTTGGTGGCCATGCGTGCGAGCAGGATGGCCGCTTCGTTTGCTTCGGTGCCTGAACTCGTGAAGAAACTCTTCTGCAGATGCCCCGGAGTGATCTGCGCCAGCTTTTCGGCCAGCGCGACGATAGCTTCATTCGGATAAAGCGTGGAAGTGTGTTGGAGCTTTTCCACTTGCGCGGTGATTGCCCCGGTGACCTTGGGATTGGCATGCCCCACCGAAATGGTCAGGATACCGCCAAAAAAATCGAGATACTTGCGCCCCTCCAGATCCCAGAGATATTGCATAGAACCGCGATCGGCCACGAGCGGCTGCTGATAGAAATTCGTAACCGCCGGCCAAAGGTATTCTTTATGTTTGCGGATGACGTCGGCGCTGCTCTTCGGCTCGGTCCGTGGGGCGGTGGTCATGCAGAATCCTTGTGGCATACCTTTCTGGTAGGCCTGAATTTTTCAAGAAGCTGGCGTCGCACTCGCGGCACAGCTTCGGACGGGTAGTGGCAGTCTAGTACTGGCACTCGAATCCGACAAGCAAAGCTGCAGGGCGCGTTGCTCATTTAGAATTACCCTGTTTCCCGTAAAGAATCTGTATAATCCGGCCCAAGCATGGACTTCTTCTCGCGATGCCTTTGGGGAGCGGCCCGCCGCGTTTGGCCGGATTGCGTGACGCAAGCGCAAGCCGCGGCCTTCAACATGTTTCTCGCGTTCCTTCCGATGTTGCTACTGGTGTTGGGGTTGGTGAGCAGTTGGGAATTCCTGCGGTTGGGCGTGGAAGAAATGGTGGTGCGCATGGGACCGCTGTTGCCGCCTGGCACGGTGGCGATATTGCGCGAATTCCTTCAAGGGCACGTGGGGCATCCTTCGGCGTGGATTTCGCTGGGGCTGGGTGGCACTTTGCTGGCGGGAACGCAGATGATGCGGCTGCTGATCGAAGGTTTCCACATCACCCACCACATTGAGAAGCCCGATCTTCGCGAACAAATCGGGCGCGCGCTGTTGCTTCTTTGCATTACGATCGCGCCGACCGTCCTGGCGGTGGTGATCGTGGTCTTCGGCAAGCAGATGCGTATAACCATGACGCAGCGATTCGGCTTGCCCGTGCTGATTCGCATCCTGTGGGCGGTGGTGTTAACCACAGCCGCGCTGTCGCTGGCTATGATCGTACTGACGGTGGTGTACAGCGCCGGAACGCGGGGCGCGCGCAAATGGCGCGACGAAATCCCTGGGGCGATTGTGGCCACGCCGCTTTGGTGGCTGGCGAGCTGGCTTTTCGGCGTTTATATGCGCCACGTGCCCTATAGCATCGTGTACGGTGGATTTGCCACGGCCATCGGCCTGATGATCTGGATGAATCTGACGGCGGTGATTATCTTACTTGGGTCGGCCTATAACGCCGAGAGAGCGGAACTGTTGCGAATGGAGGCTGCGACGGCACACGTCGGCGTGCTGCCGAGAATGCTCTATGCGCGAGATTCACGTTGAATGCTACGCAGGCTATCGCGCGGACGAACGGCCGCTGCGGTTCACGCTGGGTGAGCGCAGCTACGAGGTAATTGTGCAGCAAGGGCGATGGTATTCGCCGGGAGTTTCTTGGTTTCGCGTTCGTGCCGACGATGGAAACGTGTACGTGCTGCGGCACGATGAGGGGCAGGATGTGTGGACGCTCGACGCGTTTCGCACGGCGGGTGCAGCTGGTTCGTGATTACGCCCTTCGCGAATCGCAGCGAGGAATTGTCTCCAGCATTTTCGTGACGCCATACACCTGGAGGAAGAGGTGCCGTTTAATCGGCGCAAATTTCTGGTCGCCGCCGGGCAAGCAATGTGCGTGGCCGGCTTTTCGCCTGCCATTCTGAGCACGCTGGTCGGAGCTGGCTCGGCTGCCGCTGCGTCCGCGCAGGAGGCGGTGCAGGACGATCTGGACGCTCTCTACCGCGGCGCCATCGTGATTGATTCCTTATGCGCGCCGGTTCACGGTAGCCGGATACCATTGCCGGCGGAAGACCTGGAACAAGCGAAGAGTTCCGGAATCACGGCGGTGAATTTCACCGTTTCCGATCCGCAATTCGAAGAAACCGTGATTCGCGTGGCATTCGCTCACACACTCGAAGAGCGGCACCCGGATACTTTTCTAATTGTTCGCAGGCACATAGATATCGCTCGCGCCAAACAGGAAGACAAAGTCGGAGTGGTGCTCGGCTTCCAGCATGCCAGCCCGTTCGATAGCGATTTCGCGCGTATGGAAGCGTTTCGCAGGCTCGATGTGCGCATCATGCAGCTCACCTACAACAATCGCAGCCTACTGGGAGACGGATGCCTCGAGCCATCGAATGCGGGCTTGAGCCGCGTTGGACATGAAGCCGTGCAGCGTATGAATGCCATGGGCATCGCGGTGGACACCAGCCATTCAGGCAAGCAGACCACGCTGGACGCCATCGACGCTTCCGCGAAGCCCATTCTGATTTCGCATGGCGGTTGCGATGCAGTGCATGCGCATCCGCGAAATAAAGATGACGAGTCCTTGCGGAAGCTGGCCACGCGCGGCGGCTATTTTGGTGTTTTTCTGATGCCATATCTTTCGGCTTCGCCTGCGGTACCCACCGAAGAAGATGTGCTCCGGCACGTCGAGCATGCCTTGGACGTCTGCGGCGCGGATCATGTGGGCATCGGAAGCGACGGCGAGATCGCGACGTTCTCATTGACCGAAGAGCAGCGCAAGGCATTCGAGGAAGATATGGCACAGCGCAAACGCGCGGGGATTGCGGCGCCGGAGGAGGATAGGTTTCCCTACGTGCCTGACTTAAGCACAAATCTGCGCATGGAAAAGATCGCCGCGGGTTTGCGCAAGCGCGGACAGCCATGGCCGGTGGTGGAGAAAGTGCTGGGCGCAAACTTCCATCGCACCATCGGAGAAATCTGGGGCACTACGTAGTGCCAGCGCTGTACCAGAAGTAACCGCTAAGCCGCAATTTCCCACCTCGAGCAACTTTCGCCTCGCGCTAGGGTTAACATGAATAGTCGAAGCGCGCACGGCACCCAGGCCCATCTGCGCCCGGGCCAGCAATGGAGAATCCGGTTATGGCCAACCCGAGGAATCCCGTTCAAAAGCCCAATGTGCGAAGTAGAGCGTCCGTCCACGGCGTCGCAGCCCTTGCTCTAATGACGCTCTGGGGATTCACCGCGCCATACGTTTTCGGCGGCACGGACCAAGCCAGCAAGCACACCTCAAAGAGTGCCGCGCCCACGAGTAAGGTGCTCAAGGGTCTGCCCATTACCGAACTGGACGAAACGGAAGCCATCCTGCACGCGCTGAATCGGCTGGGCTACGGTCCACGTCCTGGAGATGTAGAGCATATCCGCGAGATCGGGTTGGCCAAGTGGATCGACGAGCAACTCAATCCAAGTTCGATTGACGATTCGCGGACGCAGGCGCGGCTTGCGAATTTCCCCACATTGAAAATGTCTTCGGCGCAACTGATCGAACAATTTCCGCGTCCGCAAGTGGCGGCGAAACGCGAAGGAATCAGCGTCGAGGAATATCGCAAGCAGATGCAGGAGCAGCGTCAGCAGGCCATGCGCCAAATGAATGCGGCGGAAAATGGCGGGACATCGCAAGGCGATGGCGCGAGCGGAACGTCCAAGGACACGGACGACCCCGTCAGCCAGCAACTCGAGGAAATGAGCGGGGACAAAAGCGCGAAGCTCGGCAAACAGGGCTACAACGGCGGCGATCCGAACAAGAGTCCGATGATGGCCTATCAGCAGTTGCACACGCCGCAGCGCATCGTAGCTGAACTGGCGATGGCCAAAATGGATCGCGCCGTCTACAGCGATCGTCAACTGGAAGAACAATTGGACGATTTCTGGTTCAACCATTTCAATGTGTTTGCGAATAAAGGCCAGGATGCATGGCTGCTGACGTCGTACGAGCGCGACGCCATCCGGCCTAGCGTGCTGGGCAAATTTCAGGACTTGGTGACCGCGACGGCGAAAAGTCCGGCGATGCTTTTCTATCTGGATAACTGGCAGAGCGCCGATCCGGCAGCAGCGCAGCGGCTCGCGGAAAAGCGCGCGGTGATGCAAGAGCGTGCGGCGGCGAGGCGGGCGATGTATGGAATTCCACCGATGGGTATGCCGGGAAACCCCAACGCCCAGCAGCAGAAACAAAAGCGTGAGATGGGTCTGAATGAGAATTATGGCCGCGAATTGATGGAATTGCACACGCTGGGAGTGGACGGCGGCTACAGCCAAGATGATGTGATCGCGGTAGCGAAATGCTTCACCGGCTGGACGATCAAGCAGCCGCAAAAAGAGGCCGAGTTCAACTTCAACGATGACCTCCACGTGCGCGGGCCAAAAACCGTGCTGGGCCACACAATAGACGCGGGCGGAATGGGTGATGGCGAAGAAGTGATTCGCTTGCTTTCGCGCGATCCGCACACGGCGCACCATATCGCGTCCGAGCTGGCGCAACATTTTGTCTCGGACAATCCACCGCAGGCATTGGTAGACCGCATGGCGCGCACGTTTCTTGAAAAGGACGGCGATTTGAAGGCCGTGATGCGCGCAATGATTTATTCGCCGGAGTTCTGGTCACGCGAGGCCTATCGCGCCAAGGTGAAGACTCCTTTTGAGCTGGTAGCCTCGGCGGCACGCGCGGTGAACGCCGACATCGATATTCCGCTGCCGATGGTGATGTGGACGGCGCGCATCGGCGAGCCTCTTTACCAGTGCCAGCCGCCCACCGGATATAAAGACACTGCTGACACCTGGGTGAACACCGGCGCGCTGCTCAACCGGCTGAATTATTCATTGACGCTGGCGGGCAATCGTTTGCGGGGCTCGCGTGTGGATATTGCGTCACTGCTGGGCGTGCAGCCGGGTTCCGATCCCGAGGCGGCGCTCGATGAAGCTATCGCCACGTTGTTGCACAGCAACGTGGCGCCGCAGACGCGAACTACACTGCAGAAGCAGCTTACGGACCCGCAGGTATTGCAAGCGAGCTTGGATGACCAGGTGAAGCAGGTCAACCTCGGTACGGTAGCGGGGCTCGTCCTAGGCGCGCCCGAATTTCAACGAAGGTGAGCTCCAACACGCGCGCAGAGTGAAACAGTCCAAGGCGCGTTGAAAAGATCAGTGGTCGAGGGAAGGAAAAACGTCATGCAGATTTCACGGCGGATCTTTATCAAGGGCGGCGGAATCGCGATGTTGGGAATGAGCACACTCCCGGCATTCTTGCAGCGCGCGATTGCTTCGACGACCGCGGGACCCAGCAAGAAAAAGCTCGTGGTGCTGTTTCAACGGGGCGCCGCGGATGGACTGAACATTGTGGTGCCGTTTGGCGAGCCGAACTATTACCGCATGCGTCCGACGATCGCGATCCCGGCTCCGCGCAATGGCGGCGACCTGGCCGCTGTGGACCTCGATGGTTTCTTTGGCCTGCACCCGTCGCTCGCGCCGTTGGCGCCGCTTTTTCATAACGGCCAATTGGCCATCGTGCACGCGGCCGGCTCGCCCGATACCACCCGGTCGCACTTTGACGCGCAGGATTATATGGAGTCCGGCACGCCGGGCGTGAAAGCGACGGACGACGGCTGGCTGAATCGCACCTTGCAAATCTCGCCCGAGCCGAACGCGACGCCGTTTCGCGCAGTGGCCGTCGGTCCCAACCTGCCGCGCATGCTGCACGGTTCCGCGCCGGCCGTGGCCGTGCCCGACGTGAAGCAATTTCAGGTGATGGCGGCGTCGCCGATGGTGGAGGGCGGCTTCGAAGCGATGTACGCGCAGACGGTTGACGCGGCGCTGCGCGGTACCGGCACGGAAACCTTTGAAGCGATTGACATGCTGCGCAAGGCGAATCCTACGCGCTTCCAGCCGGAAAATGGCGCCGACTACCCGAAGAGCCACTTTGGCCAGAGCATGCAGCAGATTTCACAATTGCTGAAAGCGAATATCGGGCTCGAGGTGGCGTTTCTCGATACCGGAGGCTGGGATAATCACGTGAACGAAGGCGGCGTGCAGGGGCAACTTTCGAACCTGCTAAAGGACCTGGGACAAGGACTCGCCGCGTTTCACCAAGACCTGGGCGATCAGATGGAAGATATCGTGGTGGTGACGATGTCGGAATTTGGCCGCACCGCACACGAGAACGGTAATCGTGGCACCGATCATGGACACGCGAACTGCATGTTCCTAATGGGCGGTTCGATCAATGGCGGCAAGGTCTACGGAAAGTGGCCGGGACTCGCGAATGAACAACTGAACGAGGGCCGCGACCTGGCCTTGACGACGGATTTCCGCAGCGTGCTTGGCGAAGTGATTCAAGGGCACGTCGGCGCGAAGGATCTGAACGCCGTGTTTCCTGGTTTCGATAACGATCCGAGGAAATTTCCGCGGCTGCTGAAGGCCTAGCGGGGCCGTACCGAGACCCTTGAGGCCCGCTGCCAGCGACAAAATTGAAGTTGCCTCACGCACCCTTTGCAAATGCGGCAAAGGGATGCGGCACCCGAACATCCTCAATTTATTCTGCTGGCCAGTCATGGCGTGAGACTCGCTTCATTTGGCGCCGGAAGCGCGCCTCGATCAGAGATAGGCTTTGCGTGCGGGTTGGATCGTGCCGTTCCGAATGGCGGTCTTGAATTTTTCGTAGTCGAGCGTTACCTGATCTGCGTATTTCACAGCGAATTTCTTGATAGCGCGATCCAGCACATTGCTCGAACCCAGATACCCCGCGAGCTCGCAGGGATCACCGGAGCGGCCGTGTCCTTTCGCCAGAATCTCGCCGCACAATTCCGCGTAACGCATCAGGCCCTGGCCGCGCAGCAGCTTGGCGTCGATTTCGGCTTTGTGGTCGGATAGCTGCCGGACCAGGAATTCGCGCCCGCCGAAGGAAGTCCACCCAAGTAGCGGATCCGATTGCACCTGCATGCGCCGCTGGCCTTCCACGACGCGGCGGCCCTGGTGCGCGATCTTGGCGGCGTTTTTTAAGTACGGCGCATAGGAACTTCGCAACGCCTGTTTGATCTGGAGGAACAGCGGATCGCCAGGACCGTTTCCGAAGCATAGGACCACGTAATCGTATGTGGCCACGCTGCCGATACCCACAATTTTGAAAGCCACATCCATAGGGTGATAGCCATCGAGAATGTGGCGGCGCTCCGGCGCCAAAGTTTCACGATAGGTTTTGAGCGACTTTAAGACCTCGCGCATCTTTGGGTTGGAAAGGTGCGTTAGAACCGGTTTTATCACTTTGAATGCGCGCTGCCCGTTTTTTCGTATCCGCGTGAGGTTTTCCAACGAATGTAATGGCGTGGCACGTTCAGCCTTTTGCAGGATCGCAGCGCCGGGGCCACGCTCGAATTCGCGGTGAACGCGGTAACGAGCCACGTCGAGTACCGTCATTTTGGCGAAGGCGCGCATCTTTTCGCGATAGGTTTTCATGAAAATGCCGACCGCGCTTCGGCAGATCGAGTCGAGGTTCTGGGCCTCACGGCCGGCGAGCACCAGGCTGGTGGCCAGCCGTTTGACATCCCACTCCCACGGACCTGGAACCGTTTCGTCGAAATCATTTAGATCAAAAATCATGCGGCCATCGAGGCCGGTGAATGCTCCGAGGTTTTTGGCGTGGGCGTCACCGCAAATCTGCACCTGGATGCGCGAAGAGGGCAGCAGCGCCAGATCGGCGGCCATCACCTGCACGCTGCCTCGGTAAAAGCAGAAGGGCGAAACGGCCATGCGCGCCATCTTCAGAGGAACGAGCGTGGAAATGCGATCCTGCGAAGTGTGCCGGATCAGGTCGAGGGCTTCCTGTTTGCGCAGGGATGCGTTCCATGCGGATTGCGAGGAGCGCTGCGCAATCCGGCGGCGGTTGCGCCCGAATGCACGGCGGTCTTCGGCATCGGCTTTCGAAATGGATGTCACGGACAAAAATACTTGCGCCTATGGCCGCGAACTTGTTTCACCCGAAAGAGCCCTGAAGTCGGCCTCAGCTCTTACACAATCTGCCCGGATGAGCGACACATTGTCGCTGAGCCTGCGCAATTCGGCGCGAAATTCTTCCTCGGATAGCGTGGCATCGGCGCACATCAGCAACAAATCCCGATAGGCTCCTTGCGCCATGTCCAGCGCGCGCTCGATCGCGACATTCTCGTCGAGTTGTTGGTAGACGAGCTTACCGTCGTTCTTGAGAGCGACCAGATGCGTTTCGCTTGCGGCCGCAGCGGAGATTCGCTTTGCCAGTTGCAGCGTATGCAGCGCGATGAGCACCGTTTGTCGCAACGATAAAGCCGGGTGGTGTAGCGCGCCCGCGAACGGTTCGAGGCTAGGCTCTCCCAGAATCAGCCGGCTGCTCACTTCGTGCAGCGTGGTGCCTTCGGCGTGCAGCAGCGCGCAAGGCCCCGACCGGGGCCGAATAGCGATTAGCAATTTCAGCAGCGTTGCAGAAGACGGTCCGGGGAAATACCGCAATTGATTCTTGTGTAACTTTAGCAGGGTTGCGACGATGATCTTCTTCGCGCGATTCAGGTTGTGCGGCGACTTATCTTTCAGACGCTCCAGGATGCGCTCCGTGGCCATCTCGAGCAGCGCGGTGTTGCCCGTGCCGGTTATGGCCAGTGCGCAATCCGGGTCTTCGAGGGTACGGATTTTTTCGAGCGGCAGCCTTACGTAGCCGGCGCCGTAGGTTTCACGTGTGCTAGCGCACAAAAGCACGCCGTCACCGCAAACGAAGCCGGCGGCAATCGTCACGGACACTCCTTCCGGGTGAGCCAGGGGACATTGTGCTTATACACCGAACAACGAGCCGTCGTAAACAAAACGGGGCGAACCGTGAGGTCCGCCCCATCCTGTACTTGCGGGGAAGAAAATCGTGCCGATTCTACAAGAATAAAGGCGCCATAACAAACGTTACCGTACAGAGCAGCTTGATCAGGACGTGTAGCGATGGTCCGGCCGTATCCTTGAAGGGATCGCCGACCGTGTCGCCCACCACCGCCGCCTTGTGCGCTTCGGACCGCTTGCCGCCAAACTGGCCGGTCTCGATGTATTTCTTGGCATTGTCCCAAGCGCCGCCGCCGTTATTCATCAGCGTGGCCATCAAAATACCGCTGATCGTGCCAACCATCAGCACGGCCGCGACCGCCTCCGCGCCGATGGTCGGATCGGTGGGTGTCGAGAAGAATTTAAAGAAATAGCCGACGGCGACCGGTACGCCGATCGCCAGCAGCCCGGGAACGACCATTTCCTTCAGCGCGTTGATGGTCACGATATCTACGCAGCGGCCGTAGTCGGGCTTGGACGTACCCGCCATGATGCCGGGATTGGCTTTAAACTGCCGCCGCACCTCTTCAATGATCGAGTACGCCGCTTTGCCGACGGCCTTGATCGCGAACGCGCTGAATAGAAAAACCAGAGCCGCGCCGATCAGTGCCGCGATGAATACAGGAACCTTGCTGATGTCTACGTGGCTGAAGCGGTAGGTCAGGTCACCGGTCTTTTGCTGCATGAGCTCGGTGATCTGGTCAAGATAGGCGGAGAAGAGCAGGAACGCCGCGAGCGCCGCCGAGCCGATGGCGTAACCCTTGGTCAAAGCTTTGGTAGTGTTGCCGACCGAATCCAGCCGGTCGGTGCGTTTGCGGACCTCTTCGGGCGCGCCGGACATTTCGATAATGCCGCCGGCGTTGTCAGTGATTGGTCCAAAGGTGTCCATGGCCAGGATATAAGCAGCGGTGGAAAGCATGCCCATGGTAGCCATGGCGGTGCCGAACAGGCCCGCGCCCGCGACATCGGGCATAGCGGCCCGGCCGCAGTAATAAGAGCCCAGAATCGCGGCCGAGATCGCTAGCACCGGCAGGGCGGTGCACTCCATACCCACCGCCAACCCCGTGATGATGTTGGTGGCCGAGCCGGTGACCGAAGCCTTCGCGATCGAAAGCACCGGGCGGTAGCGATATTCGGTGTAGTACTGCGTTATCCAGACGAATACGAAGCTATTGATGATGCCGATCACGCCCGCCGCGAAAAACCAAAGGTTGTTGTTCAGCAGGAAGCGCACCGCTAC
This sequence comes from Candidatus Acidiferrales bacterium, assembly GCA_035602725.1. Taxonomy (GTDB): domain Bacteria; phylum Acidobacteriota; class Terriglobia; order Acidiferrales; family UBA7541; genus DASTCZ01. The sequence goes on from DATNLT010000023.1 coordinate 41,002, forward strand.
GTAGAACCCCGCCATCGCCAGCACGGTGGTGATCAGATAGCCGCGATTGAGCGCGACCATGGGGTCTTCCTCTTCGTTTTTCAGGCGCACCGTCCAGATGCCCACGATGGAGGCCAGCAGCCCAAACGCGCGGGCTATCAGCGGGAAAAAGATGCCCAGGATGCCGAATTTGCCGAAGAGCGCCACACCCAGAATCATCGCTCCGATGTTTTCGGCGGCGGTGGATTCGAAAAGGTCGGCGCCGCGGCCTGCGCAGTCGCCCACGTTGTCGCCCACCAGGTCCGCGATCACCGCCGGATTGCGCGGATCGTCTTCCGGAATGCCGGCTTCCACTTTGCCGACCAAGTCCGCGCCTACGTCCGCGGCCTTGGTATAAATACCGCCGCCCAACTGAGCGAAGAGCGCCACGAAGCTGGCGCCGAATCCGAAGCCCACGATTTCGTAGGGCACACCCTTGGGGTTCTGCATGCCGCCAAAAGCAAGAAAAATCAGGCCGACACCCAAGAGTGAGAGCGCCACCACGGAAAGGCCGGTGACCGCGCCGCCGCGCAGCGCCAGTTGCATGGCGCGATTCAGGCTCGATCGGGCGGCGCTGGCCGCGCGCAGGTTGGCACGAATCGAAACGAACATCCCCGAAAGGCCTGCCAGCCCGGAGCAAACCGCTCCAGCAAAGAATGAAATTACCGTCTTCCAGGCCAGATCGCTTCCCTTGGTCGCCGCGTAGAAAACAAACAGGAGGATGGCCAGCACGACGCTAAACGAATAAATCGTGATGTATTGCCGCTTCATGAAGGCTTCCGCGCCTTCTTTGATGGCGGCGGCGATTTCCTGCATGCCCTTTGTGCCAGTATCCGCGGCGAGCACCTCCCGCGTGAAAATCCAGGCCATCAAGAGCGACACCACGCTGACGGCCATGAAAAACCAAACCCATCCCGTAACTGACATTCTTCCTCCGCTGATTCAATTCCCTCAGGAGACCTGCAGGAGTGACGGCTGCTGACCTGGCAAAGCGTTTGTTTATATCAGGCTTGCGAAAACGGGTCAAGGTTGCGCGGCAAGGGCGAAATGCCGGTCCTCGGAGTGGCGAATCGGCAAAGGCATCCCATTTTTCTCTGATTCGCCAGCCCGCGCTTGGGCTACTATGGGTTTATGAAATTTGCCAAAGTGCTAGAGCCGTTTCATGTGGAATTGCGCCGCATCACGGACTATGTTGTGAAAGCTTACCGCGCGATCGAAGAGATGGATGAGATGGCGATGCATGGGCTGGGTTTGTTGTTCCGCGGACCCTGGGACAATTAGAGTTCTCGAACGGGTTTGGGTTCTATCCCGTCGTCGCCTCCTTATTTTCTCCGCCCGCGAACAGCCTGCCACGAACGCCGCCCTCGATTCTGATAGAATCGCCCTTCCGCCATGGTGCATCGAGACCGCTAGCACTTGGCCGACGAGGTGCCCCTAGATATGGCCTCCCAAGTATCGGAGGGATTGCTGGCCGAACTTCGGCACGACTGGACCGCCGAGCAGATCGCTGAAATTCATTCGCTGCCGCTGCCGGAATTGCTGTTCCGCGCGCAACAGATCCATCGCGCGCATCATGCGGCCGACCGCGTGCAAACCTGCCGGCTGCTCTCGATCAAGACAGGTGGCTGCCCGGAAGATTGCAAGTATTGTTCGCAGAGCGCGCACCACGATTCGGAACTCGAGCGGCAGGCGCTGATGAATCCGGTCGAGGTGATTGCCGCGGCGCGGCGCGCCAAAGGCGAGGGCGTTACGCGCTTTTGCATGGGCGCGGCATGGCGCGAAGCCCCGGAGGGCAGGGAATTCGATCGCGTGCTCGAAATGGTTCGAGGAGTCGCGGCGGAAGGTCTGGAAGTTTGTTGCACGCTGGGCATGCTCACCGAAGAACAGGCCGTGCGATTGAAGGACGCCGGGCTCACGGCCTATAACCACAACCTGGATACGTCACCGGAATTCTACGGACAGATCATCACCACGCGTGTTTATGAAGATCGGCTGAGGACGCTCGCGGCCGTTCGCAAGGCGGGAATTACGGTTTGCTGCGGCGGCATTTTGGGCATGGGTGAAACCGAGAGGGACCGGATCGGCCTGCTACGACAGCTCGCGAACCTGACCCCCCATCCGGAGAGCGTGCCGATCAATATGTTGGTTCGCATCGGGGGCACGCCCCTCGGCGACGTGGAAGCGCTCGATTCGTTGGTGATGGTGCGGACGATCGCCACCGCGCGAATCCTGATGCCCAAATCCATGGTGCGTCTGGCCGCGGGACGCCAGCAAATGTCGCGGGAGGCGGTGGTGCTCTGCTTCCTCGCGGGGGCGAACTCGATTTTCGTGGGAGAAAAGTTGCTGACCACGCCGAATCCCGGGCCGGGCGAAGATGCCGAGCTGCTGGCAATGTTGGGGATGCGCCCGCTCGAAGCTCACGCGGGTTGAAGAACACGACAGCTTTCAATGTTAGCCAATTGGCCCAATATCGAATGCGCGCTCGAGGGTGAGCTTCGCGAGTTGGCCTCGCGCGAGCAATTGCGGTCGCTCGAAGTTTCGAGCGGGGTCAACCTTTCCTCGAACGATTACCTGGGGCTTTCGACGCATCCGGCGTTGCGCGAAGCCGTGCTCGATGCGGTCGCGCGTGCTGAACGGATGGGCGCGACAGGCTCGCGTCTGCTCAGTGGACACGCGGCCGAGTGGGAAGCGCTCGAGTCCGAATTCGCGGAATTTGCCGAAATGGAAGCAGCACTCTGCTTTAGCTCGGGCTATGCGGCGAACGTCGGCTTGCTGAGTTCGGTGGCGGGACGCGGCGACGTGATCTTCTCCGATGAGCTGAACCATGCAAGCTTGATTGATGGGATGCGCCTTAGCGGAGCGCAGCGCGAGATTTACGCTCATGGCGATCTCGCGGCGTTGGAGATCGCGTTGCAGTCGCACGCAAAAAGCGATTGCCGCAAGTTGATCGTTACCGAAAGCGTTTTCAGCATGGATGGCGATTTTGCGCCGCTCGCGGAGATCACCGACCTCGCGCAGCGCTATGGGGCAGCGCTGGTGGTGGACGAGGCGCATGCGCTCGGGGTCTTTGGCCCGGAAGGGCGCGGCCGCATGGCTGAACTCGGCCTCGCGCGCGATGCTTTTGCGATTGTGTATCCGTGCGGGAAGGCGCTCGCGAGCGCCGGGGCCATGGTTTGCGGCTCGGGTGCCCTCAAAAGATTCCTGATCAATCGCGCGCGGACATTTATCTTCAACACGGCGTTACCGCCGTATTTTGCCGCGCAGATCGGCGCGGCGTTGCGCGTTGCGCGCGCAGCCGATGAACAGCGCACGCGACTTCACGGGCTTGCGGCGCAGTTGCGCACTTTGCTGCATGCGGCCGGTTTTGACACTGGCGAAAGTGCTTCGCAGATCATCCCCATTCTTTTAGGTGAAAATGCCGCCGCGCTGCATTACGCGGCCGGGCTTGCAAGCGCGGGCTTCGCGACACGCGCGATTCGCCCGCCGACCGTGCCGCCGGGCACCGCGCGGCTACGTCTCTCGCTGACGTGTGCGTTGACGGACACGAACATCGCGCAAATTGGACAAGCGCTTTCCGCGATTCGTGCGAATGCCGTCGAAGCGCTGCACGCCAATTCCACTGGACGCTCCTGAGTTGCGCGATGCGCCAGCTCCAATTCTTCATCACCGGCACCGACACCGGCATCGGCAAGACGGTGCTTTCCGCGCTGCTTTGCGCGGCGCTCGAGGCGCATTATTGGAAGCCGATTCAAACCGGCGCGGACGAGGATTCGGATAGCCGCACGGTTGCCGCGCTGGCGGGCTTGCCGGCAACGCGAATTCTCGCCGAAGTATATAAATTTGCACCGCCGGTTTCGCCACACCTCGCGGCCAGATGGGTCGGCGAGCGCATCGACCTGGGGAGAGTCTCGATTCCAGGGGAGCTTTCCGGGCGTCCGTTGATCGTCGAAGGCGCGGGCGGCGTGCTCGTGCCCATCAACGAGCAGGAGTTCATGTTGGACCTGATGCGGCTCCTGCGATTGCCGGTGATACTGGCCGCGCGCAGCACGCTCGGTACCATCAACCACACGTTACTTTCGCTGGCGGCACTGCGAAGCGGCGAAGTGCAAATAGCGGGAGTGGTTCTGATCGGCGAGCCAAATGCCGACAATCGAGAGGCCATCGAGCGATATGGCCGCGTTCGCGTTCTCGGAGAGATTCCGAGACTTGCACAATTGAATCGCACCGCGTTGCTCGAAGTTTTCGCAGTACGCTTCGATCGAGAGTTTTTCATCGACGCAGGGCAGGCGCAACGCGCGTGAGCGATTCCGCGAACTCTCGGGGCACGACCGGTCTGGTGCAAGACGCGCTCAAAATCTGGCATCCCTTCACGCGCGTCGGCGTAGATGCCCCGCCGCTCGAGGTCGTCCGCGGCGAAGGGCCGTGGCTTTACACCGCCGATGGCCGAAGAATCCTCGATGCGATTTCTTCCTGGTGGGTGAATCTGCACGGGCACGCGCACCCGCGGATCGCGGAGGCTATCGCTCAACAGGCGCGGCAACTCGAACACGTTTTGCTGGCTGGCTTCACGCATGAGCCGGTGGAACGCCTCGCGCACGAATTGCGCGAATTTCTTCCGCCCGCGCTTGAGCACATCTTTTTCTCGGACGATGGCTCGACCGCGGTAGAAGTCGCGCTGAAACTCGCTCTGCAGTATTGGAGCAATTGCGGCCAGCCCGAGAAACGTGAAATCGTTGCGCTTGAGCACGGCTATCACGGGGACACGGCTGGCGCGATGTCGGTGAGCGATGATTCGACCTTCACGTCCGCGTTTGCGCCGATGCGTTTTCCGGTGCAGCGCGCGCACGCCGCGTATTGCTATCGCTGTCCCGTGGGCCTGGAACGCGAAACGTGCCACATCGAGTGCGCCGATTCGCTCGAGAAAATCCTAGCGGATCGAGGCGGGCAGGTCGCCGCCGTAATCGTCGAGCCTTTGTTACAAGGCGCGGGCGGGATGATCGTGCATCCCTTGGAGTATTTGCAGCGCGTCCGCGAAATCACCGCCCGCCACGGCGTGCTGCTGATTGCCGACGAAGTGCTCACAGGATTCGGCCGCACCGGGAAGATGTTCGCGACGGAACTTGCCGGAGTAGTTCCCGATCTGATGTGCCTTTCGAAAGGGTTGACGGGTGGTTTTCTGCCCATGGGCGCGACCCTGCTTACCAACAGAATCTTCGAAGCATTTGGCGGCGACGATCCGGCGCGTGCCTTCTGGCACGGCCACTCCTACACCGGGAATCCGCTGGCGTGCGCGGCGGCGCTGGTCAGCCTCGAAGTTTTCCGCACCGAGCCTGTTTTCGAACGCATCGCCGCGATTGCCGAGGTGCATGCGGAACGCCTGCCACGGCTGCGAGCTTTCGAAAGGGTTGGGGACACGCGCCGCATCGGAACGGTAGCCGCGATCGAGCTGCTAGCCGACGATAGCGGCTATCTCTCCTCGCTGCGCCCGAAGCTCTACAATTTCTTTCTCAGCCGCAACATCCTGCTGCGACCGCTGGGAAATGTGATCTACGTGCTCCCGCCGTATTGCACGCCGATGGACGAGCTGCACCGCGTTTATGATGTGGCCGAAGAGGCCATTCGCGTGTTGGCCTGATCCCCGCTTTCGAATGTTTCCGCTCAACCGCGAAATCGCGCCACTTGCTGCAATATAGCGCCGATCGATCTTCCGCGATTGCCAACGCACGGCGCTCGCGGTATCCTCTTAGTGGAATGAAAGTGTCTCGCCAAATCGCCAAGATGGCTTGCATGCGCTGCGCGTGTTGTTGTGTGTGTTGTAGCGCGCTATCTGGCGAAAAGGTGCAGGCCGGCTAAACACTCAGCACAAACGATTTAGCAGCCTACGAGCCCACCGCCAGGAACCTGGTTGGTGGGTTTTTTGTTTTTTTGTGGCTATTTCAACGCAAGCGGCACGGAGAAGAGGGCCATGGCGGAAATCGAGGTACCGGCGGAGAATGTGGCGCGTGAAACAAAAGCGCAGCGCGTTGAGCGGTTGAAGCGCGAGAAGAATCCCTGGGAGCACTTGGACGAACTGCGCGATTATGCGCGCCGGGGCTTCCACGCCATTCCCGCCGAATGGATCGGGACGTATCTGCGCTGGTGGGGAGTGTATACGCAGGGCGATGGCGCCGGAGTGCTGGGTGGGCAAAACGGAGAAGGCCGCGCGGCGCCGTACTTTATGGCGCGTGTGCGGGTGACCAACGGACTGCTCACGGCGCGGCAGCTTCGCGCCATTGCCGATGCCGCGGAGCGCTACGCCCGCGGCGTGGCCGATATCACCGTGCGCCAAAACATACAGTTTCACTGGATCGAAGCCGAAGCTCTGCCGGAGTTGCTCGATGTGCTCTGGAGCGCAGGCCTCACCACGCAAGGTTCTTGCGGCGACGATACGCGCAACGTGACAGGTTGCCCGCTCGCGGGGCTTGATGCCTCCGAGCTGTGCGATGCCTCGCCGTTGGCGCGCGAACTTACGCATGCGCTCGTTGGGCCAGCGGATTTCTACAATCTGCCGCGGAAATTCAAGATCAGCGTTACCGGGTGCTCGTCGTGGTGCACCTATCCCGAGATCAACGATGTGGGCCTGACCGCAGTCAGGCGCCGTCGCTGCGGCAAGGACGAAGTGGGGTTTTCACTGCGCGTTGGTGGAGGACTTTCCGCGGAGCCGCATCTGGCACAGCGGCTCGATGCGTTTGTGCGCTGGGAACAGGTCGTGCCCGTGGCGCGCGCCGTGGCCGAGATTTTTCGCGACTCCGAAATGCTGCGCCAGAATCGCAAGCGCGCCCGCCTGAAATATCTCTTTCTCGAACACGGCTGGACCGCGCAGAGCTTTCTGCATGAGTTGAACGAGCATCTCGGCTTCCAACTCGATCCTGCCGAGCCGGACAATCCGCCGCAAGACGTCTTTCGCGATCACGTCGGCGTGCACCCGCAAAAGCAGCCCGGGCTCAGTTATGTGGGCGCTTCCGTGCTGCGCGGGCGCATCACGCCCGATCAGATGCGATTGGCAGCCGATCTTTCCGAGCGCTTCGCCGACGGCCACTTGCGCACTACCGCGATGCAGAATCTGCTGATCGCCAATGTTCCCGCTGCGGAAGCGATTGGCGTGGCGCGGGAACTGCAGGACGCGGGCTTGCATACGGACGCCTCGTCGTTTCGCCGCGGAGCGGTGGCGTGTACCGGTACGGAATTCTGCAAACTGGCCATCACCGAAACGAAGGATTTCACACGCTGGCTCGTGGGTGAACTCGAAGATCGTCTGCCGCAATTTGCGCACGACCTGAAGCTCAACGTCACGGGCTGCCCCAACAGTTGCGGCCAGCACTGGATCGCGGATATCGGCATCGAGGGAAAGAAGATCCGTCACGAAGGCCGCATGCAGGATGCATATTACTTCTGCGTGGGCGGAGGCGTCGGCCGCTTTGCGGCGATCGCGCGGCCGGTGGGCTACCGCTGCCCGGCGCTCGAAGTTCCGGATGCCATCGAACGCCTGCTTTTGAAATACGAGACGTGGCGCTTTCCAGGAGAAAATCTGCGGCGCTTTTTTGCGCGTCACAGCGACGCGCAACTGCGCGAATTCCTGGCGGGCACAGCCGATGTGGTCTTTGCCGCGCGCGACGTTGCCGTCGGGCCGGTGCCTCACGGTGTCGAAGGCTGATCTTTCATGCTCGAATTAGCACAATCCGAGACGCCCCTTTTCCCGATGTTCCTGCGGCTCGCCGGGCGCCGTTGCCTGGTGGTCGGCGCCGGCGTGGTTGCGGAGGGCAAGATCACCGCGCTGCTGTCGGCCGGTGCGCGCGTCACCGTGATTGCGCCGCGCTCTCGACGTCGAATCGCCTGCATGGCGAGCGCAGGCCGGATCGTTTGGCACAAGCGCAAATTTCGTGTGCGCGATCTTGCGGACGTATTTCTCGTAGTTGCAGCCACTTCTTTGCCGCAATTGCACGAGCGGATCTGGCGCGCGGCGCGCCGGCGCGGCGTGCTGTGCAATGTGGTGGACGATCCCCCACGGTGTGACTTTTACTATCCAGCGATCGTGCGCCGAGGCGCGCTGCAAATCGCCATTTCGACGAGCGGGCAGAGTCCAGCGCTGGCGCAACGGTTGCGGCGGCAACTCGATGCGCAATTCGGACCGGGCTACGCATCCTGGGTGGCGCAGCTTGGGGAAGCACGGCGCCTACAGATGTGCGTGAAACCGAGCATCGCGCGGCGGAAGAAACTCGCACACGAAATGGTGCGGCGCGAGTTTCCACAGATGCTGCAGACCGGTTCCGCGCGGAGCCTCGATCGGTCATGAAAGGCAACTCGCCAATTCGAGGGAAGGTTTACCTGGTGGGTGCGGGACCAGGCGATCCCGAGCTTCTGACCCTACGTGCGCTACGTTTGCTTCGCAGCGCGGATGCCGTGTTGCATGACGATCTCGTGCCCGTGGAAATTCTGGCACGCATCGGGCGCGAAACGATCCTTGAAAACGTGGGTAAGCGCTGCGGCGTGAAAAGAGTCAGCCAGCAAGAAATCAATGCGCACATGATTGCACTGGCGCGCGGTGGGCTGGCCGTGGTGCGCTTGAAGAGCGGCGATCCTTCGCTCTTTGGCCGTGCGGGCGAGGAAATCGCAGCCCTCGAAGCCGCCGGGGTGGAATATGAGATTGTGCCGGGAGTAACGGCAGTTTCCGCCGCCGCCGCGGCTGCTGGAATTTCTTTGACGGACCGGCGCTCGGCCTCGCAGCTTGTTCTGCTCAGCGGCCACCGCGCGGCCGATGCACCGCCGGAAATCCCGGCACCGGGCGCAACAGGCCAAACCGTCGCCGTTTACATGCCCACCGGCTCATACGAGAGCCTGGCGGCGCGTTTTGAAGACGCCGGATGGCCACGCACCACTCCCTGCGCGATCGTTTCCGCTGCTTCGCAGCCGAATCAACACGTCTGGCGCGCCAGGCTCGCGGAGTTGGCGCAGGTGCCGCGGTTGGCCGCGCCGGCGCTACTGATCGTGGGCAAAGTAACCGCAGGGACGGCCGCCCTCGCCTTCCCCACATCTATCCTGGAGCCAGAAGGCTACGTTGTAACTCTGTAGCTTGCAGCGACCACACGGGGCTTTCGCTTGGCGCCCGGGCCCCTCAGTGATGCCAGGTATATCGTCCTTCGGGAATCGAGCGCTTAGCACCCCTCACGCGGAGTTACGAGGCACCTCTGCTACAATCGCTAACCACTGCGTTCTCTCGCGCGATCGGGCAACGAATGAACCAGATCCAATTTCCTCACTGGCTGCAATGGCTACAGCCCTTGGTCGCGTCGCTCGGCGGTTTCGGGCTTTTTATCATAGGCTTCTTAGATTCCTCGTTCATTCCGTTTCCCATCGTCAACGACCTGATGGTGATCGATCTCTCGATGCAGCATCCGGCGCGAATGCCTTATTACTCGGCCATGGCGACTCTCGGTTCCGTATCGGGTTGCGTGACGCTTTATCTGTTGGCCAAAAAGGGTGGGGCGGCGCTCTTTCACAAACAAGCCGGGTCGCGCGCCGCGCAAGTTCGGCGCTGGATCGATCGCAACGGGTTTGTCAGCGTGCTGCTAGCAGCGCTATTGCCGCCGCCGACGCCATTCAAGATTTTCGTGTTAGCCGCGCCGGTGTGTGGAGTCCCACTCAGAAACTTTACCCTGGCCCTGCTGGTGGCCCGATCCTTGCGCTATTTCGCGCTGGGCATCTTGGCGGTTCGTTACGGCGGGAAAATCATTCCTTACATGCTGCAACACAAGTTTCTGGTCAGCGGGGTCACGTTGGCGGTGGTGGGTATCGCCTACGCGCTGGGACGGTTTCTGTTCCGGGCCGTGAAGCCCTCCGTGCCGGCCCAATGAGGTGATCCCATCATTCGTCCAAAGCACTCGCGACAGGTCCAAAGTGAAGTCCCTGCGCCACCACTTGGCCCTGGGCATTGAGTTCGATTACCGCGCTGACCTGGTGGCTGCTGGGCGCGGCTTGATCGAAGCGCAGATCTGTGATCACCACGCGCGAGCCAGTGGAGCTTTTTTCCACCTCGGCCCAAGGAAAGCGGGCGAAGCTCAGAAAAGTTGCAGCCGTTTGCGTCGCGCGGGCGGCGGCTAGCTCCGGCGAAGGCTCGGGCTTATACAGCACCCTGGCGTTGAGCGGATCGAATTCGTTCTGAAATAAGAGACCGACCTGCACCGTGTCAAGTGTGTTCTGCGTATCCACCACGCCAGACCAGGTGAAAAGCGAAGTCGCGCCCGGAAACGCGCCGGCTCCAAGCACAACTTCGCCGTGAAAGAGCGGCGTGCGCAACAACGTTAGCGCCCGGCGATGCTGCTCCCAGCGCCAGCCGGCATAAAGCACGGCAATTATTAGCACGGGAGTTGCAGCGTAAGAGAATCCGGGCCGCTTCGCTCGTGCGCCGATTTCCTCGGTGGCGAGACGAAAAACCCACGGCACCGCAAGACCGATCACCAGCACCCCAAGCAGCCAGATATCCACCGGCGGCAGCAGATCTCCGGCATACCAGGTTTGCCGGAAGGGCCACAGCAGGTACACGCCATAGCTATTCGTCCAATCGAGAAGCACATGAACGTAGGCCGCGATGCCGGAGACAAGAAGGGCGCGCGGAAAGGACACCGGCGGATCGGGTCGCCCCCGCGCGAAAAGAGTGAAGATGCCGGCAACGATGATGGCAATCGCGGCTGCACCAACCAGCGAATCCGTCGCGGTGCGGTGCCAGCGCAGAAAGGCGGCAGGCCCGCTGTATACGCTCAGCCAATCCGCATCCCCCGCCACTCCAGCGACGACCAGCATCGGCATCGCCAGCCGCGTGGCTCTGGCGAGCCCAGCCTTTCCAAGTGTGAGGGAAGCGAGCGCGTGCGTGACGGGGTCCATCAGGGATGACGCAACTCTCCTTAGAATTCTTGGGCGCTCGTCACCGGTTTGAGACCGCGATCTCGCCCGGGTCGCGCTCACAAGCAAGACGGGCGCCAATGATCTGCGGCACCACCAGCGTGATCGCGTCAGGCAGCACCTCAAAATGAGCAGGGAGCTGGCCGGCCGGCTCGCCATCCAGTTGCGAATAGACCGGCCCCGATCCTAGCGGTTCGCAACGTAATGCG